>JBGPFC010000028.1:0-54973 GCA_041483195.1 Candidatus Eiseniibacteriota bacterium
ACACGAACAACGTGGTGGTTTCCGCCAGCGACCCAGAGAGCGACGCTCTGACCTATGCCGCGTATTTCCTGCATGACGGCATGAGTTTCACGCCCACGACTCGCACCCTGTCGTGGTACCCGACGGACTCGGTCGGGGCGACCTTCAACGTGAAGTTGGTCGTTACGACGCCGAGCGGCGGAGTGGATGCAATCATCGCGAGAATCACGGTAGTTCCGTACGCCGGCCCATCACGCGCGGGGCGGCCGGTTCAGGAGCAGGCGGAATGGTCCATCAAGGCGGACTCGCGCACGGGGATTTTCGCGGTGACCACGCCGGCGCTGGGCACCTCCGACGCCACGTTGACCGTGTTCGACGTGGCGGGACGAAGGCTTGCACGAATCCGCGGGCGGAGCGGTTCAGCGCTGGTGTGGCGGGGGGTGACAGCCTCTGGCGCAAGGGTGGCATCGGGCGTCTACCTGTACCGGGTGCAGATCGAGGCCCTGACAAGGTCTGGAAAGTGGCTCATCGCACGGTAGGAGTCGGAGTGTGGCGGTGGGGGAGTCAGTTCCTAGCCCTCGCGATCCTGATTGCGATTCCGACGCTTGGGTTATGGCTTGGTCCGGCACAGGCCGCCCCCTGCAATGAGACGCTTGCCGGGCACGACTCCACTCATGCTCAAACGGCCGAGGCAGAGTTCTTCGGGCGGGCGATCGGCCAGACGTTCTATGCTCCAGACACTATCATTCAATCGATAAGTGTGTGGCGCTACCCCTTACAGCGATCCTATTATCCGTATGTCATTCTCTATGTCACCGGGGTCGACTCCATGGGATTTCCGAACTACCCAGTCCTTCAGACAGGGCCTGTCGTCCTGCCCGAACAATATGACGATGGTGTCCATCCCGTTCGGATTGACTTCGCCCTCGATCCCGCTCTGGTGTTGCCTCGAAGGGGGCTATACTTCTTTGCGGTCAAGGATTATTCCTGCGACGACGGGATTGCGCTTCTGGCCGATTCGACGAATGGCTATCCGGAGGGCCGTGCATGGACCACGAGTCCGATCTGGGATTGCTCGACTGTCGGCCCGGCGCAGCCGCGTCCGCCGATGATTGATTTGATTTTCAAGGTTGTCTTCTGCGCCGATACGACCACCGCGGTAAGGCACACGTCATGGGGAGAGTTGAAGCGCCGTTACAGATGAGCGGCATCTGACGCCTGCACTGTGTGAGCGTTATCCCGGGGCCGGCGCGGCGAAGCACAGGCTGGGGGGCTGCGAGATCCGAGCCGCGCGCTGGCCGCGAATCGCCCGCGCGGGTAGTCTTTGGGTTCCATGAGCGCGCCGATCCGCCAGCACGAGACCGTCTCCCACTACCGCCTGATCGAGCAGCTCGGCCAGGGCGCGATGGGCGAGGTGTGGCTCGCCGAGGACACGCAATTGCCGCGCAAGGTCGCGGTCAAGCTGCTGCCGCGCCATCTCGCCAAGGATCCCGAGGCGGTGGACCGGCTGCTGCGCGAGGCGCAGGCGGCCGCGAGCGTGGATCATCCGGGCGTGGTCACCGTCTACGAGGCGGGGCTCGCCGACGGGCGTCCCTACATCGTCATGCAGCGCGTCGAGGGCGACACGCTCGAGGAGCGGCTCGCGTCGGGCCCGCTCGCTGTGGACGATGCGATCGCTATGACCATCCAGATCGCGGACGCGCTGGCGGAGGTGCACGCGCTCGGGATCGTGCATCGCGACCTCAAGCCGTCGAACGTGGTGCTCACCGCGCGCGGGGCGAAGGTGCTCGACTTCGGGATCGCGAGCGTGAAGGGCTCGCCGCGACTCACGTCGACCGGCGCGTCGCTCGGCACGCCGTTCACGATGAGTCCCGAGCAGTGGAAGGGCCAGCCCCCCGACAATCGGAGCGACCTGTGGTCGCTGGGCGTCATGCTCTACCAGTCGCTGACCGGGAAGCTGCCGTTCGAGGGCGCGGGGTTCGAGGCGCTGATGCACGCGATCCTGAACCAGCAGCCGTCGGCGCCCGGCGCGCTGCGCAGCGGCGTCGGTCCCGATCTCGACTTCATCGTGATGAAGCTGCTGCGCAAGGACCCGGCGCACCGCTACGCGCGCGCCGAGGAGCTGATCTCGGACCTCACGAACTGCGAGGTGTGCCGCGCTCCGGTGGACGCCTCCGCTCCGCCGTCCGCGCCCGCGACCCCGCGCCTCGCGGTGCTCCCGTTCGAGGTGATGAGCGCAGATGCCGACGACGCGTTCCTCGCGGCCGGGCTCGCGGAGGATCTGATCGTGGATCTCACGCGCCTCGGCGGCCTGCAGGTCGCATCGCGCGCCGAGGTCGTGGCCTACCGCGATCGGCAGGTCCCGCCGCGCACGCTGGCGCGCGAGCTGGGGGTGGAGTTCGTGCTGCCCGGCAGCGTGCGGCGCGCGGGGAATCGCGCGCGCATCAGCACCCAGCTGGTGCGTGCCGCCGACGGTCATACGCTGTGGGCCGAGCGCTTCGACCGCACCATCGAGGACCTGTTCGAGGTGCAGGCCGAGGTCTCGAAGCGCATCGTCGAGGCGCTGCAGGTCGCGCTGCGGCCCGGCGAGCGCGAGATGCTGGACCGCGCCCCGACCCGCAGCGCGGAGGCGTACGGGTTCTACCTCCGCGCGCTCGAGCTCGGGGAGCGGCGATCGCGCGAGGCCAGCGTCTCCGCCGAGGAGCTGCTCAAGCGGGCGCTCGAGCTGGATTCGAACTTCGCGCTGGCGCACGCGGCGCTCGGCGAGGTCTACGCCCGCCGCGGGCTGACGTGGTACGCGGGGCTCGAGGTCGCGGACGAGGCCGAGGCCTGCGCGAAACGCGCGCTCCGGCTCGAGCCCGATCTGCTGGAGGGGCACCTGGTGCTGGCGATGGTGTATCGCCTGCGCGGGCAGCCCGACCAGTTGCTCGTCGAGATCGACCGCGTGATGGCGATCGATGCGAATCACGCGGAGGCGATGCAGTGGGCGGCGTGGAGCTACATGTCGATCGGGAAGCCGGAGCGCGCGCTGAGCCTGCTCGAGCGCGTCGTCGAGCGCCAGCCGGACGATTACCAGGCGCTCAGCTTCCTCGCGAACTGCTACAGCATGCTGGGCCGCGAGGAGGACTCCGATCGCGCGAATCGCCAGTGCCGCGAGCGGACGCTCGAGCTGGTGCGACGCCACCCGGAAAACGCGCACGCTCGGTCGGTCCTGGCCGGCATGCTGATCCAGCTCGGCGAGCGCGACGCCGGAATCGAGCAGGCCGAGCGCACGATCGAGATGGCGCCCGACGACGGCCGCATCCGCTACAACGCTGCGTGCGCGTTCGCGCGCGCCGGCCTCGTACAACGCGCGATCGACGAGCTCAAGGAGGGCGTGCGGCAGATCCCGACCTACGTCGCGGACTGGCCGCGTTACGATCCCGACCTCGCGAACCTGCACGACGATCCCGAGTTCATTCGCATGTTCGGCCGCGCCGGGGACTGACGCGCCGGCGTCCAGCCTTTGTTCAGAGCACGCGCCCGTGGCACGCGCCCGCGCGCTCGGCGTCTCGAACTCCGCTTCCAACCCTTTGCGCTGTCCCCGGGTCTAATGGCGTCGCAATCTACATGCGCGTCGACCGGAGGAGACCCCCGATGTCCCTTGCCACGCTTCCGATCATGCTGCTCGCCGCCGCGTCCGTGACCGCGGCAGGCAACGACAATCTGGCTGCGACTCAGCACCCGGTGCCGGCCGTGCGCGCGACCTCATCGGTCGTCGTCGACGGCGCACTCACCGAAGCGGTGTGGCGGAGCGCCGCGCTCGCCGACTGGTTCCGGCAGAGCGATCCCGAGGAGGGCGCGCCCGCGAGCCAGCGCACCGAGGTGCGGGTGGCGTACGACGACGAGGCGCTCTACGTGGGCGCCCGCATGTTCGACACCGCGCCCGATTCGATCGTCGCGCGTCTGAGCCGGCGCGACGTGAGCATCGCGGCGGACCGTTTCGCGATCTACCTCGATCCCTACCACGACAAGCGCACCGGCTACTACTTCCTCGTCAACGTGTCGGGCACGCTGTTCGACGGGACGCTCTCAAACGACGGCTGGGAGGACAGCTCGTGGGACGGGGTGTGGGAGGCGAAGGCGCGCCGCGACTCGCTGGGCTGGACCTGCGAGATGAAGATTCCCTTCTCGCAGCTCCGCTTCGCGAAGACCAGCCACTTCGAGTGGGGCATCAACTTCCGGCGCGTGATCCCGCGCCGCAACGAAGAAGACTTCCTGGTGTTCCAGCCCAAGAAGGAGAGCGGGTTCGTCTCGCGCTGGCCGGTGATCTCGGGCATGGAGAACGTCCATCCCGGCCGCTCGATCGAGCTGATGCCCTACCTCACGACCAAGGGCGAGTTCCTGCGCCACGCCCCGCACGATCCGTTCAACGACGGCTCGGAGTACAAGCCGGAGGGCGGCACGGATCTGCGCATGGGCGTGGGCAGCAAGCTCACGCTCAACGCCACGGTGAACCCCGACTTCGGACAGGTCGAGGTGGATCCCGCGACCGTCAACCTCGGCAACGTCGAGACCTACTTCCAGGAGAAGCGGCCGTTCTTCGTCGAGAACTCGTCGGCGTTCAATTGCGGCAACCAGGGGGCGAACGACTACTGGGGCTTCAACTGGCCGGAGCCCACGTTCTTCTACTCGCGCCGCATCGGGCGCTCGCCGGAGGGCAGCGTCAACTCGAACGCGGACTTCGTGAACGCGCCGATCGGCACCAGCATCATCGGCGCGGCCAAGCTCACCGGCAAGCTCTCGCCGAGCGTGAACTTCGGAACGCTCAGCGCGCTGACCGCGCGCGAGCAAGCCCGGATCGACGTGGGCGGCGTGCACTCCGATCAGGAGATCGAGCCGCTCACCTACTACGGCGTGGGGCGCGGGCTGAAGGAGTTCGGCGACGGGCGGCGGGGCGTCGGCGTGATGACCACGCTCACCGCGCGCATGTTCCGGGATCCGTTGCTGACCGACCAGCTCAACCGCCAGGCGTTGATGACGGCGATGGATGGCTGGACCTTCCTCGATCACGACCAGACCTGGGTGATCTCCGGGTGGTCCGCGATGTCCCGCATCGCGGGGACGAAGGCGGAGATCTCGGGCATCCAGCAGGATCGCCTGCACTATTTCCAGCGGCCCGACGCCGGCAAGCTGAGCGTGGATCCCAACGCGACGTCGCTCACGGGCTTCGGCAGCCGCTACTGGCTGAACAAGCAGAAGGGGAACGTGATCTGCAACGCGGCGGTGGGATTCATGGATCCGAAGTTCGACGTGAACGACATGGGCTACATGCGGCGCGCAGACGTCATCAACAGCCACGTCGGGGGCGGCTACAAGTGGACCACCCCGACCCGGCTTCGCAAGTACCAGAACGTGCTGGCCGCGGTGTTCGCGAGCTACAACTTCGCCGGGGATCGGACCTGGGGCGGCGTGTGGGGCGGCGGCTCGACCGAGTTCGCGAACAACTACAGCTGGAACTACAAGCTGTCGTACAACCCGCAGAGCGTGAGCGACCGGAGCACCCGCGGCGGACCCCTCACCATCAACCAGCCCGGCACCGAGTACTACATGTACTTCGACACCGACGGCAGCCACAAGCTGTTCTACTTCCTCGAGACCGACAGCTACACGCAGACGTCGGGCTCGTGGAATACGTGGATCAACCCCGGCATCGAGTGGAAGCCGGTCTCGAACCTGCTGCTGCGCGTGGGGCCGGAGTGGACGCGCGTTCACGAGGACGCCCAGTACATCGGAGCTTTCGCCGATCCGCTGGCGGGCGCCACCTACGGGACGCGTTACGTGTTCAGCACGCTGGACCAGCGCACGCTCTCCGCGAGCGTACGTCTCAACTGGGCGTTCACCCCGACGCTGAGCTTCCAGTTCTACGGGCAGCCGCTGATCTCGACCGGCGACTACGGCGACTTCAAGGAGCTGCGGCACGCGCGCAGCTACGACTTCGCGCACTACCTCGCGGCGGGCGGGACCTACGACAAGGCGACCGGCATGCTCGATCCCGACGGACCGGGCCCGGCGCCGGCGTTCGAGGTGAGCAATCCCGACTGGGGATTCGGCGGCCACCCCGACTTCAACTTCAAGTCGCTGCGCGGAAACGCCGTGATTCGCTGGGAGTACCGGCCGGGCTCCACGTTCTTCCTGGTGTGGACCCAGGACCGCAACGAGCTCGCGCAGCACTTCGGCGATTTCGCGGTCGGACGCTCGTTCGACCGGCTCGTGACCGTGCAGCCGGACAACATCTTCCTCGCGAAGGTGTCCTACTACTTCAACCTCTGAGCGGAGCAGCCTGACCGGGCGGGGCTCGTACCCCGCGGTCCTCCCTGACCGGGCGAGGACCAAAGCACGAAGCCCGACGCGCAAGCGCCGGGCTTTCGTGTTGCAAGGGGCGATGCGGATGCCCGATTCAATGCGTGAGCGTGACCTTGCGCGAGACCGCCCTGCCGGCGGGATCGGTGAGCCGGATGAAGTAGAGACCGTCCTTGAGGCGTGCACGGTTCTCGCCCTTGCCATCCCAGTACGAGGCGTGGGTTCCCGCCACGCGGAACTCGTGGAGCACCGCGCGCACCTTGCGTCCCTGGATGTCGAACACGGAGATGTCCACGACGCCATCGCGCTCGATCGTGAAGGACAGGTCGGTGCACTTGACCATCGGATTCGGATACGGCGGCTCGAGCGCGGTGCGCAGCACGAGCGGCGAGGGGTGGGGCGGCACATCCACGTTGCTGCCGGCGGTGGTGCTCTCCGCGGTGGTGAAGATGAAATCCCCGCTGCCGACCGAGGCGAGGTCGCCGTTCGCGGAGTTGCTGGCGGCGAAGAAGTAGATCTTGCCGCTGTCACCCGGTGGCGAGTGCCACTGGACGTGCCACTCGATGGGTCCCGCCTGGCCATGGTGGTTTGCCGAATGAATCTCGAACGGGTCCGACGTGAACGGCATGTATCGCGTGTGCTCGATGTATCGCCGGTTCTTGTACACGCTGGTGGGCGCGGTCCTCACGATCCTGAATGTGTCGGGCGGGGCGTTCGCGCCGAGCACCCACCAGCCGGCGCTGTCGCCGGTCGAGGCCTGCACCGCCTGCATCTGGAAGCCCCAGCGCACCGAGTCGTCGGGAGGGGCAAGCGGCGGGTAAGGACTCCACGTGTGCTCGATGTGCACGCGGAGCGTGTAGGTGTTTCCCGGAATGTAATTCGTCGGCACGTCGAGGATGCGCAGCATGCCGCTCGGATCGTTGATGCCGGGGGGGACCCCGCTCAAGTCCGCGGTGTGGCACACCGTGCAGTTGGGCTCGGCGGCCTTGTTCTGCACCTTCCACGCGCCGGTCCGCGTCGCGACCGGGCCCTCGGACAGGGCGAGCGCGAGGCTCGTGCCGCCGACCAATGAGACGAGCACGGAGACCCGGACGATGGTGCTGCGCATGATGCATCCTCGGAGCGGGGGGTCGAAGTCGTCGGGAAAGCGGCCCGAAGATGATACTCGACCGTCGCCGGTTTTGCCGCCGAAAAATCGAGCCATGCATGCCGCACGGCCCCCGGCCCGGCCGCGAGATGGCGCGTCCCGGACGCTCCAGCGGCGGTCCGGGGCGAGGCCCATCGCCGCGGGTGGCCTGCGCTCGACCCCCATGGGGCCAGCCGTTATACTGCGCGCGCTCCGGACCCGAAAGGACCCTGATGAAACCCGTTTCAAGCCGTTTCCTCGCCGAGCTCACCCCGCGCGATCCGATCGTGAGCGGCGCCCGGGACGCCCTGCTCCGGGGCGGCCGGCTGAGCCAGGAGGACGGGGTCCGGCTGTTCGAGGCCCCGGTTCTGGAGCTGGGCCGGCTCGCGAATGCCGTGGCCCGCGACCGTCATGGCGACCGGGTCTACTTCACGGTCAACCGCCAGCTGAACCCCACCAACGTGTGCGTGCTCGCGTGCCGCTTCTGCGACTACGCGAAGAAGCCAGGGGCCGAGGGCGCGTACACGATGACGAAGGAGCAGATCCTCGCCCACGTCGATCCCGAGATCACCGAGATCCACATCGTGGGCGGCCTCCACAACAAGTGGCGCTTCGACGATTATCTGAACATCGTGCGCTGGGTGAAGGAGGCGAAGCCCTCGCTCAGCGTGAAGGCGTACACCGCCGTCGAGATCGACTTCTTCTGCCGGCTCACGAAGCAGCCCGCCGAGTGGGTGCTGGAGCGGCTGCGCGAGGCGGGGCTCGACGCGCTCCCGGGCGGCGGCGCCGAGGTGTTCAGCGAGCGCGTGCGCCGCGAGCTGTTCCACCAGAAGATCGGCGCGAAGCGCTGGCTCGAGATCCACGAGGTCGCGCATCGCCTCGGCATTCCCTCGAACGCGACGCTGCTCTACGGGCACATCGAGACGCACGCCGAGCGGGTGCAGCACATGATCATGCTGCGCGAGCTCGAGGACCGATCTCCGGGCTTCTTCGCATTCATCCCGCTCGCGTTCCAGCCCGGCGTCACCGGCCTGGTGCGCCGCCAGGCCTCGGCGATCGAAGACCTCAAGACCATCGCGATCTCGCGGCTCATGTTCGACAACGTCCCACACGTGAAGAGCTACTGGGTGATGCTCGGCCAGGACACCGCGAGCATCGCGCTCAACTTCGGCGCGAGCGACATGGACGGGACCATCGGCGTCGAGAAGATCGCGCACGCCGCGCTCGCGAAGAGCCCGGTCGGAATGGCGGAGGCCGCGATGGTTCATGCCATCCGCGAGGCGGGCAAGCTGCCGGTGCAGCGCGACGCGCTCTACCGCGTGATCCGCGAGTACCGCGAGCCGGGCGTTGCGCCTGCGGCGCCCGTTGCGGCGCGCGTCGGTGACGAGCTGAGCGCACGATGACCCACCATCATTCGCCAGGTTTCCTCGCGCTCGTCAACGACGCGAAGGCCCGCGTTCGACAGTTCACGATCGACGAGTATCGCCGCCGCGCCGAGGCCGGCGAGCCGTGGATCCTGGTTGACGTGCGGGAAGACCTCGAGTGGGCGGCCGGCCGGATTCCCGGCGCGATCCACCTGGGCAAGGGCGTGATCGAGCGCGACATCGAGACCACGATCGCCGAAAAGGCGGCTCCCATCGTGTGCTACTGCGGGGGCGGATTTCGCAGCGCGCTGGTGTGCGAAAACCTCCAGCGCATGGGCTACACCAACGCGGTGTCGATGGACGGCGGCATCCGCGGCTGGGTGGAGGCGGGGCTGCCGGTCGAGGAGTAACGCGGGCGGCGCCCCGAGCCCTCGCGGGCGCTTCGATTCGGCGCCGGGCGCCCGTGAAGCCAAAGCTGCACACTTGTGCACCGGCGCGGATTGCGCCAATATTGCCCCATGCGCGCGAGCTACCGCGAAGAGCCCTGCCGGGCGGCGCTGAACCGGGTGACCGGGATGGACTTCAACTGGTCGCTCAATCCCTACATGGGCTGCGCGCACCGCTGCACCTTCTGCTACGTGCGCGCATTCGAGCGCCGCGCCGATCGCCCGTCCGACGAACGCTACGGAACCAGCATCCGCGTGAAGATCAACATGCCCGAGGTGCTGCGCGCCGAGCTCGCGCGCGAGAGCTGGCGGCGCGAGGGCGTGGTGGTCGGCGCCGCGACCGATCCCTACCAGCCCGCCGAGGGGCGCTATCGCCTGACGCGCGCCTGCCTCGCGCTGCTCGCGGGCGCGCGCAATCCGTTCGATCTCATCACGCGCTCGCCGCTCGTGGTGCGCGACATCGACGTGCTGCAGGAGGCGTCGCGCCGCGCCGCGGTCTCGATCAACTTCTCGGTGCCGACCCTCGACGATCGAGTGTGGCGCACGACCGAGCCCGGCACCCCGCCCCCGCGCCAGCGGCTGCGCGCGCTCCGCCTGCTGGTGGACGCCGGGATCCGTGCGGGCGTCGCGATGGCGCCGCTGCTGCCCGGGCTCAGCGATCGACCCGAGCTGCTGCGCGACGTGGTGCGCGCCGCGCGCGAAGCGGGCGCCACGTTTCTCTGGGCGACCCCGGTCAACCTGAGGCCCGGGACGCGCGAACATTTCATCGAGACGCTCGCGCGCGACTGGCCCGAGCAGCTGCCGCTCTACGAACGGCTGTTCGCGCACGGCTCGTATCTCAGGCGCGACGATGCAGCGCCGCTCACGCAGGCGGTGAGCGCGCTCAAGGCGCGCCAGGGAATCGCGGACCGCCGCGCGGTCCGGCTCGAGCCGCCGCCCGAGCCGGAGCAGCTCGCGCTCGCGGTGTGAGGCAGGCGTTCTTCGAAGTCGCGCGATTCTAAGCCGCGCGCCGCCCGCGGTCTTCGTCGGCCGCGGAGTGGGCAGCGACCCGATCGCGATGGCTCCAGAACGGAATGCGCTGCACGATCGATGTGATGAACGCGGCGCCCAGCACGTCGAGAAATCCGGGGCCGCGGCCGGCGCCGAGCGGCAGGCCGAGCAGCGCCGCGACGCAGGCGGACAGCACGCCGAGCATCACGAACGAGAGCGCGAGCGTGCGCGGATGGGCGATGGCGCGCGGCGAGAGGCTCGTGACTTCTCCGATCGCGGGGGGCGAGAGCGCGCGCAGCGGCTCGGCGGCGCGAGCGAGCGCCGCTCCGCTCCGTCGCCACGTCTCGATCGCCGCGATCAGCCGCGGGGTCTCGCGCTTCGCGGCCGCGACGGTGCGGGCGTCCGCCGCGCGCAGGGTGAAGCATCCCTCGCGGCCGCTCGCGGCGTCGCGCCACGCCACGCGCGCGCGCGGCGCGCGAATCCAGCCCGGCGTGCCGGCGACGGACTCCACGGCGATCACCTGGTCGCGGCGCAGCGCGAACCGCGCCTCTTCGCCCACGTAGCACAGCCGGTCGTCACGCAGCACGAGCGTGCCCACGTCCCAGTCCGAGAATCCCTCGTAGACGTTCGGCGAATCCCCGGGCGCGAGCCCGACGAAGACGCCGTCGCCGGCGCCCGCGCCATTGGCCTCGAGCCGCGCGAGCAGCCGCCCGCGCAACGCGCGGTAGGGGCGGGTGGCGAGCGCGTTCCAGCCGGCGATCGCGGCCGCGACCGACGCCAGGGTGGCGATCGCGAACACGACGCCGTGCGATTCGATTCCGAGCGCGCGCGCCACCCCCACCACGATCGCGGGCGCGATCACGCCCAGCGCGACGACGCGCAGCATGATGCCCGCCGCCGCCCCCTGTTTGAACGTCGTCGAGAACACCTTGCCGGAGGCCCTGGCCGATTCGGGCAGCGGGTACGGCTCGGCCGGCTCGCCCTCGGCGCGCACCAGCGCCTCCACGCGCTCCGGCGCGATTCCCTCGCGCCGGCCGATCGCCATCGCGCGGCGAACGGTGGACGGATGGGTGAGCAGGCGCGTGCTGGGGCCGCGCCATTCGAGCGGAACGTGATTCAGGCGGTTCAGGCGCGCGAGGCCCGTGATCAGCGCCTCGGGATCGCCGCACAGGTCGACGGCGCCCGCGTCTGCCTGATACTCGAAGGCCCGCGCGAGGGCGACCATCGCGAGCGGCGCCGCCAGCAGCGCCGCCGGCATCGCCAGCGATGGACGGAGATACAGGAGCGCACCGTACGTGATCGCGTACGTCCCGATCGCGCAGAGCCCGAGCCACGCCAGATGGCGGCGCCGGAGGTGGGCGATCTCGTGCGCCATCACGGCGTCCACCTCGCGGCGCCCGAGGTGGCGGAGCAGATAGTCCGTGAGCAGCACGACGTTTCCGCGCATGGCGAACGCATTGGCCATGCGCTGACGCGACATCGGCACGACGTAGAGCTGCTGGAGCCTGACGTTCGCGCGCCGGGCCAGTGAGAAGATGGCGTCGCGCAGCGGCCCGTGGGTCACCGCGTGCGGCGCGAAGCCCTGCGCGCGGATCTGAAGTCGCGTGAAGAGCACCACCCCGGCGATCGCGCCGACGCATGCGACCGCCGCGACCGCCGCGTGGAGCACTCCGGTGCCGGCGGTGGCGATCGCGAGGCCGGCGCAGGCGGTCAGCAGCGCGGCGCTCCGCCACACGCTCGGCATCACCGCCTTCGAGAGCGGCTGCCCGGTGTCGCGGATGCGCGCGGACACCGCGTGCGAGAGCGCGGCGAACACGATTCCGATCGCGAGCGGCGGGAACATCAGCAGCGGCCACGCGATGGACGTCGCGATCGCGCCCTCGGGCGCCAGCGAAGCGACCAGCGCCTGGGCGTGGGTGGCACCGACCCCCGCGATCCACGCCGGCCACAGCGCGTACGACACCACGTTCACGCGGCGGCAGAAGTCGAACCAGACGCGCGCGGCATCGCCCGCCGGGGCGCGCAGCGCCGCGGCCCGCAGCCATGCGACGCAAGCGATCGGCAGCAGCATCAACGCGAGCAGCAGGCCCATGGCGAGCGCGGCATCGCGCGGGCGGAAGCCGAACGCCAGCTCGAGGCGCGACGGCGAGTCGGCATCGAGCGCGAAGCTCAGGCTCCGTTCGCGATCGGACTCGATCCCGTTCGCGAGCCGGCCCGCGGCGAGCCGCGAGTATGGAACTCGCGGGTGGCTCAGCCAGATGTTGAGCCGCCGCGCCCCGGACTCGCGCAGCGCGCGCTCGAGCGGCGCGATCTCGAGCGCCGCCTCGCGCACCATGCCGTGGCGCGCGAGCGCTCGTGGTGCGGAGGCGGTGGCCATCGAAGCGGTTCCGATCCGGGTGACCTCGACCGGAGCCGGCGGATCCGAGAGCGCGCGGCCCATCGCCTCCGCGACCGATGGCTCGATCGCGAACGGAAGCACCAGGGTGGCGGCGAGCCGGCCGCCTTCGCCCGCGACCAGCGCGAGGTTGGCGGTCGCGTCGTCGCCATCGCCCTCGGAAGCGGAAGGCGCCGGGACCTGCGCGATCGCCGCGATCGATGCGATCGCCGCGATCGATGCGAGCGCGAACGCCATGAGGATGATCGCGAGGGCGCGCCCGGGGCGCGGGCCGGAATGCGAAACGTTCGCCATTCGCCGGTTATCGGCTCAGCCGGACGGCGGCTGAAGCCGGCCGCGGAGGGCGCGCGATTCAGGCGCGGGCGGCCGGGCTCAGCGCGCTTCGGGGAGCCGCAGCCGCGCGATCGCCGCGATGCCGAGCGCGGGGCCGATCGCGAGCACCGGGAACGCCCACGCCCAGCCGAGCGCGTGCGCCAGGTGCGGCACGAGCTGGATGCTCGCCATCGTGAGCAGGAATCCGATCGAGGTCTGGAGCGTGAGCGCGGTGCCGACCGCGTGCGACGGCGCGACCTCGGTGACCAGCGCGCTGAACTGGGCGGAATCCGCGACCACGAAGAATCCCCACAGCCACGCGAGCGGCACGACGATCCAGAGGCTCGCGCCGAAGCAGAACCCGATCGCCAGCGCGCACGCTCCGCTCACGAGCATCGCGCGGGTCACGACCCGCGCGTAGCCGATGCGCCCCGCGGCCCAGCCGCCCCACACGCATCCGAGCCCGCCCGCCGCGATCGCGCCGAACGCGAACAGGTCCACGATCGCGTGCGAGGGCGCCCCGCGTCCCGCGAGCGCGCGCGCGGCGGCGCTCGCCGCGAGGAACGCGGGCAGCCAGGTCCACATCGCGTACAGCTCCCACATGTGCCCGAGGTAGCCGCCGATCGCGAGCCGCGTCTCGCGATGGTGGATCGCGGTCGCGGCGAGCTTCCACGAGAAAGCGCGGCGGGCGAACGGAAACGGGCCGTCGCGATAGAGCGCCGCGATCAGCGCGGCGGCGAGCAGCGCGCCGGCGGACGCCGTGAACGTGACCTCGCGCACGCCCGCGCCATGCATCGCGTGCACCAGGTAGGGCGTCGCCTTGCCGATGGTGAGCGCGCCCACCACCGTGCCGATCGCGAGCCCGCGCCGCGCTCGGAACCAGGTCGCGATCATCTTCAGCGCGGGCGGATAGACGCCGGCCAGGAAGCAGCCGGTGAAGAAGCGGCAGACCAGCGCCGCCTGGAATCCCGGCGCGACCGCGAGCGCGGCATTCGCGATCGCGGCCAGCACCGCTGCGCCAGCGAAGTAGCCGCGCGCGGGCAGCAGGTCCGCGAGGTTGAGCAGCGCGGCGCATGCGGTCCCCGCGACGAATCCGAGCTGCACGGCGGTGGTGAGCCATCCGATCCGCGCAGCATCGAGGCCCCACTCGGCCGAGAGCTGCGGCGCGAGCGCTGCGGCGGCGAACCACAGCGACATGCCGAGCAGCTCGGCGAGCGAGACCAGCGCGAGCATGCGCCAGCGCGCGGGCTCGTGCTCGGCGGCGACCTCGGGCGCCGGATGTGCGGGGGGTCCGCTCATGGGTGAGCGCAGCATACAGGTTGCGGCGAGAGGCGCGCGCGATGCTGGTGATGGTGCGAAGGAGAGATTGCGTGCGGTTCTGAAAAGTAGGCCCTGTTCAGGCGAGGAGCGCGTTGGCCCGCTTGAAGAGTTCATCGAAGCGATCAAGTGTCGCAGCAGAGAGCTTGGGCAGCAGCGCGACTTGATTCTCGAGGAAGTAGCGCGCCGGCTGGTAGTGGTCGAACTTCGAGCCGATGGCAACCTCGATGCGCTTGAGAATGCGGCCCGTTCCCTTGAGTTGGCTCGCCTTCACCGAGACCGTTTTCGATGCGACCAGCAAGTCGATGTAGAAGTCCTGCTCAAACAGGTCCTCGATGTCCGCCTCGGGCGTCTTCGTAATCTCGGTCAGCGGGAGCAGCTTCTCGCCGGCGATGATCCCGCGTTCGACGAGGGACGAAATCTTCTGCGAGCCGCCGGAAGCGACGTCGAGCACCACCGCCACGCTCAGCTGCGCGCCGAGAAGGGCAACGAAGGTCGGGATCTTGTCCATGCCTCCAACTGGGACGATTACCCAACGAGAATTGAGATTCGTGCGGCCGAGAGCGGCGAGATGGCCGCCGATGACCTGAAAGTACAGGTAGTCGGCCGGCCCTTCCACAACGAGGTTGTCGGGGCCGAGGAAGAGTGTCTGCGCTAGGTCATACCCAAGGGCCGCTTGCAGGGGAAAGCGAGTATCCTTCGTGGTCGAGAGGACATCCATGCTGACCTTTGTTCCTTCGTTGTCGACGTCCTCAACTGTGCGCACTCGGTCAAGTCGAGTCGGCGCGATGAGAAATGGGGAGTGCGTCGAGTAAAGCACTTGGTGATCGGGCGCGAGGCGCTCATCGATGAATCGCAGCAGGTCGCCCTGCGCAGCGGCATGGAGACCGAGGCCTGGCTCGTCGAGAAGGAGAATCAGCGGGTCATCGCTGTCGCGAAACTCCGAGAAGTACGCAAGGAAGGAGAAGAACCACACGAACCCCTGCGAGCGCTCGCCGAAATTGAGCGTTACGCGGTGGCGGTTGTTGCGAATCCGGACGTCTAGGAACGGCGGCGAGCCCCAGCGATCGGACGCCGGAGTGTTGAAGTCGACGTCGAGTTCAATGGCGAGGTTCGTGTTCTGGCTCCAGTACTCGAATACCTCGTCCGTGAGTTGGTTCGCGGCGGCTTCGAGCGATGCCTTCCGCGCCTCGTACTCCGCCTGGGTAAACTCCTTGGCCTCCACGCCGGCGAGGCGCAGCAGTGAGAGCGCGGTCCGCTCTCCAGCGTCTAGCTTCTCTGCGGGCGTGTTCTGGAGCTTATGGATCGACACACGCCCTGGCATGATGCTGTAGTCGTCGAAGTAGAGAAACTTCGGGACCGTCTCGAGCAGGAGGGCCCAAACCTTTTCGGCGTACTTCTTGGCCTCAAGAATTTTCAGGAATGGCGCGACGGCGGCGGGAGGGTCGTCGAGGCCCTTGAGCTTCCTAACGAGCGCGTCGATCGTGGTGACGCCTTCCGCGATCTTTGCGTCCATGCCAGCCTCGTTGAGGAGGTGTGCGATCAGCTTATCCTCGTGGAACGGCCAAGAGTGCCAGGTCAGCTCGTTCTTGTAATTCTTCCGGGCCGTGATCGTGCCCTTCGTGAGGACGCCTTCGCCGAACTCCTCGTTGACGGTCTCGATGTCCTCGTCTTCCAACTCGAAGACAGCCTCGATGGGGATGAGGCCCGGGACCTTGTCGCGGTCGCGGTTGTACGTGCGTCGGGGGTAGTCACGGAGGGGGTCGAACGTCTGGCGGGCCCCCGGGAGAGGATTCAGTCGGTAGAGTGCTTCCAGCACTGCGGTCTTGCCGCTCTCGTTCTTTCCGACCAAGCAAGTCACTTCGGGGTCGATTGGGACCAGACCCGAATCGGTGACGCTCTTGTAGGTCTTGACGTGCATCGACTTCAGGATCATCGACGGCTCCCTAGGCCGCGCGACGGTGGCGGGCGCGGGCAGCCGGCATTATAGGCTGAGGCTCGTGCTGGGGCAATGAGTTGCGCGGATAACGCAGGAGGGTTCGAATTCAGATTCCGACGCCGGCAGGGGTGCGCTCGGGACGGTAGCTGGTGGGTGGGTCGTATACCGTCAGAGGAACGGCAGGCAATAGGCCCAGCTCTCGCTGATCGACATGCTTTGCTGGCCCTTCCGGAGTCGACGTCGCGTTACAGATGATCTGCACGCTCGTGTTCCCGCCCGTGTTGAGTTGGCCGAGGGGATGGAGGACTGACCGCCGACGCTAGTCACCCACCCGCAGGGTCAACTGCACCCTCCGCCTATACCCGCTGGGTGCGACTGTCGCATTCCGGGTCCTTGGGTACTTCAATCTAGGTGACGATCGCGCCCCCGCTCCGCTCGACGCAATCATTGGGAGGCACTGGTTGTATGGAGCGGTGCAGAGGGCGCAGCCATCGCCGGACCAATCTGTATTGACAAGACGCGGGAGCAGTACCTCGAGCGCAAGAAACAGGGGCGCGGCGCGGACGCTGGGCATTCGTTTGGGGAGCACGACGGCCCCTCGTCCTTATGCGCGGCCCGATTGCTGCGCGGCTAATTGGCTATCTCAAGACTGCGGCCCTCGTCGCCCTCACGTTTCCGGCTTGTGTGAACCGGACGAGGTAAACCCCCGGGAGCAACCGCACATCTTCCGCCAGATTCTCAGCGTGCCGTCCCGCACCGAGCGAGCCTACGTCGCGCTGCGCCACCCGACGACCTGCGATGTCGAACAGCTCGAGCTTAGCTGGCGCCGCGCTCGGCAATACGAATTGGACCATCAGTTGCCCGCTCTGAGCCGGATTCGGTCGCACGCCCTCAAGTGCAAAGGTGGAGTTCTCAGCCACTACCCACACTTCACCCGCGAACACCTCCGCTCCGGCATCCATGATTCCGAGTCGGTAGCCGTACCGGACGCCAGCCGTGACTGCGAGATCCTCGTACAGGAGATACCCTGCGCCATCTGCGTCGATGTTCCCGAGCAAAGCCCAGTCTTCGGTCGTGGATCGCCGGTAGACCGACGCAGAACCGCCTGCGTTTCCGCCTTCGTACCACATGAGCCGGATGCGGTCCGCGCGTGCGTCGGCGCTCACGAGCGACGCCAACGTCGCTACCGGGGATGCGGGGGAAACCAACGTAAATTGGCTGACGTTTCCATGCACATCAATCGCTGCGAGCTTGTAGTAGGCGATCGCAGTCTGCGGCGGCACGTCACGGTAGCCTGTGTCACGAGTGGCCAGCACCATGTTGCCCGCTCCTGGCACAAAGCCCGGAGCAGTTCCACGGTACAAGCGGAACTCTCGGAAGTCGGAGGCCCGGCTGCTGGTCCAGTGGAGAACCACATTCGCGGCTCCGTACACGGCCGCAAACGGGAGCGGCTGGGGCGGCGCGAGATTGTCAACGGAGTAGCCGCTGTCAATGTTTGACTGGTAGAAGGTGAACGGATCCACTGTGAGCGCACTGACAAAGAAGGCGGTGTAAGGATTGCTTCCCGTCACCGAATCTTGGGGTGTTGAGCCCGTGAAGCCGTATCCCGGGAGGCGCTCAGCCGGCAACGTTGCTACTGCTTCCCAATAGGTCGCGCTCGCAAGTCCGCGATCGGACAGGACGATTCTCGTACATTGCATCGGATCTACCACGGGGCTAGCCGCGTCCCGCGCCTGCGTGCTTTGGCGGGCCGCGAGCGCTGGCACACGGCGCCACACCCGGTAGCCCGTGATCGTTCGACTGGGCAATCGATCCGAACCGCTACCCTGCCATGTGAGGAACACGCGTCCGCCTTGGTCGCTCGGCACATCTCGGATGGCCACGATACTTGGTTCGTCAGTGTCGCGAAAGAGAACTTCGCCGTCGGCTGACACACGCTGTGCGTAGATATCGCTTTCGCTGCCGCTCCGGTCGTCCTGCCAAGTCGCAATTGCTCCCCCCGCGCCGTCGGCGACGATCTCCTGAAAAGACTGGCCGAAGGGGGCGGCTGACAGGACTCTTCCGTTCGGGGACCAGGCGGGATCCATAGCGCCGCTTGCCAGCACGTGCTGAGCGTACAGATCCGGGTCGCCGTTCCCGCGGAAGTCCATCCAGGCGACAATCGCTCCGCCCGCAGCATCGGCGACGATTGTGGGGTAGTCTTGGTGACCCACGGCCGTGCACACAGGACTGCCCTGCACGGGCCACGCGGGATCTACTGCCCCGCTGGCCAGCACGTGCTGGGAGTAGATGTCGTTGTTGAAGCTGTGGCGACCGTCCCACCACACGACGATTGCGCCCCCTCCGCCGTCCGAGGCAATCGCCGGGTCGTACTGGTAGTTGGGCTGGGTGCACAGGGCGCGGCCGTCCGTGGGCCAAGAGGGATCCACCGCCCCGCTGGCCAAGACGTGCTGCGCATAGATGTCGGCGTTTCCGCTGCGGGTGTCATTCCATGTGACGATGGCGCCTCCCGCGCCGTCTACGACAATATTGGGAGTGACCTGCTCATTCGCCGCCGAGCACAGGGCGCGTCCATCAGCGGGCCAGGCAGAATCCACGGCACCGGAGGCCAGCACATGCTGGGCGTAGATGTCGGAGTACGTGCCGCCGCGGAGGTCCTGCCAAGTGACGATGGCGCCCGCCGTGCCGTCGGCGACGATCGTCGGGTGCGTTTGGCTGTTCGCAGCGGTGCACAGGGCACGGCCGTCCGCCGGCCAGGCGGGATCGACCGTACCCGAGGCCAAGACGTGCTGGGCATATATGTCGGAGGTCGTGCCGCCGCGAGCGTCGGACCAGGCAACGATGGCGCCGCCCGAGCCGTCGGCGACGATTACCGGCGTGAACTGGTAATACGCGGCGGTACAGAGTGCACGGCCGTTGGCGGGCCAGGCGGGATCCGCCGCCCCCGAGGCTAGCACGTGCTGCGCGTAGATATCGAGGTCAGTGCCGCTGCGATTATCCTCCCACGTCACGATGGCACCGCCAGATCCGTCCGAGACGACTGTGGGATTATTTTGGTTGTCAAGAGCGGTGCACAGGGCTCGGCCGTCGGCGGGCCAAGCAGGATCCACCGCCCCGCTCGCCAAGACGTGCTGGGCGTAGATGTCGTAGGCCACGCTGCTACGCAAGTCTTGCCAAGCGACGATGGCGCCGCCAGCACCATCCGAGACGATGGTTGGTCTCGACTGCTCGCGCACGGCGGTGCACAAGGCAGTGCCGTTGTTCGTGCTCTGCGCATACGCTCTAGCAGCAAATAGAGCGAGTAGGATGAGAAAGAAAAGTCGCCTCATAGCAGACCTCCGAGCTCGGATGACGAAACGGCGATCACTGACATACTTGCACTCGGCTGACGCGAGAGTATGAGGGAGAGCGGCCACGCGCGGCCGTAACTGAGTGCTTGGCGAGCATGACGGTCTCCAAGGTTGCGGCCGAGCTGGAACGAGGCAGCTCCGCAGCGGGGAACAGGATTGTACGCCCGCTCGGGGTGGCTCCAGCGGCATTTCTGCGCGGCAGCGGACCGCGTTCTCAGTCACCCCGTCAGGGTCCTCGCGGCCCAATCGAAGAATCGTTCGCTCCTGCCGATCCTTTGCTCCGTGCACGCGCCGCCCGCATGCTCTAGTGTTCCCCGGCCGCGCCCCAGCCTCGCTTCCGTCCATGGAGGGACCCGTGCTCGAGTCCAGCGCCCCGCTCTTTCACACCGCGAAGTACACGGACCCGCGGCAGGTGCTCGAGACCATCTTCGGATTTCGCGAGTTCCGCCCCGGGCAACGCGCGATCATCGATGCGGTGCTGGCCGGGCGGGACTGCGTCGGCGTGATGCCGACCGGCGCCGGCAAGTCGCTCACGTTTCAGATCCCGGCCAAGGTCCTGCCGGGCGCCGTGCTCGTGATCTCGCCGCTGATCTCGCTCATGAAGGATCAGATGGACGCGCTGGTGCGCTTCGGATTCCGCGCGACCGTCGTGAACTCCAGCCTCGACTTCGAGGAGCGCCGCGCGCGGCTCTCGGCATTCCGTCGCGGCGAGGTCGAGGTGTTCTACCTCGCGCCCGAGGCGCTCGAGGGTTCGCTGCGCCAGTTCATCGCCGGCTGCCCCGTGAGCCTGGTGGTGGTGGACGAGGCGCATTGCATCAGCCACTGGGGCCACGACTTCAGGCCGGCCTACCGCAGGCTCTCGGGATTGAAGGGCGAGCTGGGCGACATCCCGGTGCTCGCGCTCACCGCGACCGCGACCCGCCGCGTCACCGAAGACATCATCCGCGAGCTGGGCATGCGCGAGCCCGCCGCCTACCGCGGCTCGTTCTTCCGCCCGAACCTCGTGATCACCGCGAGCAAGAAGGGCGCGCAGGGCGGCGCCCCGGCGCGCAACACGCGCGGCGATCTGCTGGGCGTGGTGCGCCGCCACGCGGGGGAGAGCGGCATCGTCTACTGCCTGAGCCGCCGCAGCGTGGACGGCCTCGCGGAGTGGCTGCGGGCGCAGGGCGTGCGCGCCGCCGCGTATCACGCGGGCCTCGCCGACGACGAGCGCACGCGGGTGCAGGACGCGTTCGCGCGCGACGATCTCGACGTGGTGGTCGCGACCGTGGCGTTCGGGATGGGGATCGACAAGAGCAACGTGCGGTTCGTGATCCACCGCGACATGCCGCGCAGCGTCGAGGCGTGGTACCAGGAGATCGGCCGCGCCGGGCGCGACGGGCTGCCGAGCGACTGCGTGCTCATGTACTCGTGGGCCGACGTGATCGGCTACGAGGCGTTCCTCTCGGAGATCCAGGACGACGCGGTGCGCGCGGAGACGCGCAAGAAGACGACCGACATGTTCCGCCTGGTGGATCGCGGCGGCTGCCGCCATCAGGCGCTGGTGCGTTACTTCGAAGAGACGATCGCGCCGTGTGCCGGCTCGTGCGACGTGTGCCGCGGCGCGGGGATCGAGACGCTGGTGGCGGCCGCGCCGCGCGCGGCATCCCGAGCCCGCACGGCGCGGGCCGCGGCGGCCGAAGAGGCCTTCGCCGACCCCGAGCGCTTCCAGCGGCTGCGCGCGGTGCGCAAGCGGCTCGCGGACGCCGAGGGCGTGCCCGCCTACATCGTGTTCAGCGACGCCGTGCTCCGGCAGATGGCGGCGCAGGTGCCACGCACGAAGGCCGAGATGCTCGCCCTCTCCGGCGTCGGCCCGGTCAAGCTCGAGCGCTACGGCGAAGCGTTCCTCGAGGTGTTGCGCTCCGAAGCTTAGGCCCGGCGCGAGCGACACCTCCCGCGGAACGGCTACCGGCCCTCCGAAGGTCGCACGCGGTTCGGGAACGGATCGACCCGCGCATCGAAGCTCGGGTAATCGGTCGCGCCCGGATCGATGAGGTGGCTCGCGACCCAGTAGCGTCTCGCGAGCGCGACCGAATCGCGCGGGGCCCGCGCCAGGATCGCCTCGTAGCAATCCAGCGCCTCGAGCGGAAGCCCGAGGATCTCGTAGAAATTGCCGACGTAGCGTTTCGCCCGCGTCCAGTCGTCCAGGCTCTTCGCGCACGCCGCCGCCGAATCCATGAGCGTGATGGCGAGGCGCTCGTGCCGGATGCGCTGGAGACTGGTGCGCAGCGGCGAGCGGGCGCGGCCCGAGGCGGCCGGCCGATCCAGCGACACGTTGTGGATCGCGAGCGCGAGGTCGCACAGCGCACCGGAAAATCGAGGCGAGCGATCGACGAGCGGCACTCCCCAGCGGATCACGCTCATCCAGTCGTGCCTCGCGTTCGCCGCGTCGACGCTCTCGGCGAGCGCTGCGATGCTCGAGGCCGCCGCGATTCGATCCGAGGCGGCGCCCGGCGCCCGTTTCGGATGGGATCGCGACCACCACAGCCCGGCGGCCACCAACGCGGCGAGCAGGAGCGCGGCGACGAGCCACGCGCGCCGCGGTCGCCGGCGGCTCGATGGACTCCTTCTGCGCCGCTTCATCGAATGTTCCCCGCGCGTTCGATCGCGACCTGGACGATCGCCTCGCTCGTCCCGGGCGCGCATTCGATCCAGCGCCCCTCCACCAGCCGCGCCCCCGGCGTGAGCGCGCTCACCGCGCGCGCGCCATCCGGGACTCGGACGCGGGTGAGCACCGCGACCGGCGTCCACGACACATGGAGACGATCGGGCGAGGGGCGATCGAGCGCGACCGTCACGCGACCGAAGCGCGTCGGCGCGTTCTCGAAGCGCGTGCCGCCCCACCACGAGAGTCCGCCGCCGAGCGCCACCTCGAGCGTGTCGCGCCAGTCGCACACGATCATGTTGCGCATCAGATCCACGAGCGTGGCGGCGGCCGTCGCATGCGGGGGAAGGTTCTCGCCGAACTCGCCGCCTTCGCGCTCGAAGACCTCGGCCTGGCCGAGCGTCGAGCTGGAATGGGCGAGCAGCGCCCGCAGGTAGTCGCGCGCATCGCCGGGACGGCCGGCGAGCAGCGCGTTCTGCGCGAGGTCGGCTCCGAGGTAGGTATGAAGCAGGTCCGCACGGCCATAGCTCGCGAGCCCCGCGCGGCCCGCTGCGCCCCACATCCGTCGCGCGAGCGCCTCGAGCCGCGGGGCGTCGGGTGGAATGACCCCGGTCGGATAGCCGGTCGCGGCATTGCCCCAGTCGAGACCCACGCCCTGCCAGGAGGGCGGCACGTCGAGGCTGCGCGTGCGCGCGAGCGCGCGATCGAAGGTGTCGCGCAGGTCGCGCGCCGCATCGAGCGCGCGACGCTCCAGCGGCGCGTCACCCCCGATTCGCGCGAGCGCCGCGGCGGCGCGGCAGGCGGCGAAGCACCATGCGTCGTTGCCGACCAGCTGCGCGCGCGCCACCTCGGCGTCGTGCGGATCGCAGAATGGCAGGAGCCCCGGCCACGCGAGTCCCAGGCTGCGAGTGACCCGCCGCTGGCGCTCGATCCAATCCAGCGCGAGGGCGGCGTGGGGAAGGAAGCGCCGCGCGGCCTCGCGGTCGGGGGGCAGCGCGCACGCCTGCTCGAATGCCCAGAGCGCCTCCCCGGTGCCGTCGAGCTGACCGCGCTGCGAGAGCAGGGCGCCCGTTGGCAGCGCGAAGCGCGCCAGCGTCCGCGCGTCGTCGCGCGCGAGATCGGTGAGGCCCGCCACCGCGAGCGCGCGCACCACGCGCGCGCCGTCCCGCAGCCACACGTCCCGGTACTGGAAGGGATTCCCGATCGGAACCCATCCGCCCTCATCCCGCTCCTGGCATTGAATGAGGGTGACGAGCGCGGCGCGCCACGCGGCATTGACCAGCGAGTCGGGAGTCGCGAGCGGCGCCGTGCGCGCCATCCATTCGCGCCAGAGCCGGCGCGCGCGCTCGACCACCTCGCGATGGGAACGTCCCGAGATCGGCGTGGTGGAAGCGGCCAGCGGATAGAGCGGCATCCAGAACTCGCAGCTGCGATGCTCTCCGGATTTCATGCGCGCGCGCGACTCCGCGACCAGCTCGCCAGCATCCGCATGCGAAATGCCGGTGCGCCGCCCCGCGCCCCGCGCGCGGGTCACGGGCACGCAACCCGCGCGCGGCGCGGCAAGCATCCTGCCGTCTCGGCAGGCGATGCCGTCCTTCCACTCGCCGCTCCTGCCGTGATCGTCCAGCGCGTCCCATGGCGCAACGTGCGGCCCATCGGGCTCCGGGCGCACGCGCACCTCGAGCACGCTCTCGCCGGGCTCGCTCGCGCGCCACACCACGGTCGCGAGCACCGTCAGCTCGAGCGAGCTGTCGCCGAGCGCCGGGTTTGGCGCGGCCGCGGCTTCGAAGGTCACGGACTCGCGCTCGCTCACCATCCACCAGTGGGCGACCGGCACGCCGTCGCGCTCGAAGCAGACCGGCGAGGTGCGCACCGCGCCCGAGGCCGAGGCGAGCCGCCACGTCAGCGCGGCATCGCCGCCGCTCACCTGGCTCCCGCTCCCGATCTGGAACGCTCTCCTCGCGCCCGGAAACCCGAGCGCCGCGATCGAGCGGGCGTAGTGCTCGGGCAGGATCAGCGCCGTGCCGGGAATCGCGGCGGGATCGGAGCGCGCCGCCGACGCGCAGAGCGCGAGCGACGCGAGGGCGAGCCACGCCGCTCGCGCGAGGCGACCGCGCCCGGACCGGGACACTCGAGATGTCTTCAGGCGCTCAATCAAGGCGGCCTCTCCGCGTGCGTGCTTCGCCGCCGGCGTTCGCGCGGGCGTCGGGCGCCGCAATCTACAACTTCCGGCGCCTCGACGCCCTCACACGAGCGGTGTACTTTCCCCGTTCCATGAACCCCGCCTCGCGCCCGATCACCGGCACCGTCGCCGCGCGCATTCCCTACGCGAACGCCGCGCCTTTCTACGCGCTATGGGGCGATGCGCCGTTCGCGGTGCGCAACCTGGTTCCGCGCGACCTCGGCCGCGAGGCCGAAGCGGGAACGGTGGACATGGGTCTCATGGCGAGCGGCGACTACCTGCGACTGCGCGATCGCTTCGAGCTGCTCGCGCCGGCCATGGGCGTCGCCGCGCGCGGCCCGGTGCAGTCGGTGCTGCTGTTCTCGCGCCGTCCCCCGGGATCGCTCGCTGGCGCGCTGATCTCGGTGACGCCCGAGACCTCGACCTCGATCCGGCTGCTGCGCCTGCTGCTCGACACGCGGCGCGGGCTCGACGGCGTGCGCTACGTGCGCGGGCTCGAGCCGTCGCAGGCCGACGCGCTGCTCATGATCGGAGACCGCGCGATGCGCATGCGCCGGCAGCGGCCCGAGGGGTTCACGCACACGCTCGACCTGGGCGACGACTGGCTCGAATGGACGCAGCTCTCGTTCGTGTACGCGGTGTGGGCGGTGCGTCGCGCGCTCGATCCCGCGCTCAAGGCCGAGCTCGGAGGCTTCCTCGAGTCGTCGCTCGCCGCCGGCCTCGCCGACCTGCGCGAGGTCGCGCGCGCGCAGACCGAGCCGGGCTGGACGGTGGACGAGACCGAGGCCTACCTCAGGCGTTTTCACTACCGGCTCGGACCCGAGGATCTGGCGGGTCTCGATCGATTCGACGCGTTGCTCCGCCAGCACGGGCTGATCGACCTGGACTGAGCCGGGCGTCGCCCGTCCTGGAACGCCGGCCGCCGCCACCGGCCGCAACTCCCCGGGTCGCGGCTGCGTATCCGTCCGCGCCCACGCGCCGCCGAAGGCGTAACATGGCGCACCAGGATTCACCCGCACCTCCACCGCCGACCCGAGCTCCGCCGCGGCCGGCGCCCATCCCGTGAGGAGATCCGCGATGCCCACCATGCACGAAGTGGATTACGAGATCGTCGGCGACGACCTGCAGTTCGTGAAGATCGAGCTCGACCCGGGCGAGGCGGTGGTCGGCGAGGCCGGGGCGATGATGTATCTCGAAGACGGCATCCAGATGCAGACCATCTTCGGCGACGGCTCGCAGCAGAAGGGCGGGCTGATGGACGCGCTGCTCGGCGCGGGCAAGCGCCTGCTGGTGGGCGAGTCGCTCTTCATGACGGTGTTCCAGAACCAGGGGCAGGGCAAGAGCAAGGCCGCGTTCGCCGCGCCGTATCCCGGCAAGATCATCGCGATCCATCTCGCGCAGCTGGGCGGCGAGCTGCTGGCCCAGAAGGATTCGTTCCTGGTCGCCGCGAAGGGCGTCAGCATCGGCATCGCGTTCACGAAGCGTTTCGGCGCCGGGCTGTTCGGCGGCGAAGGCTTCATCCTCGAACGGTTGCAGGGCGACGGCTGGGCGTTCGTGCACGCGGGCGGCACGCTCGAGGAGAAGACGCTCGCGGCGGGCCAGACGCTGCGCGTGGACACCGGCTGCATCGTGGCGATGCAGCCATCGGTCGAGTACGACATCCAGTTCGTCGGCAATCTGAAGAGCGCGATCTTCGGCGGCGAGGGATTATTCTTCGCGACGCTCAAGGGGCCCGGCCGGGTGTGGCTCCAGTCGCTTCCGTTCTCGCGCCTCGCGAGCCGCATCTACGCGGCGGCCCCGCAGACCGGCGGACGGCGGCGCGAGGAAGGCTCGCTGCTGGGCGGGCTCGGCAACCTGCTCGACGGGGACGGGCGCTAGCGCCGGCCGTCCGCAACGGGTATTAATCCCGGGTTCGCGAAGCAACCCGCACCACCCCGCACTTCGCCGAAACTCCAGGGAGGCCCCATGTCTCGGTCCAAGGCGTTCGCCCTCGTTCTCGTCACGCTCGCGCTGGGCGCGGCCGGCGCGGTGCTCGCCCAGCGCGACTTCTCGAAGGTCGAGATCAAGACCACGAAGGTGGCCGACGGGATCTACATGCTCGAGGGCGCGGGCGGCAACATCGGGGTGTGCGCGGGCGGGGACGGCACGCTGCTGATCGACGACCAGTTCGCGCCGCTCAGCGACAAGATCAAGGCGGCGGTGAAGGCGGTGAGCGACCAGCCCATTCGGTTCGTGCTCAACACCCACTGGCACGGCGATCACGTCGGCGGCAACGAGAACCTGGCGAACGACGGTGCCGTGATCGTCGCGCACGACAACGTGCGCAAGCGCATGAGCACCGAGCAGTACGTCGCGCGGCTCAAGCAGACGATGCCGCCCGCGCCCCCGAAGGCGCTGCCGGTGACCACCTTCAACGACAGCCTGACCTTCCATCTGAACGGCCAGGACCTGGTGTGCTTCCACGTCGCCCCGGCCCACACCGACGGCGACGTGATCGTGTGGTTCCCGAAGGCGAACGTGATCCACATGGGGGACTGCCTGTTCAACGGCATGTACCCCGTGATCGATCTCTCGTCCGGCGGATCGATCGACGGCATGATCGCGGCGGACGATCGCGTGCTGAAGGTGATCGGGCCCGACACGAAGGTCATTCCCGGCCACGGCGCGCTCGCGAGCCGCGACGATCTCCGGGCGTTCCGCGACATGCTGAGCGCCGCGCGCGACCGCGTGAAGAAGCTGATCGCGCAGAAGCAGACGCTCGATCAGGTGAAGGCCGCGAAGCCGCTCGCCGACCTCGAGCCGAAGTGGGGCGGAGGGTTCGTGAAGGCCGACGCCTTCATCGAGGTGGTGTACACGGATCTCTCGAGCCGGAAGAAGTAGCGCGCGCCTCCGGCACCTCGGCTGGCGGGCCGGCGCCGCTGGAACTGCGCGCGACCCGCGTGTATTCTCGCGGCTCTCATCGACCCGCTCCGGCGCGCTCGCGCCCGGACCGTCCAACGGAGTGTCTCAAGGTGTGGCCAACGATCGAAGCCAAGGTCCGGCGCGGCGAGCGCCTGAGCACCGCCGAGGGCGTCCACCTGTTCTCGGACGCTCCGCTGCTCGAGCTGGGCGCGCTCGCGCAGGACGTCCGCGCGCGGAAGACCGATCCGCGGGTCGTGACGTACGTGATCGACACCAATCCCAACTACACGAACGTCTGCACGGTGGATTGCCACTTCTGCGCGTTCTATCGCAAGCCGGGCGCGAACGCCCCTGACGCATACACCCACGATCTCGAGGGCGTCATGCGGATGATGGCGGACGCCGACCGCCTGTCCGCCACCACGGTGCTGCTCCAGGGCGGGCTCAATCCGGCGATCCCCTGGAAATTCTATCCGGCGATCGTGCGCGAGGCGCGGCGCCGCTACCCGCACATCACGCCGCACTTCTTCTCGGCGCCCGAGATCCACCAGATGGCCGAGGTGAGCGGGCTCTCGATCCGCGGGGTGCTCGACGCGCTGGTCGAGGCGGGGCAGCGCACGCTGCCCGGCGGGGGCGCCGAGATCCTGGCGACCCGCGTGCGCAAGCGGATCTCGGTCAAGAAGGGCGGGCCCGAGGCGTGGCTCGACGTGCACCGCGCCGCGCACCAGGCGGGCATGCGCTCGACCGCGACCATGATGTACGGGCACGTCGAGACCCCGGCCGAGATCGTCGAGCACCTCGACTACGTGCGCGCGCTGCAGGACGAGACCCGCGGCTTCACGGCGTTCGTGCCGTGGTCGTACAAGCGCGGCAACACGCCGATGGAGTCGAAGGTGCCCCACGTCGCCGGCGCCTCGATGTACCTCCGAGTGCTCGCGGGGGCGCGGCTCTACCTCGACAACTTCGACCACATCCAGGCCACCTGGTTCAGCGAGGGCAAGAAGACCGGCCAGGTCGCGCTGCACTACGGCGCCGACGACTTCGGCGGAACGCTGTTCGAAGAGAACGTGCATCTCGCGACCGGGCACCTCAACAAGACCACGGTCGCCGAGGTCGAGACGCTGATCCGCGAGTCGGGCTTCACGCCGGCGCAACGCACCACGCTCTACGAGATCCTGCGCGTGGGCGATGGACCGGAGGCGCTCGAGCATCTGAGCGACGACGTGCCGCTGTTCGTCGAGAGCCTGCGCGAGCGGCCCGCCGAGTATCCCGCCGAGCTGGAGGGCGAGGAGCAGGGCAGGCCCGCCTCGCCGGCCCGCGGCGGGCTCGTGACGCCCCGCTAGCCTCGCCGCGCGGCCGCGTTGCATCGCGCACGCCGGTGGAGGCCGGCTCGTGCGCTCTCCCCGGCATTCCGACATTGCCCTGTCAATTTCGGGCGCCCGCGCTCGCGAGCCTTGTCCGCGGGTCCGACGATCCGTACGATGTCGGGGCTCACGCAGCCACCCACCCCTCGTCCAGGCCGGCTCCACGACCCGGGAGGTTCATCCTTGCACGCCGTCCAGCCGCGCCGCGTGGGCCCCCGCGCGCTGGTGCTCTCCGCCATCGCGCTCGCCGCGCTCCTCCCGCGCGCCGCCGCCGCCGTGGTCACGCTCCCCACCGGGTTCACGGTCGAGGACGCGGTGCCCGGCGCCGGCTTCCTGGTGCCGACCTCGATCGCGTTCCTGCCGGACGGCCGCATGCTGGTCGCCGAGAAGCGCGGGCGCGTGTACCTGGTCGAAAACGGAGTCAAGCGCACGACCCCGGTGTGGGCGCGCGAGAACGAGGTGCTCGACTCCGACGACCGTGGCCTGTTGTGCGTCGCGGCGGACCCGCATTACTTCGTGAACCACTTCATCTACCTGCTCTACACGGTGGACCCCGACTCGAACGGCGTCGAAACCAACAGCGACGGCTTCGGCCGGCTCACGCGCTACCGGATGAGCGTCGCGGACTCGAACGTCGTGGACGCGTCGACCCGCACGATCTTGATGGGCGTGGACTGGAGGCACGGGGCGCTCATCGCCTCGCCGTCGCACAGCATCGGCGCGCTGCGCTGGGGAAGCGACGGCAGCCTGCTGGTCTCGGTCGGCGACGGCGCGCAGTTCAACGGCATGGACGATGGCGGCCAGGACGCCGCTGCGTTCGGCGCGAACAAGTCCGATCCCTACGAAGACATCGGCGCGTTTCGCTCGCAGTACATCGGGTGTCTTCCGGGCAAGCTCCTGCGCCTCGATCCGGCCACCGGTCACGGCTACCCTGGCAATCCCTACTACGACGGCAACCCGAGCGCGCCGCGCTCCAAGATCTGGGCCTACGGCCTGCGCAATCCGTTCCGCTTCACGGTGAAGCCCGGCACCGGGAGCGCGAACCCCGCGGATGCGCAACCCGGCACCCTCTACATCGGCGACGTGGGCTGGGACACCTGGGAAGAGATGAACATCGTGAAGACCCCGGGGCAGAACTTCGGGTGGCCGTGCTACGAGGGCGCCGGCGCGGCGATCGCCTACCAGCTGGGCAATCCGTCGCACGGAGGCTGCGACTCGATCGGCACCGCGTGGAATCCGGCGCAGGTGTCGCCGCCGCTCGCGACCTGGAACCATTACGATCCCGACCTCAGTGCGCCGCCGGGCTTCATCGGCAACACATCGATCGGCGGCACGTTCTACACCGGAGGCTTCTATCCGGTCGGCTACCACAATCGCTACTTCTTCGGCGACTACGGCCAGAACTGGATCAAGGTGCTGGTCGCGGACTCGACCGACCAGCTGATCGACATTCTCCCGTTCGCCGACGATGCCGACGGCCCGGTGGACTTCGCCACCGATCCGGTGAGCGGCGATCTGTTCTACGTCTCGATCACGACCTTCCAGGTGCGCCGCATCCGCTGGGTGGGCGGCGTCGCGGGCGACACCCCGCCGGTCGCGAAGGCGAGCGCGTTCCCGGTGGTGGGCGTGCCGCCGCTCGGCGTGCAGTTCTCGAGCGCCGGCACCTACGACCTCGATGGCGATCCCATCACCTACAACTGGCTGTTCGGAGACGGGCAGGGCTCGACCGCGCCCAACCCGTCGCACGTCTATGCGGCCACCGGCGACTACCTCGCGGTGCTCACCGTTGACGACGGGCTCGGCGGAATCGGCAAGGACAGCGTTCTGGTGGGCGTGTCCCCCTCGTTCCATTTCCCGAGCACCGGGATCCTCGACGACTTCAACCGCGCGGATGGCCCGGTCGGGGGCGCGTGGGTGGACGACACCGCCGGGCTCGCGATCGCCGACAGCGCGATGGTCCTCACCACCGGCTCCGCCACCACGGTGTGGAGCGAGGCTGTGTTCGACTCGGTGCAGGAGGCGTACGTGACGCTCGCGGCGGTGACGCCCAGCGCGCCCGAACAGAACCTCATGCTCAAGGTGCAGGGCCTGAGCTGGTCCGACGGCCACATCGAGGTGAAGTACGACGCGACGCAATCGCTGGTCGCGGTCTCGACCTACGCTCCCGGCGAGGGCTGGGTGGCGCGCGGCACGATCGAGCCGGTGAATCTCGAGGCGGGCGATCAATTCGGCGCGCGCGCGCAGGCCGACGGCACGGTCGAGGTCTATCAGAACGGCGCGTTGCTCGGCACGGCGTCGGTCGCCGGATGGGAGTTCGCGGCCGGTGGTGGCCGGGTGGGGATGACGCTGTCCGACGCCAACGCGAGCCGCTTCGACGACTTCGGCGGGGGCACCTCGATTCCGAGCATCAATACGCCGCCGACCGCCATCATCCTGTCGCCTCCCGACTCGTTCTTCTACGCGGCGCCCGAGACGCTTCAGCTCAAGGCCGCGGCCACCGACGCGGAGACTGCTGCCGACTCGCTGCTCTATCACTGGTCGGTGCTCCTCCACCACAACAACCACGTGCACTTCCCGCTCGAGGCCGACGGCGATTCGACCGAGCTCATCACCCTCGATCACGACGACGGCACCGGGGTGTATTTCGAGATCCGGCTGTTCGTCACCGACAAGGGCGGGCTGATCGACACCGCGATCGTGAACATCTTCCCCGAGGCGGATCTCGAGCCGTCCCCGGTGACGGTGATCCCCGGATCACCCGGAACCTCGGGCAGCGCGCAGTATCGCTTCGAGATCTACAACCACGGCCGGCTCCCGGCGCACCTCTCGCACTGGCAGCTGGTCGCGAATGCCACGACGCTCGCCGAGGGCGACACCATCGTCGCCGGGCTCGACAGCGTGCGGGTCCTGCGCATCCTTCCGCAGACGCTGCCTGCCGGCAGCTACGACCTCCGCGTGGTGGCGGACTCGCTGCGGAGCGTGGTCGAGACCGACGAGACCAACAACGCGCACACCCAGCCGATGACCGTCGTCCAAACCGACGTTGGGGTGGCGGATCTTCCGTCGCGACTCGCGCTCTCTTCGGCCTTCCCGAACCCGAGCGCCGGGGCCGTGTCGCTGGTGCTCGAGCTGCCGCGCGTCTCGACCGTCTCCTTCGCGGTCTACGACGTGAACGGACGCCAGGTCTACCGGGACGCTGGCCACGAGGTTGCGGCCGGGCGGTGGATGCTGAACTGGCCGGGCAAATTGCAGGGTGGAGGGCTCGCGCGGCCGGGCATCTACCTCGCGCGCGTGAGCGTGGACGGGTCGGCCTTCGCGCGGCGCTTCGCGCTGGTGCGCTGATCCGCGCGCCGGGGTCGCGAGCGTGCGGATCCGGCCGCTCCCCCGCGAAAACGTAAACCGCGCCGACGCCGATCCCGGCCCGGCAGGGGGCGCGGAACGCGCCAGCGAGCGCCCTCCGCAGAATTGACGCGTTCGAAGTTGACGCGCGGGATTCGCTGCACCAACATTACACGCGACCTTCTGCGCGCCGCTGCCGCTGGCTGCCGGATCGGAGTTCTCCACCCTGAGGCACGGACGCCCCGGGCCATTCTCGTCCAGAACATCATCGGAGGTGTTTCCTTGAGCGGCCGAATCATGCGCTGCGCCCGCCCGGGCGCCGCGGCCCTCGCGCTCGTCCTGTTCGCCTCGCCCGGCCAGGCGGTTCCCTCGGTGCCCGCCAGCTTCGTGGTCGAAGACGTGGCGCCCGGCGCGGCGCTCAACACGCCGGTCGGCATCACCTTCATGCAGGATGGCCGCATGCTCGTCGCCGAAAAGCGCGGGCGCGTCTACGCGATCAAGAACGGCAGCAAGTACCCCACGCCGATGTGGGCCGGCGAGAACGAAGTGCTCAACAACGGCGATCGCGGACTGCTGAGCGTCGCCGTGGATCCCAACTACCCGACCAATCATTTCATCTACCTGCTCTACACGGTGGACCCCGATTCGAACGGCACCGACGACAACGTCTACGCGTTCGGGCGTCTCACGCGCTACCAGATCAGCGCCACCGACTCCAACGTCGTCGACTACACGACGCGCACCGTGCTGATGGGCACCGACTGGCGGCATGGCCCGGCCTCGGCGTCGGATTCGCACACGATCGGTTCGCTGCGCTGGGGATCCGACGGCAGCCTGCTGGTGTCCGTCGGCGACGGCGGCCACTACGAGTACATGGACCAGGGCGGGAACGACGGGCCGCAATTCGGCGCGGCCCAGACCGATCCCAACGAGGACATCGGGGCATTCCGCGCCCAGTACATCGGCTGCCTGCCCGGCAAGATCCTCCGCATCAATCCGCTCAACGGCCACGGCTACGCGAGCAATCCGTTCGTCAACGGCAACCTCGCGTCCTATCAGTCGCGCATCTGGGCCTACGGGCTGCGCAATCCCTACCGCTTCACGCTCAGGCCGAACACCGGGACCGCCGACACCTCGAGCGCGAGCCCCGGCACGCTCTACATCGGCGACGTGGGGTGGGTGACGTGGGAAGAGATGAACATCGCGAGGACGCCGGGCCTCAATTTCGGGTGGCCCTGCTTCGAGGGGATCGGAGCGCAGAGCCAGTATCAGGCCGCAACGCCCGCGCACAATGGCTGCGGCTCGATGGGCACGCCGTCCAATCCCTCGTTCCAGAGCGCGCCACTTGCGACCTGGAACCACACGACCGACGCGCTCTCCGTCCCGCCCGGTTTCCACGGGAACACGTCGATCGGCGGCGCGTTCTACACCTCGAATCAGTATCCCGCGCAATATCGCGGCCAGTATTTCTTCGGCGACTACGGACAGAGCTGGGTCAAGTGCGCCGTGGTGGACGGCAACGACAATCTCATCCAGATCCTGAACTTCGGAACGGCGATGGACGGCCCGGTGGACTTCGCGCTCGAGCCCGGCACCGGCAACATTCTCTACGTCGCGATCAACGTCGGGCAGGTGCGGCGCATCCGCTGGACCGGGGCGGTCGGCGGAAACACCCAGCCGATCGCCAGCATCTCGGCCTCGCCGCTCGGGGGCTCGGTACCGCTCACCGTCAACTTCTCCGGCTCTGGCAGCATCGACGCGGACAACGATCCGCTGACTTACTCGTGGGCGTTCGGGGACGGGGCGACCGGCTCCGGGATCACCACCAACCACACCTACACCACCTCCGGGGCGTTCACGGCGCAGCTCACGGTGACCGACGGACGAGGCGGCCTCGATGTGAAGATCAAGACCATCATGGTCTCGCCGCCGGGCGCGGGATTCCCCAGCAGCGCGGTGCTCGACAATTTCAATCGCGCGAATGGCGCGATCGGCGGCTCGTGGGTGGACGTGACGTCGGGGCTCTCGATCAACAGCAACGCCCTGATCCAGACCTCGTCCACCAACACGACGGTCTGGAACGGCGCCACCTTCGGGCCGAACCAGGAGGCCTACATCACGCTCGCCGCCATCACGCCCAGCTCCCCGGAGCAGAACCTGATGCTCAAGGTGCAGGGCACCTCGTGGAGCGCTGGACACATCGAGGTCGCGTACAACGCGCAGGCGGGACAGGTGTTCGTGAACACCTACGCGCCGGGCCAGGGCTGGGTGGGCCGCGGCTCGATCGCGCCGCTCTCGTTCGCCGCAGGAGACCAGTTCGGCGCGCGCGCCGATTCGGTCGGCAACCTGTTCGTCTACAAGAACGGCGTCCAGCAGGGACAGGTCGCGCTCGGGAACTGGCCGTTCATCGGAAACGGCGGGCGTCTGGGCCTCACCCTCACCGGCGCGACCACGACGCGATTCGACGATTTCGGCGGCGGCAACATGCTGATCGTGACGAACACCAAGCCGACGGCGAGCATCAGCACGCCCGTGAACAACGCGTTCTACGTCAAGGGCCAGATCGTGCTCTGCTCCGGCGACGGCACCGACGCGCAGTCGCCCTCCGACTCGCTCCACTACGACTGGGTCGTGGATCTGCACCACAACACGCACGTGCATCCCGCGACGTTCAGCTTCAGCGGGAAGACCGGATCCTTCACTGCTGACAACTACGACGACGGCACCGGCGTGCATCTCGAGGTCAAGCTCGCCGTCACCGATCCCGGCGGTCTCAGCGATACCGCGCGGGTCAACATCTGGCCCGAGACGGATCTCCAGCCCTCGGCGGTCATCGTCACGCCCGATCCGCCCACCGCAACGCAGAGCGCGCAGTACGACTTCAAGCTCTACAACACCGGGCGCCTGCCGGCGCCGATCTCGCACTGGGTGCTGCGCGCCGGCAACAACCTGATCGCGCAGGGCGATACCATCGTGGCCGCGCTCGACAGCGTGACCATCAGCCGGAGCGCCGCGGCTCCCGCGGCCGGAACCTACGCGCTGCGGCTCACCGCCGATTCGGCGAACGTCGTGTTCGAGACCAACGAGTCGAACAACGCGAGCGTGCGATCGCTCACGATCAATCCGCTGCCTGGCAACCACGCGCCGACCGCGGCGGCCGCTGGCGCGCCGACCGGCGGGCTGGCGCCGCTCGCCGTCAACTTCTCGGCGGCCGGTTCGAGCGACATCGACGGCGATCCGCTCAGCTACGCATGGGCATTCGGCGACGGAGGAACCGGAAGCGGCCTCACCACCAGCCACACCTACGCGGCGGCCGGGAACTTCACGGCGGTGGTCACGGTGAGCGACGGGCGTGGCGGCGCCGCGACCGCGAACGTCGTCATCGCGGTGACCGCGCCCGCGACCGGATTCCCGCAGACCGCGGTGCTCGACAACTTCAACCGCGCGAACGGCGCGATCGGCGGGTCGTGGGTGGACGTCACCAGCGGGCTCGTCATCAACGCGAACCGGCTCACGCAGACCTCCTCCACCAACACGACGGTGTGGAACGGGGCGACGTTCGGCACCAACCAGGAGGAGTTCATCACCTTCGCGACCGAGGGCGGGGCGGCCGAGCAGAACCTGATGCTCAAGGTGCAGGGCACCTCGTGGAGCGCTGGCCACATCGAGGTCGCGTACGACGCGGCGGGCGGGAAGGTATGGGTGACCACCTACGCGCCGTCGCAGGGCTGGGTGGGGCGCGGCTCGCTGAACGCGAGCTTCGCGTCGGGCGACCAGTTCGGCGCGCGCGCGGACTCGGTCGGCAACGTCTCGATCTACAAGAACGGAACGAAGCTCGGACAGCTGTCGGTCGGCAACTGGCCGTTTGCCGCGAACACCGGGCGCCTCGGCCTCACCATCACCGGCGCGAACACCACGTTCTTCGACGACTTCGGCGGCGGCACCGTGACCGGCGCGCCGCCCGTGTTGCCGGACCTCCAGGTCTCGGCCGTGACGGTCGTGCCCGATCCGCCCGCCGCGACCCAGAGCGCGCAATACGGCTTCAAGCTCTACAATCGCGGCGCCGCGAACGCGGGGACCTCGCACTGGATGCTGCGCGCGGGCGCCACGCTGCTGGGCCAGGGCGACGCCGCGGTGGCCGCGCAGGACAGCGCGAGCCTCAGCGTGAACGCGGCCATCGCCGCCGCCGGCACGTACGTGCTCCGCCTGGTCGCGGATTCGCTCGCGGCGGTGACCGAGAGCAACGAGACCAACAACGCGAGCGTGCGCGCGCTCACGGTGGGGCCCGCGCCCGTCAATCATCCGCCGGTGGCGGTGGCCTCCGGCGCGCCGCAGAGCGGGCAGGCTTCGCTGCTCGTGAATTTCTCGGGCGCCGGCTCGAGCGATTCCGACGGCGATCCGCTCACGTACGCCTGGGTCTTCGGCGACGGCGGCTCCGGGAGCGGTCTCACCGTCAGCCACACCTACGCCGCGGCCGGTAACTTCGCGGCGATCCTCACGGTGACCGACGGCCGCGGCGGGGTGGACACCGCGAGCGTCGCGGTCTCGGTGAGCCCGGCGCCCGGCAACAATCCGCCGGTGGCGGTGGCCTCCGGCGCGCCGCAGAGCGGACAGGCTTCGCTGCTCGTGAACTTCTCGGGAGCGGGCTCGAGCGATCCCGACTCCGATCCGCTCGCGTACGCATGGGCGTTCGGCGACGGCGGCACGGGGAGCGGTCTCACGATCAGCCACACCTACGTCGCGGCGGGCAACTACGCGGCGATCCTCACGGTGACCGACGGCCGCGGAGGCTCGGACACGGCGAGCGTCGCGGTGTCGGTGAGCGCGCCGCCCGTCAATCATCCGCCGGTCGCGGTGGCCGCCGGCACGCCGCAGAGCGGTCAGACTCCGCTGCCCGTGAATTTCTCGGGAGCGGGTTCGAGCGATCCCGACAGCGATCCGCTCACCTACGCATGGGCCTTCGGCGACGGCGGCTCGGGGAGCGGGCTCACCATCAGCCACACCTACGCGTCGATTGGAAACTACGCCGCGATCCTCACCGTGGCCGACGGCCGCGGCGGGGTGGACACGGCGAGCGTCGCCGTATCGGTGAGCGCGCCGCCCAACACCTTCCCGCAGACCGCGGTGCTCGACGACTTCAACCGCGCGAACGGCGCGGTGGGTGGATCGTGGACGCCGGGCACCGGCCTCACGATCAGCGGCAACCAGCTCAAGCCCACGGCGCACGACATCTCGTCGGTGTGGAATGGCGGCGTCTTCGGCCCGAATCAGGAGGCCTACATCACCCTCAGCGCCATCACCAACAACGCCCCCGAGCACAACCTCATGCTCAAGGTGCAGGGCCTGGTGTGGAGCACCGGGCACATCGAGGTGAGCTACGACCACCGGCGCCACGTGATCCAGGTGAACACCTACGATCCCGCGGTGGGCTGGGTCGGGCGCGGCGCCGCGATCAGCGTGACGATGGTGGCCGGCGATCGGCTCGGGGCGCGCGCGCTTTCGGACGGAACGGTCACCGTCTACCGGAACGGCACGGCGATCGGCCTCGCCTCGGTGGCGGGCTGGGCCTACGGCGCGAGCGGGGGGCGGCTCGGCCTCACGCTCACCGGCGCGCAGAATTCGACGCTCGACAACTTCGGCGGCGGCGACGTCGCGGGGCCCGCGCCGCTCGCGAGGTCGGAGCAGGCTCCGGCCGCGGAAGACGCATCCCGGCTCGCGGCGCCGCCCACGCGGATCGCGCTCTCGAGCCCGTATCCCAATCCGAGCGGCGCGCGGGTGTCGTTCGCGCTCGACCTGCCGCGCGCCGGCCGCGTGGATTTCGCGGTGCTCGACATCCAGGGACGCGAGGTGTGGAGCGCGCCGGGCCGCGAATACGGCGCCGGCCGCTGGACCCTCGACTGGGACGGCCGCACCGCGGCCGGCGCGGCGGTCAGCCCCGGGGTCTACCTGGTGCGCGTCGGCGCGCTCGGCGAGACGTTCATGCGCAGGGTCGCGATGCTGCGGTAGGCGAGCTTCGCGAAAGCGGGAATCCTCGCGACGGGCGGGCCACACATGGGCCCGCCCGTCGTCGTGGGCGGATCCGCGGATGCGAGCCGCGCGGGAAGCGGGCCCAGATCGAGCCACACCACGCGGAAGCCGTCGCCGCTGATGAACTCGCGCACGCGCCGGATGTTCAGCTCGGGGCGCTGCCGCGCTTCGAGCGGACGCGCGACGATGTCGCGCCATCCGCCCCATGCGTATTCGGGCTTGCGAAAGACGAGCAGCACGTGGCTCACGTCGAGCCGGCGCCGGCACGCGTCGAGGTCTTCGGGCTCGAGCGCGAGGTGAATGACCGGGCGCCGCGCGTGCCACGCGAGGGTCGGGCCGAGGTTGCTCATCACCGCCTCACCCGGCGGAATCTCGCGATTCATGAGCACCGCGAGCTTGAGCAGCACGACGGTGCTGGGCACGCCGCGCTCCTGCGAGGTCTCCGCGGCCTCGCGATTTCCGATCGTCGTCTGCCACGCGCCCCATCCGAGCGCGAGCGCCGCGATCGAGGCGCGCAACACGCGCCGGCTCGCGGGACCGGTGACCGCCGCCGGCAGCCGCGAGAGCAGGCCCCAGGTCGCGAGGATGCCCGCGGCCTCGGCGGGCGCCCGCGCCGGGAACACGAACCGCAACCACGGGATGCTGGCCGCGGCCAGAGCCGCGCTCACCGCGAGGCACGCGAGCACCGCGAGCGCCGTGACCCGCAGCGCGCGCGGCGCATCGGCCACCAGCAGCCACAGGCCGAGCGCGCCGATCCAGAGCGCGCGCGGGCCGGTCATCATCGCGATCGCGAGCCCGGGCAGATTGCGCGCGGCCTTGCCCGCGATCGGGCCGATCGCCGCGGCTCCGGTGGGGACCCGCGGGAGCTCGGGGAGATGGAACAGCGAAAACCAGGTGCGACCGCCGACGCCGTCCCACAGCACGAAACGCGTGAGGTCCCATCCCGGGTTGCCGAACGACCGCCACTTGTAGATCCACCACGGGACGAGCGGCAGCGCGAGGCCCGCGAACGCGAACGCGAGCACGCGCATCCGCCCGCCGCGCGGCGCGATCGCCGCCGCCGCGAGCGCGAGCATCGGCCCGAGCCAGACCATGTTCGCGCGAAAGCTGCCGGTGACGCCGAGCAACAGGCCGAACAGGAGCGGGCGCCTCGGCGCGTGCCCGAGCGCCAGCATCGCGAGCGCGCCCACGAAGCCGTACGTGAAGGGCAGCTCGGTGAAGCCGCCCACCGCGAAGTGCTGGGCCTCGGGATCGAGCAGGAACGCGAGTCCCACCACCGATCCCGCGGCCATGCGCTCGGCGTCCGAGACCGATGGCGCGTAGTGCCAGAGCAGCTTGCCGGTCGCGAGCGCCAGCGATGCGCCGAGGATCAGGAAGCAGGTGAACCCGATCGGGACCACCAGCCACTCGATCTGATCGGGACGCGTCCACTGGCCGAGGACGCGGCCGCCGATGCGCAGCTCGCGCGGCGCGATGCGGAAGATCGCGGCCTCCAGCACGACCAGCCCCGGCTGCACCACCGCGAGCGGCCAGGGCGGGTTGGGATGCGTCGCCAGCTCGAGCGGGAGGGCGAAGGTGGTGCCGAAGCGGCCGTGATCGGCCAGCTCGCGCGCCGCGATCGCGTACTGCGACGTGTCGTAGTTGAGCACCGGGGAACGCCGGCCCAGGCTCCACGCGTCGGCATGGAGCAGCCACAGGCCGCATCCGGCGACGCACAGGATCACCAGCATCAACAGGCCGGCGAGGGACTTCCGTGTCTCGCGCACGGAGCGCAGCCTACCCGCTCAGGCCGCGGGCCACAACGCGGGCGTCGTCCGATGCGTCGCTCCCGGCGCGACCCGGTCGCGTCGAGTCGGAGCGCCCCTCGCAAGTCTTCCAAGATGGTATTGCGCCGCACGGCGGCCTGCCCGCATCCTATTCGCCATGGGCGAGGCGCTGAAGCAGAGGCTGCGGCAAGCGAAGTTCGAAAGCCCGGCGCACGAGGCGATGCTGAACCTCCTCGTGGCGGCGGGCTTCGTGCGCGAGCGTCTCGACCGGCTCTGCGAAGCGCACGGGATCACCGCCGCGCAGTACAACGTGCTGCGCATCCTGCGCGGCGCGCATCCGGGCGGCTACCCGCGCTGCGACGTCGCCGCGCGCATGATCGAGCGCGCGCCCGACGTGACCCGGATCATCGACCGCCTGCAGCGCCGCGGCCTGGTCGAGCGCGCGCGCTCGAGCCAGGATCGCCGGCTCTCGCTGACGCGCATCACGCGCAAGGGCATGGACCTGGCCGAGCGCATGCGTCCCGAGGTGGACGCGCTCCACCGCGAGATCGGCCGGCGGCTCTCGGCGCAGGACGTGCGCGAGCTGTCACGCATCAGCGAACGGCTGTACGCCACGGATGAATGACGCGCGCGCTCACGCGCTCGGCTTCGCGCACCGCTTCGTGCCGGCCGCGAACGCGCCGTTCACGCTGCTGCTGCTCCACGGCACCGGCGGCAACCAGGACGACCTGATCCCGCTCGGCGAGATGATCGCGCCGGGGGCGGCCCTGCTCGCGCCGCGCGGCAAGGTGCTCGAGCAGGGAATGCCCCGCTTCTTCCGGCGCCTCGCCGAGGGCGTGTTCGACGTTGACGATTTGAAGGCGCGCACCCAGGAGCTCGCCGATTTCGTGGGGGCGGCGACCCGGGCCTACGGATTGGATCCGCGCCGCGTGATCGCCGCGGGTTACTCGAACGGCGCCAACATCGCGGCGAGCGTGCTGCTGATGCGTCCGGGGACGTTCGCGGGCGCCGCGCTGCTGCGCGCGATGGTGCCGTTCGTGCCCGAGGCGCGTGCCTTGCTCGCGGGCACGCGCGTGCTGATCTCGGATGGCCGCCGCGATCCGTTCGTGCCGGAGGGAGACGCGGATCACCTCGCGCAGCTGCTGCGCGAGCGCGGCGCCGACGTCACGCTGCGCTGGCAGGATGCCGGGCACGAGCTCACGCGCGCGGACGTGGACGCCGTGCGGGAGTGGATCGCCGGGTTCGATCCGGCGCGGCCGGCGTAGGAGGGGGGCCGCCGCCTCTACACGATCTCGATCGCCGGTCCCCGTGCGATCGCGCCCGCAGCCACCGCGCGCGAGTAGAGCGTCTCGAGCGCGCGCCGTCCCACTTCGCCCAGGTCGAGCGTCAGCTCGTTCACGTACATGTGGACGAAGGCCCTGCCCTGCGCGGGATCGAGGCCGCGGCCGAATCGCAACGCGTAGCGGATCGCCTCGTCCTCGTGATCGAGCGCGGCCTGGATGCTGGCGCGAAAGCCGGCACTCACCTCGCGCATCAGCGAGGGCCCGAGGTCGCGCCGCACCACGTCGAGGCCGAGCGGCACCGGAAGCCGGTCGCGATCGCGCCACAGCTCGCCGAAGTCGAGCACCTTGACCAGCCCCTCCTCGCGATAGGTGAGCTGGCTCTCGTGGATGATGACGCCGGCTTCGACCTCGCCGCGCGCGACGGCGCCGGGAATGCGGTCGAACATCACCTCCACCGGCACGCAATCGGGGCACTCGATCCGGAGCAGCAGCGCGGCAGTGGTGAGCGGCCCCGGGATCGCCACGCGCTTCCCGCGCAGGGAGTCGAGGGTGCGCGCCTCGCGCGCCACGACGACCGGGCCGTAGCCCATGCCCATCGACGCGCCGCATGCGAGGATGGCGTAGCGATCGGCGAGGTGAGCGTAGGCGTGCGCAGAGACCGCCGTGATCTCGAGGTCGGCGCGCTCGAGCGCGCGGCGATTCAGGCTCTGGATGTCCTCGAGCACGTGCTCCACGCGGCAACCGGCGATGGTCGCGAGTCCCTCGTGAAATCCGTAGAACATGTATGCGTCGTCGGCGTCGGGGCTGTGCCCGAAGCGGATCGTGCGCAGGGCGGCGGCGCCGGGCGTCGCGCTCACGAGGCCGCCGGCACCGTGCGCCGCGCGGTGCACTCAGCGGACTCGCGGAACAGATGCGCGCGCAGCTCGGCCAGTCCCTCGCCGGTCAGCGCCGAGATCACGAACGCGCCCGGCTGGGTCGCGCGCAGGGCCACCGCCGCGTCGGGGTCGGTGAGGCGGTCGCACTTGTTGAAGACCAGCACGGTGGGCCGCGGCGTCTCGAGGATCTTCTCGAGCACCTCCTCGACCGCGCGGATCTGACGCGCGCGATCGGGATCGGCGGTGTCGATCACGTGCAGCAGCAGATCGGCCTCGACCGCTTCGGCCAGCGTGCTGTGAAACGACGCGACCAGGTGATGCGGAAGCTTGCGGATGAATCCCACGGTGTCGGTGAGCAGCACGCTGTGGCGCTCGGGGCTCACCATCTGGCGGGTGGTGGCGTCGAGCGTCGCGAACAGGCGGTTCTCGACGAAGACCTGCGCACGGGTGAGCGTGTTGAACAGCGTGCTCTTTCCGGCGTTGGTGTAGCCCACCAGCGCCACGCGGAACTCGCGGCGGCGGCGGCGGCGCTGGGTCTCGCGCTCGCGCTCGACGCTCTGGAGATCGCGCTTCAGTCGCGCGATGCGGTCGCGCACGATGCGGCGGTCGGTCTCGAGCTGGGTCTCGCCCGGTCCGCGCGTTCCGATGCCGCCCGCCTGGCGCTCGAGGTGCTTCCACATGCCGGTGAGCCGGGGCAGCGTGTACTCGAGCTGCGCCAGCTCCACCTGGAGCCGCGACTCGCGCGTGCGCGCGCGGCGCGCGAAGATGTCGAGGATCAGCTCGGAGCGATCCACCACCTTGCGGTCGAGCGCCTTCTCGAGATTGCGCACCTGGCCCGGCGAGAGATCGTCGTCGAAGATGACGAGGTCGGCGTCCACCGCGTCGGCGCGTTCCTTCAGCTCCTCGAGCTTGCCCTTGCCGATGAAGGTCTTGGGATGGATCGGCCCGCGCTTCTGGCGCACGCGTTCCATCACGCGCGCGTTGGCGGTGTCGGCGAGCAGGCCGAGCTCGTCGAGCGAGCGCTCGAGATGCGCCCCGTCGCGGCCGGCGTGGCCCACCAGCACGGCGCGCTCGATGACGGGCGGGCGATCGACGGCGTGCGACTTCTTCAACCGCGCGGCTCGATTTCCAGGTCGTAGGGCAGGGGCGTCAGGTTCTCGACGCCGCCGTCCAAGCGCACCAGCACCAGATCCTCGATGCGGGCGCCCATCCCTCGCGACGGGTAGTAGAGGCCGGGCTCGACGGTGACCACCATGCCCGGCTCCAGCGGCTGCGTGTTGGAGGCCGGGCCCCCGAGGCGCGGCGCTTCGTGCACCGAGAGACCCACGCCGTGGCCGAGGCCGTGCACGTATCCCTCCTCGGTGCCCTGCCGGGTGCGCGTGGTCGCGTGACCGCGGGCCTCGAACACGTCGCACACTTTTTCCTGCGCGCCACGGCAGGGCTCGCCGACCCGGAGGGCGTTCATCCCGGCGCGGAACGCGTCGTGCACGTCGGCGTACAGGCGCTGGAGCGGCTCCGGCGCCCTGCCCATGCAGAACGTGCGCGTGAGGTCGCTGTAGTAGCCGCCGCCCGCCTCCCCCGGGAAGATGTCCACCAGCAGCGGCGTTCCCGCGCGCAGCAGCTCGTCGTCGTTGCCGCGATTGTGCGGAACGCCGGCGTCCCGTCCCTGCGAGACGATCGACTCTCCGCCCTCGAGCCCGTGCTCGAGGAACTCCGCGTGGAGCAGCCGCCGCAGGTCGCCGAGCTTCACCGGTTCGCCGCCGTTCGCGCGGAAGTGATCGCCGTCGCGCCTCAGCGCTGACAGGAATTCGCGGAGCCGCTCGATGCCGCGGACCGCGCCGCGCGAGGCGTGACGGATCGCGGTGATCTCGGATTCGCTCTTCGTCATGCGCGCGAGCGAGAGGATGTCGGGATGGCTGTCGTCCACCGTGATGCCCGGCAGCGCCTCGCGCAGGCGCGCGAGCAGCCGGTCGGCGAACCCGATCGGGACCTCGCCGAACAGCGCGATCTTCCCGCTCATGCCGAGCGTCGCGCAGGTCTCGCCGATCAGCCGGCCGAACACTCGCGCCGGGGTCTTCTCCTCTTCGACCAGCCGCGTCATGCCGTGCTGCTCGAACGCCGAGTGCTCGCAGCCCACCGCCGCCGCCTGGTCGCGCTCCATCGGATCGTGGATCAGGTGCTCGCGGCCGTCGGATGCGCGGAAGTAGATCCCGTAATGGATGCGCTGCCCGGCGGCGTAGTACATCGCCGGACTGTAGCGGTCGTGAGCGAACACCACGAGGCCGGCGATGCCGCGCTCTCGCATGAGGCGATCGAGGTCCTGTCGCACTGGAGTCTCCTTGGCTTCGCCTGGGAATGGCGTCCGTCCCGTGTCGGGGGAGCGATGCTACTCCATTCCATCGGCAGGGGAGAAGGCCGGTCCTAGGGCTCCACCCGGGCGCGCGATCGCGCCGGGCGGCGCCCGCGGCCGAAGGCGTGCATCACGAGCGCCCCGAATACGAACCCGCCGATGTGCGCCCACCACGCGACGCCGCCGGCGCCCGGGCCCTGGCCGAGCGAGAGCGTTCCGATGATGAACTGGAACACGAACCACAATCCGAGCACGAGCAGCGCGGGGAGCGCCATGATCTGGAAGAACGGGAAGAGCGGGACGAGCGTGATGACGCGCGCGCGCGGATACGCGACGGCGTACGCGCCGAGCACCGCCGCGATCGCGCCGCTGGCGCCCACCGTCGGCAGCACTGAGCCCGGATTCGAGAGGACGTGGATGATCGAGGCGACCACGCCGGCCACCAGGTAGAACACGAGATAGCCCGCGCGGCCCAGCCGGTCCTCGACGTTGTCGCCGAAGATCCAGAGGTACCACATGTTTCCGATCAGGTGCGCCCAGCCGCCGTGGAGAAACATCGAGCTGCCGAATGAGAGCGCCGGAGCGAGCAACGGCTCGCCCCCCTGCAGCGAGAGCACCACGCGCGCCGGCACCACGCCCCACTGGGCGACGAAGTCGCGCAGCGCGGGGCCGAGCGTCAGCTCGTAGAGGAACGCCGCGGCATTGAGCGCGATCAGCGCACGCGTCACCACCGGCGCGCGGTCGGCTGGATTTTCGTCACGCAGCGGGAACATGGGCCAGCCTGTGATGCGAGTGGTCCGCGCGCCGCCGTGCAACCGGCTCGCGCGGTGGCGCGAGCGTGCGCCGGGGCGCGCGGAACGCGGGTTGACGCGGTCCCGAGAGCCTGACTATGCTGAACGGGTCGATTCACAAACGCGCGGGATCTTTTCGCCCCCTCGAGGCATCCGAAGGGGCGTTTCGCTGGATACTAGGTCGACCGGGGGGGTGTTGTCATGGGAAACGCAGTTGCCGTCACCGACCAGAATTTCGAGAAGGAAGTTCTCCAGTCGTCGGTGCCGGTACTCGTGGACTTCTGGGCGGCGTGGTGCGGTCCGTGCCGGACCATCGCGCCTGCGGTCGAGGAGATCGCGACGGAGTACGCGGGGCGGCTCAAGGTGGTGAAGCTCGACGTGGACGAGAGCGGTGACGTGGCGGGACGCTACGGAGTGCAGAGCATCCCGACCCTGATGCTCTTCAAGGGCGGCAATCCGGTCGAGCGCATGGTGGGGGCCTACCCGAAGCCCGCGATGCTCTCGAAGATCACGCCACACATCTAGCCAGGCGCGAATTCCGCGGCCCGTGTCTCACGCAGACGCGGGCCGCCGTGCCTTCTCTCGCATCGGGGGCGCCGCCCTTCGGGCGCCCCGCGCGCGGCTACGTCGCGCGGCCCCGGCGCTCGAGCGCCTCGTCGCGCAGCCGCGCCAGCGCGTGCAGCGCCTCCGGGAGCGCCTCCGCCACGTCGCCGGCGCTCATGCCCAGCTGGCCCTTCGCTTCCGCCACGCGGTCGCCCGCCTCGCCGTGCACGAACACGCCGGCGCGCGCGGCGTCGTATGGCGCGAGGCCCTGCGCCATCAGCGCGGCGATGACGCCCGCCAGCACGTCGCCGGTGCCGGCGGTCGCGAGCCCGGGATTGCCGGTGGGATTCACGGCCGCGCGCCCGTCCGCATCGGCGGTCACGGTGGGCGCTCCCTTCAGCACCACGACCACCTTCCACCGCGCGGCCCACTCGCGCGCGAGATCGATGCGCCGCGCCTCGAGCGCTGCCGGATCGAGGCCGGTGAGCCGGCTCATCTCGCCGAGATGGGGGGTGAGCACCAGCGGCGCGCCGCCCTCGAAAGCTGCACGGCCCTCGAACGCGTTGAGGCCGTCGGCGTCGAGCACCATCGGCACGCGGCGCGAGGCGACGAGGCGCCGCGCCAGCTCCGCGGCATCGGCATCGCGCGAGAGCCCGGAGCCCAGCACGATCGCGTCCACGCGCTCCGCCCAGCGCGCGATCGCGTCGTGCGCGTTGACCGAGAGAGAGCGCGCGCCGGACTCCGGCGCGGGCAGCGTCATCTGCTCCAGGAGCTTCGCCGCGAACACGTCGTTCAGGCTCGCGGGCACCGCGCACTGCACGTAACCCGCGCCGGCACGGGTGGCCGCGCGCGCGGCGAGGGTGACGGCGCCGGTGAGCCCCGGCGAGCCGCCCACCACCAGCACGCGTCCCGCCGAGCCCTTGTGCGCCCGCGGGTCGCGGACCGGCAATCGCGCCGCGACCTCGATGCGGGTCGGCATCTCGACCGCGAAGCGCCCGTTCCCGGCCGGCGCGGGCGCGAGCCCGATGTTCACCACCTCGAGCGCGCCAACGAACGCGCGTCCCGGGTAGAGCAGCTGCCCGCGTTTCGGCGCGCCGAACGTCACGGTGAGATCGGCGCGCGTCGCGCGGCGTGCGATCTCGCCGGTGTCGGGATGCACGCCGGTCGCGATGTCCACCGCCACCACGCGCGTTCCGGCGTCGTCCAGGTCGCGCAGCGCCTGGACGGCGGCGGCGATCAGGCCTTCCGGCGCGCCGCGTGCGCCGGTTCCGAGCAGCGCGTCGAGCGCGAAATCCCAGCGATCGCGCGATGCGGTAAGGCGCGCGAGCGCCTCCTCCGAACCGATCTCGACGACCGAGACGCCGTCCGATTCCATGCGATCCATGTGCCGTTTCGCGTCGCCCTGCACGCGGGCACGCTCGCCGATCAGCCCCACCTGCGCCTCCGCGCCACGCGCGCGCAGGTGCCGCGCCGCGACGAAGCCGTCGCCGCCGTTGTTCCCGGTGCCGCACAGCACCAGCACGCGCAGCGCGAGGGTCGGCCCGTAACGCCGCTCCATGGCCACGACCACGCCCGCCCCGGCGCGCTCCATGAGGGTCTCGCCCGACGCGTGGCCGCCATCGATGGTCGCGCGGTCGAGCGCGCGCATTTCCTCGGCGGTGACGAGCAGCATGGTCAGTGCAGGGTGAAGGTGATGGGGACGTCGACGCGGAAGCGCGACGGCCGCCCTTCCGCACGAAACGGCTTGAACCGGAGCCCGCGCACGCACGCGAGCGCCACGCTGTCGAGCTCCGCGATGCTGCGCGTCACCTGCGTCTCGATCACGGCGCCGCCGGTGTCCACCAGCGCCCGCACCCACACCCGGCCCTGCACCCCCGCGGCGCGCGCCGCGCGCGGATACTGAGGATGGAGCGATGCGGCCTCCGCGAGCTCGGGCGCGCCGAGGCCCGGATTCGATGCGCCGGGCGAGAGCCTCAGCACCTCGGGCCACACCGCCACCGTCTCGGCGGCCGCGGCCCCGCGATGCGGCCTCGCGAGGGCGTGCGGCGCCTGGTAGGGCTCGACATCGGCCGTGAGCGAACGCGGCTGCCGGTGGAGCTTGACGAGTGTCTCCCCGGTCCACTCGCACACCCGGGACGCGGGGTCGAGCGTCTCGCACCGGCGGCGAAACCCGAGGGTCGCGAGCTGATCCTCGACGTAGTCGAGCGCGTGCGGCGCCTCGTCCTTCGCGACGAATCGCGCGCGAGCGAGCCGGTCGTGCAGAAAGACGAGCGATGCTTCGGTGTCGACCCCGAACCAGCGCATGCCGCCCCGCCTCGTCACGAGACCGCGCGGGCCCGGCGCGGGAATCACCACGAGCGCCTCGCTTGCCAGCACCCGCTCCTGCGAGAACCCGAAGCGCAGCCACGTGCCGGGCACCCGCAGCGAGGTGTCGGCGCCGGCCGCGCCCTCGGCCGGCGGCGGGTAAATCGAATCGGCCACGGCTCGAGCCGGAGTCTGGAGCGCCGAGTCCGCAGACGCCACGCCGGTCAGCAGGCCGAGCATGAGCAGGAACACGCGTCGCCCGCCGTCGCTAGCGCTTGCGGGCGCGCCCCCGCGCCTCGCCGCCCAGGTCGCGCTCGAGGCGGGCGCGATACTCCGGGTCGCGCTCCGCGCGGGCGACGAGATCGGGATCGGAGGAGATGAAGGGCAGATCGAACAGCTCGGGATCGGCCTCCTGCTCCGCGTAGAGCTTCTCCTGCGCGTGACGCTGGAACGATACCGCCTTCTCGATCGTGTCGGTCGTGCGTCCGGGGAGAAACGTGTTGTGGAAGACGTCGTACACGTAGACGTAGAAATGACCGTCGAGGCCGCTCGTTCCCTCGGGCGGCTGGTGGACCTTTGCCTTCGCAGCCTTGACCTTGCTCGTCCCCATCATGACCTCCCGGTTCGAGCCCTACGCCCCGCGGTCCGCCCGCGGAGCGCCTGCCGTCGCGCGCGCATCCGAGCCGGCGGCCGAGTTCAGCCGGTCCACGATCGCGACCAGCTGGAACACGTCGTCGATGTCGAAATCCGCGCCCGATTCCTTGGTGTCGAAGGTGTCGCCGTAGCGCGCGAAGACCGTCTTCATGCCGAGGCCGCGCGCCCCGACCACGTCGCGCTCCGCCCAGTCGCCCACCATCAGGGCGGCCGCCGGCTCGACGCCCAGGCGGCCGAGCACCTCGCGAAACGGCGCGGCGCCCGGCTTGCGCTCGCCGGTGTCGTCGAAGGTCACGACCGCGTCGAACACGTGCTGGAGCGAGAGCGAGCAGATCCGCAGCCACACCTGCGCGCGCGGCGCGTCGGACACGACGCCCAGCCGGATGCCGCGCTTCGCCAGCTCGAGCAGCGTCATCTGCACGTGCGGGTAGAGCACCAGCGTGGACTCGCGGGCCCGGCGGTAGGCGACGATCCCCGATGCCAGGATGCGCGGATCGATGCGGCCCAGCTCGCTCGCGAGCAGCTCGTCGAAGACGCGCTGATACTCGAGACCCTGCTCCTGGTAGATCGCGTCGATGCGCGCTCGCACCGCGTCACGCGGCAGCTGCAGCCCGGCGTCGATCATTCCGTCGATCGCGGCGTCGATCGCCGCCGCCTTCATCTTCATGAAGTCGGTGAGCGTGTTGTCGAGATCGAAGACGATCGCTCGAATCAACTACTTGCTCGACAGGCCGATGCTGCGCCCCAGACTGATCTCGCCATTGTCGATGCGGATGTTGTAGCCGCACCCCGGATTGCTGCAGACCCATGCCTTGTAGGTGATGGGCGCTCCATCGCGACCGTAGTCGGAGAGCGGCAGCAGGACCCCATCGCTGCACTTGCGGCATTCGGGGAAGCTCGCTTCCATCCCAGACCCCCTCCCTCCAGAAGACACGGCCCCATTGCCGGTGGGCCGTCATACTAGGCGAGAAGAATGCGGGCGTCGAGGTCTCGCGGAGGCGTCTCCCGCGCGTCACGTCGAGCGAATCCCCGCCGCCAGCGGCCAGATCGTCACGTTGCCGACCGCGACGTGATCCGGCGCAGCACAGATCCACGCGATCAGCGATGCGATCTCGTCGGGCTCGAGATTTCGATCGCGCTCCTCGGAGCCCGGCGCGATCGCGCGGCCCGCCGAGTTGATGTTGTGCGGATACACCAGGCTCACCCGCACGCGATGGGGCTTCACTTCGAGGGCGACCGATTCGAGCAGTCCGCGCAGTCCCCACTTGCTCGCCGCGTAGGCGGCGGAGCCCGGCTGCCCGACCGTCCCGCCCAGCGACGAGATGCCGATCACCGTGCCGCGTCGCCGCCGGATCATCTCGGGCAGCGCCGCCTTGAGCGTGAGGAACGCGCCCTTGAGATTCAGGTCGAGCAGCAGATCCCACATGGCCTCGGTGGTTTCGTGGAGCGGCGCCCCCTGCCAGGTGCCGGCGTTGAGCACCACGATGTCGAGCCGCCCCCAGCGCTCGATCACGGCCCGCGTCGCGCGTTCGATCTCGTCGGCGCGGGTCACGTCGGCGGGCGCGGCCATCGCGCGGGCGCCCGACGCGGTCAGCGCGGCCAGCGTCTGGTCCAGCTCGGGCCCGGGGCGCGCCGCGAGCGCCACCGCCGCGCCCTCGGCCGCGAGCGCGCGGGCGATGGCGGCGCCCAGCCCGCGGCTGCCACCGGTGATCAGCGCGACCTGGTGCTCGAGTCTCACGGGGTCTCCTCGGGAGGGACGGCGCCGCCGAGCAGCGCGGAGCGATCGATCGCGGGATGATCGCACGGCCGCCCCTCCGCGTGAAGGTAGCGCGCGCGATCGCGCGCGAGCAGGACCAGCGACGCCGAGACGGTTCGTATGGGCCCCTCGTGCAGGCAGACCGGCGGGGTGCCGTCGCCGTGCGCGCGCAGCAAATCGATGAGCCCGCGCTCGGCCTCCGCGGGGCCCGCCGGCTCGAACCGCGCGAGCCGCTCGATCAGCCACGCGCAGCGCGGCTCCGCGCGGTCGTCGAGATCGGCGTGGGTGAGCGCGTGCCAGCCCCGCGGAACGCGCCGGGCCTCGATCGATTCCGCGCCGTCGTGCACCAGCAGCCAGCATGCCCCGGGCGATGCGTACACCAGCGTGAACGGCGCGTAGGTCGAGGCATGCGCGAGATCGAGCGCGGATTCGAGCGCCTCCGCCGCGCCGCCGCCGGCCGCGATCGCGAGGTCGAGCGCGAGCAGGCCGCGCGACCTTCGCCCGACGGCCGCGTCGGGATCGACCGGCTCCGGCTCGCGCCGGTTCAGCATCGCGACGATCGCGCGCCGCTCACGGATCGCGAGCCAGGTGCCGCCACTCACCAGATCGCGCCCACCCACCACGAGCGGGGACCCGTTCAGCACGCCGGGGGCGGCGCTGGCGCGCGCGGGATCCTCGTCGCGATTGGCCGCGACCACGACCGTCCCCGGCCCGAGGGCGTCGTTCCCGATGATGAGCGTGCACATGGCGCGCGACTCTATGTGGCGCTCCAGGGAGGGTCAACGCGGGCGGGGCGAGGATTCGTTTGAGGTCGGCCGCCGCCAGCGCCTATGCTTGTTGACCGACCCCCATCCCTGAGACCCCTTCAAGGCTCGAGATTGAAGCCATCCGTCATCCGCCGTTCATGCCGTGCCGTGCTGGTGCTGCTGATCGCGTGCCTCGCGCCGGCTCCGGCGCGGGCGATCCTCGATAACCGCGACCGCGGACCGAGTCTCACGGCAGGCAATTTCAACCTGAGGATCACCAACGCCGGCATCATCGGGAACGCGTTCCTCGACGCCGGCTATTCGAACGACCCCTCGTTCGAGATGCCGCCGGGCTCTGGGCACGAGGCGCTGAACTACGCTGCGCTGTGGGTGGGGGCGCTCGACGACTTCGGCGTGCCGTCGGTTTCGGGCGGGCCGCTGCTCGAGTTCCGGCCGACGCTGGCCGACGAGGATCACGTGCGCGTCGCCGATCGGGGCCGGCTGGGATGCCAGCGTTTCGTGGACGACGACGGCGACGGCCGGGTGGACGAGGAGCTGTTGAACGGCGTGGACGACGACGGCGACGGCGAGATCGACGAGGACCTCGGGATGTTCTCGCAGCAGATGGCGAGCGCGGATTACGTGGACGATCGCCCGGAGGCGATCGCGTTCGGCTACGCAACGGGCGAGCAGCACCGGCCGCTCGGGATCTCGGTGCACCAGGAGGCGTACGCGTGGGCGATGCCCGGCTACGACGGGATCGCGGGGCTCAAGTTCACGATCACCAACCACGGCGATCGCACGCTGCACCAGCTGTACATCGGCGTCTATGCCGATCTCGATTCGCGGAACGTCAACGACCGCGCCGGGCACCTGAACGATCGCGTGGTGCGCGTCGGGTTCACACGCACCGTGTTCGAGGGAACGTCGTTCGTCAAGGTCAACGGAATCTACCCGCACAATTGCCCGCCGTGCACGCCGCTCCAGTGCAACACGACGCTGCGGCAGACGCTGCCCGCGGTGGTGGACGGGAAGCCAAACTCCGGCCTGCCGATGGTCACGGTGCTGCCGCTCGATCACACCACCGATCCGCTCGCGCTGCTGGAGCCGTTCGCGGCGCACGAGGCGGCGCGCGCGCCGGGTCGCGTCTCGTTCCGCTCGTCCGTGTTCGCGAACGGGCGGCTCGCAGGAAGGGGTGGGCCCCCGGCGGTGGACGCGGACCGCTACTCCGCGCTCGCCGGCAGCTTCCCCAGCGCGAGCGAGGATCGGGAGGACGACTACGTGGTGCTGGTCTCGTGCGGCCCGTTCAAGACGCTCGCGCCGGGGCAGTCCGTCGACTTCGTGGCCGCGCTGATCGCGGCCACGAGCCTCGACAGCCTGCGGAACGCGATGGCAAGCGCCGCGCTGATGTACAAGGGGGAGAAAGTGAACCTGCTGCCCGACAGCCTCGGCCCCAACAAGGACGAGTGGTACGTCGGCGAGACCGGGGTCAACGGCCACGAGATCTGCCTCGAGCCGCCGCCGGGCGTGTCGTTCGTGCTCGACCCGCACTGCCCTGAGAAGTTTCCGCCCGACGTCGGGGCAGCCGAATTCCCGACCCTGTACACGCACGGCCACTGCATCTGGACCGATGCCGACTGCAACGAGTGCACGGGGCTCAACGGCTTCGAGACCGTCCGGCACTGGCTCGATCCCGGCGAATTGCCGCCCGCGCCCAGCTCGCGCCTCACGGCGCTCGACCACGCGGCGCGCATCGAGTGGGACAACATGCCGGAGATCCTGTTCAACGCGGGTATCACGCTGCCGATCAACGCCTCCGAGTCGCGCTTCCTCGGCTACCATCTGTGGAAGATGCAGGACTGGAGAGAGCGGGAATCGCTGCTGCCCGAGCGCTCGCGCTGGGCGCTGATCGGCAACTACAGCCACGACACCGCGAACGGCGAGACTCCCATCGATTCGATCGTGAACAACAGCCTCGACTACCTCCGCATTCTGTACGAGCAGCCGCAGTATCCGGTGGGGCGCTACGCGGTCACCGACCCGGACGCGCAGGACGGGTTCGATTACCTCTACTACGTGACGTCGGTGTATGAAATCCGGCAGCGCGAGTCGAACGGCTATCTTCGGATCAACCGGATCGAGAGCGCGATCGATCCAGACTTCGCGCTCAAGGTGGTGCCGCACGCGGCGGCGCGAGCCGACGCGAAGAGCGTGTGGGTGGTGCCGAACCCGTTCAAGGCGCGCGCCGACTGGGACCGTCCGCGCACGCTCGGGGATCAGCTCACGCGCCACCTGGACTTCATGGGGCTGCCGCGCGCGGCGTGCTCCATCAAGATCTGGACGGTGGCGGGGGACTTCGTGGTGCAGCTGGAGCACGACGGGCGGAACGGGGACGGCGAGGCGGCGTGGGATCTGGTGTCGCGGAACGGGCAGGAGGTGGAGTCGGGGATCTACCTGTTCACGGTGGACTCCGCGCTCGGGCACCAGGTCGGGCGCTTCGTGGTGATCCGATGAGATCGGCGCGCGGATGGGCGATCGGCGCGGTGGGGTGCGCGGCGCTGGCGATCGCGCTGGTGCCGGGCTGCGGGAACAAGGCCAAGTCGCCGACGGGGGTGGTCGGGAGGCTCGCGCCGAAGGTCGAGGCGGCATTCCCGGCGCCGCGCAGCGCGGGGGTGATGTACGACACGGCGATCTGGGTGCAGTTCGCGGAGCCGCTCGACCCGGCGACCATCGACGAGCGCACCGTGTTCCTCAAGCTCGACACGATCCGGCAGCCGGTCACCCTCGCCTACGACTCGCTCACGCGCCGCATCCGGCTCCAGCCGCGGGTGGTGCTTCAGCTTCGGCGCACCTACACGATCGAGATCACGCCGAGCGTCAAGACCGAGTCGGGGGGCGCGCTCGATCAGACGTATTTCTGGCAGTTCGGCACGAACAGCCTCAGGCGGCCGTTCCCGGCCGCGCCGGATTCCGGGGCGACCTTCGAGTCTCCGTACGTGCAGCTCCGATGGGCCGCCACCGAGACCTCGGCGGGGACCATCGCGTACGACGTGTACGCCGGCCCGGACTCGGCGGCGGTCGCGAATCGCGGCGTTCCGATCCGCTCTCGCGCGGCGCAGGACCATCACATTCCGGATTCGCGCTGGGCGCTCGGCTCGCGATTCTACTGGGCAATCACGGCGGTCAACACGACGACCGGCGAGCGGCTCGCGGGGCCGGTCTGGAGGTTCACGACGCTCCCCTCGGGCACGCCGATCGACAGCCTGGTGGTGGGAGGCGTGGACTGGGGCTACTACTGCCCGGCGTGCAGCAATCACCTGGTGTGCAACGCCGTTCAATTCGCGGCCGGGCCGAGCTACACCAACGGACTGCATTTCCGCCTGCACGAGGCCGCCGGGAGCCTCAAGCTGGCGGGCGCGCGGCTCCGGCTCAACACCTCCTCGTTCGGCGATCTGTCCGGATACCAGGCCGCGGTCTACCCGGCGCTCGAACCGTGGCTGCCGTGCAGCTACACCGTGGTCACGCCGCGCGTGGACCGCGTGGACCTCGCGTTTGCCGTGCAGGAGCCGGGGACGCAGATCCTGCGCTTCGAGTCGGACCATTTCACCGCCCATCTCGAGGCGGTCGCGCGTACCGGAAACGTCTACGGCTATTCGATCCGGACCTCGAACAACCTCGGCATCTCGAGCCCGGCGACCGGGACCGACGCCACCCGTCCGGGACTGATGGTTTATTACTACCGGCTGCCCTAGCCCGGATTATTCACAAGAAGTGAGGAACACGAAGACCTCCGTGTGGTAGAAAGCGGTTGTCGACGCCACTCTCTTCCACGGACGGAGGTCTTCGCGTGTCGCACTCTACCACGACACCCTGTGTACTGTTCCCGGA
>JBGPFC010000029.1:0-52751 GCA_041483195.1 Candidatus Eiseniibacteriota bacterium
CGGGCATCAAGGTCATCGATCTCCTCGAGCCGTACCTGCAGGGCGGCAAGATCGGACTCTTCGGCGGCGCCGGTGTCGGTAAGACCGTCATCATCATGGAATTGATTCACAACATCGCGCTGAAACACGGCGGCGTGTCGGTGTTCGGCGGCGTCGGCGAGCGTACGCGCGAGGGGAATGATCTCTACCTCGAGATGCAGGAGTCGAAACTCTCCGACGGCAACCCCGTGATCTCGCGCGCCGCCCTCGTCTATGGGCAGATGAACGAGCCGCCCGGTGCGCGCCTGCGCGTCGCGTTGTCCGCGCTGACCGTTGCCGAGTATTTCCGCGACGCCGAAGGCAAGGACGTGCTGCTTTTCATCGACAACATCTTCCGGTTCGTGCAGGCCGGCGCGGAGGTCTCGGCGCTGCTGGGGCGGATGCCGAGCGCGGTCGGCTACCAGCCCACGCTCTCGACCGAGATGGGCGCGCTGCAGGAGCGCATCACCTCCACCAAGAAGGGCTCGATCACGTCGGTGCAGGCGATCTACGTGCCCGCCGACGACCTCACCGATCCCGCGCCGGCCACCGCGTTCGCGCACCTCGACGCTACCACCGTGCTCGACCGCGCGATCTCGGAGCGCGGCATCTACCCGGCCGTGGACCCGCTCGGATCGACCTCGCGCATTCTCGACCCGCGCATCGTGGGCGAGGAGCACTACGCGGTGGCGCGTGGCGTTCAGAAGATCCTGCAGCGCTACAAGGACCTGCAGGACATCATCGCCATTCTCGGCCCGGACGAGCTGAGCGAGGACGACAAGCTGATCGTGGCGCGCGCGCGCAAGATCGAGCGCTTCCTGTCGCAGCCATTCTTCGTGGCCGAGGTGTTCACGGGAAGGCCCGGCAAGTACGTGAAGCTCGAGGACACGATCAAGGGCTTCAAGATGCTGGTCGACGGCGAGCTCGACGAGCTGCCGGAGCAGGCGTTCTACATGTGCGGCACCATCGAGGAAGCGCTGGCCAACGCCGAGAAGATGGCGGCGACGGCCTGAAGTCGTCCGCGCCCTCGAGGGGGCGCGGAGCGTCGCGCTCGTCGGAGCGCGGCGCGAAACGAGAAGGCAATCGGTTCGGCGGGCCGGGAGCACGCGCAGCATGACCGGGACAGCGGCCGCCCCGCGCCCGCTCGAACCGTTATCGAGGAGCTTTCGCATGGCGACCACCTTCGATCTCTCGATCCTCACCCCCGAGCGCAGCGTGTTCGAGGGCGCGGTCGAGTACGTGCAGGTGCCGGGGAGCGAAGGCTATCTGGGCGTGCTCGCGCACCACGCGGCGCTGGTGACCGCGCTCGCGAGCGGGACCCTCACGCTGCGCCTCGCGAACGGCCGCGAGGAGAAGATGCAGGTGAGCGGCGGGTTCTTCGAGGTGAGCAACAACCAGGCGACGGTGCTGGCGGACGCGGTGGTGGGGGGCGCGGCGGCGCAGTAGTTTCGCGCGCTCCAGGGAACCCATGTCCGAATCCGACACCGCCGATCTTTCGCCCGAAGGCCTCAAGCGCGAAGACTTCATCCGCGAGACGGTAAAGGCCGACCTCGCGCGTGGCGCGGTCACGAAGGTGATCACGCGTTTCCCCCCCGAGCCCAACGGCTACCTCCACATCGGGCACGCCAAGGCGATCTGCCTCAACTTCGGGATCGCGCGCCAGTTCGACGGCCAGTGCAACCTCCGCATGGACGACACCAACCCGGCCAAGGAAGAGATCGAGTACGTGGACTCGATCCTCGCCGACGTGAAGTGGCTGATCGCGGGGTGGGCCGACGACCGGCTGGGGCTCAAGCTCGCGGGCGCGCTGCCCGCGACGCGCGGCGCCGGGGCGAACGCCGACTTTCAGATGCCGGCGGTGACGGGGGCGCAGCCCTCGGGCGCGGCGCTCGAGCCGCTCTACGCCTCCGACTACTTCGAGGCGCTCCACGCGTTCGCCGTGCGCCTGATCGAATCGGGCAAGGCGTACGTGTGCGACCACACCGCGGAGGAGGTGGACCGCATGCGCGGCGCGCCGGGCGAGGCTGGCGAGCCGAGCCGCTACCGCGACCGCGCCCGATCGGAGAGCCTCGAGCTGTTCGCGCGCATGCGCGCCGGAGAATTCCCGAACGGCGCCCGCACGCTGCGCGCGCGGATCGACATGGCGTCCCCGAACGTGTGGCTGCGCGATCCGGTGCTCTACCGCATCCGGCACGCGACCCACCATCACACCGGCGACCGCTGGTGCATCTACCCGATGTACGACTACGCGCACGGGCTGTCGGACTACATCGAGGGCATCACGCACAGCATCTGCACGCTCGAGTTCGTGCCGCACCGCGCGCTCTACGACTGGCTGCTCGAGGCGCTCGACCTGCCGCGGCCGCTCCCGCACCAGTACGAGTTCGCGCGGCTCAACGTCACGCACACGGTGATGAGCAAGCGCAAGCTGCTGCGGCTGGTGCGGGAGGGCTTCGTGAGCGGGTGGGACGATCCGCGCATGCCGACCATCTCCGGCATGCGCCGTCGCGGCTACCCGGCCTCCGCGCTGCGCGACTTCGCGGAGCGGATCGGGGTGGCGCGGCGCGAGAACCGCGTGGAGCTGGCGCTGCTCGAGCACTGCGTGCGCGAGGACCTGAACCGCCACGCGCTGCGCCGCATGGCGGTGCTCAAGCCGCTCAAGCTGGTGATCGAGAACTACCCGGAGGGCAAGGTCGAGCACTTCGAGCCCGCCAACAACCCCGAGGATGCAGCGGCCGGGGTGCGGCCGGTGCCGTTCTCGCGGGGGATCTGGATCGAGCAGGAGGATTTCCGCGAGGTGCCGCCGCCCAAGTATTTCCGCATGAGCGTGGGGGTCGAGGTGCGGCTGCGCGCCGCTTACCTGGTGCGCTGCACCGGCGTGGTCAAGGACCCGGCGACCGGCGAGGTGATCGAGGTGCGCGCGACGTACGACCCCGCGACCCGCGGCGGCGACACGCCCGACGGCCGCAAGGTGAAGGCCACCCTCCACTGGGTCTCGGCCGCGCACGCGATCGACGCCGAGGTGCGCCTCTACGGCACTCTGTTCAAGTCGGAGGCGCCGGAAGACGTGCCGGACGGCGACGACTTCGTGGCCGGACTCGATCCCGGCTCGCTCGAAACGCTGCGCGGCTGCAAGCTCGAGCCATCGCTCGCGGAGGCGCCTCCCGGCGTCCCGCTCCAGTTCGAGCGCGTCGGTTACTTCGTGCGCGATGCGATCGACTCGCGGCCCGGCGCGCCGGTGTTCAATCGCACGGTCACGCTCAAGGACGCGTGGGCGCGGATCGAGAAGAAGCAGGCGCAGGGCTGAGGCGCGCGCTCACCGCAGCAGGACGAAGCGCCTCGTGAGCACGGCGTCTTCGGCATCGAGCCGCAACAGATAGACGCCGGGGGGCGCGGGATGGCCACGCGCGTCGCGGCCGTCCCAGCGAACGGTGTGATCGCCCGCCTCGAACGCGCCGGTCGCGAGATCGCGCACCCGGCGGCCCTGCAGGTCCAGCACGACCAGCCGCACCCACGCCCCTCTCACGAGCGCGAAACGCGCGGCCGCGCCCGCGCGGCCGGGGTTGGGACTCACCTCCAGCGTTCGCGCGCCGGCGGATTCGCCGCCCGTCGCCACGTCCACCAGCGGCCCGACCTCGACCGCGCCCACGTCGGGTCCTGCGCCGCCGATCGCGTCGTTGATGCCCGGCATCGGGATCGCGTGATCGATCGCGGGGCTCGAGGCGAGCGGCGCGTAGTTGCCGGCCGAGGAATCCGCGAACATCGGGTCCGCGTTCTGGCCGTTGATCTCGAATCCGGTGGCCGCGCGCAGCGCGGCGAGCGTCGTGTAGCTGGTGCCCTTCCACGCGAACAGCTTGGTGCTGCTCACCGCGTACAGCAGGTCGCCGTCGAAATCGTTGCCGGTCTGGCTCTCGCCGGCGTCGTCGCCGACGCACTGCTGGTTGCGGCCGATCAGGATGTTGTTGCGGAAGTGCTTGTTCGAGTACTCGCCGGTCGGCCACACGGCGTGCGTGGACGGCGCGGTGGTCGTCACCGTGTTGTGGCAGAGCCAGGTCTGCCCGTCACTGGTCAGCGAGAGCTTGAATCCGCCCCGCGTGTAGCCGGTCACCGTGTTGTAGAGGACGTAGGCGGGTCCCTGCCAGTTGGGCGCGATCGAAAAGCCGTAGTAGGTGTGATCGATCGTGTTCTTCCACACGCGCACGTTGATGCCCGACATCTTCTCGGGCTCGATCGCGTCGTCTGCGGTCCAGCGCACCAGGTTGTCGTGAATGTCGAGATCGGCCGCGCCGTCCTCGGCGGAGGTGGTGTCGCTCGCGGCGTCGATGCCGTCGAACGTCCCCATCGCGGTGTTGTAGCGGATGACGTTGCCGCGGCCGCCGCGCATCGAGATCCCCTGGATCTCCTCCTCGTGCGACTTGCAGACCGCGCGATTCCACCAGCCGATACGCGGATCGCGGCACAGGTTGTGATCGACCAGGTTGTCAGCGGCGAACCAGTCGAAGAAGATGCCTCGCCCGCCGATGGTGTGCACGTGATTGCCGGAGATCAGGCACCCATGCGCGCCGTGCAGCAGGATGCCCGCCGACGTGACGATGCCCGCCGAAGACGGCACGGTGTCGGATCCGAAGTACCGGATCTCGAGCCCGGCCACGTGCCAGTAGTCGAACGCCAGGTAGATCCCGACGTCGTAGCGCGCGACGTGCATGGTGTGCGAGGCCGGCGACGATTGATCGGCGAGCTTGACCCACAGCCGGCCGCTGTCGAGGGTCCACCCGGAGGTCATGCCGTTGAAGTTGGTCTGCAGCTCGCCGAGATTCCGCTGGCGGTAGAGGCGCTGCAGGCTGTCGGCGCAAACGAGCCGCGTCCAGCCCGTGAAAGGCACGCTGAACACGCCGCCGCCGTCGTTGCGCCACGCGCTCGAATGAAGCAGCGCGGGGTCGGAGCCGTCGAGGACGACGCCCGGGGCGGCGGCGATCAGGTGAATGAGCGCCTGCGCGGCGCCGGCGCGCGGCGTGACCAGCCGCTGGTAGTAGGTGCCGGGGCGGACCCGAATCGCATCGCCGGAGTGTGCGCGATTCGCGGCCTCCTGCAGCGTGGCGAGCGGTGAGCCCGATGCTCCCGAGTTGCCGTCGTTGCCCGCGAGATCCACCCACCAGCTGGCGCCGGTGGCCGTGGAATCCGGGGCGCGCCGCGTGTGCGCGCTCGCGGTGGCGCTGCCGCCGCCATCCGGATCGACGATGACCGCGCGCATCTCGAACGTCGCGTTGGGCCAGAGCCAGAGCACGCTTCCCGCCCAGCGCCGGTTCGAGATGCGCGTGAGGTTCACGCCGCGCTTCCACGCGCCGCCGAGCGCGCGCCAATCGAGATACGCGGTGGCGTCGGAATCCGCGTCGCCCGTGTAATGCAGCCGGGCGCCGATGCATTCGAGCGTTGGATAGAGCTCGAGCGTTCCCGGGGTCGAGGCGTTCTGCGCGGCTGCGGCGCCCGCTGCGGCGAGCGCGAACACGATTACGCCCAAGGCGAGCGCTGCGCGTGCCCCTGTCCCGTGCGTCCCCATCACCAGTCTCCCCGTGCCGGGGATGCTAGGACGATTGCGCCGGCCGGGCAACGCCGGCGCGGGCCGCAGCCGGCCGGCGCGCTGTACGCCGTCTCGCGCGCGCAGTTAGACTGCGCCGCGTGACGAGCCCCCCCCGATCCCCGCCGCGCGCGGCGAAGTGCGCAGACGCTCCCGCTTCGCGCCCCGTCGTGAGCGGCCCGCGACTCCAGCCCCGGCCGTGGTTCGCGTTCTTCATGGTCTCCGGCGCATGCGGCCTGGTGTACGAGGTGGTGTGGGTGCGGCTCGCGATGGCGCTGTTCGGCACCACGACGCCATCGGTCTCGACCGTGCTCTCGGTGTTCATGGCGGGGCTCGCGCTCGGCAGCTGGGGCGCGGGCCGCCTCGCGCGCCGGCTCGATGGCGCGCCGCCCACGCGATTCCTCCGTCTCTATGCTGCGGCGGAGCTGGTGGTCGCGGTCTCGGCCCTCACCGTTCCCGGCGCGCTCGCGCTGGGCCGGCAGCTGCTGCTGGGCTTGAGCCGCGACACGGCGTGGTCGAGCGCCGCGTTCCTCGCTTCGAGCGGCGGCTGGGTCGCGCTCACGCTGCTCCCTTACTGCATCGCGATGGGCGCGACGTTTCCGCTCGCGATGGCCGCGTTACGCGCGGGGTCGGGCGAGCGCGACCCGCGATCGTTCGGGTACCTCTACGCCGCGAACGTCCTGGGCGCGACCCTCGGCGTGCTGCTCTCGGCGTTCGTGCTGATCGAGCTGCTCGGGTTCCGCCACACGCTGCTCGCGGCGGCGGCAGGAAACGCGCTGCTCGCGATCGCGGCGTGGGTGCTGGCGTCGCGCGATGCCGCGTCGCGTGAGGCCGCGCCGGCCGCGCGCGCCCGCGCGGCGGAGTCACCCCACGCCGCGGCGCCCGCTTCGCCGGATCGCGCGCTCATCCCGTTGCTCTTCACAACGGGATTCGTGAGCATGGCGCTGGAGGTGGTGTGGGTGCGCATGCTCACCCCGTTCCTCGGCACCGTGGTGTACGCGTTCGCCAGCATTCTCGCGCTGTACCTGGCGGCGACGTTCGCCGGCTCCTGGGCGTGGCGCTTCCGCGCGCGGACACGGGACGCCGGACCGGGCGCGGCGCTCTGGCTGGTCGCCGCGGTCTGCGCGCTGCTCACGCTCGCGGCGTGCGATCCGCGGCTGCCGTTCGATCGCTCGATGCTGCACGGCGCGGCGCGCGCGGCGCTGGCGCTCGCGCCGTTCTGCGCGGTGGTGGGGTTCCTCACGCCGCGGCTGGTGGATCTCGCATCGGCCGGAGATCCGGAGCGCGCGGGGCGCGCCTACGCGGTCAACGTGCTGGGCTCGATCGTGGGCCCGCTGGCGGGCGGGTTCGTGCTGCTGCCGCTGCTCGGCGAGCGCGGCGCGGCGCTCGCGCTCGCGCTTCCGCTGTTCGCGATCGGCGCGGGGCGCGCGCTTGCCCCCGGGCCGACGGGCGCACGGCGGCGCGCATCGGGAGCGATCGCGATCGCTTCGGCCGCGGCGCTCGCGATCGCCCTGGTCGCCGCGTCGCGCGGGTTCGAGACCACCTTCGCGCGCCGGGCGGTGCTTCGCGACTACGAGGCCACCGTCATCGCGGCGGGCGCCGGGCTCGACAAGCAGCTGCTCGTCAACGGCATCGGGATCACGAGCCTCACCCCGATCACGAAGATGATGGTGCACCTTCCGCTCGCGCTGCGCGGCGCGCCGCCGCGTGATGCGCTCGTGATCTGCTTCGGCATGGGAACCAGCTTCCGCTCCGCGATGTCGTGGGGGATCCCGGTGACCGCCGTCGACCTGGTGCCGAGCGTCCCGCGCCTGTTTGGATTCTTCCACCGCGACGGACCCGGCCTGCTGCGCGACCCGCGGGCGCACGTCGTGATCGACGACGGGCGGCGATTCCTCGAGCGCTCGCGCGCGAGGTGGGACCTGATCGTGGTCGATCCGCCGCCGCCGATCGAGGCGGCCGGCACCAGCCTGCTCTACTCGAGGGAATTCTGCGCGCTGGTGCGAGCGCATCTCCGGCCGGGCGGCGTGTTTCAGCAGTGGATTCCGCGGGGCGATCCCGAGGTGGTGGTCGCGATCGCGCGCGCGCTTCACGAGACGTTCCCGGTGGTGCGCGTCTTCCTGTCGGTCGAGGGTTGGGGGCTTCACATCCTCGCCTCCGACCGCCCGATCGGCGACGCCCCCGGCGACACGCTCGCCGCGCGGCTCCCGGAAGCGGCGCGCCGCGACCTGCTCGAGTGGTGGCCGAGGTGGAACGCGGCCGCCCCGCTCGCCCGCGTCGTGCGGCAGGAGGTCCCGTTCCCGACCGTCCAGGCGCTCGCGCCGGGGACCCCGGCGATCTCCGACGACCGGCCGGTGAACGAGTACTTCATGTTACGCCGGCTGGGCGCGCGTTAGCGCGGGGCCGCGCCCGCCTCAAAAAACTCCATTGACTCGGGCCCCGCGCGATCGGGACACTCTTCAACGGCGGGGCCGCCCGCGCCTCCCTCGTTGGGAGTAGTCGCGCCGCCCCTCCGGTCGCCCGTCCGCATCCCCCGGCAGCAGGCCCCCACCTGCATCAGGAGGTTCTCGTCATGTTGAGGCCGCGTTCCACCCCGTTCGCCGCGCTGCTCGCGCTCACGCTGCTCATGGTGCCGGCGCTCGCGCCGCAGGGCGCGGGCCGCGTCGCGCCGCGGAAGTTCGGCGCGCACGCGACGCGGGTCGTCGCGCGTCGCGATGCGACGACTTCCGCCCGCACGATCGGCGCCGCGCTCGAAGGATTCCGCAAGTACAACCGCCCGCAGGCCGTGATCAACGCGATGCCCCGGCCGCAGGTGCTGGTGGTCATCCCGGTCAAGAGCACGATCAACGGGGCGCCCAATCAGCCGCTCGGCTCGATCGATGCCGGGCTCACCGGGAATTGCATGGAGGCAACGTTCACGCTCGATCCCGCCGCCTCGGTGCTTTGCGAATGGTACGAGTTCCACTGGATCCAGGTGATCGACTCGGACGACTGCTCGGCCCAGGTCGCGGGGGTGGACCAGCCGTTCTCGCAGCTCGATCCGCCGAAGTACGGCTGGGACTACATGTACAACGACACCGACGGGAATCCGGGAATCGGCGCGGGGGATCGCAATCCGGGCGGTGGGGCGCCCACCGCTTCGGACCCGCAGTTCGCGGACGACATCAACGACACCGATCCCTGGTATCACACGGCGTCCGAGGAAGACACCGACTTCGACATCTGCGATACCTATCCGATCAACGACTGCCCCGCCTACTGCGATCCGCCGGGCAAGACCTCGTTCAGCACCTACCTGGTCGCGACGCCCAAGTACGGAAGCTCGAAGCAAATCTGCGTACTGGCCGGCTACACGTGGTCGCTCGACAACCGCCCCGGCCACGCCGACGCGCCGCCCGCCCCGCTCGTGATCGACGACATCGAGAAGGGCAACGTCAACCAGGCGCTCGGTCACGGCGGGATGACCGGCTGGCACGCGGACGCGGACTGCGATCTCACCTGCACGCCGATCGACCTGAGCTCACACACCTACCGTGTCGATCCATCGCCCGAGCAGGTCGTGACGCACTCGTCCTCGGGCACGGTGGGCTACGGCAGCGTCGCGATCAACGTCCTGACCAACACGATGGTGGTCGACATGACGATGGGTCAGCTGACGGGCACTGAGACCTTTGCCGCGATCTACGGCCCCGCCAATCCCGGGTCCAACGCGCCGATGCTCTTCCCCCTGCCGCTCGGCGAACACAAGACCATGACGTGGAACTACCCGCAGTTCATGGAGCCCGCGATTCTCAGCGGGCAGACCTACGTCGGGGTTCAATCCACGGCGTTCCCCCAGGGGGAGATCCGCGGACAGATCGTGAACGCCAACCCGGTCGTGCAGGAGCAAGCCGTGCCGGGACTTGGCGGCTGGCGGCTCGTCGCGCTGGGCGGCGCGCTGGTGCTGGGTGGCGTGTGGGTGCTGGCGCGTCGCAGGAGAGAGGTGGACGAAGCCGCCTGACGCCCGCCGCGCCCATCGCGACGCATGCACGGTTCGATCGATCGCCCGGCCCGGTGCCGGGCGATCGGTCTTTGGCGGGTAGGGCCCGGCGCGGGGTGAATCGCTCGAAAATTTCGTGTCACGTTCGGCCCCCCGTTTGCGTCATGCTGGCGACGGCTCGCGCAAGCCGGTCCGCGCACGACATCCCTTTCACCCCCCGGAGGTCACACGCATGCAGCTTCGTCGCGGATCGCACGCCGCCGCGCTGATCGCGGGCCTGTTCGCCATCGCGCCGCCCGTCCACTTCGGCGTGGCCGCCGCCGGCCCGGCCGCCGCGCCGGCGCGCGCGACGGCCCCGCCCGCCGCGCTCGAGCACGCGACGTTCGCGGGCGGATGCTTCTGGTGCATGGAGACCGCCTTCGAGGGATTGCCGGGGGTCAAGTCCGTGATCTCGGGGTACACCGGCGGCTTCAAACAGCACCCGACCTACGAGGAGTCGTCGTCGGGTACGACCGGCCATGCGGAATCCGTGGACGTCACGTTCGATCCGCGCCGGATCGGTTACGCGCGGCTGCTCGACGTCTTCTGGCACAACGTGGATCCCACCGACGCGGGCGGACAGTTCTGCGACCGCGGCAACCAGTACCGGTCCGCGATCTTCGTGCACGACCCGGGGCAGCGCGCGCTCGCCGAGGCGTCGAAGCGCCGGCTCGAGACCACGCCGCAACGATTCAAGGACCCGATCGTCACGCCGATCGTGGCGGCCACCACGTTCTGGCCGGCCGAGGAGTATCACCAGGACTTCTACAGGAAGGACCCGGTGCGCTACCAGAGCTACCGCCTCGGCTGCGGGCGCGATCGCCGCCTGGTCGAGCTGTGGGGCCAGCCCGGCCGCCACGGAGAATCGAAGTAGGCGCTCCGGCGCACGCCCTCCGAGTGCGATAGAGTGCGCGGGCCGTCACACCCTTCGGAGGGCAGGGCCCGATGCGAAATCGGACGCGATCGTCGCTGAGCGCCGCGCTGCTCGCGCTGGCCGCGTTCCCCGCGCGAGCTGACGATCCGCTGATTCCGCTCGCGACCCTGCTGGGTCCGCCGCAGGTCGTGGCGCCGCAGCTGAGCCCGGACGGCACACGCATCAGCTGGATGGCGCCGCTCGATGGCGCGCCCAATCTGTGGGTCGCCCCGGTCGACAGCCCGCAGGCGGCGCGCGCCGTGACGCACGAGACCGGCCGCGGACTCCAGGCCTTCGACGTGAGCGGCAACGTCATGTACCGCTGGACCGCAGACGGCCGGCGCCTCGTGTATCCGAAGGATCGCGACGGTGACGAGAACTGGAACTGGTTCGTGCTCGATCTCGCGAGCGGCCGCAGCTTCAACGCCACCCCGCGCGAGAGCGCGCAGGTGCGGCTCCTCGCGCTGGGCGAGGCCGATCCGCGCGAGGCGCTGGTGGGCATCAACGACCGCGATCCGCGCCGCCACGACGTCTATCGATTGAACCTCGCGACCGGCGCGCTCCGGCTCGCCGAGCGGAACGAGCGCTTCGTGGTGATGCGCGCCGATCACGCGCTGCGGCTGCGCGTCGCGGCCGAGATCACGCCGCGCGGCGAGATCGACGTGCTGCGCTCGCGCGGCGACGGCCGCTGGCAGCCGCTCTACCACATCGGCCTCGAGGACGCGGCGGGCCAGGCGGTGGGCTTCGACGCTTCGAACCGGACGCTCTACACGCACAGCACCGCGGGTCGCAATACCGGCGCGCTGGTCGCGTGGGACCTGCGCCTTGGAACCATGCGCGTGCTGGCCGAAGACCCGCGGGTGGACGTGGGCGCCGTGCTGGTGCATCCGGTGACCGGAAGGCCGCAGGCGTGGGCCGCCAACTGGACGCGAGTCGAGTGGCACGCGCTCGACCCGGCGCTGGCGCCCGATCTCGATGCGCTGAAGCGCGGGCTCGACGGCGACTTCGACGTCGTGAGCCGCTCGCGCGACGACCGCCGCTGGCTGGTGCACGTCACGCGCGACGACGGGCCAGAGAGCTGGCACCTGTACGAGCGCCCGGCGCGCACGCTGCGGCGGCTGTTCGCGTCGCATCCCGCGCTCGAGGGGCTCGCGCTCGCGAAGCTCCACCCGGCGGTGATCCGCTCTCGCGACGGGCTCGATCTGGTCTCCTACGTCTGCCTGCCGCGCGGATCGGACCCCGACGAGGACGGCGTGCCCGATTCGCCATTGCCCACGGTGATGATCGTGCACGGTGGTCCCGGCGACGAGCGCGCGGAGTACGGCTTCGCGCCGCTGGTGCAGTGGCTCACCAATCGCGGCTACGCGGTGCTCAACGTGAACTTTCGCGGCTCGCCGGGATTCGGCAAGGCGTTCCTCAACGCAGAGCGGCTCGAGTGGGGCGGCAAGATGAACCTCGACCTGGTGGACCAGGCCGAGTGGGCGGTGGCGCACGGGATCGCCGCGAAAGGCCGCATCGCGATCCTGGGCGGAAGTTACGGCGGCTACGCGACGCTGTGCGCGATGACGCTCACGCCCGGCGTGTTCGCGTGCGCGATCGACGTGGTGGGACCCGCGAACCTCGAGACGTTCATCTCGACCATGCCGAAGACCTGGTCGCTCGATCACTTCGCGCGCCGGGTCGGGGATCCGCGCACCGAGGAGGGCCGCGCGCACCTCTACGCGCGCTCGCCGATTCACTTCGTGGACCGCGTGCGCGAGCCGATGCTGATCGCGCAGGGATCGCACGACTCGCGCGTGCCGCAGGCGGAGTCCGACTCGATGGTGGCGGCGCTCGAGCGGCGCGGGGTCCGCGTGACGTATCTGCTGTTTCCCGACGAGGGCCACGGCTTTCATCGCGCGGGGAACGCCGCGGCGTTCAACGCCGTGACCGAGGCGTTCCTGGCCGCGAACCTGGGCGGACGCTGCGAGCCGCTCTCGAATCAGCTCGACGATTCGAGCGTCGAGGTGCCGGTGGGCGCGAGCCGGGTGCCGGGACTGGCCGAGGCGCTCGCGCGACGGGGACCGGCACCGCGCTGAGCGATCGCGGCGCGATCGCGCGGCGTCGCGGGTGCGCGCCGGCCTCAGCCCTCCATCTCCTCCAGCGTTCGCGGCCAGTCGCCGCGCAGCAGCCGCGAGAGCGCGCGATCCGCGAGCAACCGTCCGCCGGTCTGGCAACGTGCGCAGTAGTTGGTCTCGTGCTCCGCGTACACGATGCGCTGCACGGGGGCGCCGCAATCGGGACAGGGCGCGCGATGGCGGCCATGCACGGCCATGCCCTCGCGGAACGCCGTGACCTTCTCGGGGAACGCATCACCGGCGTCGCGGCGCAGGCGCTCGGTCCACTCGGACAGCGTCGCGCGCGTCGCGTCGAACAGCCGCGCGATCTCGGCGTCCGCGAGCCGCGGCGTGCGCCGGAGCGGGGAGAGCCGCGCGCGATGGAGGATCTCGTCGGAGTACGCGTTGCCGATTCCGCTGAAGAGCCGCGGGTCCGTGAGCGCGCGCTTGAGCGTGTGATCCTCGCGCTGCAGCGCGGCGCGGAACTCGGGAAGCGCCGCCTCCAGCACCTCGAGCCCGCCGGGGTCGAGCGCGCGCAGCGCGGATTCCCCGGCGATCACGTGGAGCGAGGCGCGCTGGCGGGTGCTGGCCTCGGTGAGGAGCAGGGTGCCGGCCGTGAACTCGAAGGCCGCGAGTCCGATCTTGCCCGGCAGGCGCGCGCCGCGCTCCTTCCAGCGGAAGCGACCGGCGATCATCAGGTGAACGACGAGGAACAGCTCGCCCTCGATGGCGAGCGCGATGCGCTTGCCGATCCGCCGCACCCCGCGTACGCGGCGGCCGTACGCGGCTTCGATGGGCGGATCGACGGTGCGCAGGAGGTTGGGGCTCGCGATGCGCGCGCGCTCGAGCGTGGCGCCCGCGAGGCGGCGCTCGAGATGCTCGACGTACACCACGATGTCTGGAAGCTCTGGCACGGCGCGGACGATAGCCGATCGTGGCGCGGGGCGGAGGCTGCGCTCGTGGCGGCGCGAACGGAGGGCGGCGCGATTGCGCGGCGCCGGCGGTGCGGCTAGTGGTAGAGCGAGTCCATGTTGGCCGCGCGGGCCGCGGCCTGATCGGTGACTGCCATCGCGCGGCCGACCACCTGCGCGCCGGGGAGCACCGACTTCGCGATGACGCTGTCGCGCTGGCGCTCGGTGAGCTCGGCGTGATGTTCGGTCGTCGAGCACCCCGTGGCCGCGAACATGGAGAGGGCGGCGAGCGCGAGCAGGGCGGCGAGCGTGCGAATCGAGCGCGTCATCATGCTTCCGTTATCGGCGCGAAGCCGCTGGCGCATCACGGCGATTTGGGCCACCGGCGTCGAAGCCCGCGGAGGGCGCGAGGTGGTGCGGCTCGAGCGAAGGGCCGGGTGCTACACTGCGGCGCGCGACGAGGGGGGAGCTTCACATGAACGAAGCGAGCGGTGTTCCGGCGGGCCACCTCGCGGTCCTGCTGCTGACGCTCGCCGCCGGGTCCGCGGCCTCGGAGCCGATCCATCCGGCCGCGCCCATGAATTTCATCTTCTTCGATCGAGAACGCGGGCGCATCGCGGACCCCGCCTTCCTCGGGAACGGATCCATCGCCGGCGCCCAGCTCAAGTACACATGGCGCGAGCTCGAGCCCGAGCGGGATCGATACGAGCTTCGTCCGCTGCTCGCCGACCTCGCGTTCCTCTCGAAGCACGGCAAGCGGCTCTTCATCCAGCTTCAGGACGTCACCTTCGAAGATCGCGACGCCTGCGTGCCCGACTACCTGCGCGAGGACTCGAGCTTCGGAGGCGGCGTCGCGCGCCAGTACCAGATCCGGGGGGACGACGAGTCAACGGCGAGGCCCGACGGATGGGTGGCGCGGCGCTGGGACCCCGCCGTGCGCGCCCGATTCATCGGGCTGCTGCAGGCGCTCGGCGAGGAACTCGATGGCCGGATCGAAAGAATCAACCTTCCCGAGACGGCCGTGAGCTTCGGCGAGAGCGGCAGGCTTCATCCCGCCGGATTCTCGGATACGAGTTACGTCCGGGGGGTGGAGGCGCTCATGACCGCGGCTCGCCGCGCGTTTCCGCGCTCGCGCGTGATCCAGTACGCCAACTTCATGCCGGGGGAGTGGCTTCCGTGGACCGACCACGGTTACCTGCGCGCCATCTACGCGCACGCCGATCGCATCGGCGTCGGGGTGGGCGGGCCCGACCTGCTCCCGTATCGGAAGGGACAGCAGAGCCACAGCCTTCCGCTGATCGCGGGACGCGCGCCCGGCACGGTGGCCGCTCTCGCCGTGCAATGGGGGAACCTCGATGAGAAGAACCCCGCGACCGGAGCGCGGGTCACGGTGTCGGAGCTGTATCGTTTCGCGAGGGACCGGCTGAGGCTGGACTACATCTTCTGGGGGACGCAGGAGCCGTACTACTCGAACGACGTGCTTCCATTCATTCGCGGGCTGCCGCGCGTCCCGGTGCGCGGAACGGTCGACTCCGTCACGCCGCACCACGAGGCGCGGGGGCGGGAATGAGCGCGCGCGAGGCGCGGCGGATGGTGCCCACCTGGGGTCTGCAGGCGGTGCCGCTCGTCCTGTTCATGCGGGCGTACCGCCGCGAATCTAGGCCGCCTTCTCCACCAGATGCCCGCGGATCAGCTGCTCGACCGAGCGCACGTCCTTGATGCCGACGAAGCCGATGCGCGACTGCGTCGGATATCCGCGCGACGAAACGAGCGTGCGGCTCGCGAAGTAGAGGTCGCCCGATCCGTCGGCGCGCTCGATGTGCGAGAGCGCGTCGATGTCGTCGTGCGTGTACGACCGTACCGAGGTGGCCCCGGCTCGCGAGATGATGAGCGCGCGCCGGTTCGTGACCGCGTACACCGTTCGGCTCGCGCCGAGCCACGCCCAGAGCGGCGAGGCCATGACGCCGATCCCGACCAGCAGGAACGGGACGCCGAACAGCGGGAACAGGTTCCACGCTCCCGGCATGTGCGCCCCGCGCGAGGTCATCGAGAACGCCGTGAACATCCAGAACGCCGCGAAGGCCGCGAACGGAATGCCGACCAGCGTGCCGGGCAGCGCGGCCAGCGCCGATCGCCTGGGGTCGGGCGCGCCGCTCCAGAGCAGGCTCTCGCCGGCGTCCAGCTGACTCGTGACGATCTGATCCGCTCCGTACTGATCCATCGTGTTCCTCCCGCGGTTCGCGTGCGGCCGCTCCGGTGCGGCCGTCGGAGCGGTATCGGCGCGATCGCGGCGGCGATTAAGCGGTGCCGCGCCCCGGCCCTCAAACGATCGCGCCGCCCGGCGGGGTCGCCGGACGGCGCGTCGAACGCCGGGCCGCGTGTCGCGGGGGCCCTACTTCACCTCGATCGTGACCTTCTCCATCTTGAGCGGCTCGCTGGTCTTGCCGCTCTGGGAGCCCGCGGCCTCCAGCTTCTTCAGCACGTCGAGGCCCTCGGTGACGTCGCCGAAGACCGTGTACTTCCCGTCGAGAAACGGCGTGGCCAGGAACGTCAGGAAGAACTGGCTTCCATCGGTGCCGGGGCCGGCGTTCGCCGTCGACAGCACTCCGGCATGATCGTGCTTCACGCTCGCCTTGAACTCGCCGGGAAACTGATAGCCCGGATTCCCGGTGCCGGTGCCGAGCGGGCAGCCACCCTGCGCCATGAAGCCCGGGATCACGCGATGGAACGAGAGCCCGTCGTAGAACCCGAGCCGCGTGAGATAGATGAAGCTGGTGACGTGCATCGGCGCCACGTCCGGCATGAACCGGATGACGATCGTTCCCTTGTTGGTCACCATCCGCGCGAAGTACTTGTGCGTCGAATCGAAGCTGGCGACGTTGGGCTTCGGCAGCGACGTCCTCCACGCGGAATTCGTCTTGTCGACCTTGGCACTCGCGATCATCGCTTCGATCTGCTGCATCGCCTTGTCCTTTGGAGAGGTGGTCGCGGCCTTCGCCGGAGCGTCCGCCGCCGCCGCGACCGAGGCGGTGCCCAGCGCCAGGATGGCCATCATCAGGAAACGCTTCATCGGTTCATCTCCTCCGCAAGGGAATGGGGTCACGGCCACGTAACCACGTATGCCCGCGGCTCGTCGCGAGGGCGCGCGAGCGGGGCGAGGCACGGTAGCACCGCCGGGCCGGGAACTCTAGGCGGGAGGTTCGGCTTGCGGTGCTCGCGCCGCGCCCGCTTCGCGCGGTTCGAGCAGCCCCGAGCTCAGCCCGCCCCGCACGAATTCCAGCACGCGGGCCTCGATGTCACGCGGGGCGCACGCGCACAGCTCGGCGTAGCGCTCGATCGCGTCGCGCACGCTGGTCCCGGCGTCGAGGCACTCGATCACGGCGGCGCTCGCCTGCGCGAGTTCCCGGCTCAGGCCCAGGCTTCCGCGTGGGAAGCGCGCCTCGATGCGCGTGCCGCTCTCGGGATCGGGGCGCGGGCGCTCCTCCACCCACGAAGCTCGTGACGAGAACGAGACGGCGCGTGCCATGAGGGCGCCGTCGTCGAGCGCGGCCAGCGCGAACGACGCGAACAGCGCTTCGATCGCTTCCCAGCACAGGCCATCCAGCGAGTCCACCGGAACGCGCGCGGCCGATGCGCGGGGAGCATCGGCCGCCTCGCTCATCAGCACCAGCGTCTGCGGCAGGCTCGCGATGCCGAGGTCGTCGAAATGCCCGCGGTAACGCGCCGCGGCCGCCGCGTACGCCGGCCCCACGCCGTTCGCGGCGAGGTAGGCATAGGCCATCGATTCGTCGTCGAGCGAGGCCCCGGGGGTCGCGAGCAGCAGCAGGTTCACCCCGGCCCCGCGCAGCGCTTCGCGGAAGCGCGGCAACACCTGCTCGCCGCGCCGGGAGGGCACGTCCATCAGCAGCATCGCGCGTCCTCCGCGGCTCAGCGCGGCGGGGATCTGGCCGATCATGCGGAGCGCGACCTCGTCGCCGCGCGGCCCGCCATGCATGGAGGGAGCGAGCGGCGTCCCGGGAGGGTGGGCCACGAATGGCGGTTGCGAAACCACCAGGTCGAACCGCTCGCGCCGCACCGGCTGCAGCAGGTCGCCATCGAGGAACGTGGCGGAGACTCCGCTCAACCGCGCGTTGAAGCGCGCGATCGCGATCGCCCGCGGGTTGATGTCGGTGCCGATCGCGGCGCGTGCGCCGCGGCGCGCGGCGACCAGGGCGAGCGAGCCCGCCCCACAGCCCACGTCGAGGAAGCGCCCGCGGATCGCTCGCGGCAGGGCGCCGGCCAGCAGGTGCGTCGTCTGTCCCGGTCCCATCGCCGCCTCGGGAGCCGAGCCCAGCTCGTCCGACATGATCCAGAGCTCTTCATCGAACGGAATCAGGCTGAACGCCGCGCGCAGCATGCCGCGCTCGCCGGCCTTGAGCACCCCGGCCGCCCGGAGCGAGCCCACGATCTCGCTTCCGAGCGCCGTCGCGAGCGCGGGCTGCGGAACCTCGCCCTCGTAGCAGAAGACCTGCGCGAGGACGGCCCATGGTTCGGCGCGGCGAGCGAGCGCCCAGTGAACCAGGGGATTGCGCAGCGCGCCGAACTGGCCGGCCGCGATGCGCTCCGTTTCCTCGTATGCGCCAGGGCCGAAGCCGGCCGCGATGAATCGCTCGCGCAGCGACTTCAAGTCCGTGTCGGACATTTCGGCAAGCGGTTCGACGGGCGGGAGCATCACGGCGCGCACCTCCCTCGGGGCTCGAACGATGGACGGGTGCGAGGTTGCCGCGAAGCGGGGGCCGGTGCAAGCGATGGCCAAATCGACGAATGCGCCCCGGCCGCCGCCTCGAACCCTTAGGACGGCCGGCGCGGGGCCGGATCGGAATTGACCGATTGTTGAAGAGTCGGCCCGCCGAACAATTGACCGAAACGTGTATGCGATCGCGCGCGCGACCGAATAGAATGGCGCCCGGCCGGCATCTGAAGCGTTCGGTCGTCGCGCCGTGAATGCGCGACTCGGATGTCGGTGTTCGCGATCGTGAGGAGCCACTGAAGCACGTGGTCGGAAGAATCGGATGGGCCGGGGCCACGATCCTCGGCGTTCTGGCGCTGCCCGCGATCTCGGGCGCGAGCCCGATCGCTCCGCGCGAGACGCGCGCCTCGATCTGCGCCGCCATGCACACCGCGGTTCACCACGCGGCGCGCCGTCATCACCCATCGTCCCGCCCGCCGCGCCATCGCCACGTTCACGCGAGCCTGCAGGCCGCGGCCTCCGGTGAGAGTCGCGCGCCGTTTTCGGCGCCGCGCCCGGCGCCCGCGCACGAGGGCCATCGGCACGCGACGCTCCCGCACGTTTTCAAGATGGGCCAGCATCGCACCGCGAATTCGGGATCGCGCGACGCGGCCCTCGCGTTCGGCGAGAGCGGCTTGATCGCCGGATCCACGACTCCACTCGACGCCCGTCAGAATCAGGGCGTGAACCAGCCCGAGCAGACCCTGAAGGCGGGACGCGGTCCTCCGCGCGCGAGCCCGCTCGCGCCTTTGCCCGCTCCCTCCGCCGCGCGGTCCATCGGTTCCCACTCGCCCGCGCGCCCCCGTTTCGACATCCCTTCCATCCCTTCAACGTCTTCGCCCGTCGCCCCACCGCGTGGCGCTTTCGCGTCCGCCGCGGATCCGGCACCGGGCGATTTTCGTTTCGTCCGCTTCAAATCGGCGTGGCCCTGCGGTCACGCCTGCGCCGTCCGCCCGGAGGGCCCGGCGGCGCAATTCTTTCGGCTCTCCACAGGAGGACTCTCATGATTCGCAAGCGTTCATTCACCGGCCTGCTGGTTCTGGCGCTCGTGCTGCCGCTCGTGGCGCACGCCGAGGGAACCACGCCGGCCGCCGCGAAGGCCGCTCCGGCGACCGCGGCGGCTCCGGCGACCGCGACCGCCCCGGCCAAGGCGGCCCCGGCGCCTCACGCGTCGGCGGCCACGAAGCCCGCGGTCTCCGCGACCAAGGCGGCGCCGGCGGCGAGCGAGAAGCTCGATCTCAACTCCGCGAGCCGGGAAGAGCTGATGAAGGTCCCGGGCATCGGTGAGGCGACCGCCGACAAGATCATCGCGGCGCGCCCGTTCAAGACCAAGAGCGAGCTCGTCACCAAGAACATCGTGAACCGTGCGCAGTTCGCGAAGCTCACCGCGCACGTGATCGCGAAGCAGGTCGTGGCGGCCAGGTAACGGAAGTCTCGAAACACGCCTGCCGCCCGCATGGAGGGCGCGGCGGCAGGCGCGACAACGCCCTCCACAGGAGATCCAACCTCATGAAGACCCGAATCGGAATCACGTTCCTGCTCGCGGCCGCGCTCGCGCTGCCGCTCGTCGCGCACGCCCAGGGCGGCGACGCCGCCTCCACGCCTCCGGCCAAGGCCGCGAAGGCGGGCGGAGAGACGTCGAAGCACGCGGCCATGAAGGCCGAGCCCAAGGTCGATCTCAACAGCGCGACCAAGGAAGAGCTGATGAAGGTGGACGGCATCACCGACGCGATCGCGGACAAGATCATCGCCGCGCGTCCGCTGAAGGGCCGCGCCGACCTGATGGGCAAGAAGCTCGTCACCAAGGCGGAGTATTCGAAGATCCGCATGCACGTCACGGTGAAGCCCGCCGCCGGCGAGGCGAAGAAGTAACTCGGCGCATCGAAGCAACGCGTGACGCCGCGGGCGATCGCCCGCGGCGTCTTCGCGTTCGGGCCACGGAGGCGGGATCGGGCGGAGCGATCCCGCTCGAGCCGCGCCCGCGATCCGGGCGGTGGCCGGCGCCGGGTGCCGCCCCGCGCGGCGGGGAACTTGACGGCGCGCGCCGGTCTCGCCGAAGGTGGATCGCATGACCCTCCGCCCGCGCGGAGCGGCTCAAGAAGCGGTGTGCGCGCGACGAGAACATGCCGGCAGGGGGCCGTGCGTGGATCCTCGCGCGGCGGTTCCGTACGAGGTTCGCGCGGATCGACGGGGAGGAGCGAGGTCGTGACCGATTCGGGCGAACCCTGGCCGCTGGTTTCCGTGGTGATGCCGGTGCGGAACGAGGCAGCGTTCATCGCCCGAAATCTCGAGGCGGTGCTCGCCCAGGATTACCCGGCGGACCGCATCGAGGTGCTGGTCGCGGACGGTCGCTCCGACGACGGCACCCGCGAGATCGTGGGCGACCTGATCGCGCGCACCCGCCGCCACGGCGCCGCCACCGGCACGGACCCGCGCGCCGCCGCCGGCGCGGCGGAACACGCGGCCGCGTCACCGATCGTGCTCATCGACAACCCGGATCGCATCATGCCCGCCGGCACCAACGCCGCGATCCGCCAGGCGCGCGGCGAGATCGTGCTGCTGCTGGGCGGCCACGCCGCGCTTCCTCCCGGATACATCCGCGCCTGCGCCCGCTGCCTGCGCGAGACCGGCGCGGACTGCGTGGGCGGCGCGATGATCTCGGTGGGGGACGGCGCCATGGGCGAGGCGATCGCGGCGGCGATGAGCTCACCGTTCGGGATCGGCAACTCGGCCTTCCGCACCACGCAGGGCGAGGCGGCTCCGGTCGCGGCCGACACCGTGCCGTTCGGCGCATATCGCCGCGACGTATTCGCTCGCGTCGGCCTCTTCAACCCCGGGATGGTCCGGCACCAGGACTACGAGTTCAACTATCGCCTGCGTCGCGCCGGCGGCCGCATCCTGCTGCTCCCTTCGCTCAAGGCCGTCTACCACGTACGCTCGACGCTGGCCGGGTTGTGGCGGCAGTACTGGCAGTACGGCATCTGGAAGGGCCGGTTCGTGCGCCGGTTCCCCGCCTCGCTGCGCCCGCGTCACCTCGCGCCATCGGTGCTCGCGCTCGCGCTGGCGGCCGGCGCGGCGCTCGCGCCGCGGTTCCCGGCGGCCGGTCTCGCGCTCGCCGCGATCGCCGCGCTCTACGCCGCGTTCCTGCTGCTCGCGCTCGCGAGCTTCGCGTTCTCCGGCCGCGCACGCCTGATCCCCGCGCTGCTGCTGGTGCTGCCGTGCCTGCACTTCGGCTACGGTCTGGGCGTATGGCTCGGGCTGCTGATGCCGCGCGTGGCCGACGCCCCCACGCTCGAGATCCCGGCGCGGGGCTGAGGTGCGCGTCGCGGTCACCGGGGCGAGCGGGTACGCCGGCCGCGCGCTGGTCGCCGCGCTCGAATCCGCCGGGCACGACGTCAACGCGCTCGCGCGCCGCGAGACGAATCCGCCGGCGGCCGGAACGCGGAGGCGCGCGATCGTGGGCGACGTGCGATCGGCCGCCGCGCTCGACACGCTGCTCGACGGCGCGGACGCGATCGCGCACCTCGCGGCGTGGGTGCATCGTCCCACGCGCGGCGCCGCGGCGCGGCGGGAATGCTTCGACGTGAACCTGGGCGGCACGCGGGCGCTGATCGAAGCCGCGTCGCGGCGCGGCGCAGCGCTCCCGATGGTGTTCGTGAGCACGGTCGCGGTGTACGGCGCGCGCTTCGAGCGCGCGAGCGAATCGTCGCCGACCGCCCCGGCCACGCCCTACGCTGAGAGCAAGCTCGCCGCAGAAGCCGCCGTGCTGGGCGCGGCGCGCGTCGGCGTGCCGCGCGCGCGTGTGTTGCGTCCCGCCGTGATCATCGGTCCCGGCGCGCCCGGCAACGTCGAGCGCCTGGTGCGCTGGCAGGCCCGCGGCGCGGTGCCGCTGCTCGCGTCGGGCGGCGGCGCGAAGAGCGCGGTCCACGTGGACGATCTCGCCGCCGCCATCGTTCGCGCGCTGACGCTGCCGCCGGGCGAGGGCCGCGCGATCTACAACATCGCAGCCGAGCCGCCGATCACCGCGCGCGAGATGGTCGAGTGCCTCGCGCGGGGCGCGGGGCGCGCGCCGCGGATCGTCGCGGTGCCCGATCCGCTCGCCGATCTCGCGGGCCTGCTGGGCGCCGCCGCGGCGTGGCTGAGCGGCGGAACGATTCCCGATCTCGCGCGGGCGCTCGCGTTGCTGCGCGCGCCGTGCACGGTCGACGCCTCCGCCGCCGCGCGCGAGCTGGGCGTGAGATTCCGCCCGCCCGGCGAGGCGCTCGAAGCGATGGGGCGGGGGGCGGCCGGCGCTCAGGGGTGATCAGCGCGGCGCGGGCAGCGTCGAGTGGCCGAGGTGGCAGCCGACGCAGCGCGCGGTGTCGCCCGCGCGGCCGGCGTTGAGCCCCGCGACGTGGGCCGGCGCGTGTGCGCTGCGCAGCACGCGCCCCGCCGAATCGGTCAGCTGCTCGAACATCGGCGTGCCGGCCGGAAGCCCGCGCACGTCCACAGCGCCGGATGGCGAGACGCGCTCCTCGCGCAGCAGCACCGCGGTGTCTCCGCCGCCGGCCTCGGGGCGCGCGAGCGTCGCGAAGAAACGGATGCGCGCGTCGCGCGTGCGCGGGACCGACGCGCTATCGCCCGGCGCGGGTGCGCTCGAGAACACGTCGAGGTTCAGGAAGCGGAAGGTCGCGGCGGGCTGTCGCAGCGTCTCGATGCGCGTCGCGGGCAGCGCGGGCAACGGGAGCGGGGCGCGGGCCGCCGAGGACGCGCGCGCGCGCCAGGTGGCGGGCCACGGAACCACGGGCGCGGGGTCGAGCTCGAGCGTGCCGGGCAGATCCACCACCGGCGCCGGCCCCTCGCCCCGCGCGCCCGCCACCCACAGGCCGAAATCCCCGCGAGCGCCCGGGTCGAACGCGAACACGATGCGCCCGTCGGGGAGCGCCGCCGGCGAGCACGCGCCCGGCGCGGCCAGCCCGCCGGTGCCGCCGTACCCGCCTCCGGAATCGAGCGCCGCGCCCGCGATGCGGCGCGGCTTCTCGAAGCGGCGCGCGAACGACTGAAGCCCGAGCCGTCCGGGCGCCGGCGAGAGCCCGGTGTTCGCGGCCATCACGCCGATCACCGTGCCGTCGGCGAGCGCGATCGGCTGGTACGCCATCGCGTCGCGCCTCGTGCGAAACCACCCGGCGGCGACCCGCGCGCCCGCGCCGTCCGGCGACATCTCCATCGCCTGCCAGACGTTCGCGGTGTCCGCGGGGATCGCGAGGTCCGGATCCGCGCTGATCCCCGAGGGCGTGCGGTCCGAGGCGCGCCAGCGATTGAACCACCAGCGCGCGAACAACACGCGGCCGCGCGCGCCATCGAAGCTCGGCTCCTCCGCGCCGTTTCGTTCAGAGGTGAGCCGCCGCGGCGTTCCGCCCGCAACCTCGACGATGAACAGGTTGGTGACCGGAAGATCCGCGTATTGCGCGCGCTGCGGGAATCGCGTGCTCGCGAACACCAGCGCGCGGTCCGAGACCCAGCACGGATCGAGATCGTCGTACCGCGCGAAACGCCCCGCCTCGTCCCCGAGCGCCGCGAGCTCGAGCGCGCGATCGCTCCGGGTCGCGGCGCGCAGGCCCTGCCCGTCGATGCCGGCCACGTAGATGCGCCACGCGCTGTCGGGCGCGGGCGTGCCCGCGAACGCGACGCGGCGCGCGTCCGGCGAGATCGATGGATCGCTCACGTCCCACAGACTGCCGCGCGGCAGCAGCTCGCGCACCGCGCCGTTCGGGTCGCGGATCAGCAGCCGGCCACCCGGCGCGCTCGCGCGCTGCCGCGGCCCGAGCCCGGGGATCGCGCCCGCCGCGGCGTCGGGGAGCGGGAGGCGCGAGACGAACACGATCGCCGGGAGCGCGCCGCTCCGCGCGGGCGCGCCGCTCCGCGCGAGCGCGACGATCGCGAGCGCGGCGATCGCGAGCGCGGCGATCGCCGGCGCGACGATGCCGGGCACGAGCGCGCGGCGCCTGTTCCCGTCGAATCGCATGCGCCCGACGCTACACCGCGCGCGCCGGGGACGGGAAGCGCATCGACGCTCGAGGCTCGTGCTACACTCCCTCGCCGCGGCGCGCCTGCGCCCTCGCGCCCGCGGCCTCGCATCACTCCCGGAGCTCGCGATGACCGAGATGCTGCTGGTGTTCACCACGTTCGCCCGCGAAGCAGACGCGGAGCGCGTGGTGCGCGTCCTGATCGAGGAGCGGCTGATCGCGTGCGGCAACCTGCTGCCTGGCGCCCGTTCGCTCTATCGCTGGGAGGGCGCGATCGCGGACCAGCGCGAGATCGTGGTGCTCATGAAGACCCGCAAGCAGGACTGGACCGCGCTGCTCTCGCGGCTCCACGAGCTGCATCCGTACCAGACCCCGGAATGCATCGCGGTGCGGATCGCGGCCGGCGCCCCCGCCTACATGGCGTGGCTCGAATCCGCGCTCGCCCCCGAGACGCCGGAGGCGCCGGCTTGATCGGCGCCGCGCGCCTGGTGCTCGGTATCGAGACCTCGTGTGACGACAGCGCGGTCGCGGTGCTCGAGAACGCGGCGACGCTGCGCGCGAACCTGATCGCCGCGCAGGACGTGCACCGCCTCTACGGCGGCGTGGTGCCGGAGCTGGCCTCGCGCGCGCACCTCGAGCTGCTGCCGCGCCTGGTCGAGCGCGCGCTCGAGGAGGCCGGCATCGCGGCGGGCGATCTCACCGGCATCGCGGTGACGCGCGCGCCCGGCCTGGTCGGTTCGCTGGTGGTGGGGGTCGCTTTCGCGCGCGCGTACGCGCTCGCCCTCGGCATCCCGGTGACCGGCGTCAATCACATTGAAGCGCATCTGCACGCGGCGACCCTCGAGCACGGCGAGAGCCCGTGGCCGGCGGTCGCGCTCGTCGTCTCGGGCGGCCACACCGAGCTGGTGGGCGTGCGGGGCGTGGGACGATATCGCTGGCTCGGCAGCACGCGCGACGACGCGGCGGGCGAGGCGTACGACAAGGTCGCGAAGCTGTTGGGCCTGGGCTTTCCCGGCGGGCCGCCCATCGACCGGCTCGCCGCAGATGGCGATCCGCGCGCCTTCGATTTTCCGCGACCGATGCTGCGCGAGCCCGGATTCGATTTCTCGTTCTCGGGGCTCAAGACCGCGGTCGCGCTGGTGGTGAGGACCCACGGCGCGCCGCCCTATTCCGAGACGCTGCTCCGCGACATCGCGGCTTCGTTCCAGGCGGCGGCCGTCGACTCGCTGGTCGAGAAGACCATGCGCGCGGTGGACGCGTTCGAAGCACGCGCGCTCACGCTGGGCGGCGGCGTCGCGTGCAATCGCGAGCTGCGCGCGCGACTCGCGCCCGAGTGCGCGCGTCGCGGCGTCATGCTCCGCGTTCCCTCGCCGCGACTCTGCGCCGACAACGCGGCGATGATCGCGCTGCTGGGCGCGTGGCAGCTCGCGAGCGGCGCGCCGGAGGACGACGCGCTCGAAGTGGCGGCCTCGCTCGAGGAATCGGGGCTGGCGCTCGAGAGCGCCTGAGCCCGGGGGGCGGGGCGCCCCGCCGCCGGTCAGCATTTGCCCGTCGAGCCGCACGGGTGGTTGCATCCTGCACCCCCCGGGGTGCGTTCCCCCGATCCGACCCGCCTCCGCCGCACGCGCAAAGCGTTGTCACTTCAGGCCGCCCGCCACCTGCGGCCCATCGAACGCGGGGCAGACCGGTGCCGCCGCGTGGCATGGGCCTTGCCTGCCCGCTGGGTGTAACCCGTTTGCGCATCCCGTCTTCACGCCCTTTTCCGGAGCGAACGCTGATCCCCACCAAGTACCGCCTGCTCGTGGTGGAGGACGAACCCCACCTGCGCGAAGTCCTGCGTTTCCAGCTCGAGGCCGAAGGCTACGAGGTGGTCCAGGCATGCGACGGCAAGGAAGCGCTCGACGCCGCGCCGCAGACCATGCCCGACCTGATCCTGCTCGACGTCATGCTGCCGTTCTTCGACGGCTTCGAGGTGTGCAGGCGGCTGCGTCATTCGTTCGCGACGCGCCACATTCCGATCATCATGCTCACCGCGAAGACCGAGGTCGAAGGCAAGATCCAGGGCCTCGAGGGCGGCGCGAACGACTACATCACGAAGCCCTGGGAAAAGCGCGAGCTCATGCTCCGCATCCGCAACGTGCTCGACTGGAGCCGCACCCAGCGCTCGGCCAGCCCGCTCACCGGCCTGCCGGGCAACCTCACGATCAACGAGGAGCTGCGCCGGCGGCTCGCGGAAGACGCGCCATTCGCGATGCTCCAGATCGACATCGACTACTTCAAGGCCTTCAACGACCACTACGGCTACGCGCGCGGCGACCACGCCATCCAGACGCTGGCGCGCATCCTGATCGACAGCTCGCAGCGCTACGGCGGCGCCGGCAATTTCGTCGGTCACATCGGCGGGGACGATTTCGTGGTGCTGACCTCCCCCGAGATGGCGGAGGCGCTCGGCGAAGAGATCATCGCGAACTTCAATCACGCCGTGAGCGCGCTCTACGACGCGGACGACGTCGCGCGCGGCTTCGTCCAGGTCCCGAACCGCCAGCACAACGTCGAGCGCTTCCCGGTCATGAGCCTGACCATCGCGCTGGTGAGCACCGACCGCATGCCGGTGTCGCACCTCGCCCAGCTCATCGACATCGCCCAGGAGCTCAAGGCGCACGGCAAGGGGATCGCCGGCAGCGTGCTGGTCGGCGAGCGCCGCCGGGTCGAGCCGGACTCGCAGTCGGGGCGGGACGTCGCATGAGTGGGACGAACGACCTCGCGCACCCCCCGCCGGCCGCGCCTCCCGACGAACGCGCGCTCTCGGGTGAGGGGCTCGCGATGCTGGCGCAGGCGATGCTGGCGCTGCGCAGCACCGGAGACCTCGGCACGGCGTGCGCGATCGCCGGCGCGTGCGCGCTCTCCGCGCTCGAAGCGTCGGACTATCGCCTGCTCCGCCTCGAGTCCCGCAGCGGGGCGCTGATGTGCCTCGATGGGACCGGCGTCGAGGCGCCGTACCTGCCCGAGCCCGATGGGCCGGCGGAGTGGGCGATGCGTCACGAGATGGCGGCGTTCGACGAAGGACTCACCGAGCCGAACGGGCTGCGCGAGGCGGCGCTCTGGCTCGAGCCGCCGCTGGCGCTCGCCAGCATCCCGCTCGTGTCCGCCGGCAATCTGTGCGGGCTGCTGCTGGTGGGCTTCGACGCGCCGCGGCGCTTCGGCTCGGCCTCGCGCCTCTTCCTGCAGACGCTGGGTGACGGGCTCGCGCTCGCGCTCGACCGCGCCGAGCTGCGGCGGCAGCTCGAGGACGAGCGCAAGCGCGTCCGCGTCCTCGAGAAGCGGCGTGCCGGCGACGAGGAGTCGTCTTCGAACCTCATGTCGGTCGTGGCCCACGAGATTCGCAGCCCGCTCACCGCGATCAAGGCCTACACCGAGGCGATGCTCGACAACCTGCAGAATCCGCACGCGCCTCGGGAACGGTTTCTCGGGATCATCAACGACGAGTGCGACCGGCTCACGCGCCTGGTGAGCGACATCCTCGATCTGTCGCGGCTCGAGGCGGGCCAGCGCCCGCTGCGGCTCGCGCGATTCGATCTCGAACGGCTCGTGCAGGAGGCGCTCGAGGGCCTGCTGCCGGCGGCGCGGGCGCGCAAGCAGCGATTCGAAACCCAGCTCGAGTCGGGGATGGTGGTCGAGGCCGACCCCGATCTGCTGCGGCGTCTGCTCGTCAATCTCGCGGGCAACGCCGTGAAATATTCGCCGCCCGGCGGCACCATCCGGGTGGGCGCGTCGCCGGAGGGTGACGAATGGGTGGGCTTCGTCGAGGACGATGGTCCGGGCATTCCGCCGGAGGATCTCCCGCACATCTTCGAGCGCTTCTTCCGCGCCCGGAACGCGCAGGACGAGGGCGAGGGCACGGGGCTCGGGCTCGCGATCGTGCGCGGCATCGTCGAGCTGCACGGCGGGCGCATCTGGGTGCAGTCGATCGAGCCCACCGGCACGCGCTTCTGCTTCTCGCTGCCGCTGCGCCAGCTCGCGTCCGGCCGCGCGCGACGCATCGCCCGCGCGATCTGCGCGCGTCCCGACATCGAGGAGCTGTTCGATCAGACGGTGGAGATGGTCGCCGCCTCGATGAACGCCGAGATCGTCTCGCTCATGCTGGTGGATCCCGATCATGGTGATCTCTTCATCGCCGCCTCGCGCGGACTCGAAGGGCAGAACCTGGTGGGGCGAAGAACCACGGTGCGCTCGGGCGTCGCGGGCTCGGTGGCGGCATGGGGCCGTCCGCTGCTCGTGAACAACATCGAGACCGACCGCCGCTTCAGCCGCCTCAACCACCCGCAGTACAAGACGAAGTCGCTGCTGTGCGTGCCGCTTCGCGTCTCGGGCGAGGTGCTGGGGGTGCTGAACGTCAACAACAAGATCTCGGGGGAGTCGTTCGACGACGACGATCTCTCGGTGCTCTCGGCGCTGGTCGAGCGCGTCGGGAGCGCGGTCGAGCGCGCGAGCGCCCATCCGGAGAGCGAGCGCGTGGTGGAGGAGGCGCTCGAAGCGGTGCGCTCCGTGACGCGGCTGCGGCGCGACCGGTTGCTCGGGGTACGCGACCAGATCCACATGGCACGCGCCATCGCGCGCGAGCTGGGCATGGCCGAGAGCGATGTCGACCTGGTCGGCTACGTCGCGAGCATCCACGACGTCGGCATGACGCGGATTCGCGACCGCGTGGACCAGCCGGGCGTGCTGGACAACGCCGGGCGTGACGAGGTCGAGCGCCATCCCGAGATGAGCCTCGAGATCATGCGGGGCCTCGAGTACCAGGGCATCGTCCGCGATCTGGTGCTCTCCCATCACGAGCGCTGGGACGGCAGCGGCTACCCGCGCGGCCTGAAGGGCGAGGAGATCCCGCAGGGCGCGCGCATCCTGGCCGTGGCCGACGCCTTCGAGAGCATGATCCGTGGCCGGCCCTACCGTGCCGCGCTCTCACGCGAGGCCGCGCTCTCGGAGCTGCGGCGCGAGTCCGGCAAGCAGTTCGACCCCGCCGTGATCGAGGCGTTCGCGCACGTCATGGTGCGCGAGGGCGAGGGCGCGTGAGCCCGCGCAAGATCGTCGTAGGCCCGACGGCCGCCGAGCTGCGGATGCGCACCCAGCTCGATCTCTCGCGACGTGAGGTGGCCCGGCTGAAGAAGCTGGTGGAGGGCGCAGCGCTCCAGGCCGGGGTCGTCGCCGCGGCCGCCGAGGCCGCGGACGTCGCAGAGGCCGCCGAGGCCGCGGACGCCGCGGAGGCCACAGCGGCCATGGAGGCCGCCGCCGATGCCGAGGCCGCAGCGGCCGCCGCGCTCGAAGGCGGGGCCGACGCCGAGACCGCGGAGGCCGAGGCGGCCTCGGCGGCGAGCGCCGTCTCCTCCTCCGGCCACGAGCTCGAATCGCTGAGGCGGCAGGTCGCGGAGCTGTCGCGCACCAAGACCCGGCTGTCGCGCCTCTACTTCAGCCAGGTCGAGGAGAATCGCAAGCGCGCGCTGAAACTCCACGAGATCCTGGAGAACATCAGCCGGATCAATTCCGAGCTCGACCTCGACATTCTGCTCGGCCGCCTGGCCGAGACGATGCGTTCGAGCCTGGGATTTCGCATCGTGCTGCTCCGCATTCGCGAGCCCGGGACCAACCGGCTGCGGGCGCGGGCGTTTGCCGGGCTCGACGAGGCGGCGCGCGGCACGCTCTCCGCCGAGGACGTGCTGGTCGAGGACTTCCTCTCCTGGCTGCGCGACGAGTTCAAGGTGAGCCGCAGCTACCTCATCAGCCACCGCCACGAGTTCAATCGGGAGCTGGTCGGCTACACCCCCGATCTGGGAGAGCGGGAGGAATGGGAGTGGCACAAGGACGACATGCTGCTGGTGCCGATCTGGAACCGCACCGGCGAGCTGGTCGCGTACTTCTCGGTGGACGATCCGGAGGACCGGCTGGTCCCGTCACGCGAGTCGATCGAGCTGCTCGAGATCTTCGGCAATCACGCGGGGGTCGCGATCGAGAACGCGCGCCTCTACCAGCAGCTCGAGCAGCACGGCCGCGACCTCGAGGCCGCCGGCCAGCGCATGCAGGAGATGCACGCCCTCAAGAGCAACTTCATCTCGACCGTGTCCCACGAGCTGCGCACGCCGCTCACCGCGATCCGCGCCTACGTCGACACGCTGCTCTCGGCCCGCGACGGGGAGGTGCCGTTCGGCCAGACGCAGCGCTTCCTCGGCATCATCAACGAGGAGAGCCAGCGCCTGGCCCGGCTGATCGAGTCGATGCTCGACCTCAACCGCTTCGACTCCGGGACCATGCGCCTCGCCCGGCAGCCGATCGAGCTCGCCGAGGTCATCGAGGACGCCGCGCGTCTGCTCCAGCCGGTGGCCGAGGCGGGGCAGGTTGATCTCAAGGTGCAAAACGACGCGGCCGATACCCGCATGGACGCAGATCGCGACCAGATGAAGCAACTTGCACTGCATCTGGGAAGCAACGCGGTCAAGTTCACGCCTCCCGGGGGGTCGGTGACGCTCCGGCTCAGCGGAGACGCGCGCGATGTGACGCTTCAAGTCGAGGATACCGGCATCGGGATCCCGGAACCGCTGCTGGAAAAGATATTCGAGCGCTTCTATCAGGTGGACTCTTCGCTGATCCGGCGCTTCGGCGGGACCGGATTGGGTCTCGCCATCTGCAAGTCGATCGTGGAGTGGCATGGCGGGCGGGTGTTCGCGGAGAGCACGCCCGGAGTGGGTTCGCGTTTCACCGTGGTGCTGCCGCGCCGAACCGGTCCGCGCGTCACGGTGCGGCCGAATCCGCAACTGCAGCCCGCGACCGAGGACGTGTTGAAGCTCGCGATCGAGATGGTGGCCGAAGTGATGAACGCACGGGTGGTCTCGCTGCTCACGCCCGGCCAGGACGGAGATCTCGTGGTGCAGGCGGCGCTGGGACTCGACGAACAGGTGGTGCGCGAGGCCTCGATCAAGCCCGGTCGCGGGGTGGCGGGCTGGGTGGCGCAGCATCGCCGCCCGGTGTGCGTTTCCGGCGGGGACGAGCGGCGTGAAGTGGCGGGTTCGGGGCGTGAGGGCTATCGCACCGGAACGTTTCTCTCGGTGCCGCTGGAGGGCGAGTCCGGACTGCTCGGAGTCTTGAGCGTCACGGATCCGGTCTCCGAGAAACCGTTCGACGCGGAGGACTGCCACCTCCTGCTCCACCTCGCCGAACGGGTGGGCGCGGCGTGGGAGCAGGCGCAGGCCATGGAACACTCGCGGTCGCACGTCGAGGGCACTGCGCGCGCGCTGCGCGGCGTGCTCGAGCACCTCGATCGCAGCCGGCGCAGCGCGCCCGATCGCGTGCGCCTGGCGCGCGCGACCGCGCGCGAGCTCGGGCTGCCGGAGGCGGAGGTCGGGGTCATCAGCTTCGCGGCCAGCATCCACGACGTGGGAATGGCCAGCCTCGGCGAGAAGATCACGGAGAATCCGAGCACGCTCTCGCCCGATGAGCAGGAGGCGCTGGAGCGTCATCCGGAGCGCGGAGCCGAGCTGTTGCGGCCGCTCGAGACCATGGGAGTCGTGCGCGACGTGGTGCTCTCCCATCACGAGTGGTGGGACGGCAGCGGGTATCCGCGCGGGATCGCGGGCGAGGCCATCCCGATCGGCGGGCGCATCCTGGCCGTGGTCGACGCGTTCGAGAGCATGATCATCGGCCGCGCCCACCGCGAGATGCTCTCGCCCGAGGACGCGCTCGCGGAGCTGCGGCTGCGGCAGGGCACGCAATTCGATCCGGCGGTGGTCGAGGTATTCGGCCGCGCCTGGATCGAGGTCGAAAAGCAACGGACCCCATCGGCTCCCGATTCGTGGGAGCACGCGACGACGATCGAAGGAGGTGAGTGACATGGCGAAAGGCAAGATCCTGGTGGTGGACGACGAGATCTACATCGTCCATATCCTGGACTTCAGCCTGGGCATGGAGGGCTACGAGGTGCTGACCGCGCTCGACGGCGAGCAGGCGCTCGAGAAGGCGCGCGCCGAGCATCCCGATCTCATCGTGCTCGACATCATGATGCCGAAGCTCGACGGCTACGAGACCTGCAAGCTCCTGAAGTCGGAGGAGGGGACCCGCGGCATTCCGGTCATCCTGCTCTCCGCGAAGGGGCGCAACGTCGATCAGAAGATCGGGTTCGAAGTCGGAGCCGACGACTACATCACGAAGCCTTTCAGTCCCCGCAAGCTGGTCGAGCGCATCAACGCGATTCTCGGCCAGACCAGCTCCCACCGCATGCAGGCCTGAGCCCCCGTCCACGCATCCTCTGCGTATCGACGGGGGCCGGCCGGCAGGTGGCGCCGCGTATTGCCGCCAGCTGCCCGCTCCGCCTCCTCGTCAGGTCCCACCGTCGCGCCGGATCGCATGGTCCGAAGTTTCGCTTGCCGTGGGAGAGTCCGCGCCGCACTCTGAGCTCCGCGACACGCCTGCCGTCCCAGACCCCTCGCGAAGCTTCGCGCCGATCGCGCCACTCAGGCCACCCCATGTCCTTCGCCGAAATCGCGCTGCCGCTCCCGCTGCGGCAAACGTTCACCTACCGCATCCCGATCGCGCTCGCTGGCGCGGTGAGGCCCGGCGCACAGGTGCAGGTTCCCTTTCGCGGCGGCACGAAGCGCGGATTCGTCGTGGCGCTCGCCGGCGAGTGCGCGCTCGAGAGCGTGCGTGAGATCGCGGGCGTGCTGCCGGTGGCGCCGGTCTCGCCGCATCTGCTCGGCCTCGCGCGCTGGATCGCTGAGTACTATCTCGCGCCGCCGGGCGAGGTGCTGGCGGCGATGCTCCCGGGCGGGCTCGAGGGATTCGCCGGCAGCCGGGCGCGGCGCGGCGCGCTCGAGGATCCGGTGGTGCCGCTCGCCCTGCCGGAGCGCTTCGTGCTCACGGCCGGGCAGAAGGCCGCGGCCGCCGCGGTCGAGGCCGCGGTGCGGCGCGGGTCGTTCGCGCCGCTGCTGCTGCACGGCGTGACCGCCAGCGGCAAGACCGAGGTCTATCTGCGAGGCGCCGCGGCCGCCCGCGAGGCGGGCGGGCAGACGCTGCTGCTGGTGCCCGAGGTGGCGCTCGGCGGCCAGCTGGTGCGGGAGTTCACGCGCCGCTTCGGCGCCCGCGTCGGCGTGCTCCATTCCTATCTCGGCGTCGGCGAGCGCCGCCGCAACTGGGAGCTCGCGAGCCGCGGCGCGCTCGATGTCGTGGTGGGCGCGCGCTCCGCGGTGTTCGCGCCGCTGCCGCGGCTCGGGCTCATCGTCGTCGACGAAGAGCACGAGCCCGCCTACAAGCAGAGCGAGCAGCTGCGCTACCACGGCCGCGACGTCGCGGTGCGGCGCGCGCAGCTGCTCGGCATTCCCGTGGTGCTGGGCTCCGCGACCCCCAGCCTCGAGTCGCAGGCCAACGCCGCACGCGGCAAGTACGCGATGGTCCGGCTCCCGCACCGCATCGACCGCCGCGCGATGCCGCGGGTGCGGATCGTGGATCTCACCCGCGAGGGCACGAGCGACGCGCTGCTCTCCCGCGCGTTGCGCGAGGCGCTGCGCGCGCGGCTCGAGCGTGGCGAGCAGGCGCTGCTGTTCCTGAACCGCCGCGGCCACTCGCACTACACGCAGTGCCGCGCGTGCGGCTGGGTGCCGGAATGCCCGGACTGCGACATCGCGCTCACGCTCCATCTCGCGCCGCGCACCTGGCGCTGTCACTACTGCGATCATCGCCAGCCGGCGGGCGCGCAGTGCCCGAAATGCTCCGCGGCGCTGCTGCGGTTCGGCGGCGCCGGCACGCAGCGCGCGGAACGCGAGCTGCGCGCGGCATTTCCGCAGGCGCGCGTGCTGCGGCTCGACACCGATGTCGCACGCGAGCGCGCGCGCCCCGCCGAGATCCTCGCGGCCTTCGCGCGCGGCGAGGCCGACGTGCTGCTCGGCACCCAGATGATCGCGAAGGGCTTCGATTTTCCGCGCGTCACGCTGGTCGGCGTGCTCGACGCCGACGTGGCCCTGCACCTGCCGGACTTTCGCGCGGCGGAACGAACCTGGCAGCTGCTGGTGCAGGTCGCCGGGCGCTCGGGCCGCGGCGCGATCGCGGGCGAGGTGCTGATCCAGACCTGCACCCCCGAGCATCCCGCGATCGCGGCCGCCACGCTCTCGGACGATCGCGGCTTCGTTGAGCGCGAGCTCGCGGTGCGGCGGGAGGCTGGCTATCCGCCCTACACGCGGCTCGCCGCCGTTCTGTTCTCGGGCAAGCGGGAGAGCGACGTGGAGGCGATCGCGACGCGGGTGGCCGGCGCGCTGCGCGCGGACCCCGCGCTCGAGGGCGTCGAGGTGCTGGGTCCCGCGCCGCAGGCGCTCGCGCGGCTGCGCGGCCAGCACCGCTGGCATCTGCTGCTCAAGGCGACGCACGCGGCGCGGGTGCGCGCCGCGGCCGCGCGCGCGCTCGATGCCGCTGAAGCCGAGCCCCGGCCGCGCCGGGTGCGCGTCATCGCGGACGTGGATCCGGTCGAGGTGCTCTAGCGCCGGCCGCCGCGTCGCCGGCGCGTCACGCCGTGGCGCGCGTGACGCAGTCGCCGCCGCATGTCAGGGCCGGGTCACGCGGATCGGACGCGGGCTTCCGGCTTGACGCATCGCGAGTTGCGGGCCTAGAGTCGCCCCACTTTCCGCACCTCCGCCGCAGCGTTCACGCTGGCACTCTTCCCGCATTGCAAGGTGGTCCCATGAGCCAACGATCGTCGAGCCATCGCAGCGCCTCGGGAGGTGCGACCGTGCCCGGTCTCACCGCAGAGGCGTCGACCCTCATCACGTTCGAGGGTGTGCGGCAACACGTGCGCGTCGGCTTCTACGTGCGCAAGGCCGACGAGGCGCTCGCCGAGATCGGATACACCGAGCACGGCGAGCGTCACGTCGGGCTGGTGAGCCGCATCGCGTTCAACGTCCTCAAGCGCCTGGGCTACCCGGAGCGCACCTGCGAGCTGGCCGCGATCGCCGGGTACCTCCACGACATCGGCAACGCCGTCAACCGCGACCATCACGCGCAGACCGGGGCGGTCATGGCGATGCAGCTGCTGAGCGACATGGGGATGCCCGACGAGGAGATCCTCCAGGTGATCGGCGCGATCGGCAACCACCACGAGAACGACGGCGATCCGGTGAGCGCGGTGGCGGCGGCCGTGATCATGGCCGACAAGAGCGACGTGCATCGCACCCGCGTGCGCAATCCCGACATGATCAAGTTCGACGTGCACGACCGCGTGAACTACGCGGTGCAGAAGAGCTTCCTGAACGTTGACGAGGCCGGCAAGCAGATCACGCTGGAGCTGACCATCGACACCGAGATCTCGCAGGTCATGGAGTACTTCGAAATCTTCATGACCCGCATGCTGGCATCGCGCAAGGCAGCCAAATTCCTGGGCGCGTCGTTCGGCCTGATGGTGAACGGCAACCGCCTTACCTGAGCAAGGAGGGGTTTCGTGAGATTCCGTGCGATCGCGATCGGCGCCACCCTGGCGGCGCTCTGCACCCTGCTCGCGTTCGGTGTGGCGCTCGCCCGCAATCCGCACTGCGCCGGAGGGATTCAATACGTCGTCGGCGGCCTGCGGGACAAGGACAAGGGCAACACCGAGGACTACATGCGGCAGATGCTGAAGGCGGTGGACCAGCTCTCGCAATGCGCCTCGGAGGATCCGGCCGATCTCGAGGCGCTCGGCTACCTGGGATGGGCTTACGCCGAGATCGACAGCGCGGAGCCCGCCGGCGTCGCGTTCGCGAAGGCGATCGAGGGGCTGGGGGCGAAGGGTGACAAGAAGAAGCGGGACATCGTCGTCAACAATCGCGACTCCTACTGGGCGAACGCCCTGAACGACGGCATCGCCAAGATCAACGCGGCGCAGGCCGCGTATCCCGAGTTCACGAAGAAGCCCGAGAACGAGGCGGACGAGACGCTGAAGGGCGAGGCGGCCAAGCGCTATCAGGAGGCGATCGTGAGCCTGACCCGCGCCTCGCTGCTGCGCCCGGGCGAGCCGCAGACCATGCGCACGCTCGGCTCGGTCCACGCGTTCATGGGCGATTACCCGACGGCCGAGGCGGTGTTCCGCGCCGGGCTCAAGGCCGCGCCAGACGACACGACCCTCAAGTCCTCGCTGCGCGCGGTGCGCGTCAACTACGCGAACCAGCTCAACGAGCAGAAGCGCTACGACGACGCGATCGGCTACTTCGGAGAGCTGGTGCTGGTCGAGCCGCAGAATCCCGATCTCTTCCTAGGCCTCGGGAGCGCGTACTTCAGCCGCGCGCAGACCAAGGAGGGCGATGCGCGCAAGGCGGATTTCCTGCAGGCCGGAAAGGCCTACCAGAAGGCGGGCGAGCTGAAGCCCGACGATCCCGATCCGCCGTTCAACGGCGCGCTCGCCTATCAGAGCGCGGGCGAGAACGCGCTCGCCGAGACGCAGTGGCGCGCCTCGCTCAAGATCCGGCCGGACGACGGCGACACGCGATCGGCGCTGGCCGGCACGCTCGCCGAGCTGGGCAAGTTCGACGAAGCGGTGCGCGTGCTGAGCGAGGCGGTGGCTGCGGATCCCGGGAACAAGAAGCTCCACCGCCAGATGGGCGGGGTGTACAGCAAGGCCGGCAACAATCCGAAGGCGACCGAAGAGCTGATGATGTACCTCGCGCTTCAGAACGGGACTCCGGTCGCGGACCCGGCGGTGGCCTCGCGAGGCGCCGCGCCCGGCAGCGACGCCGCCAAGACGCTGGCGAGCATGGGCCCTCCGGAGCAGCTCAACCCGTGGGAAGCGCAGGGCGAGAAGTACCAGAGCTGGTTCTACTGGGCGAAGAAGCAGGCGTATCACTTCAAGAGCGGCGCGCTCGCCGTGAAGTCCGACTGGGGTGGCGCCCCCGCCGCGGTTCCCGCTCCGAAGAAGAAGTAGCCGGACGCGCATCGCCATGACGCCGCGCGAGCTCCTCCCGGGAGACGCGCGGCGTTCGTGCGCCGGAGCCGGACGGGGAGATTCTCCGCGATGAGCGACCGGCTGCGCTCGGCCCCAATTGCGATCCTCGGCTTCGGCAATCAGGGCGAGGCTCAGGCCCTGAACCTGCGCGACGCCGGCCTCGACGTGATCGTCGGCGCGCGCGCGGGGGGAGGCGCCGAGGCGCGCGCGCGCGCATCGGGCTTCGAGACCCTGACGCTCGCGGCGGCGGCGGGCCGCGCAGCGGTGATCGCCGTGCTGTTGCCGGACGAGGCGGTGCGCGAGGTCTGGGGCGCGATCGTTCCCGCGCTGCGTCCCGATGCCGGGCTGGTCTTCGCGCACGGATTCAATCTGCTCTATGGCGACCTCGCGATCCCCGAGCGCGCGGACGTCGTGCTGGTCGCGCCCACCGCGCCGGGACGCGTGCTGCGCTCGACCTTCGCCCGCGGCGATCGGCTGCCGGCCTACGTGGCGATTCATCGCGACGGGAGCGGCGGCGCGCGCGCGCTCGCCGAAGCCTACGCCGGGCGGCTCGGGTGCGCGCCGCTGTGGCGCACGACGGTGCGCGAGGAGACCGAGGTGGATCTGTTCGGCGAACAGGTGGTGCTGTGCGGTGGCCTGCTCGCGCTCACCCTGACCGCGTTCGAGACGCTGGTCTCGAGCGGCTACTCGCCCGAGATCGCCTACCTCGAGTGCGTCCACCAGCTCAAGTACCTCGCGGACCTGCTTCACGAACGCGGACCGGCCGGATTCCTCGACGGCATCAGCGGCACGGCGCGCTACGGAGCCGCGACGCGCGGGGAGCGCGTGATCGGCGCGCCATCGCGCCAGGCCATGCGGGCGATCCTCGACGAGATCCGCAGCGGCGCGTTCGCACGTGAGTGGTCGAGCGAAATCGACGCGGGGCGGCCGCGGATGGGAGCGCTGACGCGAGATCTCGCGGCCCATCCCATCGAGGCGGCGAGGCGGCGGGCACTGATCCCGGAGGGTGGCTCCGCCGGGCCCGAATGAGAATCGTGCAACGCCTTGTCCAAAAACTGATTGACAGCTTTTCCGAAGGCTTGTTAGCCTGCGCTCACGTGGTTGAATGGTGAGGCTGCGGACCGGGCCCCGCGGCTTCGAGCGGTGCTAAGGAGGGCGTGATGACGAAAGCCGATATCGTGGATCAGATTGCGGAGCGCACGGGGCTCACGAAGAAGGACGTCGCCGAGACGGTGGATTCTTTCCTGAATGCCGTGGCGCGGGCGCTCGCGAATGGTCACCACATCGAGATCCGCGGTTTCGGCACGTTTCGCGTGAAGGACCGCAAGTCCCGCATCGCCCGCAATCCGCGCACCGGCGACGCGGTGCCGGTCCCGCCGCGCAAGGTGCCGGTGTTCAAGGTGTCGAAGGAGCTGAAGGACATGGTCGCGCAGGGCTGACGCCGGGGCGGCGGCCGAAACGATTCGGGGTGGGAGCGTCGCGCTCCCACCCCGAACTGTTTTCCGGCGCACGCCCCGCCTCAGTTGCGGCTGTTCCTCAGGATCACGAAGCGCAGCAGCTGGAGCGCGGCCATCGCGGCGGCCGCGACGTAGGTGAGCGCCGCGGCGTCGAGCACCTTCTTCGCGCCCGCCACTTCCTGAGGGGCGATCGAGCCCGACTCGGTGAGCTGGACCAGCGCGCGCCGGGACGCGTCGAATTCGACAGGCAGCGTGACGAGATGGAAGAGCACGGCGCCCGAGAAGAAGACGATCGCCAGGTCCATCAGGGTGTGCGAGAGCCCCGGGATCCTGAAGATGAAGCCGATCAAGAAAAGCGGCCACGCGGCCATGCTGACGAACCCGACGGCCGGCGCCATCGCGGAGCGCAGCGCGAGCGGCACGTACCCCTTCGCGTGCTGGAGCACGTGTCCGACCTCGTGGGCGGCCACCGCGATCGACGCGACCGAATCGCCTTCGAAGATCGGCGCCGAGAGCCGCACCTTCTTCGTGCGGGGATCGTAGTGGTCGCTCAACGAGCCGCCGATCTCCTCGACAGCGACGTCGGTGACCCCGTTGCGCGTCATGATCGACTTCGCCATGTCGCGCCCGGTCATTCCGTTGGCGGCGCGGATCGCGGACATCTGCTTGTAGGTGTGCTGAACTCGCCACTGGGCCCAGAACGCGAAGATCATCGCCGGGATCAGCAGCATGTAGGTGGGATCGAGGCCGAAGCCGATGAATGGCATGGTGGCGGTCACTCCTTCTCGTGGGACTGCGCCGGTGCTTCCCGCGGGACTGCAAGAGCACTCGCGAAGCCGGTCGTTCAGATGCACGCAAGTCGCGGGCGCATCGGATCCGATCGCGGGCGGCTCGCGCCACCCGGCACGCATGCGGTCGGCGGCAGTATCTCGCGGCACGGGGCGCTTTCCAAGCGGGCCGCTTGTCACGGCCGTGTCATTCACGGCGCGGCCGCCCGGGCACCGGCAGGCGGGTGGTTTCGGATGTCCGGCCGCCGTGTCATACACTGACGCGCCGCTTCGCGGGGGAGCCGAGGCATACCCGGTCTGGAGAGTTCAGCATGACGCCGGTCGTGGATCTGCGCAGCGATACCATCACCCGACCCACCGCCGCGATGCGCAGGGCGATGATGGACGCCGAGGTCGGAGACGACGTGTTCGGCGACGATCCCACCGTGCAGGCGCTCGAGCGCCGGGTCGCGAGTCTCGCCCGCAAGGAGGCGGGGTTGTTCGTGCCGAGCGGCACGATGGGCAACCAGCTCGCGATTCACGTGCAGACCTCGCCGGGGGACGAGGTGCTGCTCGAAGCCGAGTCCCACATCTTCCTGTACGAGCAGGGCGGGCTCGCCGCGAACTCGGGATGCCTCGCGCACCTCGTGAGCGGCGAGCGCGGCGCGCTCGCGCCCGAGGCGCTCGAGACCGCGCTGCGCGGCGAGGACGATCACAACGCGCGGCTCACGCTGGTGTGCATGGAGAACACGCACAACCGCGCCGCCGGAGCGATCGTCCCGCTCGAGCGGCTGCGCGCGATGTCGGCGATCGCGCGCGCGCGCGGCGTGCGCGTCCACCTCGACGGCGCCCGCCTGTGGAACGCGAGCGTCGCGACCGGGATCCCGATCGCGGAGTGGGCGGCCACCGCCGACACCGTCATGATGTGCTTCTCGAAGGGGCTGGGCGCCCCGATCGGCTCGATCCTGGTCGGGGAGACGGCGGTCATTCGCAAGGCGCGTCGCGTGCGCAAGCGCTGGGGCGGCGGCATGCGGCAGGTCGGCATCCTCGCGGCGGCCGGGCTCCATGCGCTCGATCATCACGTCGAGCGCCTCGCCCAGGATCACGAGCGCGCCCGCACCCTGGCCGCGGGGCTCGCGCGCGCGCCGGGCGTGAGCGTCACCGCGCCCGACACCAACATCCTGTACCTGCGGCTCGAGCACCCGGCGCTCGAGCCGCGCGCGCTGCTCGATGGGCTCGCCGCGCGCGGGGTGCGCATGTCGGCGTTCGGCCCGCGGCTCTTGCGGGCGATCACGCACCTCGACGTTGACGACGCCGGCATCGCGCACGCGATCGAGGCGTTTCACGCAGTGGTCGGCGCGCGGGTCGCATCGCCCGCGGCGTGACCGCGGAAAACCGTTCTGTTAGCCTGCGCGGCTCCCGACCCCGCTCCGTCGCCGCACCGCCTCTGGAATCCCACCCATGATCGACGCGATCGCCGCCGCCCTCTACGCGCTCAATCCGAGGAGCGCGCCGGATCTCGTCCTCAAGCGGCTCGGCATCGCGACCTCCAGGCGGCGCCTCGAGTTCCACACGCTCGAGACGCTGCTGCGCGAGCTGCCGAGGGTGGAGGGCGTGATCGTGGAATGCGGCACGTATCGCGGCGCGACCCTGCTGGGGATGGCCCACATCCTGACGACGCGGGGATTCCGCCCCCGCATGTACGCCCTCGACTCTTTCGAGGGATTCCCGGAGCCCCGCGCCGAAGACGCGGGGCCCGGGGGCACGCTCCACCCCGACGTACATCGCGGCGCGCTCGGCGACACGTCGTACGAAGCGCTGCTCAAACGCATCGCGCTGCTGGGCTGGTCGGACCGCATCACCGTGCTGAAGGGTTTCTTCGAGCAGACGCTGCCGCGCCTCGCGGACGAGCGCTTCTCGGTCGCGCATCTCGACTGCGACCTGTACGAGTCGTACAAGGTGTGCCTCGAGTTCATATACCCGCGCATGTTGCCCCGGAGCTTCATCGTGCTCGACGACTACCGGCTGCCCGCCAACGTGTATCCGGGGGCCGACCGCGCCGTCGACGAGTTCTTCGCGGACAAGCCGCAGAAGCCCGAACGGCTGCCCGGCCCGCTGGGGCTGCGCTCGTTCGTTCGCATCCGTTAGCAGGGGTTTCGTCATGCCGCGCGCGGCGCGCTCGAGGGCCGCGCTTCGCGTGCGTGCGGCGTAAGGGGCGCGCGGTGGACGGCCTCCCGAGGGGCGTGCTACCTTGCTTCCGCTTTTTTCCGGTGGGGAACGAGGCCCGCGGGGCGGAAGGAATCACGTGAGCGAAGCACGCCCTTCCGGAGACGGAGGGATCCTGTACCTGGTGGCCACGCCCATCGGCAACCTCGAGGACGTCACGCATCGTGCGCTGCGCATCCTGGCGGCAGCCGATCTGGTGGCGGCCGAGGACACGCGCCACACGCGTCACCTGCTGGAGCATTTCGGCATCGCCCGCCCGGTCGTCAGCCTGTTCGAGCACAACGAGCGCGCGAAGGTCCCGGGTCTGCTGCGGCGGCTCGAGGCGGGGGAGTCGGTGGCCGTCGTGACCGACGCGGGCTCGCCGGGGGTGGCCGATCCGGGGTATCCACTGGTGCGCGCGGCGATCGCGGCGGGGTTTCGCGTGCAGAGCGTCCCGGGGCCGAGCGCGGTGATCGCGGCGCTGCAGGTGAGCGGGCTGCCGACTGACGCGTTCTCGTTCGTCGGTTTCCTGCCCGTCAAGTCCGCGGCCCGCAGGCGGCGGCTCGAGAGCGTGAGCCGGGCGCGCGAAACGCTGGTGGCTTTCGAATCGCCGCATCGCATCGTGCGCTGTCTCGAAGACGTGGAAGCGGTGTGGGGCGAACGCCCGATCGCGCTGGCGCGCGAGCTCACGAAGACGTTCGAAGAGGTGCTGCGCGGGAGCGCGCGCGAGATTCGCGCGGCGCTCACGGCCGACAAGCAGCGCGGGGAGATGGTCCTGGTCCTGAGCGGGTGGACGAGAGCTGACGAGCGCGCGGAGCGGGCGAGGTGACGCCGCCGGTGGCCGCTGCCGAGCGCGGCGCAGGGCACGGCCCGATCGCGCAGTGGAAGGATCGGCTCAAGGACGGCGCGCACGCGCTGGCCGCGCCGCTGGTCCGCGCCCTGGGCGGCATGGGCGCGCGCGCCGACCATCTCACGGTGCTCGGGCTGCTACTATCACTCGGCGCGGGTTTCGCGTTCTTCGATGGTCATTCGCGTCTCGGAGCGCTGCTGCTGCTGGGCGCCGGGATCTGCGACATCCTGGACGGCGAGCTCGCGCGCCGCGTCGGCGTGACGTCGCGCTTCGGTGCGTTCCTCGATTCCACGCTCGATCGCCTCGCCGAAGCCGCGGCGCTGGTCGGGATCGCGGCGTTCTGCCTGCGCAATCTGGTGGCGCTGGTGTTCGCGCCGGGGCAGGTCATCCAGCAGATGGCGATCGGGCTGAACCCCGTGACCTGGGCGGTGCTCGCGTTCACCGCCATGCTGGCGCTGGTGGGGTCGTTCATGGTGTCCTATACCCGCGCGCGGGCCGAGGGTCTCGGGCTCGAGTGCAAGGTGGGATGGTTCGAGCGGCCCGAGCGGCTCACGCTGCTGATCCTGGCCGGGGCGCTCCAGGTGTTCTGGGCGATGTCGATCGCCCTGCTGCTGCTGACCGTGCTCTCGTTCGCCACCGCCGCTCAGCGTGTGGCGCATGTCTGGAAACACACCCGCGGAGCGGGGCTGGACGCATAAGGGAGGTCTGAGGCGTATGGGCAAGGTACGAGTCGCAATCATCGGCGTGGGCAACTGCGCATCGTCGTTCGTGCAGGGGCTTCACTACTATCGCAAGGCGAAGGAAACGGACCGCGTGCCGGGCCTCATGCACGTCAACCTCGGCGGCTACCACATTCGCGACGTCGAGATCGCGGCGGCCATCGACATCGATCGCAACAAGGTCGGCAAGGATCTCTCCGAGGCCATCGTGCAGTGGCCCAACAACACGATGGTATTCGCGAAGGTGCCGCGCACCGGAATCGTGGTGCAGCGCGGCATGACGCACGACGGGCTCGGCAAGTACCTGTCGCAGATCATCCACAAGGCGCCGGGCTCGACCGTCGACATCGTGAAGCTGCTGAAGGACACCGGCACCGACGTGGTCGTGAACTACCTCCCGGTGGGCTCCGAAGAGGCGACCAAGTGGTACGTCGAGCAGGTGCTCGAGGCCGGCTGCGCCTTCGTGAACTGCATCCCGGTGTTCATCGCGCGCGAGAAGTACTGGCAGCAGCGCTTCGAGAAGAAGGGCCTGCCCGTGATCGGCGACGACATCAAGTCGCAGGTGGGCGCCACCATCACGCACCGCGTGCTCACCACGCTGTTCAACGATCGCGGGGTGCGAATCGATCGCACCTATCAGCTCAACTTCGGAGGCAACACCGATTTCCTGAACATGCTCGAGCGCGAGCGGCTCGAGTCCAAGAAGATCTCGAAGACCTCCGCGGTCACCAGCCTGATCCCTTATCCGATGGATCCCGACAACGTGCACGTCGGCCCCAGCGACTACGTCCCGTGGCTCAAGGATCGCAAGTGGTGCCACATCCGCATGGAGGGCACGACCTTCGGCGACGTTCCGCTCAACCTCGAGATGAAGCTCGAGGTGTGGGACTCGCCCAACTCGGCGGGCGTCGTGATCGACGCGGTCCGATGCGCGAAGCTGGGCCTGGACCGCGGCCTGAAGGGCGCGCTCATCGCGCCGTCTGCCTACTTCAAGAAGTCGCCGCCGCAGCAATTCCCCGACAACATCGCGCGCGAGATGACCGAGGAGTTCATCCGCACCTACGGCCACGGAAGGATCGCGAAGAAGCTGGAAGCGGCGAAGGCCGCGGCGAGCACCGGCGCGCACGGCAACGGGGTCCCGCGGCCCGCCGCCGCGGCCCGCGCGAAACGCGGCCCCGCGCGCGCGAGGCGGGGCCGCTTGGGCGCGGCGAAGGGCTAGCGGGCCGCGCGATGCCCGGGTGGTTCGTCACCTTCGAGGGCGGCGAGGGCTCGGGCAAGAGCACCCAGCTCGCGCGGCTCGCGGCCCGGCTGCGCGAGCGCGGCCTCGATCCGCTGGTCACCCGCGAGCCGGGGGGCACCCCGCTCGCCGAGGGCATCCGTGAGCTGCTGCTCGACCCCGCGCGGCGTCCGGCGCCGATGGCCGAGGCGCTGCTCATGGAGGCGGCGCGCGCCGATCTCGTCACGCACGTCATCCGGCCGGCGCTCGAGGCGGGCCGCGTCGTGCTCTGCGATCGCTACGACGATTCCACCCTCGCCTACCAGGGCGCGGGCCGGGGGCTCGATCAGCGGATGCTGCGCTCGCTGAACCTGGCCGCCACCTCGGGTCTCAAGCCCGACGTCACGCTGTTGTTCGACGTGGATCCCGCGCTCGGGCTCGCGCGGCGCGCGGGCGCGACCGAGACCCCCAACCGCCTCGACCGCGAGCCCGAGGCGTTTCATGTCCGCGTGCGCGCGCGCTATCTGGAGCTCGCGGCGGGCGAGCCCGATCGCTTCATGGTGCTGGACGGCCGGCTCGATCCGGAACGGCTCGAGACGATGGTCTGGGCCGCACTCGAGCCGCGGCTGCCCCGCCTGAGCGTCTGAGCGCGGCCGCGTCGCGGGCGGTCGCGGTGCGTGTGCTATAGTCGAAGCCCTTTTGCGAAGCACCGTCGCTCGACGATCGCGAGCGACCACCCCCTGACCCGTAACACCGCGACGGGAACGCGCCGCACGGGGTCCACGCGGACCTGGACGGGAGGACGCTTGATCCGCAAGCGCGCCACGCTCGCGCTTCTGTTCGTGGTGCTGTTCGGCATGGGCTGGTGGGTGGGCCGCGGCCGGGCCGCGAGCGACCTCTACGGCAATCTCGACCTGTTCGTCGAGGTGCTCGACCGCGTCGAGCAGAACTACGTCAACCCGATCGAGCCCGAGAAGCTGATCGACGGCGCCCTCAAGGGCATGCTGCGCGACCTCGATCCGTACTCGCAGTATCTCGACGCCCGGGACTTCTCGAATCTCCAGAGCATGACCCAGGGCAGCTTCGGCGGGATCGGCATCGTCGTGAGCGTCCGCGACAACTACCCGACCGTCGTCTCTCCGATCGAAGGCAGCCCCGCGTGGCTCGCCGGGGTGCGCTCGGGAGACATCATCGTCAAGATCGACGGCGTCTCGGCCGCCGGGCTCGGCATCGACGACGCGGCCCGCAAGCTGCGGGGCGCGGAGGGCACGAAGGTTCAGATCACGGTGCGGCGCGAAGGGGAGAGCGAAGAGCGCGACGTCCCGCTCGAGCGCAAGATCATCGAGACCCACAGCGTGCCGTACGCGTTCGTCGTGAAGGACGGGGTCGGTTACGTGCGGCTCTCCGACTTCTCGGAGAAGTCGGGCGTCGAAGTGCGCGACGCCCTGCGCGCGCTGCGCTCGGGCGGCGCGACCCGCGCGGTGCTCGACCTGCGCCAGAATCCCGGCGGGCTGCTCGATCAGGCGGTGAACGTGGCCGAGCAGTTCCTGCCGAAGGGCACGCTGGTCGTGTACACGCGCGGCCGCGATCGGAGCAACGATCAGCGCTTCTTCACGACCGAGGCCGGCGCCGAGAGCCGCTGGCCGCTGGTGGTGCTGGTGGACAACGGCAGCGCCTCTGCTTCCGAGATCGTGGCGGGCGCGCTGCAGGACCTCGATCGGGGGCTGCTGATGGGCCGGACCTCGTACGGAAAGGGCTCCGTCCAGAACGTGTTTCCGCTGAAGGGGACCACCGCAGCGCTCAAGCTCACCACCGCGCTCTACTACACGCCGAGCGGCCGGTCCATTCACCGCGCGCGGAAGGACACGCTGGGCGCCGACGAAGAGGACGACGGCGCCGGACCGCGGAACGCGCCTGGCGATTCCGCGGCGCGCCCCGTTTACCACACGGCGGGCGGGCGCACCGTGTACGGCGGCGGCGGCATCACGCCGGACGTCGTGGTGCTGTCCGACACCCTGCCGCCGCTCACGCTCGCCGTCGAGCGCCGCGGGTTGCCGTTCCGCTTCGCGAACCGCTGGGTCAATCTCCATCCCGGCGCGCAGGTGGGGGCCGCGATTCCCGAAGCGATGTGGCGTGAGTTCGTCGAATTCCTGAAGTCCGAGAAGCTCGCGGGCGGCGACTCGCGGCTCGCGGCCGAGCGCTCGGGGCTCGAGCGCGCGCTGCGCCGCGAGCTCGCGCGCCGGGTGTCCGGCGCGGCCGCCGCCGCGCGCATCGCGCTCGATGGAGATCCGGTGTTCGCCCGGGCGCTCGAGATCCTGGCTCACGCCCAGGTCCCCGGCGACGTGTTCGCCGCGGCCGGCGTGGAACGACCCGGTCCGGCCCCCCCACGCGCCCGCTGACCATGCCGACCGCGTTTCTCTGCGACTTCGACGGAACGATCGCGCCCACCGACATCGGCGCGGCGCTCATCCGGCGTTTCGCACCGGGGCACGAGGCGCAGCGGGAGAGCATGCTCGCGCGCTGGGTGCGGGACGAGATCGGGAGCCGGGAGCTCACGCTCGCCGAGTGCGAGCCGGTGCGTGTCACCGCCGATGAGGCGCTGGCGTTCACGCGCGCGTTTCGAATCGACCCGCAGTTCGAGCCGTTCGCGCGCGAGGCGCTCGGGCGCGGCGACGCGGTGATGGTGGTGAGCGACGGCTTCGACTTCTACATCCAGGATCAGCTGGATCGCGCCGGTCTCTCGATGCTGCCGCGCGCCGCGAATCGCGCCCGATTCGCGGACGGACGGCTCGAGCCGGAGTTTCCGTTCACCGACGGCGGCTGCGGGCGCTGCGGCAACTGCAAGGCCCAGCACGTGCGGCGTTATCGCGCGCTGGGATTCCACACGGTGATGGTGGGCGACGGTCTCTCCGACCGATGCGGCGCCCGCGCGGCCGACGCGATCGTCGCGCGCGGCGCGCTGCTCTCGTGGTGCCGGCGCAGCGAACTCCGCGCGCAGTGGTTCGAGAGCTTCGCCGACGTCTCGGACCTCGCGCGGCGCGTGGCGGCGCCCGCGCCGCCTGCGGGAAGCTGATCGCATGCGCATCGGACCGGTCGAGATCGAATCGCCCTTCCTGCTCGCTCCGCTCGCGGGGGTGAGCGATTCCCCATTCCGCCGGCTCGCGCGCGAGCAGGGCGCCGCCGCGGTCTACACCGAGATGGTCTCGGCCGACGGGCTGGTGCGCGGCAATCGCGCCACCCTCGAGTATTGCGCGTTCGAGCCGGAGGAGCGGCCGATCGGCATCCAGCTGTTCGGCTCCGACCCGGCGATCCTGGCGGATGCCGCGCGCATGCTGAGCGATCTGCCGGAGGAGCGGCGGCCGGATCTGATCGACGTCAACATGGGCTGCCCGGTGCGCAAGGTGGTGAATCGCTGCGCGGGGGCTGCGCTCCTGAACGACGTGCCGCGCGCGGCCGCGATCATCGAGCGCATGGCGGGCGCGAGCGCGGTGCCGGTGACCGCGAAGATCCGGCTCGGATGGGACGGCCACTCTCGCAACGTCGTGGACGTGGCGCGGGCGCTCGAGCAGGCCGGCGCCGCCGCGGTCGCGATCCATGCGCGCACCCGCGCCGAGCGCTTCGATGGCCACGCGCACTGGGACATGATCGCCGAGGCCAAGCGCGCGGTCGGCATTCCCGTGATCGGGAACGGCGACGTGCGCGGACCCGAGGACGCGCTGCGCATGATCGAGACCACCGGCTGCGATGCCGTGATGCTGGGCCGCGCGGCATTCGGCGACCCGTGGGTGTTCCGCCGCGTGCGCGCGTTCCACGAACGCGGCGAGGCGCTGCCGCCGCCGACGGCCGGCGAGCGCCTCGAGGCCGGCCTGCGCCATCTCGCCATGATGGTCGCGAGCGTGGGGGAGGCGAGCGCGACGCGCGAGATGCGCAAGCACGTCGCGTGGTACATCCGCGGACTTCCGAACAGCGCGCGCGTGCGCGAGCAGGTGAATCGAGCGCGGACGGTCGAGGAGATGAGCGAGCTGCTGCGCGGTTACCTCGAGGAGCTCGAGGGCCTGTCGCTCGCGGACGTGGCGGGCCCGGCCGCGGGCACGGCGGGCGACGCGGATCTCGAGGGGCTGGTTGCGTCCGGCTGAGCTGCGCGCGCTGCTCGCGCGGGTGCGGCGCGGCGCGGTGACCCCGGGCGCTGCGGCGCGCGCGATCGCCCGGGCGCCGTTCGAGCGCCTCGCGTTCGCGACCCTCGATCATCAGCGGGCGATGCGCACCGGATTTCCCGAGGTGGTGTTCGGCATGGGCAAGCGCCCGGACGATCTGGTGACGATCGTCGGACGCCTGTACCGGCGCAGCGGCGTGGTGCTGGCCACGCGCGTCGAGCGGGACGGGCTGGCCGCGCTGCGCGCGGCGTATCCGCGGGCCGAGGTGTTCGATCGCGCGCGCGCGGTGGTGTTGCGCCGGCGGGCGCCGCGCCCGCGCGGGCAGGTGCTCGTGGTGTGCGCGGGAACCGCGGACCTGCCGGTCGCCGAGGAGGCGCAGGTCACCGCTTCGGTCATGGGCAGCCGCGTCGAGCTGATCGCGGATGTGGGGGTCGCGGGGCTCCACCGGCTGCTGGCGCACCGGGCGCGGCTGCTGCGGGCGCGCGTGGTGGTCGTGGTGGCGGGGCTCGAAGGCGCGCTGCCGAGCGTCGTCGGGGGGCTCACCGACCGTCCGCTCATCGCGGTTCCGACCAGCGTCGGCTACGGTGCCCACTTCGGCGGGCTGGCGGCCCTGCTCGCGATGCTGAATTCGTGCGCGCCCGGAGTGACGGTCGTGAACGTGAACAACGGCTTCGGCGCGGGCTACGCGGCCCATCTCATCAACCACAATTCGGGTGGCGGCCGCTCCTAAGGGGAGCGTTCCCGCCACCGGGAGGCGCGGCGTGCGCATCGCCTGGTTCGATTGTTTCTCCGGCATCAGCGGCGACATGTGCCTGGGGGCGCTCCAGTCCGCGGGCTGGCCGGCCCCGGCGCTCGAGTCGCTGCCGGGCCGGCTCAAGCTCGAAGGGGTAACGATCGTGATCGCCCCCGCCCGTCGCGGGCCGTTCGCCGCAACCCAGGTGGAGGTGCGGGTCGCGGGGGCCCAGCCTCACCGGCATCTGCGCCACGTGCTCGAGCTGATCGAGGCGGGTGATGTCGCCGAGGCGGTGCGCGCACGCGCGGCGGCCGTCTTCCGCCGGCTCGCCGCAGCCGAGGCCGAGGTGCACGGCTCGACGCCGGAGAAGGTGCACTTCCACGAAGTGGGCGCCGCCGACGCGCTCGTGGACGTGGTGGGCACCCTCGAAGGCATCGCTGCGCTCGGGATCGAGCGCGTGTTCTCGTCGCCCCCGCGTCTCGGGGGCGGCACGGTGCAGAGCGAGCACGGCGTGATCCCGGTTCCGGCGCCCGCCACCGCGCTGTTGTTGCGCGGCGCGCCAGCGATGCTGGGCCCGATCGACGTCGAGCTCACCACCCCGACCGGCGCGGCGCTGCTCATGACGCTGGTCGAGGACTGGGGCGCGCCGCCCGCGCTGCGAATCGATCGCATCGGGACCGGTGCCGGCTCGCGCGACCTCGCGGAGCAGCCCAACGTGCTGCGCATCCTGATCGGCGAAGCCGATGGCGCGCCGCGCAGGCTGCGCCGCGTTGCGGTGCTCGAGACCGCGCTCGACGACGAGAATCCCCAATACGTGGCGGCGCTGATCCCGCGGCTGCTCGAGGCCGGCGCGCTGGACGCGATGGTGGTGCCGTGCCTGATGAAGAAGGGCCGGCCCGGGATGTGGCTGGTGGTGGTCGCCGATCCCGCGCACTCGGATGCGATCGCGTCCATCGTGCTGCGCGAGACCTCTTCGCTCGGGGTGCGCTTCCGGCTCGACGAGCGCTACGAGCTCGACCGCCGCGTGGAGCGGGTCGAGACCGCGTTCGGGCCGATCGAGCTCAAGATCGCCGCGTTGCCAGAGGGAGGCGAGCGCGCCGTTCCCGAGTTCGAATCGTTGCGGCGGGCGGCGGAGCGGAGCGGCCGGCCGTTGCGCGAGGTCGCCGATGCCGCGCTCGCCGCGTGGCGGAGCCGGGCCTAGGGAAACGCGATGAGCGTCCTGGTCGCCCGCGATCTCGCGGCGGCGCCGTCCGGCGCGCGCGAGATCGCGGTGCGCGACGTCTCGCTCGAGGTCGCGGGCGGCGAGTGGGTCGCGATCACCGGAGCCAACGGTTGCGGCAAGAGCACGCTCGCGCTCGCGCTCGCGGGTCTGGTCCCGCTGAGCGCGGGCGTCGTGACGCTCGACGGCGGGCCGGTGGCGCGCGCGCGCTCGGGCGGCGCGATCGCGCTCGTGATGCAGGAGCCGAGCAGCCAGCTGCTTCAGTCCACGGTGCGCGAGGAGCTGGTCTTCACCGCGCGAAACCTGGGACGGCCCGAACCGGAGATCGCCGCCGGCCTCGAGCGATTCGTCGCGGCCTTCGATCTCGCGGAGGACCTGGGCCGCGAGCCCCATGCGCTCTCGGCGGGCCGGCAGCAGCTGGTGCTGCTCGCGGCGGCGCTGATCTCCAGGCCACGCGTGCTGATCGCGGACGAGGCCGGCGCCCATCTGGATCCGGCGGCACGCGGGCGAGCGCTCGACGTGCTCGCTCGCGAGTCGGCCGCCGGCCTCTCGATCGTGTGGATCACCCAGGAGGAGGACGAGCGCTCATGCGCGAGTCGAACCGTCACCCTGGGCGCGGGAGCGGGGGCGGAGGAGAGCGGCACCCCCGCGCAGCTCGCGCTCGAGGCGTCTCTCGAATGGCTCGAAGACGATGCGGCCTCGATCGTGATCGAGGTGGCGCCGCCGGCGCCCGCGACCGGTCCGCGCGTCGAGCTCTCCGAAGCGATCCGCATCGGGATCGGCGTGCGCGGCATCACCGCCCTGGTCGGAAGGAACGCGGTGGGAAAGAGCGTGCTGCTCGAGGCAGCCTGCGGCCTGCTGGAATCCCCACAGATCCGCGTGACCCGGCCCCTCGGGACCGGCCGCCCGCCCATCCTCGCCTCCCAGTTTCCCGAACTCCAGATCTTCGAAGAGCGCGTTGACGACGAGCTCTGCTTCGGGGCCGTGAGCCGGGGACTCCCGAGGGAGCAGGCCAGGGCGTGCGCGCTCGAGCACCTCGCGATGCTGGGGTTCGATTCCTCCTTCTTATCGCGGCGCTGCTGGAGTCTCTCTTCGGGCGAGCGACGCCTGACCCAAGTCGTTGCGGCACTGATCGCTCCCGCCTCGCTCGTGGTCCTCGACGAGCCCACGGCCGGCCTCGACGGTGCCCGCAAGAGGATCCTCGCCATGCTGACCCGGCGGCGGGCGGCGGCGGACCCGGTGCTGATCGCGACCCAGGACACGACCTGGCTGAGCGGCCTCGGCGCTCGGGTAGTGGCACTCTCCCGGCCCTGCGCGGGGACGCCAAGTCGCAGCAAAAAAACGGATTGACAGAACCCTGTCGTGGGGTCTAGCCTTTGTCTCGTGCTGGGGTTTCAGGCAATTCTTTTTTACCCCTGTTAGTGCAATTCAAGTTCCGCGGTTGTCGCACGTTCTCGGCTGGCAGCGGCTGCGATCGTTCGGCGACTCGTCATCCGAGTTCGTGAGCACTTAATAGTGTCGGGCGCGGCCTGAACTGCCTAAGGACCATGCTCGGCAGCGGAAAGGGGGGATGGGCACCCGCTAGTGCAGCTATCAGCCGCCGGACGTCGCAGGCCAAGTCGCTTGCAGATTCCGTCGGCCGATTCGTTTCTGGCGACACCTCGCTCGCAATCCGTATCTGGAAGACTTCGCATTGCCCATGCATTGCGACGATGGAGGTAGTCACATGAGAAAGTTGTTCGTCGCGCTGCTTCTCGTAGTGGGAACAGCGGCCTTGGCGAACCTGGCGTTGGCTGCGGTCTCCGATGAGTTTGGAAACGGGGACTTCAGTGGGAAGGTGATGAACGCCCAGATGGCCAAGGAGCTGCATTCGCGCGCTGCGCGTCTCGGCTCGTCAAATACCGCAAACGGAAATGACACCACGTACGTTGGGTACAACCCGGCGTACGCGGCAAGCAACTACTGGTCGGTCGGTGTCGGTGAGCGCCATCCTCTCGGCACTCTGGCCCCTCCGGCGGACGCCGCCCGCGGCTACTGGGACTGGGAGAATCCGGTTCACGGTGACTCGCTGCAGGGCTGGTGGCCGGTGCGTCATCAGTACACCGGAACCGGCGGCCTCACGCTGCCGGACGATCAGCGTCCCTGGTGGGCGATCGACATCGGGAACCAGATCAGCTACGTGATCAATCA
>JBGPFC010000030.1:0-50285 GCA_041483195.1 Candidatus Eiseniibacteriota bacterium
GGTGGAAGACCGGAGCGAGCAGCTCGGGGCGCTTGAGCCAGTAGCTGGTGCGAAAGGTCTGCTCCGAGAAGTGACGCCGGCAGTGACAACACTGGAAACGCTGGACCCGGCGCGGCGCCGCGGCGCGCGCAAAGAACCCGGCGCGCTTCCAGCGCCAGGCGGCGCGCGGGCCGCGATGAAACTCACAGCCGGGATTGGGACAGAAGGGGGGCGATCGGGGGCTGGCGAGCGGCATGCGCGATCAGCTCTGCATCCCCCGCGCCAGCTGCATTCTTCGGAGCACAACCCGTCGCTTGAAGTCACGAGCCTCCTCGGGCATACTCCCCGGCCGCTGTTCTACCCAGGCGGAGCGCCCGGCATCGGGCCGGGGAACGCCGCCGAATCGGAGATCGACATGAAAGCCGGAATCCATCCCGTCTACGAGCTGCGCACCTTCCACTGCTACGGCTGCAGCAGCGAGTGGCAGACGCGCACCACGATTCAGCCGCACAGCAGTGACGGCAAGATCCACCTCGACATCTGCTCGAGCTGCCATCCGTTCTTCACCGGCAAGCAGAAGCTGATCGACAAGGCCGGCCGCGTCGAGCGCTTCCGCAAGCGCTACGAGAAGAACGTGCCCGCGCCGGCGGCTCCGGTCGAAACCACGCAGAAGTAGCGTCGCACGCACGGCTTCCGTTCCGGGCACCACCCGGCCGGGAGCCGTGCTGCATTTTGGAGGCGCAGTGCCATTTCTCCCGGTCGGAGGACAAGCGGTCATCGAAGGCGTCATGATGCGCTCGCCGACGCGCATGGCCGTCGCGGTGCGCCATCCCGACGGCTCGCTCGGCTACCTGGAGCGCCCGTTCGAGTCCATCACCCGCCGCGTGAAGGTGCTGGGGATTCCGGTCGTGCGCGGGGCGGTCTCGCTGTTCGAGACCCTGTTCCTCGGCATCACGGCCCTCAACTTCAGCGCTGACGAGGCGGTGAAGGACGGCGCAGCGCCGAAGAAAACCTCGGTGTGGCAGAGCGCGGCGCAGGGCCTGATCGTCGTGCTCTCCCTCGGGCTGGGGGTGCTGCTGTTCGTGGTGCTGCCGGCCAGGCTCACCGCGGCGCTCGGAGCCTCGAGCCGCATCACGTTCGGACTCGTGGACGGCGCCTTCCGGCTGCTCGCCTTCGTGCTCTACCTGCTGCTGATCAGCCAGTGGAAGGAGATGGCGCGGGTGCTCGGGTATCACGGCGCCGAGCACAAGGCGATCCACGCGCTCGAGGCGGGCGCGCCGCTGAGCCCCGAGAGCGTCCAGACGTTCTCGCGCCTGCATCCGCGCTGCGGCACCACCTTTCTGTTCCTGGTCGTGCTGGTGAGCATCGTGGTGTTCACCTTCATCGGAAAGCCGAGGCACGTCGCGGAGCACCTGTTGCGGATCGCGGCCATGCCGCTGATCGCGGGCGTCGCATTCGAATTCATCCGCCTCTCGGGGAAGTATTTCGAGAAGCCCTGGGTGCGGGCGCTGGTGTGGCCCGGCATGCAGTTCCAGCTCCTCACCACGCGCGAGCCCGACCTCACCATGTGCTCGGTCGCGATCGCCGCCCTCGAGCGCGTGCGCGGCGACGAGGCGGTGCTGGCGATCGAGCGCGCCGGCGTCAGCGCGCGCGCCGAGGTCGCGTTCATCCAATGAGCGCCGCCGGCCCCGATTCCGCCATGTGGGACGCCCTCAAGAAGGTCGAGGCGCGCTTCGCCGAGCTGACCGACTTGCTCGGCCGTCCCGAGGTGGCGAGCGATCCGAAGCAGCTGCGCGAGCTGTCGAAGGAACGCTCGGTGCTCGAGCGCACCGTCCGCGCGACCGACGAGTACCGCCGGATCGAGCGCACCGTGGCGGACGACGAGCGCGCGATCGCGTCTGGCGACGCAGAGCTCTCGGAGCTGGCGCAGGCCGAGCTGCCCGAGCTGCGCGCGCGACTCGTCACGCTCGAATCCGAGCTCAAGGCCATGCTGCTGCCGCGCGATCCCGACGACGACAAGAACGTGATCCTCGAGATCCGCGCCGGGACCGGCGGCGACGAGGCCTCGCTGTTCGCCGCCAATCTCTACCGCATGTACACCAGGCACGCCGAGCGGCGCGGCTGGCGGCTGGAAGTGCTGAGCTCGAGCACGACCGAGGTGGGCGGCATCAAGGAGATCATCCTCTCGCTCCAGGGCGAGGGCGTGTACCGCGAGATGAAGTTCGAGAGCGGCGTGCACCGCGTGCAGCGCGTGCCAGACACCGAGGCTTCGGGACGGATCCACACCTCGGCCGCAACGGTCGCGGTGCTGCCCGAGGTCGAGGACGTTGACATCGAGGTGCGCGAGCAGGACCTGCGCGTCGACGTCTATCGCGCCGGCGGCCCCGGCGGGCAGGGCGTCAACACCACCGACTCCGCGGTGCGCATCACCCACCTGCCAACCGGCGTGGTCGTGACCTGCCAGGACGAGCGCTCCCAGATCAAGAACCGCGCGAAGGCGATGAAGGTGCTGCGGGCGCGACTCTACGACGCGAAGCTCCAGGAGACGCAGGCGAAGTACGCGGCGCATCGCAAGTCCCAGGTCTCGAGCGGCGACCGCAGCGCCAAGATCCGCACCTACAATTTTCCGCAGGGCCGCGTCACCGATCACCGCATCAACCTCACGCTCTACCGCCTGAACGACGTGCTCGAGGGCGACATCGACGAGCTGGCCCGCGCGCTCCACGCCGCCGACACCGCGGAGCGGCTCGCCGCGATGGCGGAGTCGGGGCGCTAGGCGGGCGCACTGCCCGCACCCCGGCCCCGCGGAGCCTCGAGCCCATGAGCGAGACGATCGCGGAGGCGTTGCGCGTCGCGCTCGCGCGTCTCGCGTCGCTGCCCACCGCGCGCGCCGACGCTGACGAGCTGGTGAGCCGCCTGCTCGGCGTCCCGCGCGCCGCGCTTCAGTTCGATCGCGGGCGCGCGCTCTCGCCCGCGCAATGGTCGCGCCTCGACGAATGGCTCGCGCGCCGCGCCGCGGGCGAGCCGGTGCAGTACATCACGGGCCGCGCGGCGTTTCGCGGGATCGATCTCGCGGTCGACCCGGGGGTGCTGATTCCCCGCCCGGAGACCGAGGGCCTGGTCGAGGCGGTGCTCGGGGTGCTGCGCGATGAAGCCGCGCGCTGGCGCGAGCCGCGCGTGCTCGATCTCGGCACCGGCTCCGGGGCGATCGCGCTCGCGATCGCGGCCGAGCATGGAACCGCGCGCGTCACCGCCACCGACGCGAGCGAGCCGGCGCTCGCGACCGCACGCGCCAACGCCGCCGCGCTCGGGCTCGATGGACGCGTCCAGTTCCTCGCGGGCGACTGGCTCGATGCGCTCGGCGGCGACGACCGGTTCGAGGTCATCGTCTCGAACCCGCCCTACATCGCGACCGGCGAGTGGGAGGCGCTTCCGCACGACGTGCGCGCATTCGAGCCGCAACTCGCCCTGTTCTCGGGATCGAGCGGGCTCGAAGACCTGCGCGAGATCGTGGAGAGCGCGCCACGGCACCTGGTCGCGGGCGGCTGGCTCGCGCTCGAGCTGGCTGAGGCGCGCGCGGCCGAGGTCGCGGGCTGGCTCGATGGGGCGCACGACTGGAGCGAGGTGCGGCTGCTGGACGACCTCGCCGGGCGGCCGCGCGTGCTGCTCGCGCGGCGCGAGCGCGGCCCCGCGATCGCCCCCGCGCAGTGGGAAGAAGAGCGGCGCTGAAGGCGCCGGGCGCGCGGCTCATCGCGCGCGCCGCGCGGCCCCGACGCCGTCCGCGCCCCGATCGTCAGTGGTAGTGCGAGTCCATCTCGCCGGCGCGGATCGCGACCTTGAGCGTGTTGGCCTTCGGCGGGATCGGACAGTTGTAGTGCTCAGAGACCGCGCACGCGGGGTTGTACGCGTTGTTGAAGTCGAGCACGAAGCGTCCGTCCGAGAGCGGCTCGACGTCTACGTAACGGCCCATTCCGTACGATTCCTTCCCGCTGGTCGCGTCGCGGAAGAAGACGCTGAGGTCCTTCTCGCCGACGCCGGGCTCCAGCAGCCGCGTCGCCTCGAGGCGGCACTTCTTCTTGCCCACCGTGAAGTCGAACCACCCCACGCGCAGCGCGTGGCGCTGATTGCCGCGCGTCGAGAGGATGATGACGGTGTCGGGCTTCGGATTGGGCGTGAGCGCCAGCACGTAACGGTACGAGAAGGTCACCGGGAACCAGTTCAGCCCCTTGTACTGTCCGAAGCGCGGGTTGTTCGGATCGAACACGATGATCGCCGGGAATCGCTGGTGGGAGAGGCGCAGCATGAAGCGCCCGACCCCGATCCCGCCCGGCGCCACGGTCGCCGCCCGAACCGCGGTCTTGCCGACCCGAAAGTACGCGGTGTCGTCGAGCGCCTCGACGCGGAACGAATCTCCGGCCACCGACACCTGCAAATGATTCGGCGCGATCTCGGGGTCGTCGATGCGCACGTCGTTCCCCACCTCGCGGCCGACGGTCAGCGTCGTCCGGTAGCCGAAGTCGCGGCGCTGGACCGTGGCCAGGTAGGAGTTGGGCGCGCTCTTGAGCCAGTCCCTCGTATCATCGCGGTCCTTCGTGATCGCGCGGGTGAGCGAGTCGGCCGTGAGCGTGTCGACATGGGCCGGCGCCGCGGGCTTGACGGCGGCCAGAGTCGCGAGCGTGGCGAGCAGGACGAGCATCGGATTCTCCGGTAGGTGTGGTATGAGCTGGCGAGCGCAGCATACGACGCGCCCTCGTTCCGCGCCACGCCTCCGCCATTGATTTCCCCCACGCACCTGCCGATAATGCCGTCACAGTTCCGCACGAACGCTCCCACTGCATCGGTCCCGTGAGCGGTTCCGCGAGAGGACCAGGAAGGACACGCCCCATGGATGTGGCGGCCCGAGCCCATCACGCATCATCCGCACCGAACGGCGCGACAACCTCCGAGGCCAGCGAACCCACCACCATGGACGCCCTCGTCATCCGCGGCGGCAAGCGCCTGAGCGGCCGGGTCGAGATCAGCGGCGCCAAGAACGCCGCGCTTCCGATGATGGCGGCCACCCTGCTGGTGCCTGGCGTGCACACGCTCCGCAACGTGCCGCTGCTGCGCGACACGCAGACCATGGCGCGCGTGCTCGAGCAGCTCGGGGCGCGGGTCGAATTCCGCGGCCACGCGTGCAAGATCGACACCTCCAACGTGACCTCGGTCGAGGCCCCGTACGACCTGGTGCGCACCATGCGCGCCAGCATCTACGTGCTCGGTCCGCTGCTCGCGCGTTTCGGAGCGGCGCGGGTCTCGCTCCCGGGCGGCTGCGCGTGGGGACCGCGGCCCGTGAACCTCCATCTCGAGGGGCTGAAGGCGATGAACGCCCAGCTCGAGATCGATCACGGCTACATCGTCGGCCGCGGCGTGAAGCTCAAGGGCGCGACCTTCGACTTCGACGTGGTCTCGGTGGGCGCGACGGCGCAGCTCATGATGGCCGCCGTGCTCGCCGAAGGCACCACGGTGCTCGACAACGTCGCGATCGAGCCCGACATCACCGAGCTGGGCAACGTGCTCCGCCAGTGCGGCGCGCAGATCGAAGGGCTCGGGACCCGCAAGCTGGTGATTCGCGGCGTGAACGCGCTGACGCCGATCGACACCAACATCATTCCCGACCGCATCGAGGGCGCGACCTTCCTGGCGATGGGCGCGATCACCGGCGGCAGCGTCACGCTCGAGCGCTGCGAGGCGGGCGACATGGCGGCGGCGATCCACAAGCTCGAGGAGACGGGCTGCGAGGTGCTGCCCGGTAATCGCGAGATCACCCTCACCGGGCCGCGGCGTCCGAAGGCGGTGGACGTGACGACCGCGCCTTTCCCGGGATTCCCGACCGACATGCAGGCGCAGATGATGGCGGTGTGCTCGATCGCGGAGGGCACCAGCGTCATCACCGACACGATCTACCTCGATCGCTTCACGCACGTGCCAGAGCTCACGCGGCTCGGGGCCAACATCGAGCTGAAGGGCAACGCCGCCGTGGTGCGCGGCGTCGACCACCTCTCGGGCGCACCCGTCATGGCGACCGACATCCGCGCCAGCGCGGCGCTGGTGCTCGCGGCGCTGGTCGCCGAGGGCGAGACCCGCATCTCCCGCATCTACCACCTCGATCGCGGCTACGAGTCGCTCGATCAGAAGCTCGTGAAGCTCGGGGCGAGCGTGGAGCGCGTGAGGGAATAGTGCGCGAGCCGCGCCCGGTCTCCCCGTTGCGCCGTGCCGCGGGAGTGGCCATCGGCCTCGCGCTGATCGCGGGCGCCGATTTCGCCCACGGGGCGGCGGGCGAGCGGCGCCCGCCCGCGCGGAAGTCCGCGCCGCCCGCGCGCGTCGCCCCCGAATCCACTCCGCCCATTCGATTCGAGGGCCGCCTCGCGAGCGGCGAGCGCTTCGAGCGCGCGCTGCCGCGCGGCATGCGCTTCGTGCTGGAACCCGAGAGCATGGGGGGCGCGACGTCGCTCGGGTGGGACATCCGGGTGCTGCCCGCCGGCACCGACACCGCCGACTACGCCGGCGTCGCGACGCCGCCCTATCGCGGAGTGAACGACCTCCAGCTGATGGGCTGGCACTTCCGCAACGCGGCGAACACCGGGCCCAACCGCGGAGACGTGAACGCCCCGCAGGAACGGCGCGAGTTCTATTTCGCGGCCAGCGCCGCGGACTACCGCGCGATGTCGGCCGCGCTCGACATCGTGATGTGGCCGGGCGACCGCTCCGACGCGGTGGTGGATAGCGCGCTCGCCACCCTCGAGGGGCCGGGGCGCGGGGAGGGCACGTTGCGCGTGACCCGGCTCTGGCTCGGCCACCTGGTCGCCGGGGAGCAGGCCTGGATCGACTCGATGCGCTTCGAGGTCGAGCTGCAGCTCCCCGCCGCGCGGCCCGGCCCGCCGCCGCGTTGACCCTGGGCCCGCGGGCGCCGATGCGATTTCTTCCCGTGGCGGCGCGGCGGTAGAGTCCGCTGCATGCTCACCGCGCTGTCACGCCTCGCGACCACCGGGCTGCTGCTCGGCGCGCTCGCCGGGGTCGCGCGCGCGGAGCCTCCCTACCGGCTCGTCGATTCGACAGCTATCGAGATGCCGACTCCGGGCCGCGCCGCGCTGTATCTGACGCGCGAGCAGCTCGCGCGTGCCACGCCGCTCAAGCCGGAGGCGCTGTTTCTCGACGGCGTCCCGCTCGGCTACCTGCCGCAACGCTCGTTCCTAGGGTCGGATTCGCTCGCGCCGGGCCAGCATTGTCTCGCCGGGCTCGCGGGCATGCCCGAGTTCTGCATGCGGGTGCGCGCCGGGGAGCGCGTGCTGCTGAGGCTGCGCGAGATCGTCGACGCGGACGACCACCTGGCCATGGAATGGCTGCGTGACGACCCCGATCGCATCGAGTCGCTCGCGCGCGACGGGCCGCTGCGGCGCGCCATCACCACGCCGCAGGGCATGCGGGTCCTGGCCCGGCACACCGCGCACCGGGTCACCTCCGCGGAGCCGGCGCTCGCGTCCGCGCCGCTGCCGATCACGCTCGATGAGGCGTGGCTGGAGATCGCGACGGAGTCGGAAGACGGATCGAGCCTGCGCCATCGCGCCAGCTGGCGGCTGGTCGTCGATTCGATCAGCGTGCACGCGATTTCGAACCGCTACGCGCTCGACGTGCCCATCTCGGGGATCCGGCGCGTCCATTTCGGCGGCGTGCGGCAGGGGAGCCCCAATCCCTGGATCGAGATCGAGTACGGCAACGACGGCGAGACGCGGATCGTCGCGTTCGCGGACTCGCGGCCCGAGAGCGCAACGCGCAGCTACAACGCGATCTTCGGCGCGCTGCGCGAGCTGCGCCTCGCGCGGGCGATCGAGAGCGCCGCGCCCGATTCGGCGGGCGCGCCGCGCTAGCACGCGCGCCCTCCGGCCTCAGGGCCCGCCGCGGGCCCGCATGATCGCGGCCGCGAGCCGGCGGCTCGGGCCGTGATTGGGATCGAACCGCAGCACGCTGTCCACCTGCACAGCGGCCTCGCGCAGATCGCGGCGCTGGTACGCCACGAACGCGAGCGCGAAGTGGCCGTAGACATTTTCCGGCCACAGCGCGCAGCCGCGGCGGGCCTCCAGCTCGGCGGGCTCGAGCTGGTGCAGGAACGCCAGCACCGTCCCGCGCTCGCCCGCGAGCTGCGCCGCGAACAGCACCGCGTTGGGGTCGCGCTGCAGCGAGTCGGCGCGATGGAGCCCGGCGAGCGCCGCGATCCAATCCGCGCGTCCCACCGCGTCGATCGCTTCGAGCAGATTGCGCATCGCGTCGGGCTCGACCAGCGCGATCTGCGGATGCCGGTCGGGCTCGAACTCCGCGATGGTCACGAGCGGGATGTCGTGGTGCCGCACCAGCTCGGAATACGCGACCCAGCTCAGCGTGCTGTCGCGATACCAGACTTGAAGCGAACGCGCGCCCTCGTACGCATAGTCCGCGTGGCGCGGCAGATGGTAGAGGCCGACCCGGCCGCCGCGCGGCAGCGTGGGGTAGCGCTCCGCGAGCGCCCCGCGCGTCTCGCGCATCAGGCGCTGTAGCCGCGTGAGGCGCTCGAAGTCGATGAACGCCCCGGTGTCGGGCGCCCGCTTCTCGATCTCGCGCCGCGGTGAGGGGCTCAAGGAGAACGCGGTGAGCCGCAGCGCCACCAGCGCGGCGAGCAGCGCGGGATGCGCGGCGCCGCACAGCGCGGTGGCCGCGACGCCGAATCCCACCGCGCCGTACGCGCAGCGGTAGGGCGCCCAGATCGGGAATACGGGCGTCATGGTGGCCGCGGCGATCGCGAACCACGCGACGCCCCAGCCCGCCGCGGGGAGCAGGCGCCGCAGCGCCCCGTCGCGGCGCCCGCGTCTCAGCGTCATCGCCAGCGCGACCGCGAACAGCGCGAACGCCGCGATCACGACCGGCCACTCCCACGCCGCGTGCGTCTCGCCGGTCGGCAGGCTGAACAGCGCGCGCGCGCAATGCTCGATCGCCCACCAGATGCGCCCGAGCAGCGGGGTCGCGCTCACCTGGGCGCTCGCCTCCGCCTGATGCGGGATGTGGAGCCCCGCGTGCTGGCGCACCGCCGCGTAGGCCAGCCCCCAGGCCGCGACCAGCGCGCCCGTCGCGGCGGCCCAGCGCACGCGCTCGCGGCGATCGTGCGCGCCCGGCATCCACGGAATGAGCAGCGCCGCGACCACCGCGACCTCCTTGCAGAGCAGCGCCGCCAGCAGCGCGAGCAGCGTCGTCCACAGCCGCCGCGCCGCCGCCTCGTGAATCGCGATCGCGGTGAAGACCCACGCGCCGAGGTCCACGATCTGGCTCGGCCACGCGATCAGGCCGCGCGTGGATTCCGAGAGCAGCGGAAAGCTCGCGACCGCAGCGGACCACGGCCCGGGCCACGTGCGGCGCAACGCGCGATAGACCAGCAGCGATGCGAGCGCGAGCAGCGCGGCGTGAAACCCGGCGATCACGCCCGGGTGGGAGAGGATCACGCCCGCCATCGCCTGGAAGTAGACCTGGTGTGCGAGCGGCCGCCAGAACGCTGCCGAGCCGCCGCCGTCGAACAGCGAATGCGTTCCGGAGAACAGCGCGCGGTGGAGGAAATCGAAATCGTCCGCGACCGGCTCGCCGAGCGGGGCCCCGAGCGAATGCAGCACCACCGGGATCACCGCGAGCGCGCTCGCCCACGCCCAGCGGTCGCGCCATGGCGGGGGCGCTGGCGCGGGCGGCGCGGGCGCGCTCGCGCGGGCGGGAGCCTCGCCCGCGGCGCGCGCCGCCGGGCGCGGGCTCCTCGATTCGGAGCGTCGGCGCGGCTTCATGGTGGCGCATGCTCGCACGAGCAGGGCCCGCGTGCTACCGCGCCCGTGCCGCGCGGGCGGCGCTTCGAACCGCCGCGAGTCCCCCCGCACGGATGCCGCGGCGCGCCATCCGCTCCATCCTCGGTTCGTCTACAATGCGCGCGCCATGCCGACCCCCGCCGCTCCCACGCCCGCGCCAGGGAACGCAGCTTCCATCGCGACGCGGCTCGCGGTGGTCGGCACCGCCGGCCACATCGATCACGGCAAGACCGCGCTGGTGCGCCGGCTCACGGGCGTTGACACCGACCGGCTGCCCGAAGAGAAGAAGCGCGGCATCTCGATCGACCTCGGTTTCGCGCCGCTCGTCACCCCAGCCGGCGTTCACGTCGGGATCGTGGACGTGCCAGGGCACGAGCGCTTCGTCAAGAACATGCTGGCGGGCGTGGGCGGAATCGACCTGGTGCTGCTCGTGATCGCGGCCGACGAGGGCGTGATGCCGCAGACCCGCGAGCATCTCGCGATCGTGAAGCTGCTGGGGGTGCCGCGCGGGGTCGTGGTGCTCACCAAGCGCGATCTGGCGGATGCCGCATGGATCGAGCTGGTGCGGCGCGACGCGCGCGCGCTGATCGCGGACACCGCTTTCGCGGAGGCCCCGATCGTGGAGTTCTCGGCGACCACCGGCGCGGGAGCGCCCGAGCTGCTCGCGGCGCTCGACCAGCAGCTCGCCGCCGGCGAGAGTCGAGCGCTCGACGAGCCGGCGCGCCTCCCGGTGGATCGCGTGTTCACGGTCGAGGGCTTCGGCACCGTGGTGACCGGCACGCTGTGGCGCGGGCGCGTACGCACCGGCGACCATCTCGAACTGCTGCCGGCCGCGAAGCCGGTGCGCGTGCGGCGGGTCCAGGTGCACGGCGCGACGGTGGAGGAGGCGCGCGCCGGGCAGCGCGTCGCGCTCGCGCTCCACGGTATCGAGCGCGATCAACTCGCGCGCGGCGACTGGCTGGTGGCGCCCGGTTCGCTGCGCGGCTCGCACATGCTCGACGTGCGCTTCGAGCTGCTGCCCGACTATCCGAAAGCCTGGGGCGCCAACGTGCGGGTGCGTTTCCATCTCGGCGCGAGCGAGATCATCGGGCGGCTGGCGTTGCTGGAGGGTGCCGCGCTCGAGCCCGGACGAAGCGCGCTCGCGCAGCTGCGGCTCGAGCGTCCCGCGGTCGCGGCGCGCGGCGATCGCTTCGTGATCCGCTCGTATTCGCCGTCGCGCACCGTCGGCGGCGGCAGCGTGATCGAGCCGGCCGCCGCGAAGCGCCGCCGTCATGCGGTGGGCCTCGATCAGCTCGCGGTGCACGAGAGCGGATCGCTCGCCGCGCGGGTGCTGCAGCGGCTCGCGGCCGAGACCAAGCCGGTCGCGACCGGCGCGCTCGCTCAGGCGCTGGGCGAGAGCGAGGCGGCCACCGGCACGGCGCTCGCCGCGTTGCGCGGGTCGGGCGAGGCGGTCGCGCCCCTCGAAGGGCGCTGGCTCGCGCCCGCGCGCTGGGGCGCCGCGCGCGAGACCGTCACGCGCGAAGTTCGCGAATACGCCGCGCGGCACCCCGCGCGCTTCGGCGTGATGAAGGGCGACCTGAAGAGCGGGCTCAAGGGCGCCCTCGATGCGACGCTGTTCGACGCGGCGTTCGACGCGTTGCTGCGCGATGGCGCGCTCGAGCAGCGCGGCGAGCGGGTGCGCCCCGCCGGCGCGCCATGGTCGCCGCCCGCCGAGACGCTCGCGGCGCTCGAGAAGATCGAGCGCGAGCTGGAGGCCGCGGGGCTCGCGGTACCCGAGTCGGCGGCCTGGCAGGCGAAGCTCGGCGCGGGGGCGGGGGAGATCGTGGCGCTCGGCGCGTTTCTCGGGCGGCTCACGCGCGTGAGCCAGGAGTTCACGTACACCACGCGCCAGCTCGAGGCGCTGCGCATGAAGCTCGCCGCGCACTTCGCGAAGCGCCCCACCCTGAACGTCGCCGAGTTCAAGGAAATCGCCGGCGTATCGCGAAAGTTCGCGGTGCCGCTGCTCGAACACGGCGATCGCGTGGGCTGGACGGTGCGCTCCGGCGACGAGCGCAAGCCGGGCGGGCGGTTGAATACGGCTGGAGCCGGCGCATGAGCGAGGCGCATCCATGACGGCACCGAAGCATGGAGCGAGAACTTCCATCTTGAAATCCGCGGTCGCGGCGCCGATAGTGTGGCCATGATGTTCCCGTGTGGGGTCGTGGCGCCCACGCGAATTACGTTCCCGGGTTCTTCGGAACCCGCATCTCGTCCCCGGGGGGGCAGCACTGCCCCCCGGGCATTTTTTGTCGAATGCCTCCGTACGATCGGGGGCATTCCATGGTTCCTCGGGCAAGAGTCTTCGTCGACTTCTGGGATTTCCAGCTGCAGTGGAACAACCGGACGAGGAAGGCTGGATGCGATTGGACCAGACTTCCGCCCGTGCTCGCGAATCAGACGAGCGCCATTCTCCTTTACGCAGGTGTGGCCGGATCACTCAGCCTCGAGGAGGTTCGCGTCTACGCCTCGGTCGCGACGGACAGCCGGCGCGAGACCCGCCTCCGGCGCTGGCTCGATTTGTTCCTCGACCGCCAGCCCGGGTTCCGAGTCTTCGTTCGCGAGCGGCGCTCGCAGAGGCGTCCAGTTCGCTGCACGAAATGTGGCGGTACGCTCGAGGTCTGTCCCGTCTGCTCCAGCGCGCTGCGGAGCGCACCCGAGAAGGGAGTCGATGCGGCGATCGTCACGGACCTCCTCTCGCTCGGGTGGGATTCCGCATTCGACGTCGGCATTCTGGTCTCGAGTGATGCCGATCTCATTCCGGGTGTCGAGCGAGTCCAGGTCCGAGGGATCAAGATCGTGAATGCGGCGTGGCTCGGCCATGGACATCAGCTTGCAAGGACCTGCTGGGCTCATTTTCAGATCGATCCCCTCTGCGAGTCGCTGAGCCGGCCACGGAGCCATGACCCAACCTAGGCCCATGCGCACAAGTTTCCAGGGAGCTCCGCCTTCGGGCCGGAAGCCGCCGCGGATGAATCGCGCCGCCGATCCCGCGGGCGATCTCCTCTACCGCTCCGTGCTGGTGCTGGGCACGGCGGTGCTGCTGCTCAACGCGGCGGGGCTCGGTCCGCTGCGCGATCAGCTCTGGGGTTCGCACACCTACGCGTTCTTCCCGGCGTGGGTGTTCGTGATCGGGGCCGCCGCGCTGATCGCGATCGCGGCGCACGTCATGATGCGCGGCTTCACGCTCCCCGCGCTCACGCTCCCGAAGTGGGCGGGTCACGCGCTGCGCGCGCTCGGCGCCGCCGCGTTCTTCTGGCTCGCGCGCATCCGGCACGCGTTGCTCGGCGACGCCAACTCGCTCTCGCAGAATCTCCCGAATGGCGAGCACTTTCATCCCGACAGCCCGCTCACGCTGCTCGCCCATCAGGTGTTCTACCGGCTCACGCGCGCGCTGTTCGCCCACGTGCGCTTCGAGCCGGGCACCTTCTGGAACGCCGACGCCGCGACCGCGTTCGCGACGGTGGGGCTCGGGAGCGCGATCTGCGGCGGCCTGTTCGCGCTGGTCGCGTGGGCGCTCGCGGGCGAGATGCTCGCGGCCCGGCCGCAGGCTGGCGCGAGTGCGGACCCGAAGAGCGAGCCGTTGCGCTGGCTGCTGTTCCTCGTGCTCATGGGCCAGGGCTACGCGCTGCTGTTCTGCGGCTACGTCGAGAACTACACGTACCTGCTCTTCACCATGGCGGCGTACCTGTGGCTCGCGCTTCGCCACCTGCGCGGCGGCGCGCTGTTCTGGCCGGGGCTGGCGCTGATGTTCGCCGTCGCATGGCACCTGATGGCCGCGATCCTCGGGCCGTCGTTCCTCGTCATGGCGTGGCTCGCGCTCGCGAGGCGCGAGCGCCGCGTCGCCGCGATCCGCGATCTCGCGCTGCTCGCCGCCGCGCTCGCGGCGCTGCTCGCGTTCCTCGCGTGGGTGGGCGGGGGCTACAACCTGTTCGCGCACCTGTTCCAGATGATCCACACGGCGGGCACCGGCGAGGTGCAGCAGGATCACGTCGGCATGTTCGCGCCCGAGCACTGGCGCGATTTCCTCAGCGAGCAATTGCTGATCGGACCGCTCGGCTTCCTGCTGCTGGTGCCCGCCGCGGCCTGGGTGCTGCGCGGCGGCCGCTGGCGCGAGCCCGCCGCGCTGGTGCTGCTGGTCGCCGCGGGGCTGTGCGCGCTGATGAGCTGGGTGACCCGCGACCTGCGCCTCGGCTACGGACGGGACTGGGACCTGTTCGCGCCATATGGAATGGTGATGAGTGTGTTCGCGCTCTACGTGTTCGCGAGCGGCGCGCGCGCCGCGGCGCGGCTGCAGTCGAGCCTCGCGCTCGCGGTGGCCGTCTCGCTGTTCACCACCCTGCCGTGGATCGCGCTCAACACGTCGTGGGACCGATCGTTCGCGCGGCTCAAGACCCTGCCGCTCGGTCGCGGGCGCACCGAGGGCGTGGTCGGTTACTGGTACGGACAGCGCAAGGACTACGCGAACGCGCACGCGTGGCTCGATCGCTCGCTCGAGATCTACCCCGGCAATCTCTCATCGACGATCATCTCCGGGTACTTCTACCTGCAGGAGGGCAAGTTTCTCGACGGGGCGAAGAGTTTCTACATGGCGACCAGGCTGCGGCCGAGCTTCATGAGCTATCGCGTGCGGCTGGTGGACGCGCTGGTGCGCGCGGGCCAGCCCGAGGCCGCGGTGACCGAGGCCGAGACGCTGGTCGAGAAGTGGCCGACCAACGCCCAGGCGTTCGCGATGTACGGCATCGCGCTCCACGGCGTGGGCCGCGTTGACGAAGCGCGGGCGGCGCTGGGCGGCGCGATTCAAATGGCGCCGAACGAAGTCGCGTATCGTGGGGCGCTCGCGAATCTCGCCATCGAAGGCGGCTACGAGCTGACGCTGAAGACGCTATGGCAACGCGTGGCGGGGGAGTGAAGAGCGATTTCGCCGCGGCCCCGCGATCTCAGCGCAGCGCGATCACCCGGGTCGTGAGCATGCGTCCGCCCGCGATCAGCCGCACGAAGTAGAGCCCGCTCGCCGCCGGCGCGCCGCCCTCCGCGCGCCCATCCCAGGGAATCGCGTGTTCCCCGGCGGTCTGCTCGCCGCTCGCGAGAGCGCGCACCCGCCGCCCCGCCGGATCGAAGACCTCGAGCGACGCCGGCATCGCGCGCGGCAGCGAGAAGCGCAGCACCAGCGGACCGTGCGCCGGATTGGGCGCGACCGGCGCCAGCGACACCGTCGCCGGCAGCGCATCGTTCACCACGTCCACCGTGCCGCCCGGCGAGAGCAACGCGAACGGGCTCTCGTTGCCGTGCACGTCGATCGCGGAGAGCTTGTAGTAGCTCCCCGCGGCGCCGGCGTCTGCGAAGCCGGTGTCGGAGAGCGACGCGATGCGATTGCCGGGGTCTGGCACGAAGCCCGGCGAGCCGCCGCGATAGAGCCGGTAGCCGTCGAGATCGCTCTCGAGGTTGCGACCCCAGTGCAGGTGCGTCGCGCCCGCCAGATACGCGCCGGTGAACGGCGCGGGCATCGCGGGGCCGAGGTTGTCCACCGAGTAGCCGCTGTCGGCCGGCGAATCCCAGTACACGACTCCACTCCCGCGGGCCTCGACCATGAACGCCGTGCGTGGATTGGATCCGGGCACGGAGTCGGCCGCGGTCGGGGCCACATAGCTGTATGCAGGGAAGCCGTTCGCCACCTGGCTCGCCACGTACTCCCAGTAGAACGTCTGCTGCGCGGACGAGGTGGTGCGAAGGATGCCGATGCCCGGCTCGGACGCGGGCGTCGCGGTTTCGTCGTCGGGACTCTCGAGCCGCGCCGCGCCCCGCGCGATCTCCGCGCGCGCGAGCGCAGCGGGGACCTGTCGCCAGAGCCAGTACGACGACACGCCGAACGTGGGGAACACGTCCACGTAGCTCGCATTCCAGCTCACGCGCACCTTGCCGCCCTGATCGTTGAGCACGTCCTTCACGCCGGCGATCGAGGGCTCGGGATTGCCGAGCTGGCCGAAGCGCTCGATCCGCTGCACGTAAAGGTCGGGGTTGGAGTCGAGCGCACGGTCGTCCAGAAACGCGATCACCGCGCCCGACGCGCCGTCGGTGACTCCGGTCGCCGTGGACTGCGAGTAGTTCGCGGACGAGATCGCGTTGCCGTTGGTCGCCCAGCCCGGGACGATCGCGCCGGCCGCGGTCACGTGCTGGGCGAAGATGTCCTCCTGCGCGTTGTCGCGCAGGTCGGTCCAGAAGACGATCGCTCCGCCCGCGCCATCGGGAACGACCGACGGTTGGTACTGGTTGTTTGCCGCGCCACACACGGCGAGGGCCGAAGCGACCGGCGGCCAGCCGGCAGCCACGCCTCCCGATCCCGTGACGTGCTCGGCATAGATATCGAAGTCCGGCGCGCGTCCATCCCGCCACGTCACGAACACTCCGGTGCCGCCGTCGCTGCAGACGGAGGGCACGACCTGATCGCCGGCCGCGACGCACACCGCGCGGCCGCCACCGGGCACGGCGGGGTTCCCGGCCGCGGTCATGTGCTGCCAGTAGACGTCCGAGTTGCCGCTCCGGAAATCCTCCCAGACGATCATCGCGCCGCCCGCGTTGTCTGCGACGATGGCCGAGTTGGATTCGGGCCCGATTCCTCCTCCCGCCAGATTCCCCGAGCCCCCCCAGCCAGCAGCGAGTCCGCCGGTGGTCGTGAGACGCGTGGCGAAGATCTGGGAGGGTGCGGCGCGATAGTCATCCCAGCAGATGACGCAGCCTCCCGAGCCGTCGGGGACGACCTCGGGATTGAGCTGGTCGTTGACCGCGGCGCACGCGAGGTTGCCGTCCGCGACCCAGCCGCCCGCCGCGAGCGATCCGACGCTCGTCAGATGCTGCGCGTAGATGTCGTACTGCCCGCCCGATCGTTGGTCCTCCCACGCGATGAACGCGCCGCCGCCGCCGTCCGGAGCGACGGTCGGCCGAAGCTGGAGGCCGGTCGAAAAGCAGACGGTGATACCATTCGGTCCCCAGGTCGTGGCCCCGGCCGCCGTGATGTGCTGCGCGTAGATGTCATGGTCGCTTATCGAAAAGTCCTGCTCCCAGGTGACGATCGCGCCGCCCGCCCCGTCGGAGCAGATGTTCGGATAGAACTGCTGCTGGCTCGGGATGCCGAGGGCGAGTCCGACTCCATTGGTGGTCCAGCTGATCGGGATGCTGCCATCCGCGAGCACGCGCCCGGCGTAGATGTGTTCAATCCCGCTCCGCGAATCCGTCCACGCCATGATCGCCCCGCCCGCGCCATCGGAAACGGCGACGGGATTCGAGCGGGCTCCAGTGGTCGTGCAGATCGGCACGTTGATCGCGGGGTCGTGTGGCCATGCGGCGGCGCTGATGCGTGGCGCGGTCGCGATGAGAAGCGTGACGCCGAGGGCGACGCGGGCGGTGAACGGAGAGCGGGCCATCGAGACCTCCGGGGGGTGCGCGGCGGCGCGGCCGGGGTCTGGCGGGCGCCGCGTGACGGGATAAAGTCTGCGCCGGGGGGTGAAGCGGGGGCAAGGGGAATTGCGGGGGCTTGCCTACATGCTTGTCGGGGGACGCAGAATGGGCACAGATGTTAGATTCCCGCCCACTCACGGTGCATCCGCAATGCTTCCCTGCTAGGTTGCAACTCGGCATCCGAGGGTGGACGGAGCGGGGCATGCTCGAAGCTCTTATAGCTCGTCTTCCTCAGGACCTGGCTCACCACTATTCGAGAGTGGTCAGTGTCAACAGCAATCAAACCGAGATCGAAAAGCGTGTGAAGATCGGAACGAAACAGCAGCCCATTTGACTCGTGATTTGTTGCCAATCCGCGATAGGGGACAATGTGTGCCGCCTCGAGTACTTCAATCGCCTCGCAGTCCGTTACCACGCACCGATTGCTATAGATTCGTAGCAGTTCTCGCCTAAAGCTTGGCTGTCCCCGCCGCTGGGTAATTAGGCTCAGCGTCCGCTTCCGTTCATCGACAACTGTGCGCGGGTCAAACGTCGTCGCCAAGATGTCGGCCCGCCTTGTTGGAGAGTCGCCGCCGGCTATCCGCTGGAACTGACGTCCCCTGTCCGAGGCGAACTCTCCTCTGAGCCCTTCGAGCACGAAGTGTCCGGCGTCCCATCCCGTAATGAGCGCCAGGCCGAGCACGCGGTACCGGACATTTGGCTTCCCTTGCGTCTGAATCATGACTCCCATAGGGACAATTGCTCGATGACATGCGATCAGCGAAACATTCGTGTACATGGAATCCCGTTCATCGAGCGAGAGATTCTCTTGATAGTACCTGTAGCTCCACGTGCCGTCGGGACGCTGCTCGGGGGCTTGATCCGGATAAGGGCTGCTCAGCGTCTCCCGGATGCTCAGTGCGAACTTGCTCCAAGCAGGCTTGTAAATCCCCTTGGCTCGAGTGGCGAGCAGGGTGCCGTCGGGGAGCGGCCTAGGCCACGGCTGTTCGGTGCCCGCGCTCTCCGCAAACCAGCGAAGGGCGGCCTGATGGCGCTCGGGGAGCGAGGGCAGGAGATCTAGTATGGGGTGGGGAGTCAATCGCGTTCCCACCTACACTCATCAAGCGGTCTGTAGATTGAATGCGCTCCGGCATGATGTGTCTCGTACGTGGGGCTGCAAGGCCGGCCATGCACAAATCTTCGCAGACCACATCGCGCGACCGCAGCGTGCGCCAAGGCGGCGCTGGGCGAGACTCGAGACTCTCTGTTCCCTTGACGGAGCCCGCATTCCAGGCCAGGGTTCAGAGGTTGGCTCGCCGGTTGGTGTTGGGGCGGTATGTGCGAGGACCACAGGCCCAAGTTTTCGAGGACAAGTCCTTCGAGTCCATCCATGACCACCCCATCCTTCGGACAGCGCCTCGCGCAGCACCCGGATCTCGTCGCCGAACTCTACTATGCGGCTTCCGAGATCGTCGACGACTTCGACGACTGGGGCCCGGTCATCCAGGCCAACGAGAACAGCGTCTACGACGATTCGACCACGATCGAGCACCTGCGCGCCGCTCGAGCCGCCATCATCCGAGCGATAAGGGAAGAGCCGCCGGAGTAGGCGCCCTCTGGCCCCAACCCCCGCGTTCGCCCCCCGCTTCCCCCGCGCCCGTCACCTCATTCCTTGCGCCCCCGTGACCTCCCGGGCCTTCGGTCGTCTAGACTATCACGCGGTCCCGGCGCATTATTTCAGGTTCGAAGACGCGAGCGATCCGGCCATGGGGGCCGGCATCCAATCACGCGCCCCATCATGAAACTCTCCCCTGATCCCTTGATGCACGTCCGCCACGAGGCGCGCCAGTTCCCGCGCCCGGCCTCCGCACTCCCCGCGCTCCTCCTCATCGCGCTGGCCATCGTCCTCGCCAGCTGCACCGCCACCTCCAACAAGCCGCGCACGCCGCGCGTCCCGGTCACGGTCGCCACCGCGCGCGATCGCGCGATGCCGTTCGATCTGATCTCGACGGGCACGGTCGAGCCGATCCAGTCCGCGGCGGTGGGCTCGCAGGTGGGAGGCGTCATCACGCGCGTCGCGTTTCACGAGGGCGACGAGGTGAGCGACGGTGAGGTGCTGTTCGAGCTCGACCCGCGCCCGTTCCGCGCCTCGCTCGACCAGGCGCTGGGCGCGCTCCAGCGCGATCGCTCGCATGCGGAGACGGCGCGCCTCGACATGGAGCGCTCTCAGAAGCTCTTCGAGCAGGGGATGATCTCGCAGTCGGAGTGGGACCAGAAGCGCAGCACCGCCGAGACCTGGGCGGGAACCGCGCGCGCCGACTCGGCGGCGGCGGTCACCGCGCGGCTCAACCTCCAGTACGCATCGATCCGCGCGCCGTTCGCGGGGCGCACCGGGCGCCTCATGATGCACGAGGGCGATTACGTCAAAGCTGCATCCGCCGATCCGCTGGTGACGATCAACCAGATCCATCCGGTGCGCGTGAGCTTCACGGTGCCGGACAACGCGGTGTCGCTGGTGCAGCGCTATCGCAACGCGCGGCCGCGCGTGCTGCTCGAGCCCCAGGGCGACGACTCGACCATGATCGAAGGCAGCCTCGCGTTCGTGGACAACGCGGTCGACGCATCGAGCGGCACGCTGCTCCTGAAGGGTGAGTTCGCGAATCGCGACGGGCGGTTGGTGCCTGGACAGTTCGTGGGCGTGCGCCTTCGGCTCTACGTGCAGGCCCACGTCACGGTGGTGCCGGCTCCGGCGGTGACGAGCGGGCAGCAGGGCGCGTACGTGTACGTCATGAACGCCGACTCCACGGTGACACCGCGCCCGGTGGTGGTGGACCGCACCGCCGACGAGCTGGCGATCGTCTCGCGCGGACTCCAGCCCGGCGAAACCGTGGTCACCGACGGACAGCTGCGGCTCTCTCCGGGCGCGAAAGTCGTCGTGCGCAAGTCGAGCGAGGCGGCCTCGTGAACCTGTCGTCGCTCTTCATCCGCCGGCCGGTCATGACCACGCTGGTAATGAGCGGGATCCTCTTCTTCGGCATGGTGGGTTACTCGGCGCTTCCGGTGAGCGACCTGCCGAACGTGGACTACCCGGTGATCTCGGTGAGCGCGAGCCTGGCGGGCGCATCGCCAGAGACCATGGCCTCGGCGGTCGCGACGCCGCTCGAGAAGCAGTTCACCACCATCGCCGGCCTCGACGCGATGACCTCTTCGAGCGGCCAGGGCTCGACCAACATCACGATGCAGTTCGCGCTCGATCGCAACATCGACGGCGCGGCGCAGGACGTGCAGGCGGCGATCGCGAAGACGCTGCGCTCGCTGCCGACCGGCATCGTTCCGCCCTCTTACCAGAAGGTGAATCCGGCGGACCAGCCGATCCTCTACATGGCGCTCACCTCGAAGCTGATGCCGCTCTCGCAGCTCGACGAGTACGCCGAGAACGTGCTGGCGCAGCGGCTCTCGACGGTGGCGGGGGTGGCGCAGGTGTCGGTGTTCGGCGCGCAGAAACGCGCGGTGCGAATCCAGCTCGATCCGCGCGCGCTCTCATCGCGCGGCATCCCGATCCGCGACGTGGACGCCGCGATCGACGCCGCCAACGTCAACCTCCCGACCGGAATTCTCTGGGGCCCCAACCGCACCGCGACGGTGCAGGCGAACGGCCAGCTCCAGACCGCGCAGGAGTTCGGGGACATCGTCATCGCGGTGCGCTCGGGCCGGCCGGTGCGGTTGCGCGATCTGGGCAACGTGCTGGAGGACGTGCAGAGCAACAAGGTCGCGAGCTGGTACCGCGGGCAGCGCGCGATCGTGCTCGCGATCCAGCGCCAGCCCGGGACCAACACGGTGCAGGTGGCGGACGACGTGCAGAGCCTGCTCGCGAGGCTCAAGCCGCAGTTCCCGGCCTCGGTCGAGATCGGCACGCTCTACGATCGCGCGGCCTCGATCCGCACCTCGGTGCGCGACGTGAAGTTCACGCTGCTGCTCACGCTGATGCTGGTGGTGATGGTGATCTTCCTGTTCCTGCGCAACCTGCCGGCGACGGTGATCCCGAGCCTCGCGCTCCCGCTCTCGGTGGTGGGCACCTTTGCGGTGATGCGCCAGCTCGGCTACAGCCTCGACAATCTCTCGCTGATGGCGCTCACGCTCTCGGTGGGATTCGTGGTGGACGACGCGATCGTCATGCTCGAGAACATCCACCGCCACATGGAAATGGGAAAGCCCGCCTTGCGCGCGGCGCTGGACGGCTCGCGCGAGATCGGCTTCACCATCCTCTCCATGACGGTGTCGCTGGTCGCGGTGTTCATCCCGGTGCTGCTGCTGGGCGGCCTGTTCGGGCGGCTGTTCCACGAGTTCGCGGTCACCATCAGCGTCGCGATTCTGGTCTCTGGCTTCGTCTCGCTCACGCTCACGCCCATGCTGTGCAGCCGCTTCCTGAAGCACGACCACACGCAGCGTCACGGCCACGCGTATCAGGCGATCGAGAACGCCTACCTGCGGACGCTCGGGTTCTACGAGCGCACGCTGGCGTGGGTGATGGACCACCGCGGCATCGCGATGCTGTTCTCGCTCGGCGTCCTGATCGGCATGGTGCTGCTGTTCGTGGCGGTGCCCAAGGGCTTCATCCCGAGCGAGGACACCGGGCGCATCGTCGCCAGCACCGAGACCGCCGAGGGCACGTCGTTCGACGCGATGGTGCGGCATCAACAGGAGGTGGCGGCGATCGTCGGGAAGGACCCGAACATCCTCGAGTTCATGTCGTCGGTGGGCGCCGGCGGCCCGAACTCCGCGGCCAACCAGGGCCGCATGATCATGCACTTGAAGCCGCGCTCGCAGCGCAGGCTCTCGGCCGACGAGGTGATCCGCGAGCTGCAGCCCAAGCTCGCGGCGGTCCCCGGCATCCGCGTCTACCTCCAGAACCCGCCGGTCATCAACGTGGGCGGACGGCAGTCGAAGAGCCAGTACCAGTACACGCTCCAGAGCACCGACCTCCAGGCGCTCTACGCCGGATCCGACGCGCTGCTGGCGCGGCTGCAGAACCTGCCGGGCCTGCAGGACGTGACGAGCGATCTCCAGATCAAGAACCCGCAGGTGAACGTGCAGATCGACCGCGAGCGCGCCGCGGCGCTCGGGGTGAGCGCGCAGTCGGTGGAAGAGGCGCTGTACGACGCGTACGGATCGCGGCAGGTCTCGACCATCTACACCTCCACCGACCAGTACTGGGTCATCATGGAGCTGATGCCGCAGTTTCAGCGGGACCTCTCGGCGCTGCAGAGCCTCTACGTTCCGGCGCGCAACGGGGCGGTGGTGCCGCTCTCGGCGGTCGCGAGCATCGCGCCGGGCGTCGGCCCGCTCAGCGTGAACCACATGGGCCAGATCCCGGCGGTGACGCTCTCGTTCAATCTCCGGCCCGGCACCGCGCTCGGGCAGGGCGTGGACGCCGTGCAACGTGAGGCGCGCCTCACGCTGCCCTCCAACATCACGGGCAGCTTCTTCGGCACAGCGCAGGTGTTCCAGTCCAGCCAGCAGGGACTGCTCGCGCTGGTGCTGCTCGCGGTGCTGGTCATCTACCTGGTGCTCGGGATCCTCTACGAGAGCTTCATCCACCCGCTCACGATTCTCTCGGGGCTCCCGTTCGCGGGGTTCGGCGCGCTGCTCACGCTGCTGGTGTTCCGCACCGACCTCAGCATCTACGCGTTCGTGGGCATCATCATGCTGATCGGGCTCGTGAAGAAGAACGCGATCATGATGATCGACTTCGCGCTCGACGCCGAGCGCACCGAGGGCAAGAACGCGCGCGATGCGATCATGGAGGCGTGCAGCATCCGTTTCCGTCCGATCATGATGACCACCATGGCGGCGCTGATGGGCACGCTGCCGATCGCGATCGGATTCGGCTCGGGATCGGAGGCGCGCCGGCCGCTTGGCCTTGCGGTGGTGGGCGGGCTCGCGTTCTCGCAGCTGGTCACGCTCTACGTGACGCCGGTGATCTACACCTACCTCGACGCGTTCCAGCGCCGGCTGCGGGGGAGAGGCGCGGGTTCGCTCGACGAGACGCTCGTGATCGAAGGCGACGGCGCGGATGGCGCGAACGGCGCGGACGGCGAAGGAATCACCGGGGAGCCGGCGGGCGCCGCGCGGCCCGGGTCACCCGCCGCGAAGCCGCGCGACCCCGTGCGCGTGGCCTGAGGTTCCGGGCCTCCGGCTCACCGCAGCGTGATCTGCCGCAGAATGCGCGAGCGCACCGGCTCGCCGCATTGCGTGAGCGCCGAATCGGCGCAGGTGCGCTCGAGCACCTCGACCGGATTGTTCATGCTTGCCGAGAGGAGCCGGCCATCGTCGAGCGCGACCTGGAGCGTCACCTCGAAGGACTCGGATCCCACCGCTGCCGACTTCTTGCCGTCCCCGCCGTCGCTCACCTCCACCCAATTGTTCGGCGTCCCGGCCACGGGCGCGCTCATCCACGCCGCGGGCAGCTTCAGCCGGGACGAGTCGGGCGGCACGTGGCGCACCACGACGGTCTCGACGTTCCGCTTGCGATCGATCGCCCCGAGCGTGATGTCGAAGTCGATCGCGTCCTCGCCCAGCGTCACCACCCGGCCATCGGCCCACGAGTTGGTGCCCTGACCGGGAAAGCGGGCGTGATCTCCCGGGTGGCGCAGGACGGGCAGCCTCGCCGCGAGCCGGAGATCCACGTAGAACGTCATCAGGTCGAGCACCGGACCGACCAGCCGGGGGTCGGTGCGCGACAGGTCGGGCGGCAGCATGTAATCGGGGGAGAGCGTGAGCCGCTGCCGCACGGCAGGGCTCCCCGCGGTGAGTGCCACGGGTACGTCGTCGCGCACGAGGTTCGACCATTCGAAGTCCTCGTACCAGTGCCCGAGCGAGTCGCGGCGGACGATTCCCGTCGCGTCGGCGTGATAGCGCACCGTGTGGCGGCGATCCTGGTTGGTCGCGTCCATGTGGAAACGCAGCGTGTCGCCCTCATGATAGCGGCGTGCGAGCGGAGGCGGCTCGCCGCCCGGCCGCGTTCCGTGAGGCGGAGCGGCCACGGCGCCGGCCGTGACGATCAGCGTCCCCAGAACGACCCACGCCGCGCCGAGACCGGCGCGGCGAACGCGGTGCGCATCGGCTTCGAGCATGCTGTTCACCTTTCCTTGCGCGCCGCGGTCCGACACCAGGCCGCACGCGCCCGCACGAGTGTGATTCCCAGGTCGAGCGCGAGCGCCGCCGACCGGGAGAGCTTCCCGGCCATCGCGCCACGCGCCCGTGTGAGTTCCGCCAGATACGCTTCGAGCGCCTCCGCCTGGCCGCGCAGGAACGGCCGCAATTCGTGGCCCGGCAGCACGGCGCTCAGGAACGCGAGCCGCAGCTCGAAAGCCCCATCGCCGTTCGCGACCTGCGCCGCCGACACCGGCTCCGCGAGCCACCGCTTGAGCGCCGCGCGCCCGGCGGCCGTGAGCTTCAGCACCCGGCGGCGGCGGCCATGCGCCTCGCCGTACGCGCGCGCGAAGCCGCGCGCCTCGAGGCGGCGCAGCGCGGGGTAGATCGAACCCGGGCTGTCGCTGTACATGCCGAGCGGGGTCTCCTTGAAGATCTTGCGCAGCTCGTACCCCGACGACGACTTCAGAGCGAGCAGGCCGAGCAGGGCGTAGTCGAGATGAGATGGCAGCCGCGACATAGAACTAACCGTACCATACGAATCGTACTATCGCGATATGGAATTCGAGTGGAGGTGGGGCCGACTCGGATCGTTGCGGCCCGGCGCATGGCGCGGCCGGCGCGGGCTCACGCCTCGTCGGCGAGCGCGTCCTTCGGGGGTTCCTTCGGCCGCACCATCACGCTCTTCTCGCGCTCACACACCACCAGCCCGGGCGGCGCCTTGCGCGGCTTGCGCACGTACTTCTTGCGCGTGACGATCACCGGCACCTTGCCGGCGGTGCGGGCCTGCGAGTAGAACGCGGTCCACGCCGCGACCTCCTCGATGGTCTGCTTCGACGGCTCGCTTGGGCTCTTGCCGCGCCGCAGCACGACGTGCGATCCCGACGCGCCGTGAACGTGGAACCAGTAGTCCTCGGGACGCGCGAGGTGGTGCGTGAGGTAGTCGTTGCCATCGTTGTTGCGGCCGATCAGCACGTCCCAGCCCTCGCGGGTCTTGAGCCTGCGCGGCTGGAGCCGCGACGACGGCGCGCGCGCGTCCCCGCGCGCCACGCGCGCCGGGGTCGATTCGAGCGCGCTCGGGGGCTCGATCTCATCGCGCATCGCGGGCGGCAGCTTCGCGAGCGCCGCGGTCGCGTCACGCTCGAGCGCGGGCGGCGGCGCAGCGCCGGTCGCGCCCTCGAGCGCGCGCTCGATGCGGCCGAGCACCGCCTCCAGCGCCTCCGCCTCTTTCTCGGTCGCGGCGATCCGGCCCGGCGTGTCGGCGAGCCCGCGTTCGGCCTTCGCCGCGCGCTTGAAGTAACGAGCCGCGTTGGCCTGCGCGGTGAGCGCCGGGTCGAGCACGATCTCGATGGTGCGCGCGTGGTGGGCCGGATCGGGAAGCGAAACCTCCTTCGCGCGAGCGGGCACCTGCTTGAGGTAGGCGAGCAGCGCCTCGCCGTGACGGCGGAACAGCGGCCCGCGCTCCGCCTCGGCGAGATCGCCGCGCAGCGCCTCGATCTTGCGCACGAGACGGCGGTGGAAACGCCGGGCGGCGCGCAGGATCGCTGCGGCGCGCTCGCGCTCGGGCGATGACGAAGAGGAAGCGTCGGAGGGGGCAGCCATGGCCGCGCAAACCTAGTGCAGCGCGCGGCGCGCCGGCAAACGCCGGGCCTTGACGCGTGCGCGCGCGGGAGCGCAGGCTCGCCGCCATGGCCTCGCTCCAGTGTCAGTTCTGCGGCACCGCGGTGCCGTTCGCAGAGCCCATCCCGCGCGATGGCGAGTGCGAGTCGTGCCGTCACGACCTGCGCTGCTGCCGCAACTGCCGGCACTGGGACCCGCACTACAACAACGAGTGCACCGAGAGCATGGCCGACCCGGTGGTGGACAAGGCGCGCCGGAATTTCTGCGAGTACTTCTACTTCAACCGCGCGCCGTTCGCCGCGGCGGCGGCCACGAGCAACCGGCAGCGCGATGCGCGGGCGAAGCTCGAGGCGCTCTTCAAGAAGCCGGCGCCCCGCGAAAAGCCGAAGGATGCCGACGCGTAGCGAGGTTTTCCACACGCCTCGGTGAAACGGTGGAGGAGTGCGCCGTCCCCGCGCGCGGCGCCGTGCTCCGCTCCGGCCCCGCGCGAAATCGTGCGCGCACGCGCGCCGCGCGTTGACTTCGAGCGGTCCGCCGCAGTACCGTGGCCGCCCCCGCTCAGCCGCCGCTCGCCCCCGCTTTTCGAGCGCAGCGCGGGATTCCTACCCCTCCGCCGGAGGACGTGCATGATCCGCAGCATGACCGGGTACGGCTCCGCCGATTTCGAGCGGGACGGCCAGCGCCTCTCCGCCGAGATCCGCTCGGTCAATCACCGCTACTGCGAGGTCTCGATGCGCGCGCCCAAGCTGGTCTCGCTGTTCGAGGACCAGATCCGCCAGCTGATCCAGGAGCGCTTCTCGCGCGGCAAGATCAACCTCACCATCAACTGGAGCGGCGTGGGGGAGAGCGGCGAGGTGCTCAAGCTCAACGAGCCGGTGGTGGACCGCTACGTCGCCCTGCTCGAGCAGCTGCGCAGCCGCTACAAGCTGGAATCCGGCATCGACGTGCGCACGCTCGCGACGCTGCCCGACGTCTTCACTTGGGAACATACCGCGCTCTCCGACGAGGAGACCTGGGCGCTGGTCAAGACCGTCGTGGATCACGCCTGCGACAACATGAACGTGATGAAGGCGCGCGAGGGCGAGGCGCTGGCGCGCGACCTCGAGCAACGCCTCGCGATCCTGCGCAGGGAGCTCGACCGGGTGGTCGAGCGCGCGCCGCTGCGGCCGATCGAGGCCAAGGAGCGGCTCGCCTCGCGTCTCAAGGCGATGCTCGACGACGTCGAGATGGACCCCGCACGGCTCGCACAGGAACTGGCGCTGATGGCCGACCGCCTCGACTGCACCGAGGAGTGCGTGCGGCTCTCCGCGCACCTCGACCAGTTCCGCTCGCTGATGGACGGCGCGGAGCTGGCGGGCCGCAAGCTCAACTTCCTGCTCCAGGAGATGAACCGCGAGGCGAACACCATCGGCTCCAAGGCGAACGACGTCGAGATCGCCCGCGCCGTGATCGTGATCAAGGAAGAAATCGAGCGCCTGCGCGAGCAGGTGCAGAACGTGGAGTGAGGGTGAACCCGGCCGGATCCGCTCCCGAAGCCACCGACCGCCGCGTCCCGTTCCGCTTCGAGCGCGGCGGATTCCTGCTGGTGCTCTCGGGGCCGTCCGGGGCCGGCAAGGGCACGCTGGTGGACCGGCTGGTCGCGGCGCGGACGGAGTGCGTGTTCTCGATCTCGGCCACCACGCGGCCCCAGCGCTCGAACGAGCAGAGCGGGGTCCAGTACGATTTCGTGACGCGCGAGGAGTTCGAGCGGCGGCGCTCGGCGGGGCTGTTCCTCGAGTGGGCCGAGGTGCACGACCACCTCTACGCCACGCCCACGCGCTTCGTCGACGACAACGTGAAGGCGGGGCGCATCGTGGTGCTCGACGTCGACGTCCAGGGCGGGGCGAGCGTGAGGCGCGCGCGGCCCGACGCGGTCTCGGTGTTCGTCTATCCGCCTTCGATCGACGCGCTGCGCCAGCGGTTGCTCAAGCGCAACACCGACGCGCCCGAGGTGGTCGAGCGCCGCCTCGCCAACGCGCCAGGCGAGCTGGCGGAATATCGCGAATACGATTATCTGGTCATCAACGACGATCTGGAGTCCGCGCTCGCCCGGCTGCTCGCGATCGTGGACGCCGAACGCGCGCGCGTCAGCCGGATGCGCGCGGCGCCCTAGCCTCAACGCAACCCCGAAGGAGGAAAGCATCATGAAGCTTGCTGCTCTCATTCCACCCCCAGGCATCAGCAAGTACGAGATCGCGATCGTGGCCGCGCGCGAGGCGCGCCGGCTCAACGAGTGGTCGCGCCAGACCTCGCAGACGGTGACCGGCAAGGTCACGGCCCTCGCGCTGGAGCGCACCATTCGTGGCGAAGTCCCGTTCGGGTACGAGGACATCGCGCCGTAGGCCCGCCATGCTGAAAGGGCGCACGGTGGTGGTGGGGGTGTCGGGAGGCATCGCCGCCTACAAGGCGTGCGAGCTGGTGCGCTGGCTGCGCACGCGCGGTGCCTCGGTGATCGTGGTCATGACGCCGGCGGCCTGCGAGTTCGTGACGCCGCTCACGTTCCAGGCGCTCTCCGGCAACCCGGTCGTGCGCGAGCTGTGGGGCAATCAGCGCCCGGGCTTCGACCTGCCGGCGGCGGCCGCGAACAAAGTGGGCGGCGCGGTCGAGCACGTCGACGTCGCGGAGGCCGCAGACGCCATCGTGATCGCGCCGGCGACCGCCGATCTCCTCGCGCGGCTCGCCCACGGCGAGGCGCCCGACGCGCTCACCGCCTCGGTGCTCGCGAGCCCCGCGCCGCTCGTGATCTGCCCCGCGATGGACCTCGAGATGTGGCGGGCCGCCGCGACCCGCGACAACGTCGCGACGCTGCGCCGCCGCGGCGCGACGGTGGTGGACCCGGAGCGCGGCGCGCTCGCGTCGGGACTCGAAGGCCAGGGACGGCTCGCAGCGCTCGAGGTGATCGGAGCGGCGGTCGAGCGCGCGCTCGAGCGGCGCGCGAGCCTCGATGGCGTGCGGGTGCTCGTCAGCGCGGGGCGCACCGAGGAGCCGCTCGATCCGGTGCGGGTGCTCACCAATCGCTCGAGCGGCAGGATGGGCTTCGCGCTCGCCGAGGCCGCGCGCGATCGCGGCGCCGCGGTCGAGCTGGTCGCCGGTCCCGCCAGCGTCGAGCCGCCCGATGGCGTCACGCTCACGCGCGTGACCACCGCCGCCGAGATGGAGCGCGCAGTGCTCGCCGCCGCCTCGCGCGCCGACGTCGTGCTGATGGCCGCCGCCATCTCGGACTATCGCCCCGCGCGCATCGCCCGCGAAAAGCTCAAGCGCGCCGGCACGCCACTGACGCTCACGCTGGAGCCCAACCCCGACATCCTCGCCCAGGTCGGCGCCGCCCGCCGCAAGGGCCAACTCCTGGTCGGCTTCGCCCTCGAGACCTCACGCGGCATCCCCCGCGCCAGAGCCAAGCTCGAGTCGAAGCGCCTCGACCTCGTCGCCCTCAACTCCCCCGCCGAAGGCATCGGCACCGACACGAATCGCGTAACCCTGGTCGAGCCCCGCAGCGAAACGAGACTCCCGAGCCTCACCAAGCGGGAGGTCGCAGAGCACATCCTCGATCGCGTCATCGAGCTGCGCAGCAAGATGACGAGAGGAGCGCAGCCGCCAAAGGCGGCGCCCGCGACGCCCGTTCGAAGCGCGCCGGCGCCCGCGAAGCCGCCGCGCCCCAGAGGAAAGCGCAAATGACCGACAAGGAAGTGCGTGACGAGCTGGCCAGCGTCGCGCGAAGCGCCAGCCGCCTGCTCGGCCGCGAGCGAGCCGCCGGCACCGGCGAGCTCCTCGCGCAAAGCGCCGCCCGAGCCGCCGAACAAACCGCTCGGCCGACGGGGCTCTCGCATGGTGAGCCCGGAGCGGGGGCGGAGGGCACGTCGGGCCGAAGGTTTACCTCTATGAGGCCAGACGTGCCCTCCGCCCCCGTTCCGGGCCCCCCAATAGAGCTCCCCGACTTTCTCCACCCGGATCATCACGACCCGCTAGCCCCCGCGGGACTAGACGCCCGCTCCACGCTCCTCGCCGCATCGCATCCGGTCCTCGAGACCATCGCCGGCGAAGTGCGAGCCTGTCGCATGTGCGGGCTCTGTGAGACGAGAACGAACGCCGTGCCCGGCATCGGCTCCGCGCAGAGCGGGATCGTGTTCGTCGGCGAGGCTCCCGGGGCCGATGAAGACCGGCGTGGCGAGCCGTTCGTCGGACGCGCTGGCGAGCTGCTCACCAAGATCATCCAGGCGATGGACGACGCGCGGCTCATTCCGGGCGTGCCGCTCACCCGCCAGTCGGTGTATATCTGCAACGTGCTGAAGTGCAGGCCACCCGAGAATCGCAATCCGCTGCCGCACGAGATCGAGAAGTGCTCGCCGTACCTCCACCGCCAGCTCGAGGCGCTCGATCCGAGGATCATCTGCTGCCTCGGCAAGTTCGCGGCCGAGCTGCTGGTGGGCGTGAAGGGCACCATCGCGAGCATGCGCGGCAGCACCTATCGCTTTCGCGGCGCCAAGCTCATCGTGACCTATCATCCCGCGGCGTGCCTCCGGAACCCGAACTACAAGCGCCCGGTGTGGGAAGACATGCAGCGCCTGGCGCACGAGTATCAGACGGACTGACCGGGCGTGAAGCCCGCCGCGGCGCGAACCCGCCTCTCCGGGCGCGCGTGCCGCGAAAGGACGTGACATGACCGACATTCTCTCGCGCCCCGCGAGCCTCGGACCCGAAGGGCTCACCCCGCCGCAGGCGCTCGAGGCCGAGCGCTCGGTGCTGGCGGCGCTCATGCTGGAGCATGAGACGATCGGGCGGGCGCTCGAGCAGCTCGAGCCCGTGGCGTTTTACCGCGTCGCCCACCAGAAGATCTACGAGGCGATCCTCGCGCTCTACAACCGGAACGAGCAGGTGGACCTCGTGACGCTCACCGAGGAGCTGCGCAAGCGCGGCGAGCTGGAGGCGGTGGGCGGGACCACCGCGCTGTCGCAGATCCTCGAGTACGCGACCACCACCGCGAACCTCGATCAGCACATCCGGATCATCCACTCGAAGTTCATCCTGCGCTCGCTGATCCGCGCGACCGGCGAGATCCAGCAGGAGGCCTACGCGGGCTCCGACGAGACCGCCGCGATCCTCGACCGCGCGGAGTCCCGCGTGTTCGCGATCACCGACTCGCGCGTGCGCCAGGGATTCGTCCCGCTCAAGGACCTGCTCAAGCCGGCGTTCGAGCACATCCAGAAGCTGTTCGAGCGCAAGGTGCAGGTGACCGGCGTGGACACCGGCTACGACGACCTCAACAAGCTCACCGCCGGGTTCCAGAACGGCGATCTGATCGTGATCGCGGGGCGGCCGAGCGCCGGCAAGACCTCCTTCGCGCTGAACCTCGCCGAGAACGCAGCGATTCGCGCGCGCGTGCCGGTCGCGGTGTTCTCGCTCGAAATGAGCAAGGAGCAGCTGGTGCAGCGCCTGCTCTGCTCGCAGAGCGAGGTCGCGCTCCACCGCCTGCGCAACGGCCACCTCTCGAACGAAGACTGGCCACGGCTCACGACCGCGGCGGGGCTGCTCACCCAGGCGCCGATCATGATCGACGATTCGGCGTCGCTCACCGTGATGGAGATCCGCGCGAAGTGCCGGCGGCTGCGCGCCGAGAGCAAGCTGGGCCTGGTGTTCATCGACTACCTGCAGCTGATCCGCGGCGCGGGCAACGTCGAGAACCGCGTGCAGGAGATCTCGCAGATCACCCGCGGGCTGAAGAGCCTTGCGAAGGAGCTCAGCGTCCCGATCATCGCGCTCTCGCAGCTCTCGCGCGCGGTCGAGACCCGCGACAAGACCGGCCGCCCGCAGCTCTCGGACCTGCGTGAATCGGGCTGCCTCACCGCGGACTCGCGGATCCTGCGCGCCGACACCGGCGACTGGATGCCGATGGGCACGCTGCTCGCGCGCGGCGAGCGCAACATCCCGGTGTGGACGCTCGACGACGACCTGCGGGCCGCGCGCGGCACCATGACGCGCGTCTTCCCGAGCGGGCTGAAGCCGGTCTTCGAGCTGCGCCTCGCATCGGGCCGCAGCGTGACCGCGAGCGCGAACCATCCGTTCTTCACGCCCGACGGGTGGACGCGGCTCGACGCGCTGGGGCGCGGCGCTCCGCTCGCCACGCTGCGCAGCGTTCCGTGGGGTGTCGACCTGCGCCCGCGGACCCCGCCCGGGCGGCGGCTGAGCCGCGTCACCGCCACCCACGGCCCGGCGCTGCTCGAGGCCCTGAGCCTCCGCCGGCCCGAGTCCACCGACGTGATCTGGGATCCGGTGGTCGCGATCGAGCCGCGCGGCGAGCAGCCGGTGTTCGACGCGACGGTGCCGGGCACCCACAACTTCATCGCGAACGGAATCTTCGCGCACAACAGCATCGAGCAGGATTCGGACGTCGTGATGTTCGTGTACCGCGAGGTCATGTACAACCGCGAGACCCAGGAGCCCGGCAAGGCGAACATCATCGTCGCCAAGCAGCGCAACGGTCCGACCGCGGACATCGACATGACGTTCCTGCGCGAGTGCACCAAGTTCGTGCCCTACAGCCCGATGATGCCCGGCGAGGCCGAGACGTCCTTCTAACCCATGCACGAGGATCTCGCGGTTCGCGGCGTGCGCTACCTCTGGCGGCGCACCGCCAACTGGATCGCCGAGGTCGGGCGCGTGGCGATGCTGCTCGGCGAGGTCGGACGCACGCTCGCCCCGGGCCTGCGCTCCTTCGGGCGGATCGTGCAGCAGATGAGCGCGATCGGGGTGGGCTCGCTCTGGCTGGTCGTGGTCGTGAGCGTCTTCACCGGCGCGGTCTCGGCGGTGCAGGCCGCCTACCAGTTCTCGACCGTCGTTCCCCTCAAGTACATCGGTTCCGTGATCATGCGCTCGGTCATCATCGAGCTGGGCCCGGTGCTCACCGCGCTCATCATCGGGGGCCGGGTGGGCGCGTCGATCGCCGCGGAGCTGGGCACGATGAAGGTCACCGAGCAGCTCGACGCGTTGCGCGCGATGGCGATCAACCCGGTGCGGTTCCTGGTGGTGCCGCGCGTGATCGGAGCCATCATCATGCTCCCGGTGCTCACCGTCTTCGCGAACGCCATCGCGATCTTCGGCGGCTACGTGGTCTCGGTGACCAGCATCGGCGTGAGCACCCACACCTACATCACCGGCCTCAAGGACTTCTTCTACCTCAAGGATCTGCTCTCCGGGCTGCTCAAGGCGGTGTTCTTCGGCGGCATCATCGGCACCATGGGCTGCTACTACGGCTTCGCGACCGAGGGCGGCGCAGAGGGCGTGGGGCTCGCGACCACGCGCGCGGTGGTCGCGTCCTGCGTGCTGATCCTGATCAGCGACTACGTGCTCGCCAACGTCCTCTTCCGGTTCGTGTTCGCGAAATGATCCGGATCCGGGGGCTCCGCAAGCGGCTCGGTGGCAAGCGCGTGCTCGATGGCCTCGACCTCGACGTCACGAGCGGGGAGACGCTGGTGGTCATGGGCCGCAGCGGCAGCGGCAAGAGCGTCCTGCTCAAACACGTCATCGGGCTGATGAGCCCGGACGAGGGCTCGATCGAAGTCGACGGCACCGAGATCGTGGGCCTGCCCGAGCGCGATCTCGACGAGCTGCGCCAGCGTTTCGGCATGCTGTTCCAGGGCGCGGCGTTGTTCGACTCGATGACGGTTGGCGAAAACATCGGGCTTGCGCTGATCGAGCACCTGCACCTGCCGGCGGCGGAGATCCGGCGTCGCGTGGCGGAGCGGCTGGATTGGGTGGGGCTGCGCGGGATCGAGGCGATGAAGCCGGCTTCGCTGTCGGGCGGCATGCGCAAGCGGGTCGGCCTCGCACGCGCGATCGCGATGGATCCGCAGTTCATATTGTACGATGAGCCCACCACCGGCCTCGACCCCATCATGGCCGACGTCATCGACCAGATGATCCGGGGACTCCAGCGCCGGCTGGGCGTCACGTCGATCGTGGTGACGCACGACATGATGAGCGCTTACAAGGTGGCGGACCGCATGGCGATGCTCGACGGCGGCCGCATCGTGTTCGATGGCACGCCGGACGAGGTGCGCGCCACGCGCGATCCGCTCGTGCGACAGTTCGTCGAGGGGACCAGCGCGGGCCCCGCGCAGATCGTGTAGCGTCGGCGGTGCATGGCGCGGCGGGACCGCGCCGGGTGACCATGGAAGGGGAGGCATGAGCCGAAGAACGGAAATCCAGGTGGGCATCACGGTGCTGCTCGCGATCGCGATCATGGTGGTGGGCGTCACCTGGCTCAAGGAGATCTCGATCCGGCGCTCGGTCCGGGTCTGGAGGGTGAGCTTCGAGCAGACCGGAGGCCTGGGCCAGAGCGACGAGGTGCAGGTCAACGGCATCCGCGAGGGCGAGGTGCGCGCCATGCACCTGATGGGCGACCACGTTCTGGTGGAGCTGGCGCTCGCCTCCGAGATCCAGCTCACCCGCGACTCGCGGGTCGCGATCCGCAACGTCGGCCTGATGGGCGAGAAGGTGATCGCGGTGGATCTGCGCGAGAGCGGCGCGCCATGGACCGAGCGCGACACCATCCCGGGACGCTACGAGAAGGGCGTGACCGAGGTGGTCGCGAGCCTGGGCGACGCGGTGGGCGCGATCGCCGAGCTCGCCGACGAGATCCGCGGCGTCGCCAACATCCTGAAGAAGAACGGCGATTTCGCGCAGACCATGCGCAACTTCCGCAGGACGAGCGACGACCTCAAGCTGGCGGTCGAGGAGAACCGCGCGATGCTGCGCACGACGATGGAGAACTTCAGGGCGGCCTCGCAGACCACGAGGAGCCTGACCAGCGACCGCGAGGCGTCGCTGCGCAAGGCGCTGGATCAGTTCGCGTCGGCGGCCGAGAAGCTCGACCGGCTCTCGGGGCGCCTCGATTCGCTGCGCGTCACGCTCCACAGCGTGACCGCGAAGGTGGACCAGGGACAGGGAACGCTCGGCAAGCTGGTGAACGACGACAAGCTGTATACCGATCTGAGCGCCGCGATCCAGAGCCTCAAGGCGCTGATCGCGGACGTGAAGGCGAACCCGAAACGCTACTTCAAGGTGGGCCTGTTCTGATCACCGCGCCCGCTCTCGTGCGCTCGTCCGCGAACGGCGGCCCGCGCGTCTTCCGCCCAGCCGCGGCGTGGGCGATCGCCGTCGCGTGCGCGGCCGCGCTCGCGTGCGTGCCGCCTTCGCGCGCGGACGATCCGCCGGCGATCGCTCCGGGCGTGCGCGATATGCTGGATCAGGCCGCCCGCGCCGCGCGCGGCAACGCATCGGGCTCGCCGAGCATGGAGTCCCCGGCCGCCGCGCGGCCCGAATCGACGCTGCGCGCGATGCTGGGGCGCGGGGCGCGCCCCGCGCAGGCGCTCATCCGCGGCGTGCCGTTCGTCGGCTGGCGCGAGGCCGCCGCCCACGATTACCCGCGCCGCGACCTGCTGAACCCCTCCGCCGAGGCCGCGCGCGAGATGGTGCTCGGGTACTGGGGCGCCGACGTCAAGCCCGAGGCGTTCGCGGAGCTGATCGCGCGGGAGGGGCGCGATGGCGCGAGCCTCGAAGACCTCGAGGCCTCGCTCGCGCGCGGGGTGCCCACGCTGGTGTACGCGGCGCTCACCCGGGTCGCGCATCCGGTCGATCCGGCCGCCGCGCTCGCGATCGGCAAGGTGCTGGCGCGGCGCTTCGATCCGCGGAATCCCGGCCCCGGCTCGGGAGCGCTCGGGCCGATGATCCCGCTCGTCGCGTTGCGCGCGCTCCCGGACACCGTTCCCAACCCGGTGCGCGAGAGCATCCATCTCGCGGTGCGGGTCGCGATCGGCTACGACGATGCGCGCGGGGTGATCGTGCTTCACGACCCGTCGTTCGGCCCGGCGCTCGAGCTGAGCCGCGCGGATTTCGAGACGATGTGGGCGGCCGCGGGCCGGCGCCTCGTGCCGCTCCGGCTCGGCGATCCGGCCGCCGCCGCGGCGCGGCACGCGAACGAATCGTATCGCGCGCGTTCCGCTGACGAGCGCGGAGCCGAGTGCTTCGTGAACGGAGTCGCGCTGGCGGCGGACGGCCGGGGAGCCGACGCAGAGGCCGAATACCGGCGAGGGCTCGCCCTCTTAGGATTGAGCCCCGGGTACCGTCATCTGCTCGCGTTCGATCTCGCGCTGGCGCTCGAGGGCCAGGCCCGGGTCGCTGACGCGATCGCGGCGGCGCGCGAGGCGGCGGCGCTGGTGCCGGACGATGCCGGTCCGTGGCGCCTGCTCACGCGACTGTACGCCGCGACGCCGTCGCCGGAGCACCGCAAGCTGTGGAGCGAGGCGGCGAACAAGTTGCGGAAGCTGGAGCGCGACCGCCACGCGATCGAGGCGCTCGCCGCAGCGCTGCCGGCCGACTTCTTCATCCCGTCGCTCGGACCGGCGCGAGGCTGGGGCGCGAAGAAGGCGCTGCCGTGACGCGCCCGGCGAAGGCGGGGAAGGCCCACTTCTTCTGCTCGGCGTGCGGCAACGAGCAGACGCGCTGGTTCGGGCGCTGCCCGTCGTGCGGCGCGTGGAACACCGCGGTGGAGGCGCCCGCCGTGGCGGGCGCGAAGGGTGGAGGCGCGGGCCCCTCGCGCACGCGCTGGGCCCCGTCCGGCGAGGCGAGGCCCGCCGGACCGCGGCCGCTCGCGGGCGTCGAGCTCGCGCACGCGAGCCGTTCGAGCACCGGGCTCGCCGAGCTGGATCGCGTGCTGGGCGGTGGAGTCGTGGCGGGCTCGCTGATCCTGGTGGGCGGCGATCCCGGGATCGGCAAGAGCACGCTCATGCTCCAGCTCGCGCGCGCACTCGCCGCCGAGGGGCAGCGCGTGCTCTACGTCTCGGGCGAAGAGAGCGAAGAGCAGGTGCGGCTGCGGGCCGAACGGCTCGGCGACATTCCCGACGCGCTCTACATCCTGTGCGAGACCGATCTCGAGGCGGTGCTCGAGGCGGCCGCCGGCCTCAGGCCCGCCGCGCTGATCGCGGACTCCATTCAAACCCTCGCGCGCCGCGATATCGAGGGCGGTCCGGGCACCGTGACCCAGGTGCGCGAGTGCGGGCTCGCGCTGCTGCATCTGGCGAAGGGCGCGAACACCGCGGTGTTCCTGGTCGGGCACGTCACCAAGGACGGCGCGGTCGCGGGCCCGCGCGTGCTCGAGCACATGGTGGATGCCGTGCTCTACCTCGAGGGCGAGCGCTACCAGCACTACCGCGTGCTGCGCGCAGCGAAGAACCGCTTCGGCGCCACCCACGAGCTCGGCGTGTTCGAGATGACCGACCGCGGGCTCGCCGAGGTCGCGAACCCGAGCGAGGCGTTTCTCTCGTCGGCCGGAGACGGCGCGCGCGCCGAGCCCGGCACCGCGGTGGTCGCGAGCGTCGAGGGCTCGCGGCCGCTGCTGGTCGAAGTGCAGGCGCTGGTCTCGACCTCGTTCTACGGAACGCCGCAGCGCGTGACCAACGGCTTCGACACGCGCCGGCTCGCGGTGCTGCTCGCGGTGCTCGAGCGGCGCGTGGGCTTGAGGCTCGGCCGGCACGACGTGTTCGTCACCGTGACCGGCGGCATCACGCTGGATGAGCCCGGCACCGACCTGGGCGTTGCGCTCGCGATCGCCTCATCGTTCACGAGCCGCCCGTTGCTCGAGCGCACCATCGCGGTGGGCGAGGTGAGTCTCACCGGCGAGCTGCGCCGCGTGGCGCGCGTCGATGCCCGCGTGCGGGAGGCCGCGCGGCTGGGATTCGTGCGCGCCGGGGTGCCGGCGGTGCAGGCGGGCGAGGCCGTGGCCCCCGCGATCGAGGTGGTCGCGCTCCGCACGCTGCGCGAGGCGATCGACAAGCTGCTGGGCGCGAAGGCTCCGCGCGCCGCCGGCGAGTCTCCAGAGCCGGAGCGCGGCGCCCGCGCGGAGACACCGTCCCGATGAGCGTCGGCGCCATCCTGCTGTGCGCGGGCAAGGGCGAGCGCCTCGGGCTCGCCATGGAAAAATCGCTCGCGCCGCTCGCCGGCCGCCCGCTGTTCGCGTGGGCGCTCGGAACCCTCGAGCGCTGCTCCGTGATCGAGGGGATCGCGATGGTGGGGCCGGTCGCGAAGCTGAAGGAGCTCGTGGCGGCGAGCGGGCTCGAGGCGCGCAAGATCGTGGCGTGGACCGAGGGCGGGCGCGAGCGCCAGCAGTCGGTGGGGCGCGGGCTCCACGCGCTGCCCGAGCGCTTCACCACCGTCGTCGTGCACGACTGCGCGCGCGCGCTGGTGAGCGCGGAGCTGATTTCGCGGGTGGTGGGCGATGCGCTGCAGCAGGGCGCGGCGCTGGCCGCGATCCCGGTCGAGGACACTCTCAAGCGCTCGACGCTGCAGCACGTGGACGCGACGGTGCCGCGTGCCGGATTGTGGCGCGCGCAGACGCCGCAGGCGTTCCGCCGCGACTGGCTCGAGGCCGCGCACCGCTCGGCCCACGGCGATGCGACGGACGACGCGGCTCTGGTCGAGGCGATGGGGCATCCGGTGAGGCTCACGATGGGCGATGCGCTGAACTTCAAGATCACCACGCGACAGGACCTGGAGCTGGCCGAGTCCTGGCTGGCCGGACACTGAGGTGGAGAGCTGACATGGCGCTTCGAGTCGGAATCGGATACGACGTGCACCGCACGAAGAAGGGCAGGCCGCTGGTGCTGGGGGGCGTCACGTTCGAGAGCAAGTGGGGACTCGATGGCCACAGCGACGCCGACGTGTTGTGCCACGCGATCGGCGACGCGCTGCTCGGATCGCTCGCGCTCGGAGACCTCGGCACCCACTTTCCGCCGGACGATCCGCAGTGGAAGGACGCCTCCAGCCTCGATCTGCTGCGCGTGATCCGCGCGCTGCTGCGCGACGCGGGCGCGAGCGTGCTCAACGTCGACACGACCATCGTCGCGCAGGAGCCGAAGATCGCGCCGGAACGCGATCGCATGCGCACCCAGCTGGCGCAGGCGCTGTGGATGGACCCGGCGCAGGTCTCGGTCAAGGCCACCACCAACGAGAAGCTCGACGACGTGGGCGATGGCAAGGGCATCGCGGCGTGGGCGGTGGTGATGGTCGAGGTGGCATGAGCGGGCGCGGCAGCGGCCGGCGGCGCGACACGCCGCGGAGTGCGGCGTGAGCGTGCGGGTGCGCTTCGCGCCGAGCCCCACCGGCTGGCTGCACGTCGGCGGGGCGCGCACCGCGTACTTCAACTGGCTGTTCGCTCGCCAGCACGGCGGGGCGTTCGTGCTGCGCATCGAGGACACCGATCTCGAGCGCTCGAGCGAGGCGAGCGAGAGCGGCGTGCTCGAGGACCTGCGCTGGCTCGGGCTCTCGTGGGACGAGGGGCCGGATCTGGGCGGTCCGCACGGTCCCTACCGCCAGAGCGAGCGGTTGCCGCGCTACCGCGAGGCCGCCGAATTCCTGGTGTCGAGGGGCGCCGCGTACCCCTGCTTCTGCACCGACGCCGAGCTGGATCTGCGCCGCAAGGCGGCGGCCGCGGCGGGGCGGCCGCCCCATTACGACGGGCACTGCCGCGCGCTGTCGCCCGCCGCGCGCGACGCGCTGCGCGCGCAGCGGCGTCCCGAGAGCGTGCGCTTCAAGGTCGAGGCCCGCGAGTGGACGCTCCACGACCTGGTGCGCGGCGAGGTGCGGTTTCCCGCCGGCATGGTCGGCGACTTCGTGGCGCTGCGATCGAACGGGCTGCCGACCTACAACTTCGCGGCGGCGGTCGACGACGCGGCGATGCGCATCACGCACGTGATCCGCGCCGAGGAGCACCTGCCCAACACGCCGCGCCAGCTCATGGTGTACTCGGCGCTCGGCGAGACGCCGCCCGCTTTCGCACACGTGCCGCTCATCCTGAACCCCGACCGCTCGAAGATGAGCAAGCGGTCGGGCGAGGTGGCGGTCGCGGTCGGCGACTGGCGGCGCGCGGGCTACGTGGCCGATGCGCTGCTGAGCTACCTCGCGTTGCTCGGGTTCCATCCCGGCGACGACCGCGAGATCCTGAGTCGCGAGGATCTGCTCGCCTGCTTCACGCTGGAGCGCGTTGGCAAGAGCGGCTCGGTCTTCGACGCCGACAAGCTGCGCTGGGTGAACGCGCACGCGCTTCACCACGCGAGCGGCGCGCAGCTGCGCGCGTGGGGCGGGGCGTTCATGCCCGAGCGCGCGCTCGCGCTGCCGTCCGAAATGCAGGAGCGCTGGCTCGAGGCGGTGCGCGGCAATCTCGCGACCCTCGCGGACATCGGCTACGAGCTCGCGCCGCTGCTGGACGAATCGCCCTCGCTCGAGCCCGACGCAGCGCTGGCGCTCGAGCCGGCGCCGGCGCGCGCGCTGTGCTCCGCGCTCGCCGCCGAGCTCGCGCCGCTTGCGTCCTGGAGCGGGAACGCGGTTAAATCCGCGCTTCAATCGCTGGGCCCGAGGCTCGGCCTCAAGGGTCGCGCGCTGTTTCAGCCGGTGCGCGCGGCGCTCACCGGCCGCACCCACGGTCCCGAGCTGCCGCTCCTGGCCGATCTGCTCGGCCGCGAGCGCTGCCTCGCGCGGCTCGAACGCGCGGCGAGCGGAACCTGATCGATCGCGAGGAGGCGGGATGAAAGTGGCGCTGCTGATGGGTGGCCGCTCGGCCGAGCGCGAGATCTCGTTGCGCACCGGGCGCGGCATCGCCCAGTCGCTGCGCGTGCTCGGGCACGACGTGGTCGCGATCGACGCAGCCAACGGCCGCCTGCTTCCGGCCGGCGACGAAGATCGCGGGGCGCTCCCCGCCGCCGACGTGCAGCGCCTGCCCGCGGCGTCGACGACCGCGCTCGCGAGCGCCTCCGCGATCAACGAGGCGGAGGTGGTGCTGATCGCGCTGCACGGCGGCGAGGGCGAGAACGGCACGATCCAGGCGATGCTCGAGCTGGCGGGGAAGCCGTACACCGGATCGGGGGTGCTCGCGAGCGCGCTCGCGATGAGCAAGGCGACCAGCAAGAAGATCTTCGCGCACGAGAAGATCCCGACCCCGAGGTGGGTGCTGCTCAGCGCGGGCGACGAGCTGCCGACCGTCGACGCCTCCGCGCTCGGAGGCTACCCGCTGGTGGTGAAGCCGAACGCCGAGGGCTCGACGGTCGGGCTCACCATCGTCACCGACGCCGCCGCGCTGCCCGATGCGATCGGGCTCGCGGCCGAGTACGGGCCGGAGGTGCTGGTCGAGCAGTTCATCCCGGGACGCGAGCTCACGGTCGCGGTGCTGGGGGACGAGGCGCTGCCGATCGTCGAGATCCGCCCGAAGGGCGGGCATTACGACTTCACGTCGAAGTACACGGCGGGCATGAGCGAATATTTCTGCCCGGCCGAGCTGCCGGAGTCGCTCGCCGCGCGCATCCGCGCGCTGGGCGTGCGCGCCGCGAGGTGTCTCGGATGTCGCGGCATTTCGCGCGTCGATTTCCGATTGGACCCATCGAACGAACCCTGGTGTCTCGAAGTCAACACCATCCCCGGGATGACGCCTACCAGTCTGGTGCCGATGGCGGCGAAGGCCCGCGGGATCTCGTACGACGAGCTGGTGAGCCGCATGCTGGATCTCGCGATGGCGGAATGGCGGCGCCGCCGCATTCGCACACCCATGCCCGGCGAGCGCACGCGGGCCTGACCGACCCACTCTTCAGGAGATTTCATGGACGCCACGCTGGAGTTTCTCAGGGACCTGGTGGATGCCCACGGCGCACCCGGGTTCGAAGCCGATGTCGCCGTGGTGATGGAGCGCTACCTGAAGGGCCTCGGGCCGATTTCCAAGGACCGCCTGGGCAGCTTCGTGCTCGAGAAGAAGGGCGGCGCGGGACCGCGCGTGATGCTCGCGGGCCATCTCGACGAAGTGGGCTTCATGGTGAAGTCGGTGACCAAGGAAGGGTTCATCAAGTTCCTGCCGCTCGGCGGCTGGTGGGGTCACGTCGTGCTCGGCCAGCGGCTCATCATCAAGACCCGCAAGGGCGACGTGGTCGGCGTGGTGGGCTCCAAGCCTCCGCACGAGCTTCGCGAAGAGGACCGCAAGAAGGTGCTCGAGGTGCGCGAGATGTTCATCGACGTGGGCGCGGCCTCGGACTGGGACGTCAGGAAGAAGCTCGACATCCGTCCCGGTGATCCGATCATCCCCGACTCGAAGTTCACCGTGATGGCGAATCCCAACCTGTTGCTCGCCAAGGCGTGGGACAACCGCATCGGCTGCGCGCTCGCGGCCGAGACCGCGAAGCGTCTGGCGGGGGAGAAGCACCCGAACACGCTGTTCGCGGTGGCGACGGTGCAGGAGGAGGTGGGGCTGCGGGGCGCGCAGACGTCGGCGTTCAAGGTGCAGCCCGACGTCGCATTCGCCCTGGACGTTGGCATCGCGCACGACACGCCCGGCACCGAGGGCGACGAGAAGCTGGGGGGCGGACCGCTGGTCGTCGTGTACGACGCGACCTCCATTCCGAACCGCCGGCTGCTCGACCTCGTGATGGACACCGGCGCGAAGCTCAAGCTGAAGCTCCAGTACGAGTCGGTCGAGCGCGGCGGGACCGACGCCGGAAAGATCCACGTCACCGGGCAGGGCGTGCCCTCGATCTCGATGGGCGTGCCCGCGCGCTACATTCACAGCCACGTCAGCATCATCGATCGCCGTGACTACGAGGCCACGGTGAAACTGCTGGTGGCGCTGGTGAAGCGGCTGGATCAGAAGACGGTCGAGAAGCTGACCTAGCGCGGCGCGCGAAGACGACGGGCGGGGGATCGCGGCGACCGCGGACCCCCGCCCGCGCGCCCCGGCTTGGCAAACGAGCCAAAATCCTCTTTCATCTGCCGCCATGACCCCGCTCCACATCGTGCTGCTCAAGCCCATGCTGCCCGAGCCCGATCGGCTCTCCGACATCGGGATCCGCATCGGGCTCACGATCGCCGTCGCGTTCGTGGTCCAGCGCCTGCTCTTCCTGCTGGTCGGGCGGATCGAGAAATTCCTGATCCGGTCAGGCCATGGCAGCGCGCAGGTGGAGCAGCGCGCGCACACGCTTTCGCAGATCTTCCGCAGCCTGATCACGGTGGTCGTGATCGCCGGCGCGATCATCCACTCGCTCGCGGTGATGGGCTGGAACGTCGGGCCGCTGCTGGCCGGCGCCGGCATCCTCGGCGTCGCCCTTGGATTCGGGGCGCAGACGCTGGTGCGCGACGTGATCGCCGGCGTGTTCATTCTCGCCGAAGACCAGTTCTCGGTCGGCGACCTGATCGAGCTGGACGGCAAGGCCGGAACGGTGGAGGCGCTCACCGTGCGCTGCACGACGCTGCGAGATTTCTACGGCTACGTGCACTTCGTTCCGAACGGCGAGATGAAGATCGTCGTGAACCGCAGCCGCGGCTGGAACCGTCTCGCCGTGGACGTGCAGATCGCCCCCGATCAGGACATCGACCGCGCGCTCGATGCGTGCCGCCGCGCGGCGGACGCGCTGAACGCCGATCCCGAGTGGAAGCCGCGGCTGCTCGATCCGGTGGAGGTGTGGGGGGTGGAGTCGCTGGGCGCGCAGGGCGCGCAGGTCCGGCTGGTGGTGCGCTCGCGGCCCGGCGGCGGCGCGGCCGAGGCCTCGCGCGCGCTGCGGCGGCTCGTGCATCGCGCGCTCGCGGAGGCCGGGGTGCGCACGGCGGTCGCTCCCGAAATCTCGATCACCGCGCTGGGCCCGGCCGAGGCGCCGATCCGCGGCTCGCGCGCGGGCTAGAGGATCCGCCCGCCGGCTTCCCCCGGTCCCGCACTCAAGGAGATCGCATTGCCGCTTCGCATCTACGACACCCTCGCCCGCGAGAAGCGAACGTTCGTCCCGGTCGTCCCCGGGCGCGTCGGCATGTACGTCTGCGGGATGACCGTGCAGAACCGGCCTCACGTCGGGCACGTGCGCGCCTCGCTCTCGGGGGAGATCATGCGCCGCTACCTGGAGCGCCTCGGCTACGAGGTCGCGTACGTCTACAACTTCACGGACGTCGACGACAAGATCATCGAGCGCGCGGCCGCCGAGGGCGTCCCCTGGCAGCAGGTGAGCGAGCGCAACATCGACGCGTACTTTCGCGCGGCGGACGCATGCAACATCAAGCGCGCGACCGTGTATCCGCGCGCCACGCAGCACATCGCCGAGATGCACGCGATCATCGCGCGGCTGATCGAGAAGGGACACGCGTACGCGGCAGGCGGCGACGTCTACTTCGACGTCCGCAGCCGCGCGGACTACGGCAAGCTCTCGGGACGCCGGGTGGACGAGATGCGCGAGGGCTACCGCATCGAGCCGGGGGAGGCGAAGCGGGACCCGCTCGACTTCGCGCTGTGGAAGGGCACCAAGCCGGGCGAGCCCTCCTGGGAGTCGCCGTGGGGACCGGGCCGGCCGGGCTGGCACATCGAGTGCTCGGCGATGGCGATGAAGTACCTGGGAGAGACCTTCGACATTCACGGCGGCGGGCAGGACCTCATCTTCCCGCACCACGAGAACGAGATCGCCCAGAGCGAGTCGTTCAGCGGGAGGCCATTCGCGAACTTCTGGACCGAGAACGGCATGGTCAATCTCGGCGGCGAGAAGATGTCGAAGAGCACGGGCAATCTCTTCTTCACGGACGACATCCTCGCGAGCGCGGATCCCGAGGTGGTGCGCTTCTACCTGCTCTCGACCCACTACCGCAGCCCGATCGATTTCACGCTCGAGCGTCTCGCGGAGGCCGCGGTCGCCTATCAGCGCCTGATCGTTCCGCTCGAGCGCGCCGAGGCGTGGACGGCGCAGGAGGGCGGCGCGGTGGGAGGATCGCTGGGCGAAGCGGTGGCCGGGGCGGAGCGACTGTTCGCCGAGTCCATGGACGACGACTTCAACAGCGCGAAGGCGATCGGTCACCTGTTCGATCTCGCTCGGGAGGTGAACCGCGCGCTCGACGAAGGGCTGGGCTCCGAGGCCCGGGCGGCCGCCCGCCATCTGCTCGCCCTCGGCGGGGTGCTGGGTCTGTTCTGGAAGCCGCGGGCCGCCGAGCAGTGGGACCCCGAGCTGGTGGCGCTCGCAACGGCTCGCGAGGCGGCGCGGAAGGGTCGTGACTGGAAGCGGGCCGATGCGATCCGGGATCAGCTCGCCGAGCGCGGGGTGACGGTCGAAGACGGACCCGATGGCCCTCGGCTCCGGCGGAAGTAGCTGGGGCCCAAGCCACTCGACCGTTTCGCCCGATGGGCCGGAGCGCGTCGTCGTCGTCGCCGCTCCCGCTCCCGGCCGGACCGTTCGATCCTCGCGAGATGCCGGCGCCGGGATCGCGTCGCGCGGGTCCCCGGGCTCGGCTCCCGCGAGCGGTCCCTCCATTGGAACCCGGCCCCGTCCGGATGGGTAACTAATCCTTGACCGGGGTTCCCCGGCAGGCATAGCCTCAATGTGCGATCGGGCGTCGGCGTGCCAGGCCGAGAGGGATATCACCCCGTATCCAGCATCGCTCCCTCTGGCTTGCTTGACCGATGCCATCGTGCGTTTTTGGGGGCAGGTTGATCTGCTCCCGTGACCAAATAGGGACAGGAAGGAAAGTCATGCCTCGATTCAATGCGAATCGCTGGTGGGCCTTCATCCTGGCGCTGAGCGTCAGTTTGACGTCCATCGCCGCGATGTCGCGACATGCGATTGCTGGCGTCCGCATGGGCGAAGGCGGCGGCGGAACAATCACGACGGGTGATCCCGGCTTGCCGCCCCCTCCGGGGGCGGGCGATCCCGACATTCCTTTGCCTTCGAAGTCTTCGATCCCAAAGGTGTCGGCTCAACGGGGTGCTCAGACCATCGCTTCGGTGCGCGCTGTGGGTGACGGCTCCGCGCCGAGCAGCAGCGTCATGATGTGGCGTCTCCAGGCCGTGCTGCAGAGCCTGAGGCTCTGGTTCGTTCGCTTCTAGGTTCTGCATGATCGGCGTAGTAGAAACGTGGACCGGAGTTTCGGCGTGCCGAACTACGACCCGAATCGCATCGCACATCTCGAGGGGCGCCTCGCCGTAGTTCCCGAGGCGGCATTCGAGACCGCGCTCTCTGAGCTGGAGATGCTGGCGGACCTGTACATGCAGGCCGACAGCTATCTCCCCGCTCTGGAGACCATCGAGCGTCTGCTGTCGCTGCCCGCCGCGCGCACGCTTTCGTTCACGCGTCGCGCGGCGCTGGAGAGCAAGGCGGTCTCCTGCCGACTCGCGCAGGGGGACTGCCAGGCCGCGCTCGCCCAGTGCCGCGACCTGCTCCAATCCGAATCCTCGATCGAATCCATTCCGATCCGAGCCCGGTTGCATCTGCTGTGCGCCGATGCGCTCTTCATGCTGAGCCGGCTGGCCGACAGCCGGCACCACGCCGAGCGCGTGCTCACGATGGCGGACGCGAGCGGCGATCTGGTGCTGTCCGCCGCCGCGCTCAATCATCTCGGCCGCATCACGTATCGCGAGGGCGAGCTGCTGCGCGCGCGGGACCTGTACGAGCAGGCGCTGGCGCTCTATCGCAGACTGGGCGACGAGTTCAGCGCGGCACGGGTGCGGAACAACATCGGACTCATTCAGAAGAATCTCTGCGAGTGGGACTCGGCGATCGCGCACCTGACCTCCGCGCTCGAGATCTTCCGCAAGCTGGGGCGCCTGCCGGAGACCGGCCCCGCGCTCATGAACCTCGGCATCGTCTACCAGAAGAGCGGCGACTGGGTGCGGGCCGACGAGTGTTACCGCGGCGCCGAGGAGGTATTCCTTCAAATTTCCGACCACCTGCACCTGGCGCAGGTGGGCATCGGGCGCGGCAACGTGGCGCGCCTGCAGCGCCGCTTCGTCGACGCGGAGACCGCGCTGTTCGCGGCCCTCGACCGCGCACGCTCCCACGACGCGCAGCGCGAAGAGGTGCTGGCCCTGGAATTTCTTGGCGAGCTCGACGCCGATCGCGGCCGGCCGGAAAGCGCGCTCGCGCGCTATCACGAGGCGCTGGCGCTGGCGGAGCGGGTCGCGCCCGAGGGCGACCTGGTGGTGGAGCTGGAGCGCCGCCGGGCCGAGGCGCTGTGCGTGCTGCAGCGGCTCGACGACGCGGATCATGCCTGCGAGCGGGCGCGTCGGCTCGCGCGTCGCACCAACGATCGCCTCGAGAACGCGGTGAGTCACCGGGTGGCGGGTGAGATCGCATGGGCCAGGGGCCGTCGCGACGAAGCCGTGCAGAGCTGGAAGATCGCATCCTCGCTGCTCATGGACTGCCGCGAGCGCCTCGAGCTGGGGCGCACGCAGATGCTGCTGGGCCGCTCGAGCGGGGACCCTGCGGAAGCGCGGCGCCATTTCTACCGTGCGATCTCGTTGTTCGCGGAGCTCTCGACCCCCTACTGGATCGAGCAGGCGGAGTCCGAGCTGCAGCGCCTGATGGGCGCCCCCGGCGATCCCGCCCCGGTGCGCCCCGCGTCGCTGCTCGGCCGCCGGCACCGCGCGCCGAGCCTCGTTGCCTGCTCCCACGCGATGCGCCTGGTCGAGACCATGGCGCGCCGCGCCGCGAGCACGGAGCTTTCGGTCCTCATCACCGGCGAGACCGGGACCGGGAAGGAACTCGTCGCGCGCACCATTCACGTGCTTTCGCCGCGGGCGCCGCGACCGTTCCTCGCCGTGAACTGCGGCGCGCTCCGCGCCGATCTCGCGCTGTCGCAGCTGTTCGGCCATCGCAAGGGGGCATTCACCGGCGCGCATGCCGAAGGCGTGGGGCTGGTCGAGGCCGCGCACTGCGGCACCCTGTTCCTCGACGAAGTGGGCGAGCTGCCGCACGACGTGCAGGTCACGATGCTGCGTTTCCTCGAGAGCGGCGAGTATCTTCGCCTCGGCGAGACGCAGGTGCGCCGCGCCGATGTGCGCGTGATCGCGGCGACCAATCGCGAGCTGAGGAGCGACGACGGCGAGCGGGCGTTCCGGCGCGACCTGCTCTATCGCCTGAACGAGATCGAGATCCGGTTGCCGTCCCTGCGCGAGCGCGCCGACGACATCGCGCCGCTGGCGCGTCACTTCCTCGCGTTCTACGGCGGGCTCGAGGGACCGCAGCTCTCGCCCGACGCGGAGAGCGTCCTGCTCGCGTACGAGTGGCCGGGCAACGTCCGCGAGCTCGAGAACGTGATGAAGCGCATCGCGGCGCTGCACGCCGGGGACCGCATGCTCTCGGGCGCCGACCTGGTGCCGTTCCTCTCGAACGAGCGCAGCGCGCGTCCCGCGTCGTCCTCGGCGGAGCCCGACGAGCGGGCCGCGATCCTCGCAGCTTACGCGGTGTCGCACGGCAACAAGAGCCGGCTCGCCGCGCTGCTCGGCGTCAGCCGGAAGACGCTCTACGCGCGGCTCAAGCGCTACTCGATCGATCTCCCCTGAGGCGCTGACTTTCTTTCGGCGAGGGCGGAAGCGGTTGCTTCCGCCCTCGCCGCATTTTCAGCGCTTCGAGCGGCGCACGCGACGGTGACCCCATGTCACCCTGTTACCCGACCGTAACAGGATCCCTATCCCGCTCGCGGGCCTCGAGTAAGCGCGAAGTTCGACGGCGTGGGGCTGTTAACCTCGCGGTGACACTTCTGCCTCCGAGTCGAATCCGGCTCACTCCCCCCGATGATCGAGGCGCGTGAAAGGCATTGTGCCGCAATGCATCGGCGGCCATTCGACCCGCGCACCGCGAGACGGGGTCACGCTGGCATGCAGGGTGCAATGGGAATGTCACGGATACGGGTACAGGCCGAAAGGCCTGAGTACAGCAGTTCGGAGCGGAGTCTCCTCAAGGGGAGAGGAACTCAAGACCGCAGGGTGGCCCGTGTGCAGTTCAGCACCTCCATCCGCACATGCCGGTCGCCCTCGGTCGGCTCCGAAGCAAGTGGTTGAACACGAAGCGAAGTCGGGCGGGAAGCCGCCCGGGGGCTCGTACCCTGAGGTTAGCCGCTGAAACGAATTCAGCGGCCCAGCTCGAAAGGGGTGAGAGCAACTCAAGTCGGATCAGAGCAGTCTGGTGAGAAGTGAGTAGTGGTTCGCAGATCGACACAAAAAAACCTAATACGCCCGGTCAACGAAGCCGGGAGAGCAGTGGGGTTCATCCCGGTCACTCCCTGTTCTCTCGGGAAGAGGCAGCCAGAGGTTACGGGAAGGAGAGTCCTTCCGTACCACTCTAGGCTGCCTTTTCGATTGTGGTCGCGAGGGCGCGCGCCGGCGCGCCGGACATTCCAGGCCGCCGGGCGCGGGGCGCATGGGGCGCGGGCCCGTCCTGCTTGACAGCCCATCGGCGGCTGACTATTTTGGCCTTGTTCCCCCGCGAGATACTGCTCCGCTGGCGTAGCTCAATTGGTAGAGCATCTCATTTGTAATGAGGTGGTTGGGGGTTCGAGTCCCTTCGCCAGCTTGCTTACCCGCCGCCGAGCGGGATGATGGGTCGCCTGAATTTCGTGGAGGGGTTCCCGAGCGGTCAAAGGGAACAGACTGTAAATCTGTCGGCGAAGCCTTCGGAGGTTCGAATCCTCCCCCCTCCACCATCTTCAATTGTGGCAGCGATTTGAGCGGGAATAGCTCAGCGGCTAGAGCGTCAGCCTTCCAAGCTGAGGGTCGCGGGTTCGAATCCCGTTTCCCGCTCCAGCTTTGGCCTTCGCGGAAGGGCCGCGTCCCTCGGGGCGCCCGTTTTTCGGGCGTCCCGAATCTTTGAAATCTTTGTGAGGCCTCATTTTCACGTTGACACCCCCGGGCCCGGATTACTAAATTGCGTTGCTCGTGCATCTCACCGACGACTTTCGAGCGAAGAAAGCCGGCTCGGGAGAGTGCGTCTTGGTAGCCTGGGACGCTGAGCCACGTCATCACCGTCCGGTAGGGCACTCCTGAAACTTGCGCTGCGGAACATGTGCCGCCGGTCCGGACGCCCCGGTCGATTCAGCCCACGTAGCTCAGTCGGTAGAGCATTTGCATGGTAAGCAAAAGGTCAGCGGTTCGATTCCGCTCGTGGGCTCCACTTCGCTTGCGCTCGCGTCGCCCGGGAGAACAGGTCGCCACGCTGAAGTGATCGTCGCTGGATTCACGCAGACCGCAGGACGCCAACAGGAGCCTCGCAGATGGCCAAGCAGAAATACGAGCGCACGAAGCCGCACGTGAACGTGGGGACGATCGGGCACGTGGATCACGGGAAGACGACGCTGACGGCGGCGATCACGATGGTGTTGTCGCAGAAGAACCCGAAGATCGCGGTGCGGGAC
>JBGPFC010000031.1:0-48850 GCA_041483195.1 Candidatus Eiseniibacteriota bacterium
ATCCGCAAGGCGATCGGCGCCACGCGGCGCAGCATCCTGATCCAGTTCCTGTGCGAGTCGTCGGCCATCGGCCTGCTCGGCGGCGTGATCGGCATCGTGCTCGCATCGCTGCTGACGGCCGTGATCAACGCCACGCTCATGCCCGCATCCATTTCGTGGCCGATCGTGGCGGTCGCCGTCTTCGTGTCCACCGGCGTCGGGATCGTGGCGGGGGTTGCGCCGGCCTACCGGGGCGCGGGCCTCGATCCCATCGAGGCGCTTCGTTATGAATAGGCCGAGTCGCGGAGAGCCCGAGCATGTGGTTTTCTGACACGTTCTTCATGTCGTTCGGGGCGCTGCTCGCGAACAAGCTGCGCTCCGTGCTCACGCTGGTCGGCATCATCGCCGGGGTCGCGTCGATCATCGCGGTGATGACCGGCATCTCCGTCATCCAGGCGGCGCTCGAGAGGGAGATGAGCGTTCTCGGCGCCCAGACGTTCCAGGTGCAGAAGTGGCCGGCCGGCGGGTTCAATTCGGACGCCCAGCGCCGCAAGGCGATGCTCCGGCCGCCCCTGACGCTTGCGAACGCCGAGGCGATCCGCAGCCAGGTGAAGTCGGTGGACATCGTGGGATCCGAGATCTGGGACTTCGGATTCGTGGTGAAGTACAGGGGCCAGGCGACGAATCCCAATGTGTCGATCTGCGGGGGCACCCCGGAGTACCCGCAGAACAACACGCACTACGTGGGAACGGGCCGCAACATCTCGGCGCTGGACGTGATGGCCGCCCGCCGCGTTGCCGTGATCGGCCACGCCATCGCGCAGAAGCTGTTCCCATTCATCGACCCTCTCGACAAGTGGATCCTGCTCGACAACCGGAAGTACCAGGTCATCGGCGTGTTCGACGAGAAGAAGTCGGCATTCGGCGGCAACTTCGACAACTACGTGCTGATCCCGGTTTCCGCGTACGTCAACACCTACGGGCTCGTCGACCGGAACGGATTCGGCCGATCCGTGAACATCACGGTGCATGCCAGGACCCCGGAACTCACGGCCGATGCGATCGAGGAGACGCGCCAGGTCCTGCGGCGGGATCGCGGCCTGAGGCGGAACCAGGAGGACAACTTCGAGTTCTTCAACAGCCAGAGCCTGATCACCCAGTTCAACAAAATGAGCATGGGCGTCAAGATCGGGGCGTTCATCATCGGCATCATCGCACTGGTCGTCGCGGGCATCGGCATCATGAACATCATGCTCGTCTCCGTGACCGAGCGGACGCGTGAGATTGGAATCCGCAAGGCCCTCGGCGCGCGCTCGAGGAGCATCCTGCTGCAGTTCCTGCTCGAGGCCGTGATCCTGTGCAACATCGGCGGCGTCATCGGCGTCATCGCGGGTTTCGGAATGGGGAACCTGGTGGTCGTCTTCACCCACTTCGACGCGAAGGTTCCGCTGGAGTGGGCCGTGATCGGCCTCCTGTTCTGCTCGGCCATCGGCATCACGTTCGGGATGTTGCCCGCCCTGCGCGCCGCGCGACTCGATCCGATCGAGGCGCTGCGCTACGAGTAGCGCTCGAGCGGACTCAGCCCGGGCGGGCGCGCGCGTCAGGGCTGAGGAGGCTGCGCCACGACGAGCGTCCGCAGATACTCCACCACGTTTTGAATCTGCCGCTCGTTGAGGGTGCGCCCCCAAGGGGGCATGCCCGTCGAGAGCCCCACCGCGCCGCCACCGGAGCGGATCGCGGCCAGCAGATCGGCGTCGGTGTGTCGCGCCTGGAATGTCGAATCGGCCAGCGATTGCGGCCGCGGGTCGAGGTTGTATGCGTTGAAGCCGTCGCCATTCCCCGCCTCGCCGTGGCAATTCAAACAGTAGTGGCGATAGAGCGCCCGGCCCTCGCGGGCGTTGTAGCCGAGTTCGGGGATCGGCAGCGTCGCCGCGGAGTAGATCGCGCCGGCCGAGTCGGCCGCCGCCGAACTGGCCGCCGCAGTCGGCTGCGCGTGCGGCGCGCCCGTGCCCCGGCAGCCGCCGCCGGCCCACGCCAGGACCGCGACCATCGCGATAACCGGCGCACGCAGTCCTCGCCTCATGGCCGCTGGCCTCTCGAGTTCGCGGCCCCGGTCGCGCCGTGCGCGGCCGTCAGGGGCGGGATCGACGCCACGTACGCGGTCAGCGCACGGGCATCGGCGTCATCGAGTCCATAGTCGGGCTCGCGCGCATCCGCCCTCCAGCGTTGCGGGCCCTTCAACCAGAAGTAGATCCAGCCGGTCTTCAGACGACCGCCGGCTCCGTCGAGCACCGGGCCGTAGAAGCCGCCCTTCCCTCCGATCATGTGGCAGGCCTGGCAGCCGTAACGCTCGAAGTAGAGCTTGCGGCCGCGTTCGATTTCGTCGGGCGCCGGCGCCGCGCCGGAGACTGATTCCGGGATCCGGTCGTCGCGCAGCACGTTCTCCGCGAAGTTCGCGATGAACGCACGCTGCTCATCGGGCATCTGGAGCTGGATCATTCGCTCCTCGAGGATCGGTCTCACCGTGGTCGGGAGCTTGAGATAGTCCGCGAGCCATCTCTCGCGCACCTTGCTGCCCTCGGCGGTGAGCGGCGCGGTGGAAATGTCTCCGCCCACGCCGCCGATCTGATGACACGACATGCACCGGTACTGGCGTACCAGCTCTCCGAAGTGACCGGGGGGCACGTACGCCGCCTCGCGCACGGGCACCTGATATTCCGAAGGCACCGGTGCATGCCCCATCGAGAGGAGTGCGGTCGTGAGCGCCTCGGCCTCGTGCTCGGTGAAGCCGAAGCGCGGCATCTTGAGCGCATCGCGGAACGAGCGCGGATTCGTGACCTTGGCGGCGAGCCAATCGGGAAGCGCGCGCGGCAGATCGCTCCTGCGTCCGAAATCGAGCCGGCCGACCGGTTTGTCGGCGATGCCGGTCAGCTCCGGCCCGATCGCGGCGCCCTGGCTTTGGCCTCCGATCTGGTGGCAACCGTTGCATCCCGTGCGCCGGAAGATGGTCTCGCCCGCCTCCACCACGCGGTCGGAGGAGCGAAGGCCGGGCGTCGGCGCCGGCGCCGAGGCGTCCGTCATCTCCTGCATCAGGTACTCGGCCAGATCCGCGACGTCTCGCGCGTTGAAACGGTAACGCGGCATCTTCGTGTCGGGATAGAAGCGGTGCGGGTCGGCGAGGAACGCGACGAGCCAGCGCCGGGTCACCTTGGATCCGATTCCGGAAAGCTCCGGCGCGCTCCCGTTCCCCCGCCCTTCGACGGTGTGGCACGAGATGCAGCGCGAGAGCGAGAAGAGGACCTTGCCGCGATCCGAATCGCCCGGCGGAATCACCGCGACCGATTCGGAGTCGAGGCCGACACGCGCGGGCCGGCTCCAGAGGAACGCGACCACCGAGTCGATCTCGGCCGCGGTGAGTTGGAAATCAGGCATCCACGTGGCAGGACGCAGCGAACGGGGCGACTTGATCCATGCCGCGAGCCACGCCGGGTTCGTCTTCTGCGACAGCCCGGCCAGATCGGGCGCCTCGCTCTTCCAGCCCTCGTGGCCCGCGACCTTGTGGCAGCCGAAGCAGCCGACTCGCGTCATCAGCGCGCGGCCCTCGGAGAGCAGCGAGGCTTCGGGAACCGTGTCGCCGAGATGGCAGCGGCCGCACGCGGCCTCGGTATATCGCACCGGCAGGAGCGGCGAGCTCCAATCACGCACCCGGCCGTGCGCCTCGGCCGCGGTCGTGGCGCGTCCCTGCCCCTGATGGCACGCCACGCATCCGAAGCGATCGAAGTCCGCGGGCGTGTGCGGAGTGCGCGGGTGCTGGCGGAACGGCTCCGGCGCCGCGGCCATGAGCGGCTCATCGACCCCGAGGTGGCAACTCACGCAACGGTCCACGTGATTGTCGAGCGCGGGCACCCAGATCTGTCGCACGCCGACTTCGCGCGCGCGCGCCTGGTTCAATTCCTTGAGCGAAGCCGCGGAGTGGAGCAGGCGCCGGCTATACTCGTTCTGATAGTGCCGGTACTCGCGGAAGTAATCCTTGATGGGCGACACCGCCAGCACCGCGAGCAACGCGACGCTGGAGACCGCGAACCAGAACCAGAGCCGGTCCGACGAGGGCCCGGGCGCGCTCACAGCTGGACCCCGCCCTGCCACGGCCAGATCCATTTCCATCCGGGGCCGCGGAAGAAGGTGCCGATCAGCGTGAGGATCACCGCGACGGCCACGAACCACGTCATGATCCAGTCACTCAGCGTCACGCTCGTGAGTCGCCTCCGCCAGGCGGGCGGGCACCACGGGAGAGACGGAAGCACCATCGCCGCATAGAGCGTGAGCGTGGGCACCAGCACCGCCCACACCCGCCACCAGATGAGAAAGGCGGCGAGCGCCGCGGTCAGCGTGGTCAGCACCGACATCTGTCGTCGCGAGGGAGCCTCGAGGAATCCGCGGTCCTCGAGATTCGCCCGGAAGTACGGGATCACCACCATCGCGACCACCACAAGTCCGGGAATCAGCACGCCCGCGACGACCGGCGGAAAGTAGTGGAGCAGCTCCTGCAAGCCGAGGAAGTACCACGGCGCCTTGGCGGGATTCGGCGTGTTGGTGGGGTCCGCGATGCCCTCGAGCGGGGCGTCGAAGAACAGCGAGAGCAGCGCCATCACGATCACGCAGATCTGGACCAGGATGACTTCGCGCAGCAGCAGGTGAGGCGCCGTCATCACCGTTTCTTCCCGATCGACCAGGACGCGGGCCGCGGTCTCCGGGCGGAGGATCGCGAGACGCTTGGGCGTCACCGTGGCGTCGCTGTCCGGCTCGAGCCGATAGTCAGTCACGGGTCCTCCCCGACCGCGTCGAGCGGCCCGAGCCGGCCAGCCCGCCGTCCTTCCGCACGCGCCACACGTGGAGCGCGACCAGCAGCGTGAGGGCGAGCGGCAGGATGACGCAGTGCAGCACGTAGAATCGAAGCAGCGCGTTCGGCCCGACGACGGTCCCCCCCAGCAGCAGGAATCGAATGCGTGGCCCGAGGATCGGCATCGCCTTCACCATGTTCGTGCCGACCGAGACCGCCCAGAACGCCAGCTGGTCCCACGGCAGCAGGTAGCCGGTGTAGCTCAGCAGCAACGTCAGCAGCAGCAGCACGACGCCGATCACCCAGTTGAACTCGCGCGGCGGGCGATAGGCCTTGTGATAGAAGACGCGGAGCATGTGGATGAAGACCACGAGCACCATGGCGTGCGCGGGCCAGCGATGCAGGTTTCGCAGGAACATCCCGTTGCTCACCGCGAACTGGAGCTCCTTCATGTCGTCGTAGGCCTGCGGCACCGATGGATGGTAGTAGAGCATCAGCAGCAGCCCGGTGACCGTGAGGATCGCGAACAGGATGATGCTGATCGCGCCCAGGTAGTAGGTGCTCGAGGCCTCGAGGCTGCGGCGCCTCACCTTCGCCGAGTGCAGGTGGAGGATGAGGCTCTCCATCACCACCATCACCCGGTTGCGGTTGGTGGCGCGGACGCCGTGGCGAACGATGGAGCGCCACACGCGGCTCTCGGTGATCGAATCCGGCAACCTCATCGTGTCCTCGTCAGAACCGATAGGTGGTGCCCGCCGGGACTTCCACCGCCGTATCCACGATCAGCTCTCCCTTTTGCGAGAGGCTCATCTGGAGCCAGCGCAGCGGACGCGGCGCGGGCCCCGCCACGACGTCGCCGGCGAGCGTGAACTGGCTGCCGTGGCAGGGACAGGCGATGATGTTGCGGTCGGGCTGAAACCGGGTGATGCACCCCAGGTGCGTGCACACGGCCGAGAGCGCGCGGAACCCCTCCGCGAACCGGATCACGTAGACGCGCTGCTCGACGTTGGTCACGACCGATCCGACCGCGATCGCGTCGGGCAGCCCCGCGGAGAATGCCGTCGGCGGCTCGAACAGCACGCGCGGCTGGAGAAAGTCGACGAACACCACGCCCGCGCCGCCGGTCGCCGCCGCGCAAGCTGCGAGCCCGGCCACGGTGCAGAAGTCGCGACGCGAGAGTGTCGGCGGCTTCGCTTCGTCGGGATCAGGCACGGGCCGTCTCCACGGTCAGGAACTGCTCCATCGTGATGGTCCCCGCCGGGCAGCGTTCGGCGCAGAGGCCGCATCGGATGCAGATCGTCTCGTCCTTGATCAGCGCCGTGCCCGAAGCGCCCTCCCTGCCGAGCAGGTCCGCGGCGGCGTCCCCGAGCTCCGCGCGCACCGTTTCCCGCAGCGCGGGATCGGCGTGGATGTCGGCGAGCGGCACGAACGTGATGCAATCCTCCGGGCACACGTCGGCGCAGCCGCCGCACAGAATGCATTCGGTGCCCTCCTCCGGGTCCTCGTGGAAGACGGTATTGACCCAGCAATGGAGGCAACGCGAGGCCTCGAGCCGGGCGGACGCCTCGGTGAAGCACTGCTCGATCTCGGCGATGCCGACGCGCCGCTCGATGGGCAGGACCGGCGGCCGCTGGCGCGGCACGCCCTCGTAGTCCAGCGCCCGGCGGTATCCCGGCAGGGGCTCGATCAGCACCTCCACCGTCGCGCGCGTCGACGCGACGCCGCGCAGCTGCGCGTGAATGGATGCGGCCGCCTTCTTGCCGTCGGCCACGGCTTCGATCGCGATGCGCGGACCGAACGCCGCGTCACCTCCGGCGTAGATACCGGGCGCGGTGGTGGCGAGCGTCGCCGGATCCACCTGCAGCGTGCCGCGCGCCGTCACGGCCACGTGGTCATCGGGCCGCAGGAACGACAGGTCGCAGGCCTGGCCGATCGCGAGCACGATGGTGTCGGCCGCGATCGCCAGCTCGGTGCCGGGCACGAACGCCGGGTTGAAGCGGCGCTGGGCGTCGAAGACCGCGGAGCACTCGATGGTCTCGAGGCCCGTCACGCGGCCCGCCTCCCCGAGGATGCGCTGCGGTCCCCGGCCGGAGTGGATCACGATGCCTTCGCGACGCGCCTCGGCGATCTCTTCGCGATCGGCCGGCATGGCCTCGAGCGACTCGAGGCACACGATGTGGACCTCCTTCGCGCCGAAGCGGATCGCGGAGCGTGCGACGTCGAACGCCGTCACGATGTTGAGGCCCGGATTGATCGCCTCGTCACGCACCGGCGTCCGCAGCGCGGAGCGCGCCACGTCCACCGCGACGTTCCCGCCTCCCACCACCACCACGCGCCGGCCCAGCTCGATTCGGTATCCCATGTTGACGTTGAGCAGGAAGTCGACGCCCTTCAGGACGCCGTCCAGATCGGCGCCGTCGATCTCGAGGTCGCGGCTCCGCTGGGCTCCGGGGGCAAGGAACACCGCGCGGAAACCCTGGGCGCGCAGATCCGACAGCAGGAAATCGCGGCCCAGACGCGCGCCGACCCGGAGCTCGACGCCGAGGTTCAAGATGGCGTTGATCTCGAGCTTGATGAGTTCGCGCGGCAGCCGGTACTCGGGAATTCCGAGGCGCAACATTCCCCCCGGCACCGCCTGAGCCTCGAAGATGGTGACCGGATAGCCCAGCAGCGCCAGATCGTGCGCGGCGGCGAGCCCGGCGGGACCCGCTCCGATGATCGCCACGCGATCCTCGGGGTAACGTCGCAGGCGGTCGCCATAGATCTCCTTGAGCAGATCCACGTCCATCATGCTCTCCACCCCGAAGCGCTCGGTGACGAAGCGCTTCAGCGCCCGGATGGCGATCGGTTGATCGAGCGCCCCGCGGCGGCAGGCCGGCTCGCAGGGCGCGGCGCAGATGCGTCCGCAGATGGACGCGAGCGGATTCGGCCGCCGCGCCACCGCATACGCCTCGCGGTACCTGCCCTCCGCGATGAGCGCCACGTAGCGCCCCGCTTCGGTGCCGACCGGGCACGCCTTGTAACAGGGAAAGTTGCTCTCCAGCCAGTCCCGGTCCACGCGGCGTTCGGAATCGAGCACCGAGCGCCTACTTCTTCAGCTCGAAGTCGGCCGACGTGACTCCGGCGACGGTGATGGGCCTGCTGAGCTCGGTCTTGAACTTCGGATGCCAGACCTTCACGATGTAGGCGCCGTCTGGCACGTTCGGGATCGAATAGGCGCCGGCCTTGTCGGTGAGGGCGAACCACGGAGTGGGGAGCGAGACGACGAAGCCCTCCATCTCGGCGTGCACGTGGCACAGCAGCGTCGCCGTGCACCGGGTCTTGAAGGTGTAGCTCCGGATCTGCCCTTGCGGCCAGCTCCCCAGGTTGAACTGCTCGCAACACTTGTCCGGCGAGAAGACGTTGTGGAGCACCGCGTCCCCGTTGAGGAAGTCGACGGTCGTGCCCTGCAGGACGGGAAGCACGTGCGGCGCGAACACCAGATCCTTCTGGTCCATCTTCGCGTGCGCGGTCGGCGCCGGAAACGTCTTGCCCGCGATCGCGTCGATGTAGACCACCGCGTCCGCGTTGTTCTTCTTGCCGGTCGCCTTCACGACGCCCTTGATCTCGCCCGCCGTCGCGGCCGAGGCCGCCGCCAGCAGGAGCACGGCGCATGTCACCACGAACTGGAATCGCATGTGGCTTCCTTTCATGAACGGGCCTGCGGCCGAGATCAGAATCCGATGATGACGCCGAGCGTGCCTCCCTCGTTCGTGAACTTGCCGCCCCCCTCCTTCACCCAGTTCGCGGCGAGGAACGTCTTGACGTTCGCGCGGGCCAGTCCATTCAGCGTCAAGGACAGCTGCTCGGTCTTCTCGGCGCCGACCTTGAACGACTCCCACCGCCCGCCCGGAATCAGCCACGGATAGGCCACCCATGAGAGTTCGCCGAACTGGTTCTTGGTCGAGACGTCCGTGATCGTCGGGTCGGCCACGAACAGGCGATCGTCTTTCCGGTCCGCGTACCCGCCGTGCGCCTCGAGGTCGAGGAGATGGATGGCGACATCGCCGCCCACGACCTGGAATGGATCGCGGGTGTTGGGATCCGTGGGATCCCCTCCCTCGAGCATGCCCTTGCCCTTGTAAATGAAGCCGGAGAGCGCCACCGAGGTCTCGCTCCAGGGCTGAGGGTTGGCGGGCATCGCCGCTTCGGCGCCGCCATTCGAGACCCCGTCGAACGGCAGCCCGCCGAGCTTGTAGGCCAGCCGGGCGTACGCATCCTTCGAGATGTCGCCGATGCTTCCCGATCCCTCCACGAGGCCCGCGTTGTAGAGGACGCGATGCTGAAGCATTCCGTACGCCTCGACTCCCTGCTGGAAGCCTTCCGGAGCCCAGAGATTGTCGCCGGCGGGTCGCGTCAGCACCATCAGCTCCTGGTTCATGATCGAGCGATGGGTGGACACCAGCATGAGTCCCGGCTCGAACGAGCCGACCTTGAACTGCAACGCCGGTGAATCGAGCGGGCGCACGAGCAGGTTCACCCGCTCCATCTCGGTGACGATTTCGCCGGCGTCCCTGGCGAACACGATCGATCCCCAGAAGGAGAAGTGCTCGTCGAGCGTCCCGGCCGCGAGGATTTCCAGCTCGCCTCCCATCCCGCCGAACGTGACGATGTCGGTCGCGTGGTCGTAATCGACGCTGCTCGTGTAGAGGACGGCGACCGGAGGCATCCCCGGGATCTCTCCCGGCCAGACCGACTGCGGCCAGAGCTTCTTGTAGCCCTCGGCGCCCAGCGGAACGGGCGGGATCTTGGTCATGTCGGGATCGTTGCCGCCCGGGAACCGGTAGCCGTTCTGCCGGAATGCTTCGCCGAACGGCGTCAGCGCGGGGATCGCGACGTGGCAGGTCTGACAGCTCGTCTGGTACTTCCGTGCGAACGCCGGAATCGTGTGGCCCTCGCGCGGCGAGAGGAGCGCCGCCGAGAACAGCACGATGAGCATCAGGGCAAACACCCAGCGAACATCCATTGCGGTCTGCTTGGAATTTCCCCGCGACATGGCCACCTCCACGAATCGGCGAGATTGCCGAACGGAGGCAGCGTATGGGGCGGGAGAGCGGCCCACAATCCGCAGAACGAATCATTCTTCTGATGCAAATGCATCAGGTGGGCGCCCGGCCGGGGCGGCGAGCTCAGAGCAGGTGCGTGCGGAGCGCCAGCGAGACTGCTTCGAGCTTGCTGTGGACGTCGAACTTGCGGAGGATGTTCTGGATGTGATTGCGCGTCGTCGTCACGCTGATGAACAACGAGTCGGCGATGCCCTGGGTGCTCTTGCCCTCGGCCAGCATGCGCAGGATCTGGAGCTCGCGCGCCGTCAGCGCCGGCGAGGCTGCCGGCGCCGCGTCTCCGATCGCGGGACCGGACACCGACGGTGCGTGCTGCTCGGTCAGGATCCGCCGGATCAGCGCGCTGGCCTCACGCTGGCGATCGACCGTCTCGAGGAAGTGGATCAGCGTGTACTGCCGTCCGCGCGGGCCCGGAAGCACCACGATGGAGAAGCTCGCCGGGATCATCTCGCCCGAATCGGCGCGGACGTCGAGCTCGAAGTGGCGCACCTGCTCGTGGCGATCGACCATGCAGGTCAGGGGACACTGGCGGTCGCAATAACGATTTCCAAAGACGTCCGTGCCACAGAGGATCTCGTGGCAGGGCTTGCCGAGCACATGGGAGGAGGGATAACCGAGCAGTTCCTCGGCTTCCTTGTTCCAAATGGTGATGCGTCCCTTCTCATCGGTCGCGAAGGCGGCCGCGCCCGAGCGGGCGATCACGTCCAGCGGGTCCACGATCAACCCAGATTCCCCTTGTGAGCGGAGACCCCGCTCGGTGCGGCGAATCGCCGAGCGGACGACCCGGTCCGCGCCGATAATCCCACCTCTCTTCACCAAACGACAGCATGATTGTGAGGCGCCAGACGACCGGCCCCCGAGCCGTCGAGTGGCGAGTTCGATGCCATGAGACTTGCGCGCGCTCCCACGGGTCGCGGACTTGTCGGCCAGGACGTCATCATCGCGCGCAGCGGACACGATGAACCCCGTCATCAATTTTCTTCTGCTCGGAGGCGCGATGCAGGAAATCACGATCCGGCCCGCCACGAAGTCCGACGAGGCGGCGCTCGGTCGATACGGGGGCGCGCTGATGCGCCAGCACCACGAACTCGATCCGCGGCGCTTCATCCTCACGGATCGTCCCGAGGCCGGCTACGGGCGCTTCCTGGTGTCCTGTCTCGACGACCCCGACAGCGTCGTGCTGGTGGCGGAGCGGGCCGGCGAGATCGTCGGCTACGTGTACGCGGGGCTCGAGCCGCTGAGCTGGAAGGAATTGCGTGCGCCGTGCGGCTTCGTGCACGACGTCTACGTGGACGCGAGCGTTCGCCACCAGGGCATCGGAGAGCGGCTCGTCCGCTCGGCCATCGCGTGGGCCGGGGCCAAAGAGATGCCGCGCGTCGTGCTCTCGAGCGCGACGGGGAACGCTGCCGCGCAGCGGCTGTTCGTCCGCCTGGGCTTTCGCCCCACGATGGTCGAGATGACGCTCCATCTCGAAGACTCCGCGGCGGAGTGAGCGGCCGACCCGCCTCGCTTCCGCTGGTTCCTATTTCGTGATGGCCTTCTTCACCCGTTCGGGCGTCATGGGCATCTGGAACAATCGCGCGCCGGTCGCGTCGCAGATGGCGTTCGCGATGGCGGCGCCCACGGGGACGATGGCGGGCTCACCCCCGCCCTGCGGCGAGAGCTCGTCGTTCTTCACCAGGATGGTCTCGATCTCGGGGAGCCCGGAGAACCGCGGCAGCTCGTAGGTGTCGAAATTCCGGTCCAGGACCTCTCCACCTTTGAAGCGCAGCGTCTCCGACAGCGCGTAGCCGAGCCCCATCGTGATACAGCCTTCCATCTGCATCTTCGCGCCGTCGGGATTGATGACCTGGCCCATGTCCTGCGCGCAGACGATGCGCTTCACCCTGACGCTTCCGCTGGCCTTGTCCACCTCGACCTCTGCGCACAACGCCACGTAGCTTCCCGCATCGATTCCGCAGGCGACGCCGTAGCCGCGATGGCCGGGGCCCGCGGCGTGCTTCCAGCCGAATCGATCGGCCGCCGCCTGGAGCACGCCGCGCATTCGCGGGTCGGACGTGTTGTTCATGCGGAACTCCAGCGGATCGGCCTGCGCCTTCGCGGCCATGATGTCGATCTGTGACTCGCGCGCGAAGACGTTGATGTTCGCGCCCGGGGCACGCCAGGGACCGGTGGCGAACGGATGCGCCTGGGTGGAGTCCCGCCCCCACTGGCCGCGCGCGCGAATCAGGCTGTTCGGCACGTCGTAGAATTGCTCGGCGCTCCGCGAGCCGGCGAAGTAGACGTCGTAGTCCCACAGGACGATCTTGCCGGCGTGGTCGATGCCCGATTTGATCTTGACGACGGCCGCCGGACGGAACGTGTCGTAGAAGAACTCTTCGGCGCGGGTCCACGTGACCTGCACGGGCCTGCCGACGATTCGCGAGAGCCGCGCCGCCTCGACCGACTGAAGGCTGGCGCTGCTCTTGCCGCCGAATCCCCCGCCGACGAACGGCACGATGACGCGGACGTCTTCGGGCGCGAGGCCCAACGCTTCCGCGATCTGCTGCTGGTTCGGGAACGGGGTCTGCGTCGCGGCCCAGACGGTCGCCTTGCCGCCCTCGACGCTGGCGAGTGCGGTGTGGGTCTCCATGGGCGCATGCGCGCCGTACCCGTTCTCGTACCGGTGCTCGAAGAGCGCGGCCGAAATCTTCTCCCCCTCGGCCAGGTCCCCCTTGCGCTCGCGCTCCTGCGGCGGCGGAGCCACCTGCAGCAGATGATCGAAGATCGTGTCGGTGTCGACGGTGGACGGAGGCACATCGAACGTGGCCTTGACGGCGGCGATGGCCTTCGCGGCCCCATCGGGATCCGCGTGGAGCACGGCGACCAGGCCGTCCCGATTGACCACGGTGACTCCGGGGAGTGCCTCGGCCGCGGAGGTATCCACGCTCTTCAGGGTCGCGCCGTGCGCCGGCGGGCGCAGGATTCTGGCGTAGAGCATGCCGGGAACTCGAATGTCGCCGGCGTACTTCGCCTGGCCGGTCACCTTGGCGAGTCCGTCCACGCGCGCGACCGACTTGCCGCTCACGGTGAATTCGGCGATGGAGCGCAGGTCCGGCTTCCCGGTCAGGTGGCGTGCGATCGCCTTGCCCCTGGCCAGCTGACCGAAGGTCACGCGCTGGTTCTTGTCCCGGGTGAGAAAGACGACGCCATCTTCCACGGTCAGCGCCTCCTTTGGAGCGTGGAGCTGATCCGACGCCAGCTCGAGCAGAACGGCCCTCGCTTCGGCCGCCGCGCCGCGGAGCGCTGGCCCGAAGAAGCGCGTGCTCATCGAGCCGAACGTGCCCATGTCCCACGGACAACGCTGGGTATCGCCCATCACCATTTCGATCGATGCCAGGGCGACGCCAAGTTCCTCGGCGGCCATCTGAGCCAGAGACGTGATCACGCCCTGCCCCATCTCGATCTTCCCGGAGAACACGGTGACGCGGCCGTCCTCGCCGATGAGCAGATAGGCGTTGAAATCGGCGGGGTAATCCCGCCGCTGCCCCTGAGCCTCCAACAGACCCCACTCACCGATCGAGAAGAAGATGGCGATGCCGGCGCCGAGCAGCTTCATGAAATCCCGGCGATCGAGCGACAACCGTGGGTTCGAACGATCCGGTGCGTAGAGCTCGTATTCGGCGGCGTTCATGGTCTGGCTCATTTTGTTCCTGCCACTTCTTCGATGGCCTGGAGAATTCGCTTGTGGGCGGCGCACCGGCACAGGTTGTTGTCCATGCGCGACACGATCTGATCGCGAGTGGGCTTCGGATTCTGGAGCAGCATCCCGTAGGCGTTCATGATCATGCCGGAGGTGCAGAATCCGCACTGCATTCCCCCGTGCTCGATGAACTTCTCCTGGAGCGGATGGAGCTTGCCGTCTTGCGCCAGCCCTTCGATCGTCGTGACCTCTTTGCCGCGCACATCCGCCATCGCCAGCCGGCACGAGCGCAGCGGCTCATCGTTCACGACGACGGTGCACGCGCCGCACAGGCTCTCCCCGCAGCCGAACTTCGTGCCGGTGAGTCCCAGTTCTCCGCGAAGGACCCACAGGAGCTTCCGCTCGCCATCAACGTTCAGGCTCGTGGGCTTGCCGTTCAGCTTGAATCCGATGGTCTCCATCATGGCTTTCTCACCCGGCGGAGGACTACCTCGGCCGCGATCGAGAGAAATGGGACGTTCGAGAGGGTTGAAGGAGTCTACGCGCGTGCGGACGCCCCGCTCCAGCGATTTCACCGGCTCGGGCCGCGGCCGCCACGGAGCGGGGTGGTCCCGGCCCGGATGATGGCGGGCGGACCGTTCTCCTCAGCACTCGCAGAGACTGGCATCGTGAGCAGAGTCGGCGTTGGGGGGAGGGTCACGAGCGAGAGCCGCAAAGCTCGCGCCTCGACCCTAGCCGAGCCGCACAGATTTCCCGGCAGCCGGATGATTCCGAATCCGACCGTGGCCACTCCCACGAGAACGAGCGCGTGGCCGTTTCCGCGCCGGCGGGCGTGCATGTAATCTGCCCCGCGTGACGAGCACCGAGTCGCCAGCGCCCCCCACCAGTCCCCCGGGCTCGAACGTGCCATCGCTCGCGTTGTGGCGCGCGACACTGACCACCCGCACCGCCCGGGTGCTGGCCGTGAGCGGCGGTCTCGCGCTGCTGCTCGTGGTCGCATCCTTCCTGCCGCGCTCCGCGCCCGCTTACGTGTGGATCGTCGTCGGCCTCTACGGGCTCGGGCTCTCCGGCATGTGGATCACACGGCGCTCGCCGCGGCTGCGCGCGGTCGTCATGCTGGCGCCGTTCGTGCTCATCGCCCCCTTCCTTTTCGCGGGGATCGGCATCTCGGCTTCCGCGTTCCTCGGACTCACGATGGCCTCTGTGCTCGCGGGGGTGCTGGTGGGACCGCGCGCAGCTGTGGCGTTCATCGTGGCATCGCTGCTCGCGATCACGATCACGGCCGCCCTCCTGGTCGGCGGCATCCGTCCGCTCGGCCCGCCGATCCCGGCCGATCCGCTGCAGCCGCAGACCTGGATCCGAATGGCGTTGCTGTGGCTGGCCCTGACTTCGTGGATCGTGTTCACGGTCACGTGGCTCACGTCGCGCTTCGAGGCGAGCCTGCGCGCCAAGGACGAGGCGCTCGAACGCCTGCGGGCCGAAGAAGCCCAGCGGCTCGAGGCCGAGCGGCGCCACCACCAGGCCGAGATGGCGCTGATCGAGTCTCAGAAGCGCGAGTCGATTGGGCGCCTCGCGGGCGGAATCGCGCACGATTTCAACAACTCGCTGCTCGTGATCATGGGCTGGAACGAGATGCTGAGAGACGGCGCGCTCGACGAGGAAGAGCGCCGCAAGGGCCATGCGGCGATCGCCACCGCGAGCGACGGTGCGGCGCAGCTTGCGCGCCACCTGCTCACGATCGGCCGGCGACAGGTGGCGATCCCGGCGCCGACACCGCTCGGCCCGCTGGTGCAGGAAGCCGTGCGCCAACTGGAGCGCCTGCTGCCCGAGGACATCGCGGTGCGGGTCGAGCTCGAGGAGGTGTCGCCGGTGGTGGTGGATCGGGCGCAGATGCACCAGGTGCTGCTGAACCTGGCGCTCAACGCTCGCGACGCGATGCCGCGCGGCGGCACGCTCGCGATGTCGCTGCGGCCCGCGCCAGCGCCGGCGGTGGCGGACCTCGCTTCGGGGGCGCGGTGGGTCGAATTGGTCGTGAGCGATGACGGCGTCGGGATGGACGAGGCAACGCTCGCCCACGCGCTCGAGCCCTACTACACGACCAAGGCCGAGGGGCGCGGCACCGGCCTGGGACTCGCGACCTCGCATGCGATCGTGGTCGCGGCGAAAGGCCGCATCGGCATCACGAGCAAGCCGGGGCACGGCACCCGCGTGACGATCCACCTGCCGGTGGGCGCCGCGACCCCGGCGTCGGAGACGGCGGTCCGCGTGAGCCCGGTGGCCAGCGCGGTGCCCGGGGCACGGGTGGCGGTGGTCGAGGACGACGATGCCGCGCGCGCGCTGATGGTGATGGAGCTGCGCTCGGGCGGGTACGAGGTGCTCGAGGCGCGCGACGGCAATGCGGCGTTGGAGCTACTGGATCGGCATCCGGATTCGATCGACCTGCTCTGCATTGACGGAGTCCTGCCGGGTGCCCCCGTCGAGCGCGTGGTTGATGCGTTCCGGCGCGCCCTCCCGGACCGCCCGGTGCTGGTGTGCTCGGGCCACGTGGGCTCCGAGCGCCTGAGGCACCTGATCGAGCACGGGCAGCTGCCGCTGCTCGCCAAGCCGTTCACCGGGCGCGAGCTGCTCTCGCGGGTCGGCGAGCTGTTGCGTGCCGGCGCTCCGGTGGCATCAGGCGGCTGAGCGATTGCCCGGCAGCTCGCCCGGCCCGCGACGCCATAGACCCTCCGATCGCGCTATCACTTCTTCTCGAGCAACTGCGTCCAGCCCAGCACCACCTCGAGCCGCGTCAGCGAAGACAGGTCCTTCGGTGTCGCCGTGAGGAAACGCTGCTCCCCTCGTTCAGTGTCCACGAAGTATTCGCCGGGAGGAAGTTGGAACAATCGGGTGGTGGCGCCCTGCCGAAAGCCGTCGGTGGTCGAGACCTGCACCGACAGGACCGCGCCCCGATTGTCGCCGATCAACAGCGCGTCGCCACGTTCGGTCCAGCCACCGCCCGCGGCGCTCGGTAGCGCGACCTGGTACTTCGCACCCGGATTCGGGAAGGACTGCACGTAGAACCCGGGTTTACCGTCGTCGTCGGCCGCGTACGCCACCCATCGGCCGTCAGGCGAGAGCGACGCGTTTCGCTCCTGTGCCCGCGTCCGCTGATAAATCTCCGCGACTCCCGGGCCGCTCATCGGAATTCGCCACAGGTCGAAGTTGCCGGACGAATCCGCCGATGTCGCGACCAGCCACCGGCCGTCTCGCGACCAACTCTGCGGGAAATTGAACAATCCCGCTCCATGGAACACGAGCGAATCCGGGCCGGTGCCGTCCGCCGCCTTCACGTGAATCTCCCACCCACGCGCGCCGAACAGTCTCGAGAAGGCAATGCTTCGCCCGTCGAAGGACCACACGGTGTTGCTCACCCGCTGGTTCTCGAAGGTGAGCCGGGTCGAGACGCCGCTCGCCAGGTCCAGCACGTAGAGGTCGTGCGGGTTCGAGCCGTCGTACGCGAGTCGGCGCCCGTCCGGGCTCAGGGCCGCGGCGTCGCCGTCGAAATCATCCACCGCGACGGATGCTGCCGCGCCACGCCGGTCCCGCCACTCCAGGCGGGCGTGCGCATCGCTCCAGTGCTGAACCACCAGCGTGCCGCGATCGTTCGCCGCGACGTTCGCATAGCCGAAGTTGTTCGCGTTCACGTCATCAATCACCAGCTCTGGATCCCCATTGGCGCGCAGCTTCGCCGCGTCGAACCGCCGCGCCAGCAGGCGCCGCTGCGGCGAGTTCACCCCGGTGTCGAGATAGAGCAGGTATCCGGGCGGCACGAAGCGTGCGCCAGAGCCCGCCCTGCACACTTCGACCGCCGCGCCGCCGTCCAACGAGGCCGCGAAGGTGGACTGCTCTTCACCCGAGCCGATCCCCACGTACAGAAAGTGACGGCCATCGGGCAGGAACTGTGGATAGCGGTGGCCCAGCTCGTGACGCGCCGCATCGAGCTTCGTCACGGGGGTGGGCACGCCTCCGTTCGCCGACACGCGCACGATCGAGCCCTGATTGTTCGGAGCGAACAGGATCGCGCCCGCCGGCGACCATGCCCCACCGCGCGGATCGGGGGCGTCGCAGAGCACGAGCGGCGGGCTGCCGTCGAGCGGCACCTTCCTGAGCTTCCCTCCCGCGAAGAACCCGATCATCCGGCTGTCGGGAGACCAGAACGGCAGCGAACAGTGCTCGGTGCCCGGCAACACGCGGGCCTCGGGGCTCGCGAGCGGGCGCACGTAGATGTGGCTGGTGCCGCTGCTGTCAGACGCGCCGAATGCGAGGACATTCCCGTCGGGCGACAGCTCCGCCTCTGCGGGCTGATCCAGCGTGGTGCCCTGCGGAGCCGCGAGCATGAAGCGAACGAGCGGGGTCGGCGGGCGGTGCGCGCTCCACGGCCCGAATGCATAAACGAGCGATGCAAACGCGATCGCCGCGCCCGCGAACAACCCGAGCCCGCCGCGTGGCGCCGCGGGCCGCCGCGCGCCCACTGCTTGCGCGCCGCTCTGAGAGGAGCCGCCTGTGATCCACTCGAGCTCGCGCCGCACGTCGCCCGCCGACTGCCATCGCTCGTCCGGATCCTTCGCGAGGCACTGCTTCACGAGCCGGTCGAGCGCGGGCGGCGACATCGGCGCCAGCTCGCTCAGCGCCCGCGGCTCGTCCTTCATGATCGAGGAGATCAACGAGGCCTGGCTCTTGCCCTCGAACGCACGCTTCGAGGTCACCATTTCGTACAGCACGCAGCCCAACCCCCAGAGGTCGCTGCGCGCGTCGGCCTCCTTGCCCTCCAGCTGCTCGGGCGACATGTACTGGAACGTGCCGACGATCGTGCCCTCTGCGGTCAGCGGCTGCGCGATCGTCGGCGACTGGGTCATCGCGGCCTGCGTGATGCCGCTCCCGCCCGCCGGCCCGGCCAGGCCGGTTGCGCGCGCGAGGCCAAAGTCCATCAGCTTCGCGCCCGACTTGGTCAGCATCACGTTGCCGGGTTTCAGATCGCGATGCACCACCCCCGCGCGGTGCGCGCGGTCCAGCGCATCAGCGACCTGCGCCCCGAGCTTCAGCGCCTCGGCGGCGGGCAGCGCGCCACGCGTGAGCCGCTGCGCGAGCGTCTCGCCCTCGACCAGCTCCATCACGAGGTAGTCGGTCTCGGCCTCGCGCCCCACGTCGAACAGCGTGCAGATGTGCGGATGGTTCAGCGACGAGACGGTCTTCGCCTCCCGCTCGAACCGGGCGCGCACTTCGGGGCTCTGCGACAGGTGCTGGGGCAGCACCTTGACCGCGACCTCGCGCCCGAGCCGCGAGTCGCGAGCGCGATACACCTCGCCCATACCGCCCGCGCCGAGCGGCGAGACGATCTCGTATGGGCCGAGGCGGGTGCCGGATGAGAGGGGCATCCGCGCAATCTAGCTCAGGAGCACTCCATGCCGCACCTCTCCCGTCTTCGGGAGTCGGTGCGGCATGGGACGGCTCGGGCTGACTACCTGAGGAGCATCATCTTCATGGCCTGCCGGAATCCGCCCGATTCGATCCGGCAGTAGTACACACCCGGCGCAGCACCCTGGCCGCGATCGTCGCGACCGTCCCAGCTCACCCGATGCACGCCCGGCTCGAACAGACGATCCGCGAGCGATCGCACCTGCTTTCCGGCCACGTCGTAGATGCTGACCCGAACCTCCGCCCCGCTCCGGGGCACATCGAAGGCGATCGTGGTCGTCGGCTTGAACGGGTTGGGGAAATTCTGGTGGAGCGCCAGCCGTGCGGGAATCGGAGCGTCGCCGATGCCCGTGACGCTGACCGCTCCGATCACGAAGGGCGACAGGCTCGTGGTCACGCCGCAGACCTTGTTCAGGCCCGTGTCCAGCGAGGTCGTGATGTCGGCCCAGCTGTGCAGCGTCGTGTCGTAGTGGAGCAGCCGCACCGCGGACTCCGCCACGGCCAGGCCCGACTCGTCGTAGGTGATGCACACTTCGACGCCCCCGCTGAACGTCGCGGTCGTCGAAATGTCGTAGTACTTGCCATCGCCCGGGGTGAACGTCCCCGGCAGGACCGGTCCACTCGGGCCGGTCACGAGCGACGTGCTTCCGTTGCCCACGCCGTCGAAGGTGACCGTGACGGGAGTGCCGCCGGTCGTGGCGTCGGTGGGGGACACGACGACGTTCGCGCCGGCGGGCGTGTTGCCGTTAGCGATCGAGGCGTAGATTCCCGCTTCGCTGTTTCGGTAGTCCTGCCATGCGGCGAGCGCTCCCTGCGAACCGTCCGCGACCATCTGCAGCTGGCTCGGGCCGGCCGCGATGGTGCAGACCGGGAGTCCGGCCGGCGCCCACTGGAGCGAGCCGTCGGCAGCGAGACGCTGGGCACGGAGATAATTGCCGTCCTCCACCCACCCGACGACCGCGCCCCCCACGCCGTCCGGGACGATCGCCAGACGATCCACGGCGCCGGTGGAGACGGCGATGCCGTTCGCCATCCACTGCGCGCTCCCGGCCGCGTTCACGCGCTGGCCGTAGAGGATGGGGGTGACGCCGTCCCGGTAGTCGGCCCACACGACGATCGCGCCCCCCGCGCCGTCCGAGGCGATTGTCGGATCCAACTGGAGGCCCGGGTCGGAACAGATCGCGACGCCGTTGGACGTCCACACGGCACCGGTGAAATGCACCCGCTGGGCGTAGATGTCGGGGTAGCCGCTGCCGCTTCGATTGTCGTCCCACGTGACGATCGCGTCCCCGGCGCCGTCCGTTGCGACCTTCGGAGCGTACTGCCAGTCCGCTGCGTTGCAGACCGCGATGCCGTCGGGCGTCCACGTCAGCAAGCCGGTGGCGCTCACCCGCTGGAGGTAGATGTCGGCGTCATCGCCTCGATAGTCCTCCCACGTGACGAATGCGCCCCCCGCGCCGTCCGGGATCATCGTGAAATTCGTCTGGTCGTTCGCCGAGGCGGTGAGGGGGACTCCGTCGGCAGTCCATTGCGGAACCCCGGAGGCGTTCACCCGTCGGGCATAGATGTCGGAGGTGGGGGCGCTCCGGTGGTCCTCCCACGCGACGATCGCTCCCCCGGCACCATCCGGGACGATCTTGGGAACGTACTGGTTATCCGCGTCGGTGCAGATCGCGACCCCGTCGGCCGTCCATTGCGGAACTCCCGAGGCGTTCACCCGCCGGGCGTAGATGTCGGAGCTGCCGTTTCGATAGTCGGACCACGTGATGATCGCTCCGCCCGAGCCGTCCGATGCGATGGCCGGATCGAACTGGTGGGCCGATTCAGTGCAGAGGGCGACCCCGTTGGCCGCCCACATTGGAACTCCCGCGGCGCTGATCCGCTGGGCGAAGATGTCGCCGCTCCCGTTTCGATAGTCGAACCACGTGATGATCGCCCCGCCCGCGCCGTCCGAGACCATCCTGGGATTACGGTCCCCTCCGTCCCCCCCGTCCGCGTTGGTGCAGACGTCCACCCCGTCGGGCTGCCATTCGGCCATCGCGCTGGAAGCAAGACCGGAAGCGAAGACGACGAGGAGCACGAAGCCAAGCCGGTGCCACATGACCGATCTCCTGGGTGTTGGTCCGGATGCGAAGCTCATCGAGAGAGTCGCGACCAGGGCCGGGGCGGACTCGAATTCCAGTCCGCTCCTTCCTACGTCCGGGGAATTCGAAGCGAACATCGGTCCTCGCCGCGGACTTGTGCCTGGTGGAGCACCGCGAGGTTCGCGAGCGCCAACGCGGTCTCGGGGTGGGCCGGGCCGAGCAGGCGCACTTCGGTGGCCAGTGCCCGCTCGGCGATCGGCACCGCTTCGATGGTGCGTCCCTGGACGTGGAGGCAGGCCGCCAGGTTGCCCAGCGCAGCTGCGGTCTCGCGATGCTCGGAGCCGAGTTGTCGCTCGAGGATCGGGAGGGCGCGCCTCAGGAGCTGCTCCGACTCCGCGTGCCGCCCGCGACCGTCCACGATCGCGGCCAGCGCCACCAGGTCGAGGGCGACATCTACGTGTTCGGGTCCGAGCGCACGCTGGCGCAGAGCGACCGCCGCGCGCGCCAAGGGCTCGCCGCGCGCGAATCGGCCTCGCGCGTGTTCGAGCCCGCCCAGGTTGTGGTAGATCGCCGCGAACGAAGGATGCCCCGCCGCGAACTCGGATCGGGCGATCGCCAGCGCGCGACGGTAGGCGCGGCGCCCGTCGGCGAACCGGCCCTGGAATTTGTGGATCATCCCGAGCCGATTGAGAAGCGAGAGCGTGAGCCGCGGGTCCGGCGGGTCCACCCGGCCGGCGATCGCGATCGCATCGCGCATCGACTGTTCGGCGCGCTCGTAGCAGCCGGCATCGCACTCGCGCCCGGCCCGGCCACCGAGCCACCGAGCTCGGACGATCCTCAGCCAGCGCCGCATCATCGAGCTCCCGTTCGCTCGTCTACCGGGCGAGGCCAGCCCGGGCCGAAGGGCCTGAATCGGCCCCCGGCCCGCGACCGACTAGGCCTGGAGTCGCGTCCGGTTGTGATTCGAGGCCAGCCTCGCCGCGCTGATCCCGGGCAGCAGCGCCACCAGTGCCGCGACCGCCACGATCACCATCACCTGCAGCTTCTTCATGTCCCGGCCCTCCTGTGGATTGCGCGCCGCCCCCTCGCGGCCCCGGACGGGGACGCAAGTGGCGGCTGATCCTCAAACGTCTGGGGATCGCGGGGCGAACACACTGGCGGACTCCCGTCGCGCCCGCCCGCGCCCCCTCGGCGGCACGAGTTTGCGAGTGACACCCGCCTTCGTGGCGGAGTAGCCTTCCGTTCCGTGATCGCCCCCACCGATCCCCCGCTCCGCATCGCCCTTAGGCGAAGGCTCGCGCGCGCCATCGGTCTGATCTCGACCTTCATCCTGGTGGTCGCGTCGTCCCGTGGATCGAGTGGTGATTCGACCGGCAAGGCGGGCCGCGCCGGCGAACTCGAAGTGATCCGCGGCATGCAGGCGCTGGGACATTGGGCCGAGTCCGATACGCTCGCCTCGGCCGCGCTCGAGCGGCTGGAGCGCGACCCGCTGGCCGACTCGCTCGAGATCGCGACGGCCCTCTACCTCCGATCCCGCGCGCGATGGAATACCGTCGGCTACGCGGACGGCACGGCGCTGCTCGCCGCCACGCGCTGTCTCGACATCCGCCGGCGCCGGCTCGGCCCCGATCGCCTCGAGGTTGCGGAGGTCCACGATCTGGTGGCGGGCCTGCTGCGCGGATCGGATCGGGCCGACAGCGCGCTGGTTCATCTCCGGCGCGCGATCGAGATCCGCACCGCGCGGCTGGCGCCCGATGACACCCTGCTGGCCGTCACGTGGGACGCGATCGCCCTCACCCACCGCGACCGTCATGATTTTCACGCGGCGCTCGACGCCTGGACCCGGGCGATCGAAATCCGCAAACGCTCGGATGGGCCGGAGAGTCCAGCCGTGGCCGCCCTGATCGGCCAGACCGGGCTTTGCTATTCGGAGTTCGGCGATTTCGAGCGAGCGCGCCAGGCATTTCACCAATCCCTCGACATGTTTGCCAGAACCCGACCCGAGGACCCGCAGCGATGGATCCCGCTCAACCTGCTGGCAGACCTCGAGGGCCGGACCGGAAACCTGGCCCTCAACGTGGACCTGTCGCGGGAGGCGCTCCGGGTGGTGCGGCTCAATTACGGAGCGGACTCGCGCCGGGCGCTGACGATCCGCTTCAACCTCGGAATTGGATTGCTCCAATTCGGCGACTACGAGGGCGCGCGGGAGATGTTCTCGGAGCTGATTCCGCTCATGCGGGCGCAGTATGGGCCAGCCCATCCGAGGGTGGTGTATTCCCAGTTCGGCCTCGCAAGTGCGTGCGCGGGCACCGGAGACACGGCGGCGGCGATGCGCGACTTCCGGGAGGTGGAGACGGCGCTCGCGGCCCGACCCGGACCGCCCGATCCGAATCTCTCGAGCGCTCAGTTCTCGCAGGGCGACCTGCTCCGCCAGCAAGGGCGATTCGCGGAGGCGCGGGCAATGATCGAACGGGCGATTCGCACCGATCATTCGCGGCCGGGGTCGATGGGCCGTGGGAAGACCACACCGGATGCCTACTTCAACTTGATGATGACGCTGGAAGCGATGGGTGACACGGCGGCGCTGGACAGCACTCGACGCGAGCTGTCCAGCGTCTACGAGACCTCGGTCGTCCGCTCGACGAGGGAGGCCGCCGCGCTCCAGTACTACCTGGCGCGCGCAGCCCGGGCGCTGGGCCTCGGCGAGGAGGCCTGGACGCGGGCGCTCGAAGGCGAACGGCTGTCGCGCGAGCGGCTGCGCCTCAATCTCCAGGCGCTGCCCGATCGGCGCGCGCTCGAGTTCACCCGGCAGCAGGCGGGATACCTGGAGCAGATCCTCGAGCTTTCCCGCGGCCACGATCCCGCGCGGCAGGAGGCGGCCTGGGATCGGCTGGTCCGCTCGCGCGGCCTGGTGAGAGCAGACCTGGCCCGCCGCCGAACGCCGCGGGGGTACGATTCCGATTCAGCAGTGGTCGGCGCCCACGAACACTGGATCGAGGCCCAGCGCGTGCTGGCGCAACGGCTGGTGAATTCTTCTCGATCGAATCTGGATTCGCTCGCGCGCGCCGCACTCGAGCGGCTGCGCGCGTCCGCCGACGAAGCCGAGGCGGCCTATGCAGGAGTCCTGAAGCGCCGCGGCATCGAGATCGAGCCGCCCGACGTCGGGCTCTCCGCGGTCCGCGCGCACTTGCGTCCCGGCCAGGCGCTGGTGTCGTTCTTCGAATCGCACGGGGACCTTCCGAATCTTTTCCCGTGCGGTTCATGCCACGATTCCTCGATCGTCATCGCCTTCATCGCCCGCGGCGGGGACGAAGCCATCGACCGCATCGAGCTGGGACGCTCGGCCGACCTGCGCGCCGCGATCGACCCGTGGCGCGAGCGGCTCGGAGTATCGCCAGGGCCCGGTGCACGCGCCGGCGGCCGGGCCGAGCGCGAGTGTCGCCGCGCGGGAAGCGCGGCGCGGGCTCGCACCTGGGATCGCATCGCGGGGCGGATCGCAGGCGCCGGCGACGTGTTCATCGTCGGTGATGGTCCGCTGCTCGATCTGGCGTGGCAGGCGCTCCCGGATGGCGCGCACTCCTATCTGGTGGAGCACGGGCCGCAGTTCCACTTCCTCAACGCGGAGCGCGACCTGCTGGAGCCAGCATCGCCCGCCGGCACCGGCTCGATGCTCGCGCTCGGCGCACCCGACTTCGATCATGGCGCTTCCGAAACTCGCGACTCGGCGATCCTCGTCACGGCGCTGGTTCGCTCGACCCCGGATCCGTGTGCGGACGGAGCCTCTGCCCTGCTCGCGCCGCTGCCGGGCTCCGGCAATGAGGCCCGGGATGTAGCGCGCGAATGGCGTGCGAAACCCGGCCAGGCGGCCGAGTTGCTGTTGGGCCCCGACGCGACCGAGCAGGCATTCAAGCGCGAGGCCCATGACCGCGCGGTGCTCCATCTCGCAACGCACGGCGTGGTGGCGCGCGACACCTGCGCCGGCGCCGAGCGGGGGGCCCGCGGGCTCGGAGGCATCGCGTCGCTGGAGCCAGCTCCGAAAGGCAGGCCTCCGTTCCGTGCGATCGCTCCGAAGGACGCGGCGCTGCCGGTGCCGACCCCGTGGATGGGCCGCCGCGTGTGGCTCGCGCTCGCCGGAGCCAATCGCGCGGGCGAGCACGCCGATGACGAAAACGAAGGCCTGCTCACCTCCGAGGAAGTCGTGACGCTCGACCTCGCGGGAACCGACTGGGTGGTGCTCTCGGCTTGTCACTCGGGGCTCGCGGAGCGCTGGTCGCGAGAGGGCACGCTCGGCATGGGACGCGCGTTCCAGATCGCGGGCGCGCGCAGCGTGATCGCCAGCCAGTGGGCGATCGCGGACGATGCGACCGGGGAGTGGATGACGTCGCTCTACGCCGCGCGGTCGTCCGGCCAGATCGGAGCGGCAGCGGCCGCAACCTCGGCGAGCCGTGCGGTGCTCGCGGCGCGGCGGCGCTCGGGCCGCTCGACTCACCCCTTCTACTGGGCGGCGTTCACCACCATCGGGGACTGAAGGTGAGGGCGAGCGCGCGTGAGGCGTGACCCCTCGCGGTGGGTCTTTCGCTGCGCGACTCAGCGAAGCGGGTTTTCGAGAACGACCTGCCGCACCCAGGTGCCGCGCACCGCCTGTTCGCCTCCCGCCAGGGCTCGGATGCGATCGAAGAGCGGCGAGGGACGCTGCGGCGATCCGCTCGATGGGATCTCGCTCACGCCCCCGATTCCGCGCAGCCGTTCCACCGCCCTCGTCTCGATCCGCGCGTACTGCACCGGGCGGCCGGGTGCGGGGGCCGGCAGCTGTGCCAGCTCCGCCTCGAGTTCGGCCACCGGCCCCGGGCTCGCCACCACCAGCAGGTGTTCGCGTCCGCCGCGGCTCGTGACGGTCCACGCGGTTTCGTGACCCTCGCGCCTGCCAGGCAGCACGATGATCGAATCGCGCGGCAGCGGATTGCGGCGGTCGAACATCGGCTGCGGAAAGAGCACGTAGGTCGCGCCACGCTCGTCGGCGTCGAGGACGTAGACCCAGACCGGGCGCGTCGAGTGGAACTCGAGCCTGACGCGGTCGCCCGGCCCGATCCGGTCTCCCGTTTCGAGATGCGTGTCGCCGCCGGGGCCGCGGCGAATGAAGCTGGCGGACACGTCGTAGAAATTCGTGGGCGGAGTCGGCGCGACGACCGCGGTCTCGGCCGGTTGCCGGTGGTCGAGGCGGACGACCGCGAGCCACGCCAGCGTGGCGGCCACCGCGAAGGTCGCGGCGAGCAGCAGACCCGAACGCGGCCGGTGCGATGATCCGGTGGCCGCCCGCGGCGAGTCGCCGGCGGCCTCGAATGCCGCGATCAGCCCCGCGGCACTTTCGAAGCGAGCCTCCGGCTCGGGCGCCATCGCCCGCTCGATCGCGGCGATCAGCGCGGGCGGCGAGCCGGCCCGTGCCGTTCTCAACGGGCGATCGGGTCCGGCGGCCACCGCCTTTCGCAGGCCTTCGAGCGTATCGGCGCGGAATGGAGGCGTACCGGCGAGCGCGCAATGCAGCGTGACGCCGAGGGCGTACAGGTCGTCCGTCGGTTTCGCGGCGGCGCCCGCGAGCCGCTGGGGGGACATGAACATGGGCGTGCCCGAGAACGGGCCGGGATCGCGCTCCGCCGCGCTCCGCTGACCGAGACCGAAATCCGTCAGCACCGCCCGGCCCGCGTGCTCGAGCACGACATTCGCCGGCTTCACGTCGCGATGGAGCGTGCCCGAGGCGTGGGCGGCGCGCAGGGCCAGTCCGAGCTGGGCGCCGAGCCGCGCGACCTCGCCGGCGGCAAGCGGCCCGCGGCGGGCGATCTCGGCCTCGAGCGTTGGCCCGTGCAGGAACTCCATCCACAATCCAGCTCGCCCGTCGTGCTCGGCCGCGCCGAACACCGTGACCACGTGGGGGTCGCGCACGCGGGCCAGCGTCCGCGCCTCCTCGAGCCAGTCCGAAGCTTCGCGAGCGCCGTCCTCGCGGGTGCGCGCCAGCTTGAGCGCCACCTCGCGCTGCAACGCAGGGTCCCACGCGCGATACACCTCGCCGCCGGCGCCCGCTCCCACCCGCTCGAGGAGCAGCAGGTCACCCCAGCGGCCGATCTCGGAGCCGGCGGCGGCCGGCGCGACATCGTGCTGCAGCGTGTGATTGAACTCGGCCAGGCGCGCGACGTCGCGGAGCGCGCGCAACCGCGCGCGCTGCTCGGGACCCGCCGCGCGCCCCTCTGCGATCTCCCAATCCACACGCTCGCCGCTCGCGACGGAATCGAGCAGGGCATCGAGTTCCGAGTCGTCAGACATGATCGCCCATCGCGTCGGCGAGCCGGCGCAGGGCGCGCGTCACCGCCACCCGGGCCGCATCGCGGCTCGGGCGATCGGCGATCGCCGCGATCTCGTGGTAGTCGTAGTCGAGTTCGATCCGCAGGTGCAGCAATTGTTGGTCATCCTCCGTGAGGGTCGCCAGCGCGCGTTCGTAACGCGTCACCAGGTCGGCCCCGATCGCCAGCTCGAGCGGAGACGGGTCGGGGCTCTCGAGAGTTTCGGGAACGCCGTCCGGTCCCGGCCGGCGGGCAGCCCACCGGACCGCATCTCGAATACGGTTGAGCACCGCAGAGCGAACATAGGCCTGGAATCCGCCCGGACCGCGCACCTCGATCTGGTCGAGCCGCTCGAAGGTGCGCAGCAGCGTTTCCTGCACCAGGTCCGCGGTGTCGAGCAGGCTTCGCGCGCGCATCGGCAGCCGGCCGCTGGCCCACGCGCGGAGCCGCGGCAGGTATCGCGCCATCAGCGCATCGAGCGCGGCCTGGTCGCCCTGCTTCGCTCGCAGCAGGAGCTGAGTCGTGGCGACGAGCGGTGGCCCCGGTGCCGGCGGCTCCAGGGCTCGAGACGATCGCATGACTCCCTCGCGCTGGTGGAAGGAAGCGGACGCGCCGCCTGCCGGGTACGGCCCCGCGGCGCTCCGCTCCCCGATCGCGCCTACCTCAGCAACAGCATCTTCCGCTGCTGCGTGAGGCGTCCCAACTCGAGACGGTAGAAGTAGACGCCGCTTGCCATGCCCCTCACGGTGAGGTCCACCCCGTAACGTCCCGGGGTCTGGCGCTGATTCACCAGCGTCTGCACCACGCGGCCCTGCACGTCGAACAGCCTGAGCACCACCTGCTGCGTGGACGGGATCGAGTACACGATGCGCGTGTACCCGCGGACCGGGTTCGGGAAGTTCTGCGAGAGCGACAACACGCGTGGCACGCTCGTGTCGATCTGCTCGACGCCGACCAGCAGCGAGTCGCTGCCGCCGAACTGATAGTAGCGCGCCGCGAATTCCTGCAGGTACTGGTTGGTGACGTCGGGATCGTGAATGATGAGCGTGTTCTCGTTGTTCGAGTTTTCCGCGGCGCTCGACCAGTTGTGCGAGCCGGTGAGGGTCACGGCATCCCAGGTCGGATTCTCCGCGTCGAACAGGCAGTACTTGTGGTGGAGCAGGCCGGAGGCCCCGGTCTTCAGGCGAATGTCCACCCCGTTCCCGAGCAGATACGAGTACTGCGATCCGGCGTCGGAGCTGGCGTCGAGATCGCCGCGCACCTTGATGCTCGCCAGGTGCCTGGCCACCAGCGCCGCCGAGATGTCGGTGCGCGTCAGCGTCAGCAGCTGGAACCCGATCGAGTGCTGCGCTGCGTTGATCCTCGAGATGATCTGAGAGGTCGGGGCGTCGGACGGGCTGAAGTAGCTCTCCACGTCGTGCCCACCGATCACGAACTTGTGCGGCGTGTCGTCGAGCTTGCGGGCGCCGAACCGCGACGCGGCTGCATTCGGCGTGTCGGTGCCGCTCCCCCACATCTCGTTGAACTCGAGGGTGTACGCGTTCGCCAGCGCCAGGTCCTGGACTTCGATCGAGTTCTGGAAGTCGCTGTTGGTGCCGGGGTCGGTCGGGTTCCATGAGCCGGTCCACACCCACGCGCTCTCGGCCGCGCCACCGCGCCCGTCGATGACGAAGAACTTGTTGTGCATCAGCCCGAGCCCGTTGTTGGTGGCGTCGAAGCGGTCGGTGATCAGCGGAATGCCGCCGCCGCTGATCGCGGTGAAGCCGGAGCCGGTCTTGTTGTCCTCCTCGCAGATGACCCGCACCTTCACGCCCCGGTTCTTCGCGTTGATCAGCGCGGTGGCGAGCGTGCCGCCCGGAGTGCCGCTCAGGCTGTAGATCGCGGCATCGATCGAACGCTGCGCGTTGTCGAGGCGCGGCACCAGCCTCGCCGGGAGGTCCTGGTTGCCGTTCGCGGCATGAAGCCACGCGACGCTCGTGTTCACGCTCTTGTTGAAGTACACGTTCATCTGCCCGCTCGACTGCGCGGGCGATGCGGTGCTGAACAACCGCGCCGGGGCGAAGTTGACGCCGTTCACGTCCTCCGAGCCCACGCTGTAGTCGTACACCGTGGCGGGCGTGAGGCCGGTCACCGTCACCGCGTGGACCGTCACCGGCGTGGAATCGACGGCGCTGTCGCCGAGCGCGAGCGTGAGTCCGTAGCGGACGATGCTCGAGGACGCGACGTCGGTGGTCCAATGCAGCTGCACCGAGGTCGGCAGGATGTGGTCCTCGTATGGGGTCGTGAGAATGATCGGACCCGGGTGGGCGATGATGTCGGTCGAATCCCGCGGCGCGATCTCGTAGTCCGCGGTGTAGGGCGGGCCCGGCGCGGGCGTGCCGGGCTTGAACTGCTTCAGGATCCCGATCACGTCGAAGACGCTCGGCACCGGCGGGAACGACGTCGGAATGAAGATGTTGGTGGTGCCGGATGGGTCGGTAATGGTCGACGTGGTCGAGTTGTAGGTCGCCCCGTCGATGCGGATCAGCCGCCCCTCGTTGGGCTCGGTGTAGTCGGGGTGGAAGGTGGCGGTGACTTCCGCGCAGGTGAGCACCAGGGGTTCGGGGATCGGGCGCCCGGTCGCGTGCCTCACGAGCAGCGAGAAGTCGGGCTGAAGCTCCGTGATGCCGCGGAACTGAGCAATCGAGCCGGTCACGGTGAGACTGTCGCCCGGCTGGATCGAGAACGGCGGCAGGTCAAAGCTGAAGATGTCGATCCCGGCGGTGCCATCCTGCAGGTAGAGATCGGTTCGGACGCTGCTCAGGTTGGCGGTGACGACGCCGGTCACGGTGGCCTCGGCGCCCGGCGCGTAAGGAGAGGCGGCAACGCCGGAGGCGTCGTTCACGTGCACGACGACGATCGGCACCAGCTCGAGCACGCGCACGTGCGGATACACGAGAATCTGCGTGAGCGTTCCCGAGGCGACCGCGGTCTTCACCGCGAAGGTGGAGTTCCCGCTCGTGGGCGGCGAGGTGAGGTTCGCGATGGTGACGCTGCCGCTGTCGGCTGTGCTCAGCGTCGCCGAGGCGATGAACAGCGTGTCGCCGGCGATGGTCGGCGTCGCGCTCGCGAAGCCCGGCCCGCTCAGCACCACCGACCCCACGTCGTGCGACCACGTCCAGTCGGACGGCACGATGATCGAGAGGTTGGTGAGCGTGTACGTCGAGTCCTGCCCGAAGGCGATCTTCAGCGAATCGAGCGAGCGGCTGGTATACACGCTCACCGGCGCGATGCTCGCGCGCCCGGTTCCGTTTCCTCCCACCACGAAAGTCGGCTCCGGCGGATTGGAGCTGTTCTGCGGATTGCGGCCGTGGGTCTGGGTGACATAGTCGGCGGAATTGTTGTTCGTGTCCTGCCCGTTCCCGAGCAACTGGTGCGCTCCCCCGGCCGCAAGCGAATCGGCGGTGGACGTGGATATCGCCTTGCGCTCGACGCTGTTTCCGTTCGCGCTGATGCCGTGGTTCGGCGCGGCCGAGCCCTCGGGATTGACCGCCGTACCCCAGCCCACCTTGTCCACCTCGACGGCGGACGTGTCGATCATGCGCTCGTGGCCGTTGTCGGCCATACCCTGTCCCGATCCCCACAACCCCGAGGTGTAGTCCGGGGTAGCCGAACTCGAGTACGTGCCAGCACTGTTGACGAGCAGGAAGAACCCGTGCGCCGCGATGGACGAATTCGCCGGCAGAATCGCGCGGTCGCTCCAGGTGGTGCCATTGGTCGCCGCCGAGTACTGGAGCTTCCAGCCGGAGATGTCGATCGCGTTGTCGGTGGGGTTGTAAAGCTCGACGAATTCATCCGTGGCGGACGACGGGCCGCGCGTGGCGAACTCGCTGATCACGACGTGATTCGCGACGGCTCCCGCGGGGGGAACCACGGCCAGCATCAGGGCTGGGATCGCGAGCATGGCGAGAGCGCTGGAAAGGCGTGGCAGGAAGCGCATGGAAGCTCCGCTCGAGGGATGGGAAATGCATCCGGGTTGTTGATCGAGCGTATCACGCGAACCGGAGCCCGGACTAGCGCAGCCTCGCATGTTACCCGCGCGGGCCCCTGAACCTCAGCTTCCCGATCAACACCGCACACGCCAGCCCCAGGCTGACGGCGTTGGCGGCCACCAGCGGCGCCGAGTGGATGCGCATGCCGTAGACGATCCACAGGATCACGCCCGCCACCATGGTCAGGTACATCGCCAGCGAGATGTCTTCGGCCGAGCGCCTCCGCCAGATGCGGACCACCTGCGGCACGAGCGCGAAGGTGGTGCACCCCGCCGCGGCGAACCCGAGCGTCTCGGTCATCGCGGGCGTCACGCGCGCTCCCGCCCGGGCGCGCCCGCCGCCCGCGTGCGCAACATCTCGCACACGCCGCCTTCGCCGAGGCGCTCCTCGAGCCGGAAATGAGAGAGCCGTTCGCCGATCATGTCCATCCATTGGGTGCCATCGCAGACGCGGCACCGCTCCAATTCGCTGTGGCCGAGCGCCTTCGGGGGATGTGCGAAGCGGCGCTTGCGCGAATCGCCCGTTCCGCCGATACTGCTCCCGTCTACCGGTTGCCGTCGATGTGCCGCGAAGCGCCTTCTGATGCCGCCAGGTTGATCCGGCGGCATTTTTGTTGGCCGCGCGGCTCTCGCGAATCGGAGACATCGGTCAGAGTGACCGAATCGTGGCCGCCACGTTCAGGCGGAGTTACTGCAACCCTCGGGTCGCAGGTTACGCAAGGAGCAGTTCAGTGGCTATCGGAACCGTGAAGTGGTTCAACGAGGCGAAGGGTTTCGGCTTCATCTCCCAGGAAGGTGGCGAGGACGTGTTCGTCCATTTCTCCACGATCCAGGGCGACGGCTTCAAGACTCTGGCCGAAGGCGAGAAGGTGGAATTCGACGTGACGCGTGGGCCGAAGGGTCTGCAGGCGGCGAACGTCCGCAAGGCCTAGGTCGTCTCGAGGAATCACCTCGCATCTAGAGGGCGGCGAGCTTCTGCTCCCGCCCTCTGTTGTTTTGGGGCCGCGCGACGGTCCGGACACCCGTCGCGCGGCCGCCTCACGTCCCCTACGGCTTGACCGTGAACGCCGCCGAGGCGCGCGTCGTGTCCCAGTCGAGGTTCAGCGTCCCGCCCTGCGCGTTCGGATCGATGCCGATCGTGAAACGCTCGACCGGGGTCGGCAGCGCGCTCACCGTCATGTCGATCGTGAAGAGATCCTTCGCCGCCTTGTGCTCGGTGCCCCACTGGCCGGTCTCGCCGTTGATGATGAGCTTCCAGTGGTTCGGCCCCGGGATGGTCCACAGCGTGTAGAAGCCCGCGGGCACCACCGTGCCGCCGAAGTCGAGCGTCTTGTCGGTCTTGAACTGCGTCGCCGCGTTCGCGCCGGTGCGCCACACCTCGCCGAACGGCTCGAGACCGCCTAAGACCACGCGGCCGCGCTTGGCGGGCCGGCCGTAATCCACCCACAACGATGCGCCGCCGGCGTTGCCCGCGCGCACCGTATCGCGCGGCGAGAGCACGCCCAGGCCCGCGCCCGCCTGCTCGCGCGCCGCGAACAGGGCCGTCATCGCGTTCAGGTCGAGCGTCGCGACCCGCTCCGGACTGAACTTCGCGGTGCCCGAGATCGGGAGCACGCCGAGGATGTGGCCCGCCTTGTCCACCCGCGCGTGGAACACGTCCAGATGGCCGTTCGCAACCCCGATCGAATCGCGTCCCAGCTTGTGCAGGCTGAGCCAGTCGGCGTTCGGGAAGCCCACCATGTACATCGTCGTGCGCAGGCTGTCGCTCTTGCCCGCGATCAGCTTCATGAACAGCCCCTCGTAGCCCGCCCACGGGCTCGAGCCGGCCACCACCAGCGCGCCGGCCGGCATCGCGACATTCAGGTTCGTCGCCGGCGCGCTGCCGCTGTGGATCTGGAAGCGCATCGAGTCGCCGCCGAACGTTCCGTCGATGGTCTGCGTCGGGGTGGTGGCGCCCGGGGGCGTGACCACCATCGCGAAGTGGGAGATCGCGCCGTTCACGTAGTCGTACGTGAAGTGGCGCTGCAACACCCGGGGCGATCGGCCGACCTGGTCCACCTCGAGGCGCGAGGCCGTACGAACGTAGTGCTCGACACTGGTCGTGTCCGAGCCGAGCCGGACCACGAAGTTTCCGGAATCTTCGGCCGCCGCGGGGGCGGCGAGCGCGAGCGTGACGAGCGAAGCGAGGGCGAGGCGATTGCACTTCATGCGTGGCTCCTGGGTGGAGGACGGTTCGAGTCGGCCGCCGCGGATATTACTCCCACGGGTGCCCCCCCACGCCAGCCCCGCCCGAGTTTCGCGTTCTGAAATTTACAGGCGCCGATTCGATGCGGTAGTCTGAGGGCGTGCGCCCGGTCCGTCATGGACCACAGAGAATGGGGAGGTGCTCCTGGGTTCGAACACCTTCGGCATGCGGCTCGACGGAATCGCCGCCTATGCTCCCGACCAGGTCTGGAGCAACGGGCGCGTGGCTGCCCGCCTCCGCCTCGAGCGCATGCGCCTGCGCGAACGCAGGAGCCATGACGGTGCCGAACCGCTGACCGCGGAAGAGGCCAAGCTCTTCCAGAGCAGCGATCGCTGGGTGCGCCGATTCATCGGGTTCAACGAGCGACGCTTCGCCTGCGACGGAACGGGAACCATCGATCTCGCCACCCGCGCGGCGCGACAGCTGTTCGAGGGTTCCGGCCACTCCCCCGCCGACATCGACGGCATCATCGTGGGCAGCGTGACGCCCTCCTACCTCTACAGCCCACCGGACGCGGCGTTGCTCCAGGACGCGCTGGGCGTTCCGGTCTGGCAGGGAACGACGCCGCGCGAGATCAAGGGCGCAGACGTGTCGCTCGCGTGCAGCACCTGGGTCACCTCGCTGATGCTCTGCTACGCCCTGATCCGCTCCGGGATGGCGCGACGCATCCTCCTGATCGGCGCCGACCGGATGAGCGCCACCATCAACTGGCGGGACCGAAGCTTCGCGACCGTGCTGGGTGACGCCGGCACCGCCACGCTGTGCACGGCGGTCGCGGAGGACGAAGACTGGTTCGCGCCATCGCGATTCTGGAGCTGGCTCGACGGCGGCCAGGCGGAGATGATCCGCACCCCGGTCGGAGGCTCGAGATTTCCCTCGCCGTCTCCCGAGGAGCTCGATGCCGGCAAGCACCGGCTCGCGATGGACGGCGCGGCGGTGCGCCAGGTGCTGGTTCCCTTCGTCGGCGGGCCTGCGATGGAAGCGGCGCTCGCCAAGGCGGCCTGGAATTTCGGCGACCTCGATGCCGCGGTGCTGCACGAGGCCAACCCGATGCTCAACGAGTCCATCGTCCGCACCTGGCGCGAGCACGGATTCCGCGGCCGGGTGGTGACCGCCGGCGGCCGGTTCGGCAACACGACCAGCGCTTCCATTCCGCTCGCGCTGGCGTTGCATGCGTCGGAGCTGGCGATCGGCACGCGTCTCGGGATGGTCGGATTCGGCGGCGGGCTCTCCGCGAGCTTCGCGTTCGCCACCGTTCGCCACGCGCTCAGGTCGTGGACGAACCTGGCCGAAGGCTGAGGTCGAGCCGCCGCGCCGCGGCTCCAAGCCGCTGGCACCACGCGTTCTCGCTCGGAAACCGAGAAAATCTTCAGAATCCGCTTGCGCCAAACGCCGGTCCCGCCGATACTGCGTATGTCTTCCGGTTGCCGTGGATGTGCTGCCAAGCGCCTTCAGATGCCGCCAGGTTGATCTGGCGGCTTTTTCGTTGGCCGGGCCACCTTCCCGATCGGAGACACCGGTCAGAGTGACCGAATCGTAGCCGCCACGTTGGGCGGAGAAACTGCGATCGCAAGGTCGCATGTCAATCGAAGGAGCAGCACAGTGGCTAGTGGAACCGTGAAGTGGTTCAACGAGGCGAAGGGTTTCGGCTTCATCTCTCAGGAAGGTGGCGAGGACGTGTTCGTCCATTTCTCCACCATCCAGGGTGACGGCTTCAAGACCCTGGCCGAAGGCGAGCGCGTCGAGTTCGAAGTGACCCGTGGGCCCAAGGGCCTGCAGACGTCGAGCGTCCGCAAGGCTTAGTTCGTCTCGGGGAAGCACTCGCATCGTGAGGGCGGCGAGCTTCGGCTCGCCGCCCTCTGTTGTTTTTTCTCGAGCGATTGCTACGCTCGCCGGGTCCCTGGGTGGAACGGCGGAGCGAGCGATGAAATTCCCGAGCACGAGAATTCCGGTGGCGGCGGGCCTGATGATCCTGCTGTGCGGGGCATCGAGCGCCCCGGCCCCGACGCTCGCCGCGCCTCCGATTCCGGCGAGCGCCGGTTCGACGCCCGAAGCCGGCGCCGCTCACGCGCCCGATCGGTTCTTCTACATGTTCATGGTCGGCTCGACGCGGTGGCCGGCCGTGCACGAGCTGGTCCCCGCCCCGGCGGCGTTCAGCCCGCGCTTCGGCGGCCGCTTCCAGCCATGGGGCTGGACCATCGAGCTGGCCTGGCAGCGCAGGGTGCGCGAGGCGCGCGGCACCGGCGTGTTCGTCGGAGGCGACTTCGGGAGCTTCGCGCACGGATCCGGATGGAGAAACGTCGGGGTCGACGCGTTCACCGGCAGGCCGGTTCGAGGCGAGATGTTCGCGACCGCGGGTCACCTCACGCTGAGCGGGCGCATGGTGTGGCGCGAAGGGAAGGCCCTCACCCTCCATTGCGCATCCGGCGCCGGGCTCTACCTGGTTCGGATCAAGGACAACATCGAGGGGACTGGGATGACGGAGACCGGCAACCACGCCGCCTCCCCCGGCGGCTACGTCGGAGCCGGACTCGACCGGCTCGTGTGGCGCAGGGCCGGGATCGGCCTGCACATCGAGGGCCGCGTTCACGTCTTCGAGTTCGACGATCTGGGTCCGGGCTTCCCGGGCCAGCGGGCATCGGGTCCGCTCTATCAGCTGGCGGGAGCGCTCTCGTTCTGGAGCTGAGGCGCGGCCCCGGCCTCGAGCACGCACACCAGCCCGCGAATGAGCTGGTCGCGCTCGCGGCGCAGGTCCGCTTCGGCCGCCGACACGCAGCGGAAGCCGTGGCCCTCGCAGAGCGCTGCGAGGTACGCACGCGCATGCCGGTAGCGTCCGGATGACGCCAGCACGAAGCGATCGACGGCGTCATCGCCGCTTTCGACCGTGAACGCGAAGAGCCCCCCCGTGCGCAATGCGCGGCGAACGGAGGCGAACAGCGGCGCCAGCTCGCCGAAGTAGCTCAGCACGTCGGCGGCCACCGCGATGTCGTAGCGGCCGGCCTCGGCGGCCGCCAGGAACTCGACGAGATCGCGCGCCTCGAGCGCGTCGTAGACGCCAAGCGCCCGCGCCTTCTGCAGCATCTTCGGGGAGAGATCGACCCCCGTGAGCCGGCGCGAGAGCGGCTTGAGCCTCGCCCCCATCAGTCCGGTTCCGCAGCCCAGGTCCAGCACCTCGCAGGGCGCGCGGTCCCGCGGCCGGGCGCTCGCGAGCGCCGCCTCGAGCAGGTCCGGCGCCCGATACTCGAGCTGCTCGGTCAGGTGCCGGTCGAACTTGTCGGCGTACGCGTCGAACAGATCGCGAACGTAGCGGGCGGGCGGGCGTTCCGACTGGACGCCCCGGATCACGTTGACGAAGTGGCCGGCCGCGCCGTGGTCGGGATCGAGCACGAGCGCGCGCTCGAGGCACCGCAGGGCCTCCTCGTTCAGCCCCTGCCTGCTCAGCGCGATCCCCAGATTCGCGAGTACGTCCGCCGAATCCGGCCGCAGCTCGGCCGCGCGCCGCATGGCCCGCAGCGCGTCCTCCATCCGGCCGTCCTCCTGCAGCGTGAGGCCGAGATTGTTGAAGGCGTCGGCGCTCCGCGATCCGAGCGCGATCGCCCGCTCGAAGCAGGCCGCGGCCTCGGCGAGGCGTCCCACGCGATAGTGCACGTTCCCCATGTTGTAGTGCGCCTCGTGAAATTCCGGCGCGATCCCGGCGGCACCCTGAAATTCGGCCAGCGCGGCATCGAGCTCGCCCCGGTCGAAGTGCACGCTGCCGAGATTGAGGCGCGCCTCGGCGGAATCCGGGTCGAGCGACCGCGCCTGCCGCAACGCGTCTTCGGCTTCATCGAGTCGTCCGCACAACCTCAGGGCATTGCCGAGACCGCTCCATGCGGGGGCCAGCGCGGGTTCGAGCCTCACGGCCTCGCGATAGGCATCCGCAGCTTCGGCACTCCTGCCCTGCCGCGTGAGCGCATCGCCGAGATTGCCGAAAGCTGTCGCGTAGTCCGGTTTCAGCGCCAGCGCGGCCCGGTAGCTCGCTTCCGCCTCCGCGCACCGGCCGAGCGATTCGAGCGCCAGGCCCAGGTTGCAATGCATCTGCGGATGCGATCTCAACGACAGCGCGCGCCCGATCAGCCGGAGCGCGCCCTCGAAGTCGCCGCTCTGGTACGCGACGGTGCCCAGCAGGTGGAGCGCATCGACGTTGTCGGCGTCCGCTTCGATCACCTTCTGATAGAGCTCGCGCGCGAGATCGAGCTGCCCCGCCTGCTGGTAGCGCATGGCGAGGTCCACCGCCTGCGGAAGCGTGAGGCTCGAGGAGTTCATGGGCGCCGGCGGGCCGCTTCGATCGGGCTACGCCCGTCCCTCGCGCACCATGCCTTCGAGGATGCGCTCGATCTTGGTGGCCTGCGCCTCGAGGTGCAGCAGGATGGCTTCGATCTCCCGTTCGGCCTTGACGTTCACCTGGTAGTCCGATTCGGCGCGCGCCTCGGAGTGCCGGCTCTGGAGATTCTGGCCGACCATGATCAGCGGCATCAGGCAGATCTGGATCATGTTCGAGATGAACAGCCACAGCACGAACGCCGGATAGGGATCGAAGCGCGACTGCCTGGGGCCGAGGGCGTTCCAGCCCAGCCACAACAGCGTCCAGGTGACGATGATGAGGAAGAAGCCCATCGATCCCACGTGATCGGTGATCCAGATCGCGACCCGTTCGAGGGGCCTGAGACGCTGCGCGTGGATCTCGTTCACGTTCCGCAACGGAGCGCGGAGCGCCTTGAGCTTCTCGAGTGAAGGCGGGTGCGGGATCTCGTCCATGGCATCTTCCTTTCGGGGGGCGTGGCGAGGGCGTCCGGCGAACGACAGTTATTCGTTCGGCTCGGCGTTGCGCCTCGGCGCCTGCGGGATTCCGTAGAGGAGGATGGGCCGGAAGCCGTGCTCGCGCGCGTGGAGCTCGCCGATCCGCTGGACTCCGAACCGTCCCAGCTGCAGGGCGAGGTCGAAGCGCCCACAGCGTAGCGCGCGGCGCACCTGCCAGGCCACCGCATACTCGACGAACGTGATGCGATCCTCGGTGGTGACCTCCGCGAACTCGATGTCGCGGAGCCCCTCCTCCACCTCCGCCATCAGCCGATCGGGATCGAGCGCCTCCGCGTCCGACGGCTGGGCGTCCGAGCGCGGCCACGAGCGCCGAATGTGTCTGTCCCACAATGATGGAAGTCGCATCGCCGGCGAGCCCCCGGATGGCGCGCTACGCGGCGCGCGCCCGCTCCCACACGCGGATGGGAAGGATGATGGCCTGCATGCCCAGAAACTGGAGCCGGCGCTGGATCGAGAACGCCGTCTCGTGGTGGAGCATGCGCGTGAACAGATTCTCGCGCTGGAACACCAGCTGTCCCGTGAACACCACCGGGCGCCGGAATTCCCGCATCAGGTCCACGCACAGCGCCTCGAGCTCGTGCACCAGATCGGTCCCCAGCGCGTAGCGGTACTCGGCGTACACGCCCATGCGCTGGGCGAGTTGGGCGTATTGCTCGAGGTCGCCGCGCACCTTCCGCTCCAGCGCGCTCAGCTCGTCCACCCCCTTGAACTGCGCGGAATCCACGAAGCCCACCGAGACGAACACGAAGTTCTTGAAGTGGCGCGGGAAGAGGCGCAGCACCGAGAGCAACGTGTGCACGCCGAGGCCGCTGTAGCTCTCGACCAGCACGATCGCGGTGGATCCGTCGACCGCGAGCTGAGGCGGGGTCTTGGGCTCGGGTAGCGGCAGGTTGAGCAGCGCGTCGTCGAGCGATGCGAGATTGCGGCGCACGCGCTGATAGTGGTGCCGGATGGCGAAGCACACGCCGATCAGCGCCGAGGTGGCCAGCAGCGTGATCCAGCCTCCCTCCCGGAACTTGAGGGTCGCCGTGATCGCGAGGATGGTCGCGGTCACCAGCGCTCCCACCGTGTTCACGATCAGGCGCCGCCGCCAGTGCGCCTCGGTCCTGCGCACCGCGAGCCAGTGGCGGGCCATGCCCATCTGGCTGAGCGTGAAGGTCATGAACACGTTGATCGAGTACATGACCACCAGCAGCCCGACCGCGCCCCGGGTGTAGGCGAGCACCGCCCCCGCCGCGAGCCCCATGGTGACCACGCCGTTCTGCGTGACGAAGCGCTCGGAGAGGTTCTTGTAGCGCTTCGGCACCCATTCGTCGGCCGCCATCGCGGCCAGCGTGCGCGGGCCATCGAGGAAACCGGTCTGCGCCGCGACGAACAGCAGCGCGCCCTCCGAGATCAGCGTGAAGCCGACCACCGCCGGGCCGATCGCGAATCCTCCCAGGTTCCAGCCGTGGGTGAGCAGGTCCCAGAGCGAGGCGTTGAGCGTCTTGCCGCTCTCGAACTGCACGTTGTTGAGGAGGTAGCACAGCAGGATGCCGCCGGCCGTGAAGGCGAGCGAGCACGACATGTAGAGCATGGTGCGCTTGCCGTTTTCGACGCGCGGCTGACGCAGGATGCCGACGCCGTTGCTCACCGCTTCGATCCCGGTGAACGTGCCGCCTCCGAGCGAGAACGCGCGGAGGATGATCACCCCCACGCCGATCAGGCCCAGCTGGGAGACCGCCTGGTGGCTCTCCTCGACCGTGCTCGGGATCAGGTGCCCGAGGTCGCGGCTGTGGCGCAGCACCCCGAAGGCGATCAGCCCGATGTGGCTCACGATGAAGGCGAGGAAGATCGGCGTGAGCACGTAGACCGACTCCTTGACCCCGCGCAGGTTGAGCAGGATGAGCGCGCCCACCACCGCGTACTCGGAGGGCAGCTTGAGCCCCTGCAGGGGAACCGGGATGAACGAGAAGATCGCGTCGCAGCCGGCCGCCACCGAGATCGAGATCGTGAGGATGTAGTCGACGACCAGCGCGCCCCCCGAGATCACGCCCGGCGTCGGCCCGAGCAGCTTGCTCGCGACCAGGTAACCACCGCCGCCGGTGGGGAACTGCTCGATGATCTGGCTGTAGGAGGCCGAGATCAGGAAGACGGTCGCGACGATCGCGCCCACCAGGTAGAGCGCGAGGTGACGGTGCGCGCCGAGCTGGCGAAAGATTTCTTCGGGGCCATAGCACGACGACGAGAGGCCGTCCGAGCCCAGGCCCACCCACGCGAAGAACGCGATCAACGCCAGGTGCTGGTGGATCCGCGGGTCGAAGAGGTTCTTGGGCCCGCCGAGGAGCAGGGCGCGCAGCCTCTCGATCATCGGCGTTGGCCCTCGCGCGGCATCTCACGCGCGGGGAATGGGCGGCGGCAGCTCGCGTGCATATTCGAGCGTTCATTGAACCCCGCGCGGGTGTAAAAATGGCGTAAGGAATTACTCGCGGCGGATTCGGGGCGCATCGAGGCCGACGCGGCTGGGCTCTCGGCCGGCCGGCCGGCGCGGGCAGGCACCCGCAAAACGCCCTTGCGTAAACCCCCGGTTCCGCCGACACTAGGGGTGTTCGCTGGTTGCCGTGGATGTGCCGCAAAGCGCGTTCTGATGCCGCCAGGATGATCTGGCGGTTTTTTTGTTGGGCGCGCGGCTCATGGCAATCGGGGACACCGGTCAGAGTGACCGAATCGTCGCCGCCACGTTCAGGCGGAGTTGCCGCGACTCTCGGGTCGCGGGTTACGCAAGGAGCAGCACAGTGGCTACTGGAACCGTGAAGTGGTTCAACGAGGCGAAGGGTTTCGGATTTATCACCCAGGAAGGTGGCGAGGACGTGTTCGTCCACTTCTCCGCGATTCAGGGTGAGGGGTTCAAGACCCTGGCCGAAGGCGAGAAGCTGGAGTTCGATGTCACCAAGGGCCCGAAGGGCCTGCAGGCGGCAAACGTCCGCAAGGCCTAGGTCGCCTCGAGGAATCACCACGCAGTGCGAAGGGCGGGGAGCGAAAGCGACCCGCCCTTCGCGTTTGGCGCGGGGGCCCCGCAGCACTCTCCGCCGTCCGGCTCCCGTAGATCCCCCTTGACCCTGAACCTCGCTTCAGGGCCTATGCTCCGAGACGAAGGGAGGATCTCATGCGAATCGGATCGGTCGCGGCACAGTCGGGAGTAAGCGCACAGACTCTACGGTTCTACGAAAAGCGCGGCATTCTCGCCCCGCCCGCTCGCCTCACGTCGGGCTACCGCGATTACCCGGATGACACGGTGCGCATCGTGCGCTTCATCCGCCGGGCTCAGCGGCTCGGATTCAGCCTCGTCGAGCTGCGGAGCCTGGTGCGTAGCGGAGCTGGAATCGGAGGGAACTGGCGAAGGCTGCGCCCGGCCTTCGAGCGAAAGACCGCGCAGTTGGAGCGCGACGCCCAGCTCCTTCAAGCTTCGATCGCTGAACTTCGAAGTTGTCTCGAGAGCTGCGGCTGCTGCAATCCGGGAAAACCCTGCCGCAGCCCTCGGAGCGCCGTGCCGCAAACTCGCGGTCGCAGCACCTAGCACACCCGGTTGCAGCCCGACCCATCGGCCACAGCCCCACCGTCTTCAGAAAGGGAGGCGAAGCAATGAAATTGCCTGTCGTCATCGGAGCGGTCTTCGCGTTGATCGGCGCGCTCGCGCTCGCCCGGACCGCATTCGCCGGAACACGGGCCGTGGGGTCTCCCGCGACATCTGCGCGGTCGGCGCAGGAGACTCCTTTCGCCTGCAACGTTTCGGTCTTCACGCCTGCGATGAGGAAGCGTCACTTCGAAGAGCTGGGCCCCAGGCTGCGTTTGGCGAGGACCGCCGTGCGCGAATTGCCAGACGGATATGAGTTCGCGTTTGGCGCCGACTCGTCCACGTATCAAATGCTCTCGGAGTGGATCTTCCAGGAGCGCTCGTGTTGCCCATTCTTCGATCTCAGCCTCCGGCTGGACCGCGAGAGCGGCCCCCTCTGGCTGCGGCTGGGAGGACGGCCGGGAGTGAAGGAGTTCATCCGAGCGGAATTTCCTCCGGGGTGGTTCAAGTAGTCGGGCGCGCCGGCCGCGGGGCGGGACTCGAGCTCGCCATGCCGGCTGGTATCACCCTGCTCGCGGCGTTACACTCCCGCTCGTTCGCTCCTCGCAGTTACCCGAGGCACGCATGCGATTCGCCGCGCTCACCGCGTTGCTGCTCCTGGTGGCCACCCGCGCCCCCGCGGGGGAAGCCCGCATCAGCTGGGACGCATGCGGCGCCGATGGCCCGCGCGACAAGACCTTCGCGTGCGATACCGAGACCGGCGACGACCTGCTGCACGTGTCGTTCACCGCGCCCGACGCCAGCCCGATCCAGAGCATCGCGGTGCAGCTCGACTTCATCGTGTACAGCCCGGTCTGCGACTATCCGAGCTGGTGGTCGCTGTTGTACCCCGGCGCCTGCCGCGGCAGCGCCGTTTCGCTGTCCGCGGATTTCAGCGGCGATCCGGGGTGCGCCGACTGGAGCGGCGGCACCGCGGCGGCGTCATTCACGTCGGTCGGGGGCGACTGCGCGCACACCGGATACACGTACACGCGCTATCGCTTCGCGAGCGCCAGCGCGACGCCCCTCGCGCTCGAGGCCGGCCGCACCTACGGCGCGCTTCGACTCGATCTCTCGCACCGCGGCACGGTGGGACCCGGCTCCTGCGCGGGATGCTCCGCGGGGTTCGTGATCCGATTGCTCTCCCTCACGCTGAACGGACCCGCCGGTCCCCGCGCGCTGGTGACGCCGGGACCCGGACCCGAGGACCCGCTCCTCTACGTGTACTGGCAGGGCGGCACGTCCGGCCTCGGCCCGCCCACAGCGGCGCGGCGCAGCACCTGGGGCGCGATCAAGAGCCTCTACCGATGATCGCGATGCCGCGCGTGCGCTACCCGCTGGTGGTGTGACCGTACTACCTGGGCGTCAAGCTCGGTTAGAAGATCGCGGACGAACCCACCATCGTCCGCCTACCGCCTCGCGCTTGCATCGCGGCCCCTGAGCACGCACGATGGGCCGCTCGCCCAGGCCCGCTCGGGGTTTCGAGGTGCCGGGGCGCGATCCCGCCTCGAAGGTTCACACCCGACTCATTGGCCCGCACCGAAAGTCGGCCGCATGAAGCCGCTGTTCCCGACCCGCTACGGGCACTTCGCTCCGGATGGACGCGAGTACGTCATCACGCGACCGGATACGCCGAGGCCGTGGGTGAACGTGATCTGCCCCGGGCGCTACGGGACCGTGATCTCGCAGGGCGGATCCGGCTATTCGTGGCTCGACCACGCGACGCTCAATCGGGTGACGCGCTGGGAACAGGACCTGATCCGCGATCCGTGGGGGAAGTACCTCTACGCGCGCGATCGTGACTCGGGGCACGCATGGTCGCTCGCGTGGCAGCCGATGCAGGCCCGCTCCGCCCGCTACGAGTGTCGCCACGGCATCGGGTACACCACGATCCGCTGCACCTGCGGCGGCATCGAGACGAATTACACGGTGTTCGTCCCGCCCGATGCTCCGCTCGAGATCTGGCGGATCGAGATCGTCAATCGGGGCGCACGCACGCGGCGCATCGATCTCTTCTCCTTCCTCGAATGGAACCTGGGCCCCGCGCCGGACACGCATCGCGAGTTCCACCGGCTGTTCATCGAGACCGAATACGTCCCCGCCGCGCGGGCGCTGCTCGCCACCAAACGGCTCAACACCATCGCCGAGCACGGCGTCGGCCGGCCCTGGAACGTGGAGTGGCCGCACGTGGCCTTCCATGCGGTGAGTGTGAAGCCGCGCGGGTTCGAGAGCGACAAGGAACGGTTCCTCGGCCGCTACGGCTCGCCGGCGAGGCCGGCGGCGGTCGCGGCCGGCCGCCTCTCGCGTACGACCGGCAAGTGGCAGGACGCGATCGGATCGCTGCACGTGCCGCTGACGCTCGCACCCGGCGCGCGGCGCGCGGTCGCGTTCACGCTCGGAGTGGCGGAGACTCGCGGCGAGGCGCTGCGACTCGCCCGCCGCTACCATGCGCTCCCGGCCGTCGAGCGGGCGTGGAAGCGGACCCGCGCCCACTGGGACCGCCTGCTCGCGCCGCTCGAAGTCGAGACGCCGGACCGCGCGTTCGACACGCTCACCAACGTGTGGCTCAAGTATCAGGCGATCTCGAGCCGGCTGTGGGGACGCACCGGCTACTCCCAGCCGGGGGGCGCGTACGGTTTTCGCGATCAACTTCAGGACAGTTTGATATGGCTTCCGCTCGCGCCCGACCTCACCCGGAAACAGATCCTGCTCCACGCCGCGCACCAGTTCAGGGACGGAACCGCGTGGCACTGGTGGCATCCGCTCACCGAGGAGGGCATGCGCAAGCCGCTCAACGACGATCTGCTGTGGCTGCCCTTCGTGACGTGCCAGTACCTGCGCGAGACCGGAGACTTCTCGATCCTGGAGGCGCGCGCGCCCTATCTCGACGACAACGGGCATCGCTCGCGCGAGACCGGGACGCTGTACGAACATTGCCGGCGCGCGATCGATTCGTTCTGGACCCGGCTCTCGCCGCGCGGCGTGCCCCGCATGGGGGCCGGCGACTGGAACGACGGGCTCTCCGCGATCGGGCTCGAACTCAAGTCGGAGAGCGTCTGGCTCGCCCACTTCCTGATCGGGTTGCTCGATGAATGGGTGGAGCTCGAGCGCCGCCGTGCGAAACCGCATCTCGCGGCGATCCGGCGCTACGCGAACGAAGCGCGGAAGATGCGTCGCGCGGTCAACCGCCACTTCTGGGACGGCGACTGGTACGCCCGCGCCACCAAGGACTCCGGCGAGAAGATCGGCTCGCGCCGCAATCGCGAGGGTCGCATCTTCCTGAACGCGCAGACCTGGGCGATTCTCTCGCGGGTGGTCACGCCCCGGCGACTACCCCGCCTGCTGCGCTCGATGGATCGCCTGCTCTACCGCAAGTACGGCCCGCTCCTGCTCGCGCCCGCCTATCGGACGCCGGACCCCAAGATCGGCTACCTCACGCGTTACGCTCCGGGCGCGCGGGAGAACGGAGGTCTCTACGCGCACGCCGCGGTCTGGGCGGTGCAGGCCGAATGCGCGCTCGGCCGCCCGCAACAGGCGTGGAAGTTGTACCGCAGCTTCTGCCCCGTCTATCGCGGGCTCGATCCCGATCGGTACGCGGTCGAACCCTACGTGATGGCCGGCAACGTGGATGGCCCCGACTCTCCGCATTTCGGGCGGGGAGGATGGACGTGGTACACGGGCTCCGCCGCCTGGATGTTCCGCGTGGGAACGGAGTGGATCCTGGGCGTGAGACCGGACTGGGACGGATTGCTGATCCGGCCATGCCTGCCGCGCCACTGGCCCCGGGTCCGCATGCGCCGCTCGTTTCGTGGCGCGACCTACGAGATCGAAATCGAGCGCGGCCGGAGAGACGAGATCCGGGTGGACGGCAAGCTCCAGCGCTCCGACCTGATCCCGGCCTTCGGAGACGGCCGCGTCCATCGCGTGGTGGTGCAAACGCGCTCGCGCGAGGCGTGATCGCCGCGCGGGGCGCCCGCGATCAGCGCTGGACCGAGCGCATCGCGGCGGCCGGGTAGCGCTCGCCCGCGGCCACCCCCTGCGGCGCGATCTCGTCGAGTCTGCGCAGATCGCCAGAGTCGAGCGTCACCCTCAGCGCCGCGAGATTCTCCAGGAGATAGGTGCGGCGCTTGGTGCCGAAGATCGGCACGATGTCGTCGCCCCGCGCGAGCAGCCACGCGAGCGCGAGCTGCGAGGGCGTGCAGTCCTTCCTCGCGGCCAGCTGCTCGATCCGGCGCACCAGCTCCAGGTTCTTCGTGAAATTGTCGCCCTGGAAGCGCGGCGAATTTCGGCGAAAATCGTCGGGGGCGAGATCGTCGATGCGCGTGATGCGCGAGGTCAGGAAGCCGCGCCCGAGCGGAGCGTATGCGACGAACCCGATGCCCAGCGCGCGGCAGGTCGGAAGCACCTCAGCCTCGACGTCGCGCGTCCACAGCGAATACTCGCTCTGGAGCGCCGCGATCGGATGAACGGAAACCGCCCGCCGCAGCGTCTCCGCGCCCGCCTCCGACAGGCCCAGATGTCGCACCTTGCCGGCACGCACCAGCTCCGCCATCGCGCCGACCGTCTCTTCGATGGGCGTGTTCGGATCCACGCGGTGCTGGTAGTAGAGATCGATCGCATCGACGCCGAGCCGCTTGAGGCTCGCGTCGCACGCCGAGCGCACGTACTCGGGGCGACCGCTCACGCCGCGCGTGGCCGGGTCGGGACCGCGCACGATGCCGAACTTGGTGGCGAGCACCACCTCGTCGCGCCGTTCGCGGATCGCGCGCCCGACCAGCTCCTCGTTGAGGAACGGACCGTACACGTCGGCGGTGTCGAGCAGGTTGACGCCGGCGTCGAGCGCCGCATGGATGGTGGCGATCGACTCGGCCTCGTCGCGCGGGCCGTAGAATTCCGACATGCCCATGCAGCCCAGGCCGAGGGCCGACACCTCGACTCCGCTGCGCCCCAGGCTGCGACGGCTCGGCCTCATGACGATCGCCTCAGCGGGAAACCGGCGCCGCGCCGCGCGCGCGCCGGCGCGCCGGGCGCTCCTCGGAAGCCGCGCCCGTCACGACATATGTCCCGCTGCGCTCGTCCTTGCGGAGCGTGACGACGCCCGACGCCTGCGCGTCCTCCAGCAGCTCGCTGAAGCTGCCATACCCGATCGCGGCCTCGCTGAACGCGGGACGCTTGCGCTTCATGGTGTCCTTCACCAGCGACGCCTGAATCACGTCGAAGTTCTCGCGCTGCAGCGCGCGCACGGTGTCGGAGAGCAGCCGGAACGCCTCCTCCTTTTCGCGGGCGGGCTTGGCCCCAGGGGCCGGGCGTTCGTGGCCGCGCTCGAGGTCCTCGTAGTAGATGAACTCGTCGCAGGAGTTGGCGAGCAGCGGCGAGGTGGAGGCCTTCATGCCGAGGCCGATCACGTGCTTGCCGTTCTCCTTGAGCTTGGACACGAGCGGCGAGAAATCGCTGTCACCCGAGACGATCACGAAGGTGTCGATGTGCTCCTTGCTCCAGCTCAGATCCATCGCGTCGACCACGAGGCGGATGTCCGCGGAGTTCTTGCCGGTGGTGACGCGTCGCGGGATCTCGATCAGCTCGATCCCGCTCTCGTGGAGCGCCTGGGTGTAATCGCGGAAGCGGTGCCAGTCGGCGTAGGCCACCTTGACGATGACCTTGCCCTTCTCGAGCAGCCGGTCGAGGAGGCGCCGCACGTCGAACGGGGCCTTCGCGTCGCGCAGACCGAGGGCGATGTTTTCGAAGTCGATGAAGACGGCGAGGCGTAGCTGCGGACCGGCACTGCCGTGCGGAGCGGACATGGAACCTCCGCGCGCGACTATGACGAGGCGACGGGGGTCTGTCCAGCGCGCGCGGCGCGACGCAGCTTCGGCGAATGAGTGGCGGCGGGGTGGGTCAGGCCGCTTCGCGGCGGCCGAAGCGTTCGCAGATGTCGCCGGCCAGGATCATGATGCTCGCGAGCAATCCATCGACGTCGAGGTGAAGTCTCACCTCTTCGCCTTCGATGGTCTCGTCCGGCACGAACCGGAACGTGCCCTCACGCCACAGCATGCTCCCGATGACGATGTGCCGCTGCACCGCGAGCACGGCCTCCCGGATCTGCTCCTCCGTGAGCGCGCCGCTGTCGACCAGCATGCGCCCGATCCGCTCGCCGGGACGGTCCTGCTGCATGGCCAGCACGAACTCGATCGCCTCGGGTCGCACTTCGCCGCGGCCCACCAGCACGTCGCCCACGCGCAACGAAGCGCCGGTGCTGCGCGCGAACAGCGTCTTTCCGGTCTCCACGAACAGGTCGATCCGCTCGTCGCTGCGCTTCAGCTCGAGACGGCCGGTGACGCGGGACGACTGGATCAGGCGCAGCAGCTGCGGGACGGTGAAGTGAGTGAGCGCGCCTGCGAGGAATGGAGGTTCCATGTGAGGGCTCCAGGGAGAGGCTCGACGGTCTACTTCCCCATGTGTCGGCAGGTGTCGGCGCGAACCTGAGGAGTTTCCGGTGGGCGCTCGCCGCAGCTGTCGCAAGTCAGTGATTCTGTCCCCCTAACGCGTCAGTGATTCTGTCACCCCCCGGCTCCGGCCACGGGGGTCGGAGGTTGAGGTTTGTTGCCGCGTTTGTAGGGGTGGTTGGCCGCGGGTCGACGGATGTTGGTATA
>JBGPFC010000032.1:0-48570 GCA_041483195.1 Candidatus Eiseniibacteriota bacterium
CGCGGGGGCCCCGCGCCGGCCGGGGGGGGCCGGCGCCGCCCCCCCCCCCGCGGCCCCCTGGCCCACCGCGCCCCCCGCCCCCGCCGCCCCCCCCCCCCCCCGCCGCCCCGTTGCTTGCTTCCGGCATCGCGCGCGAACCGCTAGGATCGGCACGGCATGCCGCCCCACTCCCCGGTCCGCACGGCGTTCGTCTGGTTCTTCATTCTCCTGCTGGTGCTCCTGGCCGGAGGCTTGATCGCCATCCCGCTGGTCGGTCCGCGCGTGATCGGGCATGAGATCACGAGCGCCGCGAGCGCGCGCAGGCTCGAGGTCCGCTGGGGCGCGATCGTGGTGTCGTACCCCGCGCAGGTCTCGATCACCCGCCTTACGGTGATCGATCCGGCGCGCGGCGACACCGTGATGCGCGGCGACTCGCTGCTCGCGGCCCTCGACTTGTACTCGCTCCTGCGACTGCGCCCCGCCCTCAAGAGGGTCCAGTTCGCGCACGCGCGCATCGCGTTCCCGCACGCGGAGGCCGCCGCGATCGACACCCTGGCGCCGGACGAGGCGGAGAACGCCGCGCATCCCGACCACTCGGACCGGTTGAGGCGCGCCGCCGAGACGCTCGTCGAGACGTTCCTGCTTCCGGCCCGCCACATGCCGCACCTCGACCTGCGCGACGTGACGCTCGCGGGTGGCAGCGACGAGTCCGCGATGTCGGCCGGCATCGAATGGCTGGAGCTGGAGCCCGGGCCCGACGGCGTGCGGCTCACCGGGGCCGGCCGGGTCGGCCTCGAGGGCGACGTCCCGTTCGAGCTCGCGCTCCACTACGGCAACGACGACCAGCTCCGCGGCGAGGCGACCTTCGGCGTCCCCGACGCGAACAGCGGGCGGCTCGAGCCGTTGCGGATCGGGATCACCGGCGTCGTCACCCAGGATCGCGGCGCCGGCGTGCTGCGGATCGGAGACTCGACGCGCGTCACCATCGGCACCATTCCGGTGCTGGTCTCCGGCGCGCTCGAGCGGCGTGGCCCCTCGATCCGGGTGCAGATCGGGTGCACCGGCGTCACGCAGGAACAGTTCTTCGAGAGCGTGCCGCGCCCGCTGCTCGGGCCGCTCGCCGGCATCGCGGCGCAGGGTTCGTGGGACTACCGCCTCGGCTTCCGGCTCGACCTCTCGCAGCCCGACAGCGTGGACTTCGACGCCGACGTCGTCTCCCACGGGCTGTTCATCGACCCCGCGCACACCAAGCTCGATGTGCTCCAGCTCGACGAGCCGTTCGTCGCGACCATCCACCTGCCGCACGGGCGCTTCGCGGTGCGCGACCTCTCGCCGGCGAACCCGCACTACCGCCCGCTCGAGGCGATCGACTCGCTGCTGGTGTACGCCGTGATCACGAACGAGGACGGCGGATTCTTCGAGCACCACGGCTTCAACACCGAGGCGGTGAAGCACGCGATCGCCGAGAACATCCGCGCCGGGGCGTTCCGGCGGGGCGCGGGCACCATCACCATGCAGCTCGCGCGCAATCTCTTCCTCGGCCACGAGCGCACGCTCTCGCGCAAGGCGCAGGAGGTCATCTTCGCGTGGGTGCTCGAGCACCTCACCTACCTCACCAAGCAGCGGCTGCTCGAGATCTACCTCAACATCATCGAGTGGGGCCCCGACGTGCACGGCGCGGACGAGGCGGCCCGCTACTACTTCGGCACCGGGGCCTCGAAGCTCAGCGTGGATCAGGCGCTGTTCCTCACCACCGTGGTTCCCGCGCCCCGGCAGTGGCGCTATCGCTTCGACGAAGCCGGAGCGCTGCGTCCGTTCGAGCGCGCGCAGATGCACTTCATCGGGCGCGCGATGGTGGCGAAGGGCTGGCTCGCCGCCGAGGAGTTGCCGGCGGCGGATTCGCTGAGGGTCGAGATCACGGGCGCGGCGCGCGAGGAGCTCGTCCCGGAGCGGGAGCCGGGGCTCGAGACGGAGGCTCGCACGGGCGCGGCGGAGCCGGCGCGGGCGGACTCGGCGGGCGCCGACACCTCGGCGACGAGGCCGGGCGTGGGCGCGGTGCCGTCGCAGGGCGCGGCGCCCGATTCGAGCGGGGCGCACTGAGCGCCCGCCTCACCCCACCACGATCTCGCCGTCGTCCGTCAGATCGAAGCGCTCCGCGAGCGGCACCTTCGGAAGCCCGGGCATGCGCATGATCTCGCCGGTGATCGGGATGATGAACCCCGCGCCCGCCGCGAGCTGGATCTCGCGCACCGTGACCAGGAAGTCCTTCGGACGACCGAGCAACGCCGGGTTGTCCGAGAGCGACTGCTGCGTCTTCGCGATGCACACCGGAAGCCGGTCGTATCCGAGCGTCTCGAGGTGCGCGCGATCGCGCTTCGCGCGCGGCTGGTAGTCCACCGCCTCCGCGCCGTACATCGTGCTCGCGACCGTCAGGATCTTGCGCTCGATCGGCTCGCTCCACTCGTAGAGCGGCTTGAAGCGCGCCTCGCTCTTCCGCGTGAGCGCCCACACCACATCGGCGAGCGCGCGGCAGCCCTCGCCGCCCTCCGTGAATGGCTTCGCCACCACGGCCTCGAGCCCGAGCGCGGCGCAGCGCTCGCGCACCACCGCGATCTCTTCGGGGGTGTCGGCCTCGAAGTGATTGATCGCGACCACGCAGGATTGCTCGAAGCGGCGGATGTTCTCGACGTGCTTCTCGAGGTTCGGCAGGCCGCGCGCGACAGCGGCCGCATCGGGCTCCGCGATCCGGGCGAGCGGCACGCCGCCGTGCATCTTGAGCGCGCGCAGCGTGGCCACCAGCACGGTGCACGACGGCGCGAAGCCGCCGTAACGGCAGTTGATGTCGAAGAATTTCTCGGCACCCAGCTCGAACGCGAATCCGGCCTCGGTCACCACCGCCTCGGCGTACGCGAGCGCGAGCCGGGTCGCGGCGATCGAATTGGTGCCGTGCGCGATGTTCGCGAACGGCCCGCCGTGCACGAACGCCGGCACCCCCTCGCGGGTCTGCACCAGGTTGGGCTTCACGGCTTCGCGCAGCAGCGCGGCCATAGCGCCCACCGCCTTGAGATCGGCGGCGGTGATCGCGCTGCCGTCCGCGCGGAATCCCACGACGATGCGCCCGAGCCGCGCCTTGAGATCGCGCACGTCCGCAGCGAGGCAGAGGATCGCCATCACCTCGCTCGCGGCCGCGATGTCGAATCCGGTCTCGCGCGGCACGCCCTCGCGATGGCCGCCGAGCCCGATCACGGTCGCGCGCAGCGCGCGATCGTTCATGTCCATCGCGCGCCGCCACACCACGCGCCGCGAATCGAGGCCGAGCGCGTTGCCGTGATGGAGGTGGTTGTCGGTGAGCGCGGCGAGCAGGTTGTGCGCGCTCTCGACCGCGTGGATGTCGCCGGTGAAGTGCAGGTTGATGTCGCCGGCCGGCTCCACCTGCGAGGCCCCACCGCCGGTGCCGCCGCCCTTCATGCCGAGGTAGGGACCGAGCGACGGCTCGCGCAGCGCGACCGCGGCGCGCACCCCTAAGCGCGCGAGTCCCTGCGCGAGCCCGATCGAGGTGGTGGTCTTGCCCTCGCCCGCCGGGGTGGGCGTGATGGCGGAAACCAGGATCAGGCGGCCCGCCGCGTCCCCGCTCGGGGGCCAGCGGCCCTCGATCGCGCGCGCCGTGACCTTCGCCTTATGGTGACCATACGGCTCGAGATGGGAGGGATCGAGCCCCAGCGCGCGGGCGACGTCGGCGATCGGCTTCATCGCGCCGCACTATAGCGCACGGCGGCCGCGGATCGCGGAAGCCGGGCCGCCGTGCGCGACCACCGGCCATCGACCGCACGATCTCTGTAGCGACGGAGGGCGCGCGCGTCTAGAATGCGCGCTCGAAAATCCCCCTCGCCGCTGGCGCACGTTGTCGCACCGACTCGGAGGACGCATGATTCCGATCGGCCTGTGGAGACTGCTGCACCTGTTCTTCGCGTTCAGCTTCGTGGGCACGCTGGTGGTCGCGGACTGGAACGGTCGCGCGGCGCGCGCGACGAAGGACTGGCCGCAGCGCGCGCTGTTGCTCGACATCGTGGCGCGCGCCTCGAGCATCGGCGGGCTGGGCTCGCTGCTCGCGCTCGGGGTGCTCGGCAACCTGCTCGCGGTGGGCTCGGGTTACCGCATGGCGACCGACACCTGGCTGCGGGCGGTGAACGGCGTGTGGCTGATCACCGTGCTGGTCATGGCGCTGGTCACGCTGCCCGCCATCGTGCGGCTCACCGCGCTGGCGCGCGCGGCCACGCCCGGCGATGGCCCGCCGGAATACGCGAGGCTCCTCGGGCGCTGGCGGGTCGGCAACGTCGCGCTCAGCCTCCTCTACCTCGCGCTGCTCGTGCTCATGGTGTTCCGGTGGCGTTCCTGATCGCATCCGTGGCGCCGGCGGCCGCACCGCAGCTCGGGCTGCTGGTGGGCGGTTTCGTGCTCATGGTGGTGGGCCTGGCCTCGCTCACCGTGCGCGGCCGCGCGCAGGCGCCGCTCCATTCCGCGCGCGCGACGCGACGCGCGACCGGCTACGCTGCGGTGTACGGGCTCTCCTCCGCGTGCTTCGGGCGCGTGATCGACGCGGCCCTGCTCGGACACGATCAGAGCCCGTGGCTGCTCGCCCTCGGCGACGTCATGTTCGTCACCCTCGGCCTGTTCGTCTGGGTCATGGTGCTCGCCGAGGATCGCCCGCTCGCGGAGTACGGGCTGACCGGCGGACGCCCCGCCCGCATGGCGCTCGCCGCGCTGATGGGGCTCGGTGCCGTCGCGCTCTATTCCTCGGGGCCGTACCGCGCGCTCTTCGAGGGCCGGGTGCTGGTCACCACCGACAGCCTGCTGTTCGCCGCGCTGTTCGCGGCGGTGGGCTCCGCGCTTCCCGAGGAGCTCATGTTCCGGGGCTACCTGATGGGCTCGCTGGGGGGCCGCTACGCGCGATGGGCCCGGGTCGTGCTCCCGGCGCTGGCTTTCACTATCGTGCGTTCGATGCGCTATGCTCCCGGCGCTGGGATGCCGATACAGGACTGGGTGTTTTACGCGCTCGGTGTGGCGCTGCCCCTGGGCCTGTGGTGGGGACTCATGCGGGACCTGTCCGGCTCTCTGTGGCCCGGGCTCTTCTCACACGCCCTGCTCGAATTCGGAGTCGCGCTCGCAAGCACGTCACCGACATCGCCGAACCCGCCCTGATCCGGCGGGCTTCGCACGAAAGGAACGCCATGCGTCACCGCCCCTCCTTCACGGCCGCAACCCTCTGCGTCGTGCTGGCCGCGCTCATCGCTCCGGTCGCGCGGAGTCAGACGCTGCCCGAAAACCGTCCGGGTCTCTCGAAGCTCAAGCAGGTGCAGGTCCGGATGCTGCTCGAGCGCGAGCGCGCCGAGATCCGCCGCGCGCGCGCCGAGGCGAAGCGCAGGGCCAGGCACAAGGCCTCCAGTCCCGCCGAGGTCGGCGAGAGCAGCCGCCATCCTCGCGACGAGGGCAATCCCGGCGCGGCGCCGGGCGTGAGCGAGGCCCTGCGGCAGCGCGTCCACCAGTGGCGGGCGCAGGCCGCGCTCAAGGCCAACGTGCGCGCGAACAATCCGGCCGGCGACCTCACCACCAACGCCGGACAGGCCGAGGAATACATCGCGGCGTCCGGCAGCAACGTCCTGATCGCGTGGAACGACGGCGAAGGCTTCAATCACGCCCCGCCCAACGACGACATCATGGGGATCGGGTACTCGACCGACGGCGGCACCTCGTTCACCGACGCCGGGCCGCCCCCCAAGCTCACCAACTGGACCTGGACCAGCGACCCCGTGGTCGCGGTCAACGAGCGCACCGGCACCTTCTACTTCTGCGGGCTGGTCGACTCGACCGCGATCTTCAACGGCATCGGCGTGGTGCCCGTCACGTTTCCGGGCGGCGTCTACACCCCCGGCACGCCGCGCATGACGCGCAAGGTCTCATCGGGCCTGCTCGCGCTCGACAAGGAGTGGATCGCCGCGGATTCCACCAGCGACAGCGTGTACGTGAGCTACACCACGTACACCGCCGGCGCGAATTACATCCAGTTCCAGCGCTCCGCCGACGGCCTCAACTGGGTCGCGGCGACCACGCTCTCGGCCCCCGCGGACAGCGGCTTCGTGCAGGGCTCGCGCGTGGTGACCGGGCCCTCGGGCGAGGTGTACGTGGTGTGGGCGTCGATCGGGCCGGTCGATGTGGACTTCTTCAACATCCGCAAGTCCACCAACTTCGGCGTGACCTTCGGCGCCGAGGTCATCGCGCCCAGCAGCGCCTACTCGGGATACTTCGGCAACTTCGGCAGCGGCGCGCCGGGCTTCAATCGCGACCGCGGCATCACCTTCCCGTCGCTCGCGGTGGATCGCAGCGCCGGCGCGAATCGCGGGCATGTCTACCTCGCCTGGAACGAGTCTATCAATTTCTACGACGATGCCCTGACCAACAACTTTTCCGGCAACATCTCAGAGCCCGTCGGCGAGGTGGGCGCGAACGACACCCCCGGCACCGCGACGTTGTTCACGGTGCACAACCGGGTGCGAGGCGCGGTCGGAAGCGGTGACTTCGACTACTGGAGGTTCAACGTCACGCAGGGCCAGACCGCCGAGTTCTGGGTGGACTCGGCCGACGTGAACCTCAATCTCGCCTTCCGCCTGTTCTGCAGCGACGGCCTGACCCGGCTCGCGGGCTCGAACCCGGGCCTCGGCGCGGGCGGAATCATCGTGTTCACGTTCCCCACCACCGGCACCTACTACCTGCGCTGCGCGGGCTTCAGCGGCAGCACCGGTGGCTACCGTATCCAGTGTGCGTTCAGCACGCCCAGCGGCGGCGAGCGCTCGCGCGATCATCGCGACGTGTTCGTCGCGTCTTCCACCAACGGCACAGCGTGGGGCGCGCCGGTGCGCGTGAACACCGACCCCGCCTACCTCGACAACTGGCTGCCCGAGGTCGCGGTCTCCGCGCAGGGCCGCGTGTACTGCGCGTGGTACGACTGGCGCGACGCCGGGGCCACGACCTGCGGCGGCGAGTCCAACATCTACATGTCGCGCTCCGACGACGGCGGCGGGAGCTGGGTCTCGCTCGGCCTCATCAGCGATGGCACCAGCCCGTGGACCAACGTCGCGACCAACATCGCGCCCAATCAGGGCGATTACCTCGCGTTGTTCGCGAACGACATCGGCGTCTACCCCGCGTGGGCCGACGGGCGAGACGGCGACCCGAACGTCTACACCGTGGCGCTGCCGCTCGCGCTCACGCCCACCCAGATCGCGCTGGTGCGCGCCGACGCGCAGCCCGATCGCGTGAGCCTCACCTGGTACGCGAGCGGTTCCGAGGGGCTGATGGCCACGGTCTATCGCCGCACCGCGGCCACCGACTGGGCGCCGCTCGGGAGTGTCGGCGTTCCCGGCGACGGACAGCTCGCATACGAGGACGACGCGGTCACCGCGGGCGGTCGCTACGGATATCGCCTCGGGATCACCGAGCAGGGGCAGGAGACCTTCCACGGCGAGGCCTGGGTGGACGTGCCGAGCGGCGCCGCGCTCGCGTTGCGCGGGGTGCAGCCCAATCCCGCGTCGCGCGATCTGTGGGTGAGCTTCTCGCTCCCGAGCCGCGCGCCCGCCACGCTGAGCCTGATCGACGTCGCGGGACGCACGGTGCGCCGCCGCGAGGTGGGCTCGCTCGGCGCCGGGGCGCAGCGCGTGAACCTGGGCGAGGGCGGCCCGCTGCCGGCCGGCGTGTACGTGGTCCAGCTCACGCAGGGCGAGCGGACGCTAACCTCGCGAGTGAGCGTGATCCGGTAGGGAATATCGGCGGCGGTTGCGTGCGGGGCCGGTGCGAGTGCACCGGCCCCTTCGCGTTCCCCGGTCGCGGGCGGCGCCCCGGCCACCCGACCGGCCAGGCGCTCCGGGTCGCCCGCCGCTCATCCCCCCGCATGCCCTCCAGGCCCCAAGAAATCATTTGACCCCCGCCCCCGGTTGTAGTTTTATGCACGGCACTCGATATTTATGCACCGCGTTCCGGAGGGCTTCATGCCACGCACCCGCCGTCTTGCCGCGCTCGCCAGGCTGCTCTCGGGCCGGCGCTTCTCCAGCCAGGAGGAGCTGGCCCGGGCGCTCGCGCGCGCCGGCCACGACGTGACGCAGGCCACGCTCTCGCGCGACCTGCGGAGCCTCGGCGTGGGCAAGCGCCCGGGGGCCGACGGCAAGCCGGCGTACGAGCTGCCCGGGCCGGCGATCGAAGCCATCGATCGCGAACGCCAGCTGCTCGACCTCAAGGCGTTCGTGAACGAGGTCAAGGTCGCGCAGAATCTCATGGTGGTGCGCACCCCGCCGGGCCACGCGAACGGCGTGGCGCGCGCGATCGACCTGGCCGAGTTCGAGGGCCGGGTGGGGTCGGTGGCGGGCGACGACACCGTGCTCGTGGTCATGGAAGACGCGGCGGCCGCGCGCCGCATGAAACGCCATCTCGATTCCCTCGCCGGCCACGCCGCGGGCGCAGCGAAGTGAGCGCGCGGCGGGCCGCCCCCGGGGCGGCGAGCCTCACCTCGGCGGAGCCCGTGCTCCATTCGGCGCCGGCGCCCGTCGCGGTCGCCGACTCGATCGCGCATCGGACCGCGGTCATCGGCCGCACCGCGCGCGTCGCGGTGCTCGGCGCATCGGGCTACTCCGGCCAGGAGTTCGTGCGGCTCGCGCTCGGCCACCCGGGCCTCCGGATCGCTGCGCTCGCCTCGCGCGAGCACGCGGGGCGCGCGCCGTGGGCGATGCTGCCGGGCCTCGATCCGCGCGCGGATGAATTGCCGAACGTGATCGCGCCCGATGCGCTCGAAGCGCTGTTCGATGCCGAGGCGTTCGACACGCTGGTCGCGTGCCTCCCGCACGGCGCGTGGCGCGCGTACGCCGAGTCGCACCCCGCGATCGCGGGCAGGATCGCGCGCATCGTCGATCTCTCGTCCGACTTTCGTGGCGACACTGCGCCCGTCGGGGGCGGCGCCGCGTACGCCTACGGCCTGCCCGAGGCGTTCCGCGATTCGCTCGCGAACGCCACGCGCGTCGCCAACCCCGGCTGCTATCCCACCGCCGCGGCGCTCGCGCTGCTGCCCGCGATCGAGGCGCGATGGCTCGCGGGCCCGGTCATGGTGCACGCGCTCTCGGGCGTCACGGGCGCCGGGCGCGCGGCCGCGCTGCGCCACTCGTTCGCCGAGCTGGACGGCGGCGCCGCGATCTACAAGGCGGGCGCCGAGCACGCGCACGCCGCCGAGATGGAGCGCGCCTTCGCGCGGCTCGCGGGCGCGACGGTCGCGGTGGGCTTCACGCCGCAGCTGGTCCCGATGGCGCGCGGCATCCTGCTGAGCGCGAACGCCCCGCTCGCGCGCGCGATCGCGCCCGGCGAGGCGCATGCCGCGTATCGCGCGCGCTACGGAGCCGAGCCGTTCGTGCGCGTGCTCGATCCGGGCGCGTGGCCCGAGACGCGCGCGGTTCGCGGGTCGAACCGCTGCGACGTGGCGGTCACCACGTTGCACGGCGGGCGCACGCTGCTCGCGACCGCCGCGATCGACAATCTCGTGAAGGGCGCGGCGGGCCAGGCGATCCAGAACCTGAATCTCATGCTGGGCTGGCCGGAGACCTGCGGCCTCCCGGTGAACGGGAGCCCCTGGTGAGCCGCTCACTCGCGAACTCCGTGCCCGAGCACGCGCCGGCCTCCGAGCTCGCCGGCCTCGTGGTGGTCAAGATCGGCGGCCGCGCGCTCGACGCACCGGGCGCGGCCGCGGCGCTCGCGGCCGAGATCGCCTCGCTCCGAGGCACGCTGGTGCTGGTGCACGGGGGCGGCGCCGAAGTGAGCGCGTGGAGCGAGCGCCTCGGCCTCGCGGCGCGATTTCACGATGGGCTGCGCGTGACCGATGCGGCAACGCTCGAGGTCGCGACCGCGGTGCTGGCCGGCCTCGCGAACAAGCGCCTGGTCGCGTCGCTCCGCGCCGAAGGCGTTGACGCAGTGGGCATCGCCGCGCTCGATGGCGGCGTGGCCGAGATCGCACCGCACCCGCAGTCCGATGCGCTGGGCGCGGTCGGCACCGTGGTCGCGGTCGAGCCCGGGCTGCTCGAGACGCTCATCGCATCGGGGCGCACGCCGGTCATGGCCAGCATCGGCGCGCGGGGCGGCGCGCTCTTCAATCTCAACGCCGACGACCTCGCGGCATCGCTGGCGGGCGCGCTCCACGCGCGAGCGCTGGTGCTGCTCTCGGACGCACCGGGGCTCAAGCTCGGGGGCGAGGTGGTGCCGCGCCTCGACCCGGCATCGCTCGACGCCGCGCTCGCGCACCCCGAGGTGCGGGACGGCATGCGCCCCAAGCTGCGCGCCGCGCGCGAAGCGCTCGCGGCCGGCGTGCGGCGGGTTCATATCGCAGCCTGGACCGGCAACGGAACGCTCGCGGCGATTCTCGCCGGCGAGGAACGCGGCACCACTATCTTCGCGCCCATTGGCGCAGGACACCCATGACCGAGCATGCACTGTTGCCAGCACCGACCAGGCCCGATGGCGAAGCCCTCGCCTTCGCCGAGCTGTTCGCATTCGCGCCGCTCTACCCGTTGCCGAGGCTCGAGATCGTATCGGGCCGCGGCGCGCGGGTGGTGGACGCCGCCGGCCACGGCTATCTCGACTTCGTGAGCGGGATCGCGGTCAACGCGCTCGGCCACGCCGACCCCGGCCTCGCGCGCGCGGTCGCGCGCCAGATGAAGCAGCTCGCGCACGTCTCGAACCTGTTCGCGAACCGGCCGGCGATCGATCTGGCCTCTGCGCTGCTGGCCGCGACCGGATACGACCGCCTGTTCTTCTGCAACAGCGGCACCGAGGGCGTCGACGCCGCGCTCAAGTTCGCGCGCGCGCGCGCGCTCGCCACCGGCATGAAGGGCCGCGACTTCCTCGCGTTCCGCGGCGGCTTCCACGGCCGCACCGGCTTCGCATTGAGCGCCACCTACACGCCGCACTACCGCGAGCCGTTCGCGCCGCTCATCCCAGGCGTGCGCTTCGCGGACTTCAACGACATCGCGGGCCTCGACGCCGCGCTCGATCCGCAGGTGTGCGCGGTGATCGTCGAGCCGGTGCAGGGCGAGGGGGGCGCCGTCGCCGCGCGGCGCGAGTTCCTCACGGCGCTGCGCGCCCGCTGCTCGGCGCTCGGCACCACGCTGATCTTCGACGAGGTGCAGTGCGGCATGGGCCGCTGCGGACGGCTGCTCGCGGCCGAGCACTACGGCGTGCGCGCGGACGTGACGGTGATGAGCAAGGCGCTGGGCGGCGGCTACCCGCTCGCGGCGGTGCTCATGTCGCGGGCGCTCGCGGACACGCTGCATCCCGGCATGCACGGCTGCACCTTCGGCGGCAGCCCGGTCGCGGCCACCGCCGGCCTCTACCTGCTCTCGCGCGTGAACCGGCCCGGGTTCCTCGCGCGCGTGCGGAGCCGCGGCCGCGCGCTGGGCGAGGCGCTCGATGCGCTCAAGGGCCGCCACGCCTCGCTCGAAGAGACGCGCGGGCTCGGACTGTTGCGCGCGATCCAGATCGCGGCCTCTGCGCCGTTCGATGCGCCGGCGCTGGTCGCGGCCGCGCGCCGGCACGGGCTGTTGCTGGTGCGCGGCGGCGAGCGCGCGGTGCGGCTGCTGCCGCCGCTCACGGTGACCGAAGCGGAGATCACGGAAGCGATCGAGCGGCTGGAGCGCGCGCTCGTCGAGCTGGAAGCCTCGGAGGGAAAGCGGTCATGAAGCGAAGCGTGAAGCGCGCGGTGCTCGCCTACTCGGGCGGGCTCGACACCAGCATCATCGTGCCGTGGCTCAAGGAGCACTACCGCTGCGAGGTGGTGTGCTACTGCTCCGACGTCGGACAGGGCGCCGAGCTCGACGGGCTCGAGGCCAAGGCGCGCGCGATCGGCGCGAGCGAGGTGGTGGTCGAGGACCTGCGCCTGCCCTTCGTTCGCGACTTCTGCTTCCCGGCGCTGCGGGCCGGCGCGGTGTACGAGGGCCGCTACCTGCTCGGCACCTCGCTCGCGCGGCCGCTGATCGCGTCGCGCCAGGTGTGGTGCGCGGAGCAGGTGGGCGCCGACGCGCTCGCGCACGGCTGCACCGGCAAGGGCAACGACCAGGTGCGCTTCGAGCTGGCGTACGTGGCGCTCGCGCCGCAGCTCGCGGTCATCGCGCCCTGGCGCGAGTGGGACATCGTCTCGCGCGAAGACGCGCTGGCCTACGCCGAGCGTCACGGCATCCCGCTCGCGCAGAAGAAGGGCGACCTGTTCTCGCGCGATGCGAACCTGTGGCACCTGAGCCACGAGGGCGGACCGCTCGAGGATCCGACGGCGCCCGCGCCCGACGGTCTCTACAAGTTGACCGCGAACGCCGACCGGCAACCCGCGCGGCCCGAGACGGTGACGATCGGCTTCGCGAGCGGCGTGCCGCGGCGGCTGAACGGCCGCGCGCTCGGCCCGGTCGAGCTGGTCAGCGAGCTGAACACCATCGCGGGCCGGCACGGCGTGGGCCGGATCGACATGGTCGAGAGCCGGCTGGTGGGCATGAAGTCGCGCGGCGTGTACGAGACGCCGGCCGGCACCGTGCTCCACGAGGCGCTCGAAGACCTGTGCCGGCTGGTGCTGCCGCACGACCTGCTGCGCACGCGCGCCGAGCTCGGGCCGCGGATGGCCGACCTCATCTACAACGGCCAGTGGTTCTCGCCGCTGCGCCGCGCGCTCCAGGCGTTCGTGGACGCCGCGCTCGAATGCGCGACCGGCGAGGTGTCGGTCGAGCTGCATCACGGCCGCGCGCAGGCGGTCGCGCGCTCCAGCCCGCAATCGCTCTATCGTCCCGCGCTCGCGTCGTTCGACATGACGGGCTACGACGCGCATCACGCGGAAGGCTTCATCCGTCTGTTCGGCCTGCCGCTCGCGACCGCGGCGCGCCGCGGCGCCGGGAACGATACGCCGGACGCGACGCCGGTCGCGGTGGGAGAGGACGACCGTGTCGGCTGACGCGCGCACCCGCGACGTGTGGAGCGGACGGCTCGAGGGCGGGCTTCATCCGCTCGCGCGCACGCTCAACGATTCGCTGCCGGTGGATTCGCGGCTCTGGCCCGAAGAGCTGGCGCTCACGCGCGCGTACGCGGCGTCGCTGGTCGAGTGCGGCGTGATGAGCGGGGAGGAAGCGCGTGCGTTGAGCGCGGCGTGCGCTTCGCTCGGCGACGATCTCGAGGCGGGCGTCGCTTCGCTCTCCGGCGAGGACGTGCACTCCGCGATCGAATCCGCGCTCACCGAACGCTGCGGCGATCCCGCGCGCCGGCTCCACACCGGCCGCAGCCGCAACGACCAGGTCACGACCCTGATGCGCATGCGCGTCATGCGGCAGTGCGAGCAGGCGGTCGAGGACGTGCGCGCGCTCGAACGCGCGCTGCTCGCGCAGGCGCGCGAGGCCGGCAGCCAGCCGGTCGCGGCCTACACGCATCTTCAGCCCGCGCAGCCGGTGCTGCTCGCGCACTGGTGGCTCGCGCACGTCGAGGCGCTGGAGCGCGACGAGGAGCGCTTCCTCGCTGCGCGCGAATCCGCCGACCGCCTGCCGCTCGGCGCCGCCGCGATCGCGGGCACGCCGCTCCAGTACGACCGCCTCGCGCTCGCAGCTCGGCTCGGTTTCAGCCGGCTCGCGGCGAACAGCCTCGACGCGGTGGGCGACCGCGACTTCGCGGTCGACTACCTGAATGCCGCGGCGCTGCTCGGCGTGCACCTCTCGCGGCTCGCCGAGGATCTCGTGCTGTGGTGTTCGCCGGGATTCGGCTGGTTCGCGCCGCCCGACGGGTTCTCGACCGGATCGAGCCTGCTGCCGCAGAAGCGCAACCCCGATCTGTTCGAGCTCGCGCGCGGCAAGTGCGGTCGCCTGCTCGGGAACGCGCAGCGTCTCGCCGTGGTGCTGAAGGGCCTGCCCTCCGGCTATCAGAAGGACTTGCAGGAGGACAAGGAGGCGGTGTTCGACACCGCCGACACGCTCGAGACCCTGCTCGCCGCGCTGCCGCTCGCGATCTTCGCCCTCGAGCCGCGTCCCGATCGCATGAGCGAGAGCCTCACCCCCGACCTGCTCGCCGTCGAGCTGGCCGACGCGCTCGTGTCCGAGAACGTCCCGTTCCGCGAAGCCCACGCCGCCGTCGGCCGCCTGTGGGCCGCAGCCGAGAAGCAGAATGTTGACCCCGCCGATCTGCCGCTCGACGTGCGTCTTTCCCTCTCGCCCCACTTCACCGACGCCCGTCTCGCCGCCCTGAGCGTCGAGTCCGCCCTGGCACGCCGCGCCCACAGCCCCGGCGCCGGCCCCGCCAACGTCGAGCAACAACTCCGAAGAGCCGAAAGTCGACTGGGCACGGGCGATGGCAACCCAGAGGAAACCGACACTGTCGGCGCAGCGCCCGGCACGGCGGGAGCACGGAGCGACGCTCTCGAGACGCGCGGAGACTGGAGTCGAAGCGCGTCGAGAGGAGCGAGCCGGAGCCAGGATGGCGGAGGCGAGCGGGCGGCGCGGAGTGCTCCCGCCGTGCCGGACGCGGGGCAGGATGTTGAGCAACGCAACGACGGCATCGTCCTGAGACGCGCCAGACTGGAAGACGTCCCCGGCATCGCCGGCATCATGGCCGGCTACGTCGCCGAGGGCGTGCTCCTTCCGAGGCCCGTGAGCGAGCTCTACCAGTGCACGCGCGAGTTCCACGTCGCGTTGAGCGGCGATCAGGTCGTCGCGTGCGCCGCGCTGCGCCTGCTGTGGAGCGATCTCGGCGAGGTGCGCTCGCTCGCCGTGCGCGGCGATCAGCATGGCCGCGGGCTCGGCGCCGCGCTCGTCGAGCGCGTGCTCGCCGACGCGCGCGCGCTCGAGTTGCCGCGCGTCATCGCGCTCACGCGCGAGGTCGAGTTCTTCGAGCGCTGCGGCTTCGCAGCTCAGGCGCGCGAATCGCTGCCGCGCAAGGTGTGGACCGACTGCGTGCGCTGCCCGAAGCGTCACGCGTGCGACGAAATCGCGGTGGTCATCGATCTGGTGCCCGGCGCGTCCGAAGCCGCTGCGCAGGCCGGCCGTTCGTTCAGCCTTCCCATCCCGCAGCGCGCGCTCGGCGAGACGCTGCTGCCCATCGTGTCCTGAAGGAGGACCCATTCGGAATGAGTGACGCCCCGTCCCACCTCGTGGACCTGCTCGGCCTCGAGCGCGAGCGCGTGATCGATCTCTTCGAGGATGCCGACCGCCTGCGCGCCCTGCGCGGCACGCCCCGGGCGCCGCGCCCGCTCGCGGGCCGCACCGCGGCGCTGGTGTTCCACAAGCCGTCGCTGCGCACCCGCGTGTCGTTCACGGTGGGCATGCACGATCTGGGCGGCGACGCCGTGGACCTCACGCGCACCGAGGTCGCAGAGGACGGACGCGAGAGCCTGAAGGACGTGGCGGGCGTGCTCTCCGGGATGTGCGATCTCATCGTGATCCGCACCTTCGCGCACGCCACCGTGCGCCGGCTCGCGGCGCACGCGACGGTGCCCGTGATCAACGCGCTCACCGACTTCTCGCATCCCTGCCAGATCCTCGCCGACCTCTACACGCTGCGGCGCGAGGGGCGCGACCTCGACTCGCTCAAGATCGCGTGGGTGGGCGACGGCAACAACGTGCTCCACTCGTGGCTCGAGGCCTCGACCATCTTCAACTTCTCGCTGCGGATCGCGGTGCCCGACGGGTTCGAGCCCGACGCCGGGCTCTACCTCGAGGCCGAGTCCCGCGCGCGCGGCGGCGTGCAGCGCTTTCGCGAGCCCACCGAGGCGGTGCGCGGCGCCGACGTGATCTACACCGACACCTGGACCAGCATGGGGCAGGAGGCACAGGCCGCGTGGCGGCGCATCGCGTTCGCGGGCTACCAGGTGAACGAGGACCTCATGAGCCTCGCCCGGCCCGACGCGCTCTTCATGCACTGCCTCCCCGCTCATCGCGGCGAAGAGGTGACGGACGCCGTGATCGACGGACCGCAGAGCGTGGTGCTCGAACAGGCCGAGAACCGGCTCCACCTGCAGAAGGCGCTGATGGTCGACCTGGTGCGGCACTCGACCGGTGCAAAGCGGCGCGGCGCAATATCGAAGCCGGCGCAGGCGGTGGCCGCGGTCTAGCGCGGGCTTCGGTCCGCAGGAACCGCTGCGACATGTGGCGCGGCGGCGATGGACTCGTCGGCATTCATCTGGCGAATCCGGGGGCCCGCAACCCGTCCGCCACCGCGTCCGTAGAGGCGGGCATCCACAGGTCCACCGGCGCGCCATGCGCGCTGCACATCCGAACAGCGAGGCCCCCCATGAAGCCCCTTGCCCTCATGGTCCTGCTCACGCTCGGCGCCGCCAGCCCCGCGGCCGCCACCAACCTCGGCTCGATGGAAGCAAGCTGGCCCGCCGGGAGCGCCCACCGCGTTCGCGTCGAGTTCCCGACCGGCCAGCTGGTGGTGGTCGCGACCGACCAGCCCACCATCCGCGCGATCCTCACCGTGCGCTGCGAGTACGGCGGGCGGTCGTGCATCGAGCGCTCGAGGAAGATTCGCATGCTCTCGGACCAGAACGGCGGAACGCGCCTGCTCAAGGTCGAGGGCATTCCGAAGCTCAACAACCACGGGCTCAAGGTGGAATTGCGGGTCGAGGTGCCGCGTGCGCTCGCGGTGGATCTCGACGCCGGCGCGGGCGACGTCACGGTGGATGGCGTCGAGGGCGACGTGGTGATCGCGCTCGGCGTGGGCGACGTGGAACTTTCCATGCACGAGCGCGACGTGCACTCCATGCACCTCAACGTCGGAATCGGGGACGCGAGCGTGGACCGTCACGGCCACCGCGAGGAGGTGTCGGGCTTCCTGAGCAAGACGGTGCGCTGGAGCGACGGCCCGGGCCATTCGCGCGTGAGCGTCGAGCTGGGGATCGGCGACATCAGCGTCCAGCTCGACTAGCCGCGCGGCGCGGGCTCGCGAAGCGCGCGGCACGCGCGCCCCACCGCGTCCCGACCGCCGGTCGTCGCCCGCCGCTGTGCTATCTTCGCGCGCATGCTCGCCGTCGCCCTGCTGTCGGTCACGCTGGCCGCCGCGCATGTCACGCACGCCGTGGGTCGCGCGCGTCCCGCGCCCGCCCCCCCGCGGCCGGTGCCCGCGACCGCGCCACTTCAGGCTCCCGCCCCCGACTCGCTTCGCGCGCCTCCGGCGCCGGCGCCTGCGCCCGCGGCGATCCCCGTCTACTGGCAGACGCGCGCGGAGCGCACCAATTATCGCCAGACCCCGGAGTTCGACGAGACCGTGCGCTACTGCCGCCAGCTCGAGGCCGGGACGCGCTGGATCCGCGTGATGAGCTACGGCACGAGCGGCCAGGGCCGCGAGTTGCCGCTCGTGATCGTCTCGAAGGACATGGCCTTCACCCCGGAGGCCGCGATCGCGACTGGCAAGCCGATCTTGCTCATCCAGAACGGCATTCACTCCGGCGAGATCGAGGGCAAGGACGCAACGCTCGCGCTGATTCGCGACATCGCGGTGCTGCGCACGCGTTCCGCGCTGCTCGATCACTGCATCCTGCTCGTGCTGCCGATCTTCTCGGTGGACGCGCACGAGCGCCACAGCCGCTACAACCGCATCAACCAGAACGGCCCCGAGGAGATGGGCTGGCGCTCGACGCCGATCGGGCTCAATCTCAACCGCGACTTCATGAAGGCCGAGGCGCCCGAGATGCGCGCGATGCTGTCGCAGGTCTTCACCCGCTGGTGGCCGCACCTGCTGCTCGACAACCACACCACCGACGGCGCGGACTTCCGCCACGACATCGGCTACGGGTTCAATCACGGCGCCGGCGTGCCCGCCGCGCTGGATCGCTGGCTCTCCGAGGCGTTCGAGGGCCGCGTCGTGCCGCGGCTCGTGGCGATGGGCCACCTGCCATCGCCCTATCTCACGTTCCGCAAGGGCAACGATCCGCAGAGCGGCATCGATTTCGGCAATTCCGGCCCGCGCTTCTCCGACGGCTACGCGGCGCGGCAATGCCGGCCCGGGATCCTCGTCGAGACCCACATGCTGAAGCCCTACGAGTCGCGGGTGCGCGCGACCTACGACCTGATGGTGGCGCTGCTCGAGGAGATCAACGCGCATCCGGCCGCGCTGACCGGCGCGGTCGCCTCCGCCGAAGCCGAGGTGATCGCGCGCGCGCGCGACGCCACCCCCGCGCGGCGCGAAGTGGTGCTCGCCACCCGCACCACCGACCGCAGCGTGCCGTTCGAATTCAAGGGCGTGGTCACGCAACGCGACTCGAGCGGCGTCACCGGCACCTCGGTTCCGCGCTACACCGCCGAGCCGTGGGACGTCACCGTTCCGTTGTTCCGCGAGACCGAGGCGACGCTCACCGTGCGCGAGCCGGCGGGCTACCTGGTCCCGCGGGCGTGGAGCGTGTGCCGCGACCATCTCGACCTGCACGGCGTGCGCTATCGGCGCTTCGCCAGGGCGTGGACCGACACGGTCGAGGTACAACGCATCGTGGCGTGGAAGGACACCGCGCTGTTCGAGGGTCACCGCCCCACGCTCGCGCGCGAGGTCGCGCTCGAGCGCCGCGCCCGCACCTGGCAGCCGGGCGATCTCTGGGTTCCGTGCGATCAGCGCTCGGGGCTGGTGGCCGTGAACCTGTTCGAGGCGCAGGCGCCGGACGGGCTCATGTACTGGAACGCGTTCGACACCGTGTTCCAGGCCAAGGAGTACGCGGAGGACTACGTGATGGCGCCGATCGCCGAGAAGATGATGCAGGACGATCCCGCGCTCGCGCGCGAGTTCATCGCGCGGCTCTCCGCCGACAGCTCGTTCGCGAACAGCCCACGCGAGCGCGTGAACTTCTTCTACACGCGCTCGAAGTGGGCCGACCCGGAGCAGAACATCCATCCGGTCGCGCGCGCGCTGCGCGTGCCGCCCGAGAGCGTGCTCGCGCCGTAGCGCACCGCGCCTCCTCGGCGCCAAGGCGCACGACTCCCGCCCCGATGACCGACCGCCGCCTGCTCTACGCCACCGCTTTCATGCGCGCGCTCGCCACCGGCATGGTGGGAGTGATCGCGGGGCTCTACCTCGCGCGGCTCGGATTCTCGCCGGCGACCAGCGGGCTCGTGATCGGCGGCGGGCTCGCGGGCGCGGCGGTCGCATCGTTCCTCGCGACGGTCGGCGCTGATCACTTCGGGCGGCGCCGCTTCCTGGTCCTGCTCACGATCTGCGGCGCGGCGGGGGGCACGGTCGTCGCGCTCGGATCGAGCGCGGCGGTGATCGCGGTCGCGGCCTTCATCGGCATGCTGAACGGCATGGGTCGCGACCGCGGCGCGGCGCTGGTCGTCGAGCAGGCGATCCTGCCCGCCACCGTCGACGATCGCGACCGCACCCGCGCCTTCGCCTGGTACAACGTCCTCCAGGACTCCGGCCACGCGCTCGGGAGCCTGCTGGCGGCGGCGCCGGCGGTGCTGCGCGCCGGGTTCGGCATGGACGAGCTGCACGCGCTGCGGATCGCGATGCTGTTCGCCGCGCTCCTCACGCTGGTCGCGGCCGCGCTCTACCCGCGGCTCTCGCGCACGGTCGAGGCCACCGTCGAGGCGAAGCGCGTCGTGGTCTCGCCAGAGACCCGGCGCATGCTGTGGAAGATCTCGTCGCTCTTCACCATCGACGCGCTGGGCGGCGGATTCCTCACCGCATCGCTGGTCTCGTTCTTCTTCTTCAAGCGCTTCGGCGTCGACGAAGCCGTGCTCGGCCCGCTGTTTTTCGCGGCGCGCGTGCTCAACGCGTTCTCGCACCTGGGCGCGGCCTGGCTCGCGAAGCGTATCGGGCTCGTGAACACCATGGTGTTCACGCACGTCCCATCGAGCGTGCTGCTCGCATCGGTCGCGATCGCGCCCAACTTCGCGGTGGCCGCGATCCTGTTTCTCATGCGCGAGGGGCTGGTCGAGATGGACGTGCCCACGCGGCAGTCGTACGTGATGGCGGTGGTGAGACCCGAGGAGCGCACCGTCGCGTCCGGCGTGACCAGCCTGGTGCGCATGGCGGGATGGGCGGTGGGCCCCGCGTTCGCGGGGCTTTTCATGCAGGGGCTCGCCATGTCCGCGCCGCTGGTGGTGGGCTCGGCGCTCAAGATCGGCTACGACGTCCTGCTCTACCGCGCGTTCAGCAAGGTGAAGCCGCCGGAGGAGCGGGCGGCATAGCGGCGCGCACCCCGCCCGCGCGCCGGCCCGCGAATCCGCCCGCTACGGCATCCGCGCCGCGCGCGGCTTGAGCCCCAGCTTCGCGAGCGCGGACTGCATGCCCGGATCGTGCAGCTTCCAGTACTCGAGCCGGTCGCTCGCGAGCAGCTTCGCCTTCTCGCCATCGCTCGATTCCCACTGGATGACGCGGTGCGGCTCCTCGCGCTCGACGTAGAAGGTCCAGGTGCGCCCGCCCGCGAGCGCGGCGGTCAGCACGTCGGTGTCGAACGTCCCGGCGGGCACCGTGATCTTCTTCGGCTGCGCCTCGCGCTTCAGCGTCGCCTTCTCCCAGCCGAGCGGCCGATGGAGCAGGCGCGACCACTCGAGCGATCGCAGCAGCTGCACCTCGCGCGCCTCGCCCGGCGCGAGCACCGGGGAGGCGAAGCCGCGCGCCCAGAGCAGCAGCGCGTCTTCCGATCCGCCATCCGGCGGCGCCGGCATGGACTCGTGCCGGTCCGCCTCGCCGTCGAAGTAGCTGTGCAGGTCGACGCGCACCGCCTTCGCGTCGAACAGCGCCTGGCTGTAGACGTTCCCGCACCATTCCTGCGACGAGAACGACACCTTGGTGGGGGCGCCGGACGATCGCCCGTTCACAGGCGTGAGCGCTGTGAAGACCGACGTCATCAGGTTGTAGTCGTAGATCCCGGTGGGAAAATCCTGCACCAAGTTGAGCTTCATCACCGGGTACTCGTCGGTCTTCGGGTGCTGCCCCGGATCCGACTTGACGCGCAGCGTGTTCGAGAAGGTCTCGGTCACGAAGATGGTGACCGCCATGCCGGCGCGCAACGACCCGTAGCGCGGGAAGGTGAGGTCGTACCCGGCCAGCTCCGCTCGCCCGTCGCCCCATCGCTGCCAGAACGCGCTGCCCGCCGTCACGTCGGCGGGGCGGGTGAGCGGCGCGGCGGCGAGCGGGCCCGCGGCGCCCGCCATTGCGATGGTCGCGATCGCGAGCATCGCGGCCGCGAGAAGACGATTCGTACGCTGCGTGATCATGCGGTGCTCCTTTCGGTCGCGTCGCGATTCACGGAATGCCGGAGCATACGCCAGCCCCGGCGGGCGGTGACAACGCGGCGACCCGCAGCCTCGCGGGCCGCGGCCTCCGCGGTTCACCGCGTCGCGCGCCGCCCGTGTTATCCTCCCGCGGCTTCGCGCCACGATTGCCTCAACGCCGACACGAGGGCTCCCCCATGTTCCGCTCGTCGCGCCGTTCAAGCTCGCCGCTCACGCTCGCCATCCTGATCTCGCTCGTCGCGCTCACCGCCCGCGCCGCGTATCCCGCCGCCGCGCCGGGGACGATCACCCTCGCGGTGGACGCGACCGAGGCGCCTCAGAAGCTGCTTCACGTGCGCGAGAGCATCCCGGTGGATGCCGGGGCGCTCACGCTCTACTACCCGGAGTGGATCCCGGGCGAGCACGGACCCACCGGCCCGCTCACCGACATGGCCGGGCTCCACCTCAGCGGCGCGGGCAAACCCATCGCGTGGCGGCGCGACGACGTGGACATGTACGCGTTTCACCTCGAGGTTCCGGCGGGCGTCAAGGCGCTCGACGTGCGCTTCGACTTCATGGCGGCGGCGGCGCCGGTTGGTTTCTCGGCGGCGGCCTCGTGCACGCAGCAGCTGGTGCTGCTCTCGTGGAACCAGGTGCTGCTCTATCCGGCCGGCTCGACCTCGGACGCGCTGACGTTCGCCGCGAGCCTCACGCTTCCCACCGGATGGAAGTACGGCACCGCGCTTCCTGTCGATGGCGAGGGCGGCGGCGCGATCCGGTTCGCGCCGGCCTCGCTCACCACGCTGGTGGATTCGCCGGTGATCGCTGGCGTCTACTTCCGCCGCGTAGACCTGGCGGCGGACCCGGCGCAGCACGAGTACATCGACATGGCGTGCGACAGCCGCGAGGGGCTCGCGATGCCTGACTCGCAGGTCGCGTGCTACAAACACCTGATGGTCGAATCGTTCGCGCTGTTCGGCGCGCGGCACTACCGCGATTACCACTTCCTGCTCTCGCTCAGCGATCACGTCGCGCACTTCGGCCTCGAGCATCACGAGTCGAGCGACGACCGCGCGGTGGAGCGCATGTGGCTCGACAACGATCTCCGGATCGGGGCCTCGAACCTGCTTCCGCACGAGCTGGTGCACTCGTGGAACGGGAAGTACCGCCGCCCCACCGGGCTCGCGACCCCGGACTATCACGAGCCGATGAAGGGCGAGCTGCTCTGGGTGTACGAAGGGCTGACGCAGTATCTGGGCTTCGTGCTGGGGGCGCGCAGCGGCGTTCGCACGGCGCAGCAGTCGGAAGACAACCTCGCGTCGGTGGCCGCGACACTCGACAACCGCCCGGGCCGCACCTGGCGGCCGCTCGAGGACACCGCGATCGAGGCGCAGCGGCTGTACGAGGCCTCGCCGCTCTGGCAGTCGTACCGGCGCGGCACCGACTTCTACAACGAGGGCCTGCTCATGTGGCTCGAGGCCGACGTGCAGATTCGCCAGCTCTCGCACGGCACGCGATCGCTCGACGACTTCTGCAAGGCGTTCCATGGCCTGCCCAGCGGCGCGCCGAAGGTGGCGCCCTACACGTTCGAGGACGTGGTGCGCACGATGAACGGCGTCGCGCCCTACGACTGGCGCGCGTTCTTCAGGACGCACCTCGAATCGCTGAGCCCGCGCGCGCCGTTCGGCGGGATCGAGGGCGGCGGCTGGAAGGTGGCCTACACCGACAGCATCTCGGCGTTCATGAAGGCGATCGGCGCCGCGAACAAGACCACGGATCTCGAGTTCTCGATCGGGATCGTCGTGCAGAACGAGGACGCGGTGATCACCGACGTGCTGCCGGGGAGCCCCGCCGCGAAGGCCGGCGTCGTGCCCGGCGAGAAGCTGGTCGCGGTGAACGGACGGCACTGGTCGAAGGAGGTGCTGCTCGACGCGGTGCGCGCCACGAAGACCGGCGCCCCGCTCGAGCTGCTGGTGGACAACAACGAGTTCTACCGCGCGTGCCGGCTCGATTACAGCGGCGGGGCGCGCTACCCGCGGCTGGTGCGGGACGCAGCGGCGCCCGACGTGCTCAGCGAGATCCTCGCGGCGCACGCGCCGGCGGTGAAGACGGGGGGCGAGAAGAAGTAGCGCGGCGGCTACGCGGCGCCGTCACGCGGCGCGACCACGTGGCGCGCGGCGCGCATTCATCGCACGGGTGATCAGAACCCTTCGAGCAGCCAGATGTTCGTCGAAACGAGGTTGCGCGTGAAGGCGAGATGCCGGCCGTCGGGCGATGCCTCGCATCCGTAGAGCCAGAACGCGGGCGGCTGAAGCGGCGTGCATTCCCCGTGCGCGCCGACGCGCACCAGCATGAAACCATGGTCGGACGGGCCGGTCACGAACCAGCCGTCGCCGCGAGCCGACCACGTCACGTACCCCGGTGCGAAACTAAGGGAGAGCCGCACCTCGCGCACCGGGCCGCCCTCGAGCGACGCGACGCGGAGGCGCGGGATCGAGTCCAGTTGGTCCACGATCGCGACCGACTTGCCGTCTGGCGACAGCGCCCAGTTGGGGGCCGTGCCGGATTCGATGCGCGCCAGCACGCGGCCGCGGCCGGCCAGCGGGTCGAATGCCGAGTACCTGGATCGGGTGCCCTCGTTCTCGCACAGCACGCACGCCGTCGCTGGCCAGCGCGCGCACGCGAACCCGGCCAACGCACGGCTCGTCAGCACCTGGGCCGGAACACCACCCGCCGCGGGAATGCGCATGAGGCGCGCGCTGCCGGTGTCGGCCGCCGCCTCGAACTCCCGATAGAGGATCCACGCCCCGTCGGGGCTCGCGCGCGCGGTGGTTCGCGTCTTCGGGCTCGTGACGAGCGGCTCTGCCGCGGTCGCGTCGATCGCCTGTTTGAAGACATCCATCTCCCCGCGGCGATCGGACGTGAAGAGCACGGTGCGGCCGTCTGGCATCCACGACGGCGAAACATCGGTGCGCTCATCGAGGGTGAGGCGCCGCACGTCGGAGAGCGACCGATCGCCGCGACCGAGGCTCCCGATGTACACGTCGCTCTCGTACTCGACCAGGTTCACGGCCATCCGCATGCCGTCCACGGAGGCACCCGTGAGGATTGGGATCGAGATGTGCGGCCAGCTCGTGAGCCGGTGGGGCCGGCCCGAGGCGATGCCGGTTCGCGGATCGACCCTAAGCGTCCACAAATTCATGTCGCTGCGCGCGGGGGGTGGCTCGCCGATCGGGAACACGAACCGTCCATCGGGGAGCCATGTGCCGCTCAGGACGGGGTGGAGCGCGAATTCCGCGGACTCGACGAACACGATCCGCCGCCTGCCTTCCAGATCGCAGCTCTCGAGCCGGATGCGCCGCGACCCGATCGAATCGAGCATCACTCTCGAGTAGAGGAGCCGCGGCGCGCGCGGCGACCACGCGATCACACCCAGCAGGATGCCGCTCGAATCGCTCGCGACGATCCGCCGCGCGCCCTGGCCGTCGGCGTCCATGCACCAGATCTCGGAGCCGGCCGCGCCGTTGCGCACGAACGCGATGCGTGCGCCGTCGGGTGAGACCAGCCCCAAGCCGCCCACGCCGAGATTGCGAGGCACGCCGCCCATCAGCGGAAGCGACCACATCGCCGGCGAGCCCTTCGCGTCCGAGAGGCTCGCGAGCAGGTGATTGCCATCCGGGAACCAGCTTCCAGCCGAGATCTGGCCACCGATATTGAATCCGGCCGGCAGCGCGACGTCGCGCAACTCCCCGGTCTCGATGGTGCGAATGTGGACGCCCCCGCTATCCACGTACGCGAGGTAGCGGCCGTCGGGCGAGATGAGTCCTCCGTACACCGGATTGTCCGCGGGGTTGGTCGTGAGCTGGCGCTGCGAAATCTCGCGCGCCGGCTCGGGGCGGTGGGTGATGATCCACGTCGCCGCGACCGCGGCGCTGAACGCGGCGATCGCGGTGACCGCGATCAAGAGCCCGCGCCGTGAACGCGAACGTCCCGCCGCCGCCACTCCGGTCGCGTCGCTCTGCAGCGCCTCGAGCGCGGCGCGCACCTCGCCCGCGCCGCGGAATCGTTGCGATGGATCCTTCGCGAGGCAGCGCTGGACGATCGAGCGCAGCCCGGGCGGCACGCGATCCGGCAGCGGCGCGGGCGGGGCGTTGAGGATCGCGGCGCTCAGCTCGAACCCGGTGCGTCCCGCGAAGGGCAGCGCGCCCGAGATCATCTCGTGCAGCAGCACGCCGAGCGCCCAGATGTCGCCGAGCGCATCGCCGCGCTCGCCGCGCAGCACCTCGGGCGGGAGGTAATGCGGGGTGCCGACCACCGCGCCGGTCTCGGTGAGCGTGGTGTCGGCCCGCGGCGCGCCGTCGCCCTCCGCGACGCGACGCGCGAGCCCGAAGTCGAGCACCTTGGCCCGGCCCTCGCGCGTGATCATCACGTTCGCGCTCTTGAGATCTCGATGCACCACGCCGCGTTCGTGGGCGTGCGCGAAAGCGTCCGCGATCTGCGCGCCGAGCCGCAGCACGGTTTCGATCGGCATGCCGCCCGCGGGGATCGATTGGGCGAGCGACTTGCCATCGACCAGCTCCATCGCGATGAAGATGCGCCCGTCGGCCTCGCCCGCCTCGAAGATGGTGCAGATGTGCGGATGGCTCAGCGCGGAGGCGGCACGCGCCTCGCGCAGCATGCGCGCGCGCGCGGTCTCGTCGGCGATCGTCTCCGGGGGCAGCAGCTTGATCGCGACGTCGCGCTGGAGCTGGGGGTCGTGCGCGCGGAAGACGGCGCCCATCCCGCCCTGGGCGAGCGGGACGAGCGCCTGATAGCGGCCGAGCGTTCGAGGCTCCATCGATCTCCAGTCGCGGCCGAGCGCCGCTCTACGTTCAGCGGCCGAGCAGCGTCTCGAACTCGATCACCGCTCCGGTCTCGTCCTTGAAGATGTGATAGATCGAGTGGTAGAAGACCGGGTGGTCCTTCACCAGCGGCACGATCTTGCGGTACGCCCCCGCCGCCGCGGCCTCGGTCTTGAGCGCCTCCTCGAGCATCAGGTGCGTGTCCTCGGTGTGGATGATCGGCGCCGGATCGCGCGTCGTGACGGATTCGCCGCCGAGCGCCGCGATGATGTCGCGCACCTTCTTCGCGTGGCCCATCGACTCGGTGACTTCCTCCTCGAAATGCCCGGCGAGCGTGAGCGATTCGAGGCCCTTCACGTATGCCGCGTAGTGGGCGTACATCGCCTGCGCGCGCAGCTCCCATCCCAGCGCTTCGTTGAGCAGCCTGATCAGCTTCGCGCTGCCCGGCTTCTGTTTCGGCTTCGGCATGGTCTCTCTCTCCCGGGTGGCGGGGGCCTGATCGTGGTGGGGTTCGCGAACGGGTGCTGGCGAACCCTAATTCGGCCGCCCGGGACGCGCAACCGAGCGCGCCGCGGGTCCCGCGCGCACCTCGCCCCGCGCGATTTGCACGCCGCGCCCGCATGGATTGCACGCGGCGCAGCGGCCGCGCGGCATGGGTGGTGCTCCCCCGTCTACCTGCCCGCGGCCCTTCGTGTCCGCGGAACCCGCCACAATCGAGGCGATTCCGCCACTTGCAGGACGCCGGGCGATTCGTCCAAGTGATTGGCGGCAGGACCGAAAGCGCCGGGCACGGACCTTGATAGGAACAGGTGTCGACGTTTCAATCGCTCCCGGCGTTCGAGTACGGAGGCTCAAGATGCACACGCAACCCCGCAGGGTCATGGGCCTGCTGGACCGCGCCCTGATCGGCCTCGTCATCTTCATCATCATGGTGCTGCTGGGCGTCGAGGCCGCCCGCGCCACCGAGATCGTGCCCTCGATCGGCGTCGCGCGCGCCAACGACAACGGCGCCTCCGATGCCAAGACGTTCGGCGGTCTCGCCGTTCGCGCCCCGCTCGCGCCGTTCCTCAAGACCGAGCTCGGCGTTGCCTGGCGCAACGAGTCCTACAGCAACGGCGACCTCACGGTAAAGATGCGCCCGTTCACCACCTCGCTCTGGCTGCAGCCGGCCCCGTTCTTCTACGCGGGCGGCGGCGTGGGCTGGTACAACGCGCGCTACGAATACCGGAGCAGCCTCGGTCTCGCCAACGCGACCACCACCCAGTTCGGCACGCATCTCGGCGGCGGCTTCAACATGCCGCTCGCGCCGATGATGGCGCTCGACGTCCAGGGGCGCTCGGTGTTCATGAAGGAACAGCAGACGCTGCTGCCGACCAACAAGCTCGACCCGAGCTTCTGGTCGATGACCGCGGGGCTCGCGATCAAGTTCTAGGTTGGTCCTCCCGGTGCGGCCCCGGGAGTCCAGGGCGGCGGGGCGCAATTGGCCCCGCCGTCTGCTTTGTTGGGGCGGCGACCCCGGCTCGCGAACGAGTCGCGCGCCTGAGCCTAGCTCCACCCCTCGCGCACAGCGCGGGCATACGCGTCCCAGTAAGGATCGGGCTCCGGCTCGGTAAAGGTGCGCACCTCGCCGTCTCGCTCGGTCAGCAATAGCGCGCCCGCCCCCGCCACCACCTCGCCCACCTCGGCCGCCGCGATGCCGGCGCCGTCGAGCGCGGCCATCACGCCGCTCGCGCTCGGCTGCCGCACGGCCGCGATCAGCGCGCCCTCCGCGAGCGCCCAGTAGGGATCGATCTCGAACGCCTCGCATGCCGCGCGGCACTCGGGCGCGAGCGGGATCTTCGCGCGCTCGATTCGCAGATCGTGGCCGCACGCGCGCGCCAGCTCGATCAGCCCGCCGAGCACGCCGCCCTCGGTCGCATCGTGGAGCGCCGTGACCCCGCGATCGCCCGCGCCGGCGCGGAGCACCGCGCGGCAGTCTTCGACGACGCTCACCGAATCGATCAGCGCGCGCGCGCGGCGCAAGCCGTCCTCATCGAGGCGCGCGGCGAGCCGGAGCGGAAACAGATGCGCGGCGATCGCCGCGGCCTCGATCGCGCAGCCCTTCGTGACGATCACGCGATCGCCGGGCCGCGCCATCGCGGGGGTGAGCGCGCGGTCCTCGTCGCCGAGCCCGATCAGCGTGGCTGCGCCGACGATCGAGTAGTCGCAGCCCGGGTAGCGGCCGGTGTGCCCGGCGACCACCGCCACGCCGAGCGATTCCCACGTGGCGCTCATCGCGCTCCAGTAGCGATCGAGATCGTCATCGCCCATCTGCGGCGGCAGGTTGAGGTCGACCGTGGCGTGGGTCGGCGCGATGCCGCTGGTCCAGAGATCCGAGGCGAGCAGGTGGCACGAGAGCCGGGCGGAGGCTTCGAAGCCCAGCGCGGGGATCACCGACAGCGGATCGGTGGTGATCGCCATCACGCGGCCCGCGCCGATCCGCACGATCGCGCAGTCGCGCCCGATGCCGGGCCCCACCCGCACGTCCTCGCGCGCGGCGCCGAGCCCGATCGCGATCAGCCGCTCGAGCGGCCGCGCACCGAGCTTGCCGAGCGTCTCGCGCACCGCGGCCTCACTGGATCGCGGGCGCGTAGGTGATCGCGTTCAGGATCAGCCGCTCGGTGTTGCGCCAGAACAGGCGGAAGTCCGCCGGACCCTCGATCATGATGACGTGGCCGCGGCCGGTGGGCTCGTCCACCGCGTAGGCGGTGCCCCTCATGCGCCGGTCGGTCTCGGGCCAGCTCCAGCCCGTGAGCTTCAATGGCGCGCGGTCGAACATCATGGGGTTCGCGCCGTCCTTCGAGGGCTTGAGCAGCAGCTGTCCCTGGAGCAGCACCGGGATGCGCGGGCGATCGAAGCCGTAGCACAGGAAGTGGCGCGGATCGAGGCTCGCCCAGAAGATGGTGCCCGGCAGGTACTGCGGCCGCACATCGTTCACGCGCGATGCACTGTCGGCCTTCGCGTCCTTCTCATCTTCGTCGTCCTTCGCCTCTTTCTTGCGAACGCCGACCGGCCAGGCGCTCGAGAGCCCGACGCTCTTGAGCGTTGGGAACTCCGCGGCGTCGTCCAGGCAGAGCAGTGTGCCGCCGCGTCCGATCCAGTTCTTGAGCTTCGAGACGCCGCCCTCGCCGAGCGCGCCCGCCAGAGCGCCGCCGCTGCCGTCCGGGATGATCACGACGTTGTATCGATCCAGCTCGACGCGGCCGAGCGCGCCGACGCGCACCGCGGTGAAGCGCACGCCGAGCCGGCGCTCGAGCAGGAACCACAGCCAGCCGTACGAGGTCGGCGAGACCGGGGAGTCCACCAGCACCGCGATGCGCGGGCGCTTGAGGCTCACGATCGATTCGGACCCGACGCCGGTGTCGCCGCGATCGGCGTACGCGCTGTTCACGGCGAGCACGCTCGTGCCGCAGCTCTTCGCGAGCGCGGCGACCCGTACATGGAGGATCTCGGGATTGCGCTCGATGCGCGCCACGAACGAGCCGCGCGGAAAGTCGCGATCGCCGGCGCGCAGCTCACGGGTGCTGGTCGCGACCTTGAAGTCCTCCTGCATGAGCCGCAGCGCGAGCCGCAGCGCGCCGTCCTGCGCGCACGACCACACGTAGGCGGTGCGCGCCGGCCCGCCCTCGATCCGGCCGCTCCCATCGAGCGCGACGCCGCCCCGCGCGTCGCGCAGCACCAGCGCGGCGGCGCGGCTCACCCGCGCGGGCTGCGGCACGCCGGTCGCGAGCGAGTCGGGCAGGCGCTCGTCGGCGGGATCCGCGGCGTTGGGATCGGGCGCGGCGAGCGCCACGCCGCCGGCGGGCAGATCGGCGAGCGCGAAGGCATCGACCCCGTAGGCCACGGGCAGCGACCACGCCGTGATGTCGTAGAAATCGTAGTCCTCCATCGGCGCGTTCTTCCCGCGCTTGAGATTGCGCTCGTACTTGGCGAGCTGGGCGCGCGCGAAAGCCGAGTCGAGCGGCGCGTCGCGCTCGAGCAGCGTGCGCGCCAGCCGCCCCGCCGGCTGCGCGAGATCCACCACGAACGCCCCGTGCTCGAACGCGTGCGGCGCGGCGGGCGCCGCCGGCGTCGTGGCGGGCGCGGCGTCTGGCGCCTCCTTCTCGCCCTTTCCGGCCTTGCCCTTCGCGGGCGGCGCGGAGGGGGGAGGCGTGTCGCTCCACACCGCGCGCGCCGAGGCGGCGCGGAACGGCTTCGCGACGTACGACACCTCGACGCCGGTGTTGAGGAGGTTCTCGGCGAGCGTCGCGGCGCGCACCGGATCGCCGCCGGCATCGAACGCGTAAGCGCGGGTCGGGCCGCGCCGCGCCTCGTCGATCGTGGAGCGCCCGAAACGCTCGAAGTCGCGCAGCCGCTCGCCGCGATGCGCGGCCGCGGTCGAGCAGGTCGCGAGCGAGGCGACGAAGTGGCGCGAGACGCCGTCGAGCAGCGTCACCACCGTCTCGTCGTCGCGGCGCAGCGCGAGGTTGCCGCCGCCGTCGGTCTCGTAGGTCATGCCGATCGCGCCGTGGAGCGTCGGCCACGAATCCCAGTAGCCCGGGTAGTAGAGATCGAACACGTCGCGCACGTAGTAGTTCCAGCCGTAGCGGTCGAAGGCCGCCGCGTTGGCGCGGCCGAAGCGCTCGGTCCAGCGCGTCACCTCGTCGCGCGGCATGACGTCGTTGACCGGCACGGCGGGCGGCGGGAAGAAGTACGAGGCGGTCTGCCCATGGTGGTCGACGAACACCTGCGGATGCCAGCTCAGGATCGCGCGCCCCATCTGGCGCGACTCGAGCTGGCTCATCGCGAGCGCGTCGCGATTCATGTCGAACTGATAGTGGTTGGTGCGCCCGCCGATGCCCCACGGCTGCTGCCGCTGCTGCTCGAGCGCCCAGGGATCGGGGCTGCCGCTGCCGAGCGCGTTGATCCAGGTGACGAAGCGCTCGTGCCCGTCCGGGTTGTGCGCGAGGTTGATGATCACCACGCAGCTGTCGAGGATCGCGCGGGTCGCGGCGTCCTCGCCCGCCGCGAGCTGGTAGGCGACCTGCATCATCGCCTCGAACGACGCCGACTCGTCGCCGTGAATGCTGTAGTTGAGCCACACCGTGGCCGGCGTGTCGCGGATCAGGCGCTCGGCCTCTGCGGCGCTCGCGAGCGTGCGCGGGTCTGCGAGCTTCGCGGTCGCGGCGCGGATCACGTCGAGCCGCGCGTGGTTCGCGGGCGACGTGATCACCAGCAGCGCGCGCTCGCGGAACTCGTAGGTGCGGCCGAACGGCTCGCGGCTCACGCGATCGGGCGCCGCGTGCAGCAGCGCGTCGACATAGCGCTCCATGTTGCCGTAGTTGGTGTGGAACGTGCCGGGCTCGTAGCCCAGCACCTCGGCCGGACGCGGGATGCCGTCGCGGTAGGGGCCGCGGTCGTAGAAATCGAAGCGCGCGGGCTGTGCCGCCGCGAGCGACGAGCACAGCGCGATGACGGCGAGCGCCAGGCCCTGGCGCGATGCGGCGCGGAGCACGCGAATACCTCCGTGAGAGGGGCGGGACGGCGTGAAAGCCGCCCTTACCGCTTGCGCGCCTTCGGGCCGCGCGGACGGTGGTCGTACTTGTCGAACAATCGGCTCTGGCGATTCTCCATCGAGATCAGCTTGCCGTTGATGTAGACCTGTTCCACGGAGGTCGTGATCTCGAGCAGGTCGCCGTTCGTCACCACCAGGTCCGCGACCTTGCCGGCCTCGATCGAGCCCAGCCGGTCGGCGACGCCGAAGATCTGCGCGGGGTAGAGCGTCACGGCCTTCAGCGCCTCGTCGGCCGGCAGCCCGAACGCCGCGGCCATCGAGGCCTGGTAGGGCAGGTTGCGCGCGTTGGGCGCCGTGAACGCGCCGCCGCCGTCCGAGATGCAGAAGCGCACGCCGGCGGCCTTGAGCTTCGCGGGTAGCGCGGACTCCCGGTCGTACGGCTCGTAGCGGCGCGAGGGCAGCGCGAGCGTCGGGCCGCAGATCACGGCGATGTCGCGCGCCTTGAGCTCGTCGGCGATCCGCCAGGCGTCGCCGCCGCCGACCAGGATCAGCTTCGACAGCTTCTGCTCGTCGGCGAAGCGCAGCGCTGCGCGGATCTGCGCGAGCGACGAGGCATGGAACATCACCGGGATCTCGCCCCGCAGCGCCTTGCCCATCGCGTCCCACTTCACGTCGCGGTCGTGGCGCGGGATGCCCCTGGTGGCCTCTGCGTCGCGCGCCGTCCAGTAGGCGCGAGCGTCGTCGAACGCGCGACGGATGCCGTCGATCGCCGCGTCGCGCGCCTTGTTCTGATCCTCGTCGCTGCGGGTCTCGAAGAACGCGCGCACCGGCGTCATGTTGGGCCAGATCACGTGCAGCCCGACCGGCGCCCGCACCGTCATGTCTTCCTGCGTCCACCCGTCGAGGTGGACGAGCGCAGAGGTCCCGGCGATCGCACCGCCGCGCGGGATGACGAGCGCGCTGGTCACGCCGTTCACGCGCGTGACCTGGATGAGCTCGCTCTCGGGATTGATCTCGACCTCGGCCCGGATGTTGGGGTTGACGGTGCCGGTCTCCTGCCAGTCGTTGGTGCCGGGGACGCTCTCGACCTCGGTGAGGCCGAGCACGGTGTTGGGCGAGATCATGCCGGGATACACGTGCTTGCCCTCGCAGAACACGACGTGCGCGCCACGCGGCGCCTCCACGCGCGGCCCGACCGCCGCGATCTTCCCGTCCACGATCACCAGGTTGCACTTGGGGATGTTCTCGCCGCTCACGGTGTGCACCGTGGCGCCCATCAGCGCGATCACGTCGCCCGCCGCGTCGTGGGCGGGCGCGGCCGCCGCGCCAGCGGAGGCGGCGAACGCCATCACCGCGGCCGCCGACAGCGCGGCCATCGTGCGCAGCTCCAGCCTCGCGCGGCTCATCGCTGCACCTCCCCGCTCCGCTGCGCCCTGCGCTCGGACTCCGAGATGAAGCGCACCTCGTGGCCGCCGTTGCCGCAGTCGTTCCCGCTCATGTCGGTGTCCTCGAGGTAGCGGGGCGGCCAGTTGCCGCGCCCGCCGCCGCCACCCGGCGCGGGCTTCTTCGCGGCCTTCGCGTTCTGGATCAGCGCGGCGCGCTCCGCTTCGAGCGCCGCGCGCCCGGCGAGGTCGGCTGCGCGATCGAAGTACTTGCGGCCCTCGATCCAGGTCTGCTCGCAACGCGAGTAGGGGGAGAGCGGCGAGCCGCTCCAGATCGAGAAGTCAGCGTCCTTGCCGGCCTCGAGCGAGCCGACGCGGTCTTCGATCTTGAGCGACTTCGCGGGGTTGATGGTCACGAACTTGATGGCCTCCTCCGCCGGCACGCCTCCGTACTTGATGGCCTTCGCGGCCTCGGTGTTGAGCCGCCGCGCCAGCTCGTCGTTGTCGGAGTTGAACCCGGTGTTCACGCCGCGGTCCCACATCAGGTAGCCGCTGTATGGAATCGCGTCGATGACCTCGTACTTGTACGCCCACCAGTCGCTGAAGCCGATCGCCGACGCCCCGTGCGTGGCCATCTCGTCCGCGACCTTGTAGCCCTCGAGGATGTGCGTGAAGGTGTTCACGCGGATGCCGAACGACTCGGTGAGCCGCATCAGCATGAGAATCTCGTCCTGCCGGTACGAGTGGACGTGGATCATGCGCTTGCCGTCGAGGATCTCCTGCAGCGCTTCGAGCTGGAGATCGCGCCGCGGCGGCAACGGGCGCTTGTGCTGCCGGTACTCCTCCCACGCCGCGCGGTAGTCGACCGCTCGCGCGAAAGCGTCGCGGATGGTCTGCTCGACCCCGGCCCGCGACTGCGGGTAGCGGTTGGTCCGCTCGACGCCCCAGTTCGACTGTTTGGGGTTCTCGCCCAGCGCGAATTTCACGGTGGGCGCCGCCGCGGCGAACAACAGCCGATCGGGCGGCTCGCCCCACTTGTTCTTGATCACAGCGCACTGGCCGCCGATCGAGTTACACGAGCCGTGCAGCAGGTGCATCATCGTGGTGCCGCCCGCGAGCTGGCGGTAGATGTTGACGCTCTCCGAGTTGATGACGTCCTGGATGCGCACCTCGCACGTCACGCTGTTGGTGCACTCGTTCACGTTGCCGAGGATCGCGGAGTGGCTGTGCTCGTCGATCACGCCCGGGGCGACCTGCTTGCCGGTGCCGTCGACGACCACCGCGCCGGCGGGGGCCGCGAGGTTCTTGCCGACCGCCGCGATCTTGCCGGCCTTCACCAGTAGATCCGCGTTCTGGAGCGTGCCCTGCGGGCCGGCGGTCCAGATCGTGGCGTTCTTCACGAGCACCACGGATGGCTGCGCGGGCGGGGACATGCGCCACGCCTCGCTGTTGCCCATCACCACCGGACTCGCGACCTCGGCGTCCGCGCCCTTCGGCGCGTCCTTGCCCTTCTCGTCGGCGCCCGGCTGGCGCCAGCCCGAGACGCCGTGCTGGCCGGTGCCTCGCACCACGAGCGTGCCGCTCGTCCAGTCGCCCTTCGCCACGAGGTCGAAGACCTCGACCGGATCGTCACGGAGCTGGAACGTGCAGTGCAGCCGGTCGCCGGTCAGCTCCACGTCGCGCGCCCGCACGGTGTCGGCGCCCGCCGTGATCCTGACCGACGTGTCCTTGTCTGCGCTCACGATCAGGGTGCGCGAGCCGTGGCCCCAGCCGACGCTCCACGTGCCCTTCATGCCGCGCTCGTCGCGCTCGAACGCCTCGTAGCGATTGCCGTCCACCCACACCTCGCGCAGCTTGCCCTTCTCCGAGAACAACGCGCCGTGGGTCACGGTGAGGTTCGCGATCTTGCCGGGCGCGAGCGTGCCGAGCCGGCTCTCGAGGCCGAGCAGCGCCGCGGGCACGGTGGTCACCGCCGCGAGCGCGTCGGCGTCGCGCAGTCCCCGGCCGATCGCCTTCGCGACGTTCGCGCGGAACTGCTTCGCGTCCTTCAGGCCGTTGGCGGTGAGCGCGAACGTGACGCCCGCCTTCGCGAGCGCTGCCGCGTTGCCGGGCGCGTCCTGCCACTGGCGCAGCTCCTCGGTGGTCACCTCCGGAACGAGGTCGGGATCGCTCAGGTTGGGCGGCTCCGGGAAATTCACGGGCACCACCAGCGGCATCCGGTCCGCCGCGACCTCGCTCGCGCGCTTGTATTCGTCGCCGGCCGTGAGGATCGCGCCGCGCACAGCTGCCTCGTGCGCGATGCGCGCGGCGCGCAGCACCTCGAGCATCTCGTCGGCCACGAACAGCACCGGCTGCGAGCCCGCGATCGCGGGCTGCATCGCCTCCCACGCCGCGTTGGTCTGCGGGCGCTCCTTGCCTGCCGGCGCGTCCGCGTATGCGGCCTGCACGTCGCGGTACCACCTCGCATCCATGAACGCCTGGCGGATCACGGCGATCGCGCCCATCAGCGATCCGGGGTAGTACCCCTGCGGCGCGGTCTCGAGCGCCACCACCTGCGATGCGTCTTCCTTCACGACGTTCGCGTTCGGCGCGCCGTCGCCGAGTCCGATCACGGCGGTGGCCCCGCGCACGATGCCGCGACGCGGCGCGACCTGCGCGACGGCGAAGCCCGCGGCGCGCAGCGCTTCGAGCTGATCGCCCGGGAGCGGCAGCGACTCGATCATGCGCGTCTCGGGATGAACGGCCGCGAGCTCGTGCGTCGCCCCGCGCGAGGGCTGAGTCTGAAGCGGCAGGCGCGCGGGCGGTGCGCCGGGCGTCGCGCCGGGGCGCGGCGCGGGCGGAGGCTCGGCGGGCATCACGAACGCGTCGATCATGCCGGGGTACACCGTGAGGCTGTCGCCCGGCCAGATTCGCGCGTCGGCCGGGACCGGAACGTCAGCGCCCACCGCGACGATCAACCCATCGCGCATGACGATGGTGCCGCGCTCGATCACCTGCCCGGGCGCTGTGACGATGCGGGCGCCGACGATCGCGTGGACGCGCGGCGTCGCGGCGCTCGCGAGTGGCGGCGGCGCGAGCGCGAGCAGCGCGAAGAGCGCGAGCGCGATGCGGCCGGGAGCGGGGCACGGCGTGGGTTTCGGGGACGGCCTGGGTCTCGACATCGCGACACTCCTGGCAAGTGAAGTGCGGAGCCAACCGGACGGAGTCGCGGAGTCTCGCGCCGCGAAGCGGCGCGCGCAAGCACGCGCCCCGGCGCCCGCGACCCGCGGTGACGAGCGCGTCATATTCGCCCCACCAGCGCGGAGCGACCGCTTCGCGCCGGGCCATCACGCGGGAGGGCACGGCCGAAGTGCGAGGCGAACGGGCATTTCGCCACGTTTCAGGGGGCACCCGCGGCGCCCCCTCGGGTCCAACCGCTGAATTGGCCGCGCCTTGAGGTTGGGGCCGCGCCCCCACCCGCGTGGCACAGAGGGTGCAGCATCCGACGCCCGGCAGCACCGGTCCCGGACGGATACCGGCCCGATGGCCCCCCGGCGCGTGACCGCGCGCGGGTCGGACCCGACCCCAAAAGGAGAGCAGATGAGACGGAGCGCAGGATGGTGGACGGTGCTCGCGATCGTGATCGCGGCGCCGGCGTTCGCGGAGACGCGCACGTCCGTCAACATACAGATCGGAATCGGGAGCGCACCCCCGCCGCCGGTCGTCGTGTATCGCGCGGAACCGCCCGTGGTCGTGGTGCCGGGCAGCGCGGTGTACGTGGTGAACGACAGCCGTTGCGGCTACGACTTCTTCCGCTGCGGCGTCTACTGGTACATCTGGAACGAAGGCTACTGGTATCGGGCGAACAATTATCGCGGACCGTTCGCCGCCGTGGACGCGAAGTACGTGCCCTCGGTGATCATGACCGTCCCGGCGAGGCACTGGAAGCACCACCCGCACGGCGGCCCTCCGGGGCAGATGCGAAGGCGCGAAGCGATGGTCGCGGAGCGCGAGCGCGAGCACGAGTCGCGGCACGGGAGGCATCGCGGCGACGACTAGCGACCACGGTTCATCGATCGGCAAGACTTGCGCGGGCGCCCCGGATCACGGGGCGCCCGTCGCGCGCTTCAGCCTCCAGGTGAGGAGCGGCGGCGTCACCAGCGTCGTCACCGCCACCATGACCACGACCGCCGAAAACACGCCGTCCCCGATCACGCGCCGGCCGCCGATCGTGAGCGTCGCGCCGATGCTCGCGAAGATCAGGCCCACCTCGCCGCGTGGGATCATGCCGAGCCCGACCGCCAGCCGGTCGGCGCCCCGCTCGAGGACGCCGAACGAGCAGGCCTGCTTGCCGATCACGGCCGCGAGCGTGAGCAGCGTGGCGAAGCCCATCACGTTTCCGGCGCCGAACACCGCGAGGTCGACGCGCATCCCCATCAGCACGAAGAACACCGGCACCAGGAAGGTCGCGATCGGCTCCAGCAGCTCGGGGATGCCGCGCCGCTTCCGGTCGCGCGCGCGAAGGTCCTCGTAATGGACCTCGTCGAGGATGAGCCCGGCCGCGAACGCGCCGACGATCGGCGCGAGGCCCGCCTTGCCGGCCAGCAGGGCGAAGCCGAAGCAGAATGCCAGCGCGAACGAGAGCAGCAGGCCCTCGCCGCGCAGCCTCGAGGCCATGCGGAACGCGCGCGGCGCGAGCCAGCGGCCCACCACGATCGCGCCCGTCAGGAACAGCACCGACTTGCCGACGATCCAGAGCGCCGCCCGCGCGTCGAACGCGCCGCCGCGATCGGCCGCGCCGATCAGCCCCGCGATCACCGCCAGCACGATGAGCCCGAGCACGTCGTCGATCACGGCCGCGCCCAGGATGATGCGTCCCTCGAGGCTCGTGGCGCGCTTGAGTTCGGAGAGCACGCGCGCGGTGATGCCGACGCTGGTCGCGCACAGCGTCGCGCCAACGAACCAGTGCGCGAGCGTGCTCTCGTCCGGGTAGAACGCGCGCGAGCACAGGAAGCCGAGCCCCATCGGGGCGATGACGCCCAGCACCGCGACCAGGAACGCCGAGGCTCCGACCGCCATCATCTTCGCGAGGTCCGACTGGAGGCCGACCTCGAAGAGCAGGAACAGCACGCCGATCTGGGCCAGCAGGTCGAGGCCCGGCTCGTGGCGCAGCGGGTCGAGCCCGTGAAAGCCGAAGAGCCCGAGATTCCCGATCAGGATGCCGGCCAGCAGCTCGCCCAGCACCGGCGACTGGCCGAAGCGCTCGAACAGCGCGCCGCCGAGCTTCGCCCCGACCAGGATGAGAACCAGCGCCCCGAGAATCGTGAGCATGATCCGCGGTTCATATCGCATCGCGCCCCCGCGGTCGAGGAAAACTGGAGGGCGCGGCGCCGGGGCGCGGGGACGCGCGGGCGCACGGGCGCGTGGGCTCGGGGCGAGCCGCCGCGCGGAGCTACTCGACGATCAGCTTGCCTTGGGCCATGTCCATGCCGCAGGCGTAACGCACCTCCCGCAATATGCACTGGCAGCCCGCGTCAAGCCCTTGTGAGTTTGCGCTTCGGCCCTGTGGATTGAGCATCAGCAGTCGATAACTTGCTTGACCGGCGGTCGCGCTGGAAGCGATGCTGTCCGCGGTCGAGTGACTTGGAGGTGTCGGTCGGATGAAGGTCTTGCTCGGGCTGCGCGTGATTCTGAGCCTGTTCGTGGCGGTGCTGCTGCCGCTCGAACTCGGTCACTGCGCCCTGATGCCACTGCAGGCATCGGCCGTCGTGATCGAACCCGAGCATCACGGCGACGGCGATCACGACTGCTGCCCCGAGTCCGGGCCGTCGCAAGCGCCGCGATCCCCCGCGGATCCCTGCTGCTGCGACCACATCCAGCTTCCGGTCGCGACCGCACCTGCTTCGCTTTCGATCGATGCCCCGGCATCGGTCCCCATGCCCCTCGCCGTGGTGCCGATGGTCGCGGCGGCGGTCCATGCGCAGAGCGCCTTCGCCGCGCTCGAACCGGATGCGCAATCGGGTTCTCCGCCCGATCCTTCGACTGCTCAGCAGTCGCCTCGCAGTCCCCCGTACTCCGCCTAGCTTCCCGTTCTGGTCCTGACGTAGGACAGAGCGCGCCATTTCGTTGGCGCGCGGGAACGCATGTCAGGCGATTCATCGTCCTGACGGAAAGGCGGAGATGGAATGGCTTCACGGCTGACGCATCGTCTCGCGGCGATCGCGTGCATTGCTCTACTTGTGACAACCCTCCCCGGGCGATCGACGGCTCAGTCACGACCCGCTGACTTGGACGGGGCGCCGGCGGCAAGCGTCGCCCGGGCTTCGACCCCAGTCCCACTTACGCTCCAGGCGGCGCTCGACTTCGCGCTCAGGACCCACCCTGATCTTCGCGTGGCCGGGGCGGACATTGCCGTGGCCCGTGCCGACTCGGTTTTTGCAAAGGTCCCCGCGTTCAGTCCGGAGCTGGAGTTCCAGGGCGCACGTGGTGGACAGACGTTCGGATCCGGCACCGAAGGGACGCTGGACATCGGCGTCAGCCAGGAGCTCGAACTCTGGGGCAAGCGCGCAGCACGCCAGTCCGTGGCAACGTCACATTCCCTGACCAGCGCGGCCGAGTGGCTGGCGAGACGGCAGGAGCTGGAGTCCGAGGTTCGTGCGCGGTTCGAGCGGGCGCTCTTCCTGCAGGACCGGCTGGCGACGGCGAACGAGTTGGCCGAACTCGATCGTCGCGTCGTGCTCGCCACGCAGGCGCGCGTGCGCGATGGGTCGGTCACGCCGATCACCGGCCGGCTGACGGAACTCGACTTGTTGAGGCTGGAGGCCCAGGGCCGTCGCGTGCGCAGTGACCTCCGGCAGTCGCTCATCGCCCTCGGTCTTGCGATCGGCAGCGGGCTGCCTGACTCGACCCGGTTGAGCGGGGATGTCCAGGCCGACTCCCTCCAGGCGCCCGAGGATTCCGTCGTCGCGCTCGCCCTTCGCTTCAGAAGGAACGGAGAAGTGTATCTCCGGCAGATCGCCGAGCGGCGAGCGGAGCTTCGTCTCGCCGAACGCGATGCTCGCCCTGACCTCACATTCGGCCTCGGGCTGACGAGGGAACGCCGAACTTTCTCGAGCGACGACTTCAGGGGTGATCCGGCGATCGTGGGTGGCATCACGGGTGCAAGATCCACGGACAACCTGTGGACGGCGCGAATCAGCGCCCCGCTCCCCCTGTGGCAGAAGAACCAGGCCGCGCGGGCGCGGGCCTCCGCGGAAATCGTCCGCAGCCAGGCGGAATACGACCGCTATCGCCTGCGGACGGAGCTGGAAGTGCTCGGCGCGGCGCGGCGGTTTCAGGACGCGGCCGCGCTCTACCGTCTCTACCTCCAGCGATCGACGCGCGTACGGCAGGACCTCGTGCTGATTCGCGAGGCTTATGCCGACGGCCGCATCTCGCTCGATTCCTACCTCACCCAGAAAGGGCGCCTCGTGGATACGCTCCTCGGGCAACTCGAAGCGGGCGATGCGTACTGGGACGCCCGTGGACAACTGGAAGCGGCGGTGGGCCTCGACCTCGCGCGCGTCAATGCGGAGGGTGCCCGATGAGACGGCTGGCCTTGGTGCTGGCGCTCCTGCTGCCGCTGACGGCCGAAGCCGCCGCTGCGAAGGACGCTCCCGGGAGCGGTGACGCCGCGATGTCGATCGGGCAGATGCTGACCGTGCATTCGGATCGTTACGAAGTGGTCCTCAAGAGCAAACCGCTGCGGCCGGGTCTTAAGGACTCCCTGGATCTCTATCTCAGCGACTTTCGAACGAACGCACCCATCGCACGCGCCACGATCGCGCTGAGCCTCCGCTCCAATGGCAAGGAACTCTGGACGGGGTCTGCCCTCGCGACCACTCGAGCGGGGATCTTCGTGGTGCCATTCACGGCCCCAGCGGACACCGGCTCATTCACCCTCCTGGTGACGATTGCCGCCGCAACCGGAGAGGTGGAACGCTTCGCGCTCTCCGATCTGCGGGTGAGTACCGAGCGCTCCGAGGCCAACACCTCGGCGCCTCGCGGGTTCCCCTGGAGCTGGCTGCTGGTCGGGGCCCTCGCATTCCTCGTTGGCTTGCTGGTGGTAGCGCGGCGGCGAATGCCGGCGATTGGAGCGGCTTTCATTCTGTGCCTGCTTCTCGCACCGAACGCTCGTGCGCATGCGGGTCACGATGATGCACCTGCCTCATCCGGCACGCCGGTCGGCCCCGGAGTGCAGGTGTTCGTCTCGAAGGCGTCCCAGTTCCTCATGGGGATCCGCACCGAGCCGCTCCAGCATCAGCCGGTGCAGAAACGGCTGAGCGTGCTGGGACGCGTCGCTCCCCGCGGCGGGGGCGAGATCGAGATCGTGGCGCCACAATCGGGCCGCATCTTTTTCGCCGGCGACCAGGTGCCGGTGCTGGGCCAGAGCGTGACGAAGGGCCAGTCCATCGCGCGGCTGACGGTCGTCGACGATCTGACTCTTCGCGCGCCTTTGACCGGCGTCCTGACCGGCGTGTTCGTCGTGAACGGCCAGCTCGTCGAGGCGGGACAGAAGCTCATGACGGTGCTCGACCCCTCGGTCGTCTGGGTGCACGCCGATGTGTACGAGGCCGACATCGCAAGCGTGCAGCGCGCCACGCGTGCGGTCATCACGTCGCAGAGCATGCCGGACCTGGCCCTTGAAGGACGGCGCGTCGCGTTGGGTGTCACGCAGGGCGAGGTGCCCGGCGCGATCGAAGCGTGGTTCGAGGTTCCCAACCCGGGCGGTCGCCTGCGGATCGGGGCGCTCGTGGATGTGGGCATCGAACAGGGCGGTGCGGAGTCGGCGCTCGTGATTCCGCGGAGCGCCGTGTTCGAGAAGGACGGGCGGAAGCTCGTCTTCGTCCACACCACCCCCGAGCGGTTCACGGCGCGCGAGGTCTCCATGGTGACGATCTTGGGCGCGCGTGTCGCGGTGACCGGTGATCTGGCTCCGGGCGACCGTGTGGTCGTTTCGGGTGGTTACCCATTGCTGACGGCCCCGGTCGTCAGTCTCGGCCGCTGAGGGGAGCCACCATGCTCGATCGGATCATCCTGTTCGCGCTGAAGAATCGGTTGTTTGTGATCGCGGCAGCCGTGCTGCTCCTGGTTTACGGCGGCATGGTCATCCTCCGACTTCCGGTGGATGTCTTTCCGGACCTCAATCGGCCCACGGTCACCGTGATGAGCGAAGCGCCGGGGCTCGCGCCCGAAGAAGTCGAGACACTCGTCAGTCTTCCGATCGAGACCACTCTCAACGGCGCACCGGGCGTGGAGCGTGTCCGTTCCACGTCGGGCATCGGCCTCTCGGTGGTGACCGTGGAGTTCGCGTGGGGCACCGACATCTACCGCGATCGCCAGTTGGTGGGCGAGAAGCTCCAGCTCGCCTCCGAGCACATCCCCAAGGGTGTGGTGCCGGCCATGGGACCCGTCTCGTCGATCATGGGCGAGATCATGCTGCTCGGACTCGAGAGCGCCACGGGCCAGACCTCGCCGATGGAGATGCGGACCCTGGCGGATTGGGTCGTGCGCCAGCGGCTCCTGACCATCCCGGGTGTCTCACAGGTGATCCCGATCGGCGGCGGGGTGAAGCAGTACCAGGTGCGCGTCAACCCACAGCGCCTGGCGGCGCTGGGCCTCTCACTGAAGGAGGTCGAACAGGCGGTCGGAGCGAGCAACGAGAACACGACCGGCGGCTACCTCGAGGCGCAATCTCAGGAGTACCTCATCCGCAACCTCGGTCGCCTGCGGAATCCCGAGCAGCTCCTCAGCACAGTCGTCGCGACCCGCAACGGCGTGCCCGTGCTTCTGAAGGAAGTCGGCAGCGTGGGCATTGGCACGCTGGTCAAGCGCGGGGACGGCAGCGTGGATGGCCGGCCGGCGGTGATCCTCTCGATCCAGAAGCAGCCCGGCGCCAGCACCATCGATCTGACACGGCGCATTGAGGATGCATTGACGGAGCTTCGACCCTCGTTGCCGAAGGATGTGCAGATGCGGCCGCTGTTCAGGCAGGCCAACTTCATCGAAGCGGCGATCCACAACGTGGAAGACGCACTCCGCGATGGCGCCATCCTCGTGCTCATCGTGTTGTTCCTCTTCCTGCTCAACTTCCGCACGACCGCAATCACGCTGACCGCCATCCCGCTGTCCTTCGTCACAGCGGCCGTCGTGTTCCACATCTTCAACATCTCGATCAACACGATGACCCTGGGCGGCCTGGCCATCGCCATCGGCGAACTGGTCGATGATGCGATCGTCAACGTCGAGAACGTGTTCCGCCGCCTGCGGGAAAATCGACACGCCGCGGAGCCCCGACCGGCGCTCGAAGTGGTGTATCGGGCCTCGTCGGAGGTCCGCAACTCGATCGTGTACGCGACCATCCTCGTCGTGCTCGTGTTCATGCCCCTGTTTGCACTGAGCGGGATCGAGGGGCGGCTCTTCGCACCGCTCGGCGTGGCCTACATCGTCTCGATCATGGCCTCGTTCGTGGTCTCGCTGACCGTCTCGCCGGCGCTCTGTCTCTACCTGCTCCCAAAGGCGAAGGTCATGGCGGAGGAGAGGGATTCCTTCGTGGTGCGCCACCTCAAGCAATGGGATCGGAAGTTGCTGCACTTCACGCTGCCGCACCCGGAAGTCGTGATCGGCGGGGCCGTGGTGCTGGTGCTCGCAGCAGGGGCCCTGGTCCCGCTGATGGGCCGCGAGTTCCTCCCGCCCTTCAACGAAGGCACAGCGACCATCAATGTCATCGCCGCTCCCGGCACATCGCTCAGTGAATCCAATCGCATCGGTACGATCGCCGAGCAACAGCTCCTCAGCGTCCCCGAGGTCATCTCGACCGGGCGTCGCACCGGCCGCGCCGAGCTCGACGAACACGCGGAAGGGGTCCACTACACCGAGATCGACGTGGACTTCAAGCGCTCGAAGCGCAGCCGCGACGTGGTCATGGCCGACATCCGCTCGCGGCTGGGCGAGATCCCCGGTGTGTTCGTCAACATCGGCCAGCCCATCTCGCACCGTCTCGACCACCTGCTCTCTGGCGTGCGCGCCCAGATCGCGGTCAAGTTGTTCGGCAACGACCTGGACGTGCTGCGCGCCAAGGCGGCCGAGATCCAGGCGGCCATGGGGACCGTTCCCGGCGTAGTCGATCTTCAAACCGAGAAACAGGTGCTGGTGCCGCAGGTCCGCATCGAGGGCGATCGAGGGGCGCTCGCCCGCTACGGACTCAACGTCGGCGACCTGAACGAGGCGCTCGAGACTGCGCTGAACGGCCGAGTGGTCTCGCAAGTCCTCGAAGGCCAGCGGACGTTCGACCTGCTGGTGCGGTTCGACGACGCCTCCCGGGGCAGCCTCGAAGCCATCCGGAATGCCCTGATCGACACGCCCTCCGGGGCCAAGGTGCCGCTCGATGCAGTCGCGTTGGTCGAAGAGTCGCGCGGGCCCAACGTGATCCAGCACGAGAACGTCCAGCGCCGAATCGTCGTCTCGGCGAACGTCGGCGGCAGGGACCTGGGGCGTGTGGTCGAGGACATCCGGAAGCAGGTGGGTGCAAGGGTCACGCTCCCGACCGGGTATTTCGTAACCTACGGCGGCCAGTTCGAGAGTCAGGAGTCCGCGACTCGCCTGATCGGCGTCCTCAGCCTGTTCTCGCTGGCGGCCATGTTCCTCGTGCTCTACGCGCACTTCCGCTACGTGTCGATCGTGCTCCAGATCCTGCTCAACATTCCGCTTTCGTTCATCGGCAGCGTCGTGGCGATCTTCCTCACCGGCGGGACGTTCTCGGTCGCCTCGATGGTCGGTTTCATCACGCTGACCGGCATCGCCTCGCGCAATACCATCATGATGATCTCCCATTACCTGCACCTCATGAAGGAAGAGGGGGAGGCGTTCGACATGCCGATGGTGGTGCGCGGTTCGCTCGAGCGTCTGGTGCCGGTGATGATGACGGCGCTGACCGCCGGGATGGCGCTGATCCCGCTGGTGCTGTCGAAGGGCGAACCGGGCAAGGAGATCCTCTACCCGGTCGCGACGGTGATCGTCGGCGGTCTGATCAGCTCGACCCTGCTCAACACCATCGTCACGCCGGCGGTGTTCTATCGCTTTGGACGGAAGTCCGCTGAGAAATACCTCGCGGCGGGCTCGGAGGAGTCGTAGGACCGCGCCCGACACGCGGGCCGGTCAACGTGTCGCACCCCAGGGCAAAGGAGACCCGAATGGACGTCAACATGCGGAAGTGGGGCCTGCTCGCGGCCGCGGCGACGACTGTCGCCGTCGTCATTCTCACGGGTTGTTCGTCGAAGCAGGGTCAGTCGAATGCACCCGCGGCGGCTTCCCAGCCCACCCCTCAGGCCGCTCCCCCGACCGCCGAGACCGAGCACGGCGAGTCGGCCGAGGCGGTGACCCCGGCGGCCACGCTCGGGGGGATCTGGACGCAGATCGCCGACGAGCAGACCAAGCTGTCCGCTGCGATCCAGAACGGCCAGCTCAAGGACGTCCACCATCTGGCGTTCGCGATTCGCGATCTCGTGGTGGCGGCGGCGGACAAGGCGAACACGGCAGCGCCGGCGGGTGCAGGCAAGCTCAACCGCATGGTCGAGCAGGTGAAGGCGTCGGCAACCAAGCTCGACGAACTCGGAGATGCGGGCAACCTGAGCGGAACCGAGGCGGAGTACGCGAAGCTCGAAACGGTACTGGGCGCGATCAAGACGGCCACCGGAGGGAAGTGATGCGGAGATCACGCAACGCTAAGGCGCTGCTTCGCGTGGTTCCCAGAGGTGCCGCGAATGGCTCCTGCGCCGCGATGTGCGCGAAGGGCGGGCAGGGACTCGCGTTTCTCGACGACGCCACGGGCGTCATCTACCCCCTGATCGCGAGTGCACACGGAGCCAATCCGAACGACGGGCTGCTGCCGCACCTCGGCATCCCCGTCCAGGTGAAGGGCGTGGTCTACCGCAAGGCCAGCAATGCCGTGTTGCTCATCCAGTCGGTGGCCGCAAGCCCCGCGAAGACCCGATAGAGGAGGATGAGATCGGAGGTAGCGCCAGAGCCGCCAATGGCAATCGAGTGATCCAGCAATGCGAGACATTCACCTGATGCGGAGGATGGAAACCTGTCAGTTCTGGCCGGTGGCCCGTCAAAGTGTCACGCGGATTCCGGCGTCGGCCGCGTGTGGTCCGGAGGGCAAAGGCAACGTAACGCTTTTCGGGCTCAAGCCATACCCGCAGCCGGTGCCACCGGCTCAACACCGGAAAGGGCTGCGGCCCGTCTCTTGCGTTGTGGTTTAATGGCAGTTGCCTGGTCGTGGTCGTCGGGTCGGTCGCTGAACGGCGACAGGTGCTTCAGCCGGAGAATCCGATGAGACGCATGCCGATTCCGAATCTCGTGCTTGCCGCGACACTCGCGCTGCTGTTGCCGCTCGAGCAGGCGCACTGCGCATGGATGGGATTGCAGAAGCATTCGGCACCGGCGGCAGCACCCTCACCCTCGGGGCACGAGTGCTGCGCGTCACCCACGACGCCCGAGCCGGATCACGATTCGAAGCCGGAGAAGGCTCCGCAAGGTTGTGCTTGTGAACAACTGCCGACGGTAACAATGCCGACGGTCATCACGGCCGGCACGGAAGCCCCCTCGGTGACATCCATCGCGGTGCTCACCATCACCTCGGCCATCGCGCCGGTCTCGATCGTCAAGGAGACCGTTCCTGCGCTCGATGTCGGGAGCCCCCCACTCCCGGATGACCCCGCCGCGCACGGCCCGCGCGCGCCGCCCGCTTCCGCCTAACTCCGCACCTCCGCTGGCAGCGAGGCTCGTGCATTCGGCGCGTGCTCGCTCGCGAGACCTCTGACACCGACGGCACCGTGTCGCCGGGCTGTCACGCGGACGATCTGGGAACGCGCCTGCGTGCGCGCGGAAACGGGGGATTCTCTCATGAGGTCATTGGTATCGCGTGGCGTTGTCGCCCTGGCCACGGTGCTCGTCGCGGCGCCTCACGAAGCGAAGGCACTGGATCTCCAGGCCGCGCTGCGTGAGGTGGCAACGGCCAACCCGACGCTGGCGAGCCGGCGCGAGATGGTCGAGGCGGCCCGCCGCCGAGTCGCGCCCGCGGGGGCGTGGCAGTCTCCGATGATCGAGCTCGGTGCGATCAACGTGCCGACCAACGGGCGCTTCGACATGGAGCCCATGACCATGAAGATGGTCGGGATCGAGCAGCGCGTGCCCGTCTTCGGATCCAACCGACTGAGCCGCCGATCGGCGAACGCCGCCGCGCAAGCCGAGGGCGCCGGGTTGGAGATGGCGAACTACGAGCTCTTCTCGATGGCGTGGGAGGCGTACGCCGACGCCTATTACTCAGGCCGACTCGCCGAATTGAGCCTCGACCACCGCGGCGATATGGACCAATTGGTCCGCTCCGCGCGGGCACGATACGAGTCCGGCAGTGGCCGGCTGGACGATGTGCTGCGCGCCGAGGCGGAACAGGCGCGGACGCTCTCCGACGTCGCCGGATTCGGGGCGGAAACGCAGGGCGCGCGGGCGCGACTCGCTGCCCTGATGGGTCGCGAATCCGCCGCACTGGCGGACTCGCTCGAGGTACCGCCGTCGCCGACCCCACCCGAGGACCCGATCTCCATAATCACGTTGGTGAACGAGAACCACCCGCGGCTGCGCGAGCTGCGCGCGCAGGCGGACCGCTACCGGCTCGCCGCGCGTGCGGCGCGTCGGATGGTGTGGCCAGATCTCCAGACGGGCGTGTCCTACGGGATACGTCAGCCCATCATGGGGGTCGCTCAGGACAACATGTGGTCGGCCACCCTTGGTTTCATGCTGCCGGTGTTCGCCAAGCAGCGCGAGCTCTCGGAGGGTTCCGAGATGGACGCGATGGCCCGCGCGTCCGAGAGCGAGCTGCGCGCCGCGACACTCGACCTGGACCAGCAGGCTCGCGGCCTGCACGCCAGCGCGCGTTCAGACTCGCGCACGGTTTCGTTGCTGGCGGACACGGTCGTGACGACCCAGCGTCGTGCGGTCGCCGCGTCGCAGAGCGCATACAACGCCGGTGCCACCGACCTGTGGCGCGTGTTCGAGGCGACCCACGCGCTTTACAACGAGGAAGTCGCGCTGATCCGCGCCCGTCAGGATCTCGCGCGCGTCGAGTCCAAGTTGCTCGCCATCACGGCTCGCGGAGATCTGTTCGGCCTGACCCTGCCCGAGATCAAGAGGAGCGATCGATGAACACGAACGATGAAACCACGCCGAGCGGCGGCGAGTCTCCGGGACACGCCGGCCCGGCCCCACCCTCGTCGGTCCACCAGCCACCGCCGGGGGCGCACTTCATGAACATCCTGCGCTGGACGTTGTTCGCATTCCTCCTCGTGCTCGCCGTCGTGAGCATCGGCAGCTATGCGATGTCCCGGCGGCCCGCGCCGGCCGCCAAACAGGCGACGAAGGTGGTGTGGCAGTGCCCGATGCATCCCAGCTACACCTCCGACAAGCCCGGCGATTGCCCGATCTGCGGCATGACGCTCGTGCCCATCCAGCCGAACGGATCAACGGGCGGCGCGGCCGAGCCATCCGGCCCGCGCCGGATCCTCTACTACCGGAATCCG
>JBGPFC010000033.1:0-48482 GCA_041483195.1 Candidatus Eiseniibacteriota bacterium
CATCTGATCGCGACCGTAGACGCGCTGCGGCACCCAGCCGTGCTTGCCGATCGCCACCGTGACGTCACGCCCCGCGTTCGCGAGCTCGTACGCGATCTGGAGTCCCGACTGTCCCGAGCCGACCACCAGCACGCCGCCGGGTGGCAGGTCCTCCGGGGCCCAGTAGTCGTCGGTGTGAAGCGACTGGATCGATGCCGGCAGGTTCGCGGCGAGCGCCGGCGTGTGCGCCGGGCCGAACGCGCCGGTGGCCACGATCACGTGGCCGGCATGGAGCTCGGAGTGCGGCGTGCGCACGAGGAACCCGCCGCCCTCCGCGGGACGCACTTCGCCGACGGGTGACCCGCCGCGGACCGGCGCGGCGAACGAGGCCGCGTAGCCTTCGAGGTAGGCGAGCAGGCCCTGAGTGTCGAGGAACGCTTCCGGCTCGGGCCCGTGGTACTCGTAACCCGGAAGCAGGTTCAGCGAGTTCGGACTCACGATGTGGAACGAGCGCCACCGCCGCGTGCGCCACGTGTCACCGAGCGCGCCGCGTTCGAGCACGACGTGCTCGATGCCGCGCCCGGTCAGCTCATGGCTCGCCGACAGGCCGGCCTGCCCGGCTCCGATCACGACTGCTGCGATGCGTTCCAGATTGGACCCCGCCGGTGGGAGCTTCCGCGACCGACTCGGCGCGAAGATCGGCCAGATCGGCGCCGGTCACAAGTTGTCGAGCGTCGCCGTCTCGCTCACGGGGGTGCCGGTTCAATTCCGGCCGTTGCGACGCGCGCGCAAGTTGGTGCGGCGCGTGGCTGGGCTGCATCGCTCGAGGCCTGGAGTGTCCGGCTGTGGGATTCGCGCGTACCCGTTGTGGACACGGCGCATGGTGCGGACGGCGGGTGCGAGTGGCGTCCCCAACGGGATTCGAACCCGTGTCGCCGCCGTGAAAGGGCGGTGTCCTGGGCCTCTAGACGATGGGGACGCGATGATGCGGAAGGCGGCAGAACGTAGCCGCGATGCGGCGATCAGGGCAAGCGAAAAGGGGAGGGCCGCGCGGGTCGGCAGCAGCGGAGCGCCAGCGCGCGGAATTCAGCGGAGGGCGGGTGCAGACTCCGTGGTGGCGCTCACGGCTTGGGCGGGGCTGGCTTCGCCAGCGCCATGACGCGCGCTTCGTCGACCAGGCCCTTCTCGATGAGATCGCTCGCGGCGCGCTCGGCCGCCGCGCGATCCTCGAAAGCACCCAGCACCACCCGGTACATCGCGACGTTGTCCTCAGTCACGGTGAGCAATCGCCCCGGCAGCCTGGTGCTCGCGGCGAGCTTGGTGCGCTCCTGCCCGGCGCGATCCTCATTCAGATAGCTCCCGACCGCGACGCCGAACAGTGGGCGACTCGCCGCGGGCTTGGTCGAAGTGGTCTTCGCGATGGTCGGCGCCCGAAGCGTGGCGGTCGGTATGGTGACCGTCGGCATCGGCCGCACGGACTGAGCGACCGGCACGGTCCGCGTGGTGCGGACCACCTCGGCACCCGTCACCGCTCCGCTAGATGCCGCCGTCGCGGGCCGCGGCGGCGCGGGCGCTACGTACTTCGCCCTGGCCGGCTCGGTGGCAGGTGGCGCCACGGCGTTCTCGAGCGCCGGCGAGCTCTCGTTCGTGACTTGCGTGATCGGTGCTTCGCTCCGCGGCGGCTCGGGAGGCACGGGAGTCGTCGGTGCCGGCGAAACCGGGACGGATTGAGAGGCAGCGACGGTGGGCCTGGACGCGCCGGTCGTCTTCCCGGATCTCGCGCCGAAGCGCATCGCGAGCATCGCTCCAATCACGACCACCGCGACCGCGGCCGCCGCCAGCATCCAGCGCAGCGCCCCATTCCCCGCGCGCTGCCGCTCCTGATCGAACTCGAGCTTGCGGCGCAGGCGCGGCGGCAGCGTGGTGCTCACGTGCGTCGCTTCGAGGTCACGCGGTGCGAAAGCGCGGGGCAAGGCGACGGTCGTCGACGCGGCCGCTACACGCTGCGGCTCGGCGACGGCTTCGGCACGAGCCGGCGCGGGCGGCGCGACATTGGATTCGGGCGCGACCGGCGAGAATGCGGGAGCGGGCGCCGGCTCCGTCCGCGCGAGTTCGGATGCCGCGGGTCTCGGCTCCCCCGCGACCGGCACAGGCGCCGTGTCTCCGAACGAACTCAGCCAGGTCTCCCAGGCATCCTGCGTCCCCGCGGGCTGCACGGGTGAGGCGGTCACGTGCTCCTCGGCCTCGACCTCGAGTTCGGGCAACAGCTCCGGAGGCGCAGCCGGGACGATCGGCGGCGCGGGCGCCTCGGCCGCCCCGGGCGCGCGCAATACCGGCGGCGCGGGCGCTTCAACGATCTCGGGCGCGCGCAATACCGGCGGCGCGGGGGGTTCGGCGATCTCGGCGATGCGCGCCTCGGGCGGCGGCGGCGCGACGAACGCAGGCGGCGCATGCATCACGGGCGGCGGTGGCGGCGCGACGCTCGCGGTCACCGGGACGGCCGTCACCACCGGTGGGGGCATCGCGACCGCGGTGATGCTCACGCCCGCCTGAGGCGCGGACCGCTCGGCGGCCGACGCGGAGGACGCGACGCCCGCATCGCCCGGCGAACGCAACACGCTCCGGAATTCGGTGTCGCGCGCCACGGCGTGCACGTGCTCGGGCAGCACGCACGGGGAATCCTCGACGAACGCATTGAGCATCGCCTGCGCGGCGACGGTGTTGATCTCGCGCGGAATGCCGTGAGTCAGCGCGTGCACCTCGAGGCAGGCCTCGCGCGGGAAGATGCTGATCGCGTGTCCGCCGGCGACCGAGATGCGATGGTGGATGTAATGCTCGGTGTCGTCCGGGCTGAGCGGGTTGAGCCGGTACTGCACGGTGATGCGCTGCCGCAGCGGGCGCAGCTCGGAGCTCGCGAGCTTCGCCTCGAGCTCGGGCTGCCCGACCAGGAACACCTGGATGAGCTTTTCACCCTCCGTCTCGAGGTTCGAGAGCAGCCGAATTTCCTCGAGCAGCTCCCGGTCGAGATTCTGGGCCTCGTCAAGCAACAGGATCGCGCGGTGGCCATGTCCTCGCACCGACTGGAGAAAACGCTCGAGGTGCACCAGCGCCTGCGGCTTGGTCATCGACCCCGTCAGCGCGAGCCCGAAACGCAGGCAGATTTCTTCGAGCAGCTCGTCGCGACTCAGCGCGGAGTTCGTGATGAGCGCGACGACCGCGCGCGATTCCCATTCGCTGAGCACGTCATAGAGCGCGGTCGTCTTCCCGGTGCCGACTTCGCCGGTGATCATGACGAATGGCTCGCGGTTCTCGATCCCGAAGCGCAGGTGGGCGAGCGCCTCCTGATGCTCCCGGCTCGGATAGACGAAGCGTGATTGATGGCCGGCCGCGAACGGATTCTCGCGCAGGCCGAATTGGCGTTCGAACATGTGTGGTCGTCCCGATTCGTAGGGGCGGCGTCAGCGTGCCGCCATGGTGCAGGTTATCGGCCGGGGGAGGGCCGGACTTGGGTCGATCCGCGGGCGAGCGTCGTGGCCTTCAACCGCGCTCGACCGGGAGCAGCTCGCCGATCGAGAACAGGGCGGTGAACGGAAAACCGCGCTGCTGAAAGATCTGCGAAGCGCCCTGCTCGCGATCCACGACCGCGACCACGCGGACCACCTCGGCCTTGTAGGACTCGGCGGCCTCGGCGGCGATCAGCGCGCTCTCGCCGCTGGTGATGACGTCGTCGAGGATCGCGACACGCTTGTGCCCGGCGAGATTGCCCTCGACCTGGCCGCGCAGGCCGTGATCCTTCGTGCTGCGGCGCACCAGGAAACCCTCGAGCGGCTTGCCCTGCTCCGCGCTGAGCAGCATGAGCCCCGCGACCAGCGGATCGGCCCCGAGGGTAAGCCCGCCCACCGCCGTGATCTTCTCGGGGAGGAGCACCTCGTAGAACATCTTCGAGATCATCCGCAGACCCTCCGGATGCAGGCTGGTCTTGCGCACGTCGATGTAGTAATTGGAGGTGGCTCCGGAGCTGAGAACGAATTCGCCGAACCGCATCGAGCGGTCGAGGAGCATCTGGCGTAGCCGGTCGCGTTCGATCTTTTCCATGGGTCCCCACCGTGAAGTCGCGCGTGATGACGATCGGAGCGTCGTGCTCTCGGTTCGCTCGAAGTGTGCCCGCGCCGCGCCGGCCAAGTCAAGCCGCGGCCGCCCCTTCGCGTGCATTCCGCGCCATCGCGCACGCGCCGCCCGCTCGCGCCGTGCGCCGGGGCGACGACACCGTGCTTGACCCGGGCTTCGGGCGCTCCCTAGACTTGATACGCCGTGCGACCGGCGTCACCGAGAGCGGAGGGTGCGGTCGCATGATGCGATCGAGGCGAATGCGACACGAGTGTTTCTGGCTGGTGATTGTTGGATTTGGCCTCGCCGGGCCGGGTCCCGCACTCGCATTGGACCTTCCGATCCGGCATCCGGGCCGCGATGCGATCGCCGCGCCCGCCTTTCTCGGCGACCGTCTCGAGATCCAGTTGCGGCCGGGGCCCGCGCGCGACGCGCGGCGCGCTCGGGCGGAGCCGGGCGTGGCGCGGTTCGCGGCGCTGGGTGTGGCTTCGATCGACCGCGTCGCGGCATCGCTGGGCGGGGCGCGCTTCGAGCACGAATTTCCGGGCGAGACGCCGCCCGGTCCCGGAAGCGATGAGCCCGACTTCACGGCGTTCTATCGGGTGCTGCTGCCCGCCGCCGCCGATCTCGAGGACGCGCTCGCGCGTTTCCGCGCGCTCCCGGACGTCGCGAGCGCGGATCCGATCGCGGTGCTGCCGGTTTCGGCGGTGCCGAACGATTCGCTGTGGAGCGTCTCGAGCTGGTTCTACCAGCCGTCGCGCCGCGACCTCCACGCGCCCGAGGCGTGGGACGTCACGCGGGGCGACACCTCGATCGTCGTCGCCATCCTCGACACCGGGGTGCTCTCCTACCACCCCGACCTGGGCGGCGAGGTCGCGGGGTCGAGCGGGCAGATGTGGACGAATTGGCGGGAGCGGGGCGGGACGCCGGGTGTCGACGACGACGGCAACGGCTACGTGGACGACGTCGCGGGCTGGGACTTCGTGAATCTGGGATCAGGCTTCGGCATTACCGTCGGAGAAGATTGGCGCGACGAAGACAACGATCCGAGCGACTTCGCGGGGCACGGCACGGCGGTGGCCGGCGTGGTGGGCGCGATCACCGACAATACCATCGGCGTGGCGGGCACCGCGTGGAACGTGCGGCTCATGCCGTTGCGCATCGGCTGGTCGAGCACCGCCCTGCCGGGCGGCGAGGTCGACATGTCGTATGCCGCCGCCGCGATCCGCTACGCGACGCGCAACGGCGCGAACGTCATCAACTGCTCGTTCGCGACGCTCAACCTGAGCGGCCTCTACGCTGCGGCCGCCGCCGCGGTGCAGGCCGGGGTCGCGATCGTGAGCGCGGCCGGGAACGATTTTCAGCCGCACGACCTCGCCGACCGCGACGACGTGATCGCGGTGGCGGCCAGCGATCCCACCGACTCGATCCCCGCGTTCTCGAATACCGGCGCGTTCGTGGATCTGGCGGCGCCCGGGGTCAACATCGCCTCGACCGCGCTGGTCCACGCCGGAAGCGACAGCATCGGATCCCGCCAGCCGTTCTACCAGGGCGACTTCACCGGCACGTCGTTCTCGGCGCCGCTGGTGGCGGGGGGCGCCGCGCTGCTGCAGGCGCGGCGTGTCGCGCTCGGGTTGCCGCCGCTGCTCCCGATGACGCTGCTCCTGCGCCTGCGCGAGACCACGGACGACATCGCCTCGCGCAATCCATCGACCACCGGCTACGGCACCGGACGGCTCGACCTCGCGCGCGCGCTCAACGATCCGCCGACGTCGTTCGCGCGCCGCGGCGGGGCGCGCAGCGTCGGGCCGCCGGTCGTCTTCGCGACGCGCTCGGGGAAGAGCCGCGTGGCGATCGCGACCTTCGATTCGAAGCTGCTGATGCTGGATGGGGCGAGCGGCGACACGCTGTGGAGCGCGACGCTGCCCGGCCGTCCTGCGAGACAGATCGCCGCGGCCGATCTGGGCGCGGGCCGCGGGATCGGGATCTTCCTCGGCACCGCGAACGGAAGGCTCGCGGGGTACGGACTCGACGGCGCGCCGCTCGCCGGATTTCCGGTCATCGGTCCGGGCGCGTTCTACGCGATGAGCGCGGGGCCGGCGCTCGGCGACGTGGACGGAGACGGCGTGCTCGACGTGGTGTGCGGTGCCGACGACGGCAGCGTGTGGGTGTGGCAGGCGGACGGCACCCCCTTCCCGAACTTCCCGGTCTCGACCGGCAGCCTGCCGCTGGCCGGGCCGATCGCGCTCGCGCCCGGGATCGGGGGCCCATTCGCGCAGATCGTCGCGGCGAATCGCGACGGCTCGGTGCACCTGCTGCTCGCGGATGGCGGGGAGCCGGCGGGCTGGCCGGTCGCGCTCGCGAGCGCGACCGCCGCGCCGGTGATCGCCCGGCTCGGCGCGCGGCCCGACACCGTGATCCTGGTCCCGTCCGGGACGTCGCTGCGTGCGCTGAACGTGGACGGCGGCGCGCGATTCGCGGTGTCACCGGGCGGAACCCTGTCGCAGGACCCGGCGCTCGGCGACCTCGATCTCGACGGCTTCGACGAGATCGTGGTCGCCTCGAGCTCGCCGAACCGCGTCGCGGCGCTCGACTCGGTGGGCGCGATGCGCGCCGATCGCGGCTTCCCCTATGCCCTCGCGGCCGCGCCCCAGGGCCCGCCGGTGATCGGCGACCTCCAGACCCGCCTCCAGCCCGGGATCCTGGTCTATGCGGGGAGCACGCAGGTCGCGCTGAGCGACAGCGCGAAGTTGCTCGCCGCATTTCCGAAACCGGGCGGCGCGGGAGCCACCCCGACGCTCGCCGAGATCGACGGCGATGGCCGCACCGAGGTGATCGCGGGCACCGGCCCGGAATCATCGCTCTACGTCTACGACGCGGGCGCCGGCACCTGGCACGGAGGCGGGAACGCGTGGCCCACGCCGCGCGGCAACAGCGCGCGCACCGGATCCCGGCTCTACGCGCCGCCGCTCCCCGCCATCGACGACGTCGCGCCGTCCGCGATCGGGGACCTCGGCGCGGACTCGATCGCGGTGGACACGACCGGCCACGTGCTGGTGCGGCTGCGCTGGACCGCGCCAGGCGACGACGGCTCGACCGGACAGGCCGCGGGGTACGAACTGCAATCCACCACGCAGAAGGGCGCGGCCGGAGACTTCGCGAGCGGGGTGCGCACCGATCTGCCGGCGCCCGGTGCGGCGGGCGCCATCGAGCGCTTTACGCTCGGCGCGCTCGCGCCCGGCACGACCTACTACTTCGCGCTGCGCGCGCGCGATCCGGCCGGCAACCGGGGCGCTTCATCGAACGTGTTCGGCCTGCTCACGCCGCTGGGACCGGCATTGCGCCGGCTCGGGGCCGGCGTCGCGGTCGCCAGCCGGATTCAGCCCGCGGCGCGCCCGGTCACGCTGTTGTGGCGCGGGGGACGCGGGGCATCGGGCGCGAACCAGCAGATCCGCCTCTACGACCTGAGCGGGCGGCTGCTGCGCGTGCTTCCGCTGCCGGCCGACACCGCGGGCAGCATTCAATGGGACGGCCGGGACCAGAGCGGACGCCTGGTCCCGGCCGGGATGATATTCGCGCGCCTGATCAGCGGATCCTTCCACGCTCAGGCGCGCGTCGTGCTCCTTCCGTGAGCGCGAGGACTGGCTTCGCGGCGGCTACTGGTGCAGGATCGGTGGCGGGTCGTCGCTCGGAGGATCGGAGGGCGCGACGGAGGGCCAGAGCCGCACCGTGGCGACCGACGAGGGGGCGCTGGTGTTGCCCGCCCTGTCCACCGCGCGCACGCGATAGTAGAGCGTGGTCTCGGTGCTGACGATCGGAAGCCGCATACGATTGCTCCCTGTGACATCGACGAGCGGCACGTACGCGTTCTCGCGTGCGGGAGACGGGGAGTAGACGAGCACTTGATACTTCGCCAGATCGGGTTCGGAATTGTTCGACCACTGCAGCATGTCGAGCCCAGTCACGGCATCGACTACGACCGACATGCCGGACGGTGCGAGCGGGGCGGTGGTGTCGAGCGTGGGAACGACCCGGGTCGGCGATGCGCTATTGCCGCTGCATCCGGCGAGCGCCGCGGCCGCCGCAAGCGCGAGCAGCGAAGTGAATGGATGACGGGAGTACTTCACGACCGTGCCTCCTCGATTCTTGAGTGATCGAAAGAATGGTGCGCAGGGCGGTATCGACCCGGGTGCCTGCCAGGGCGGGGGATGACTCGTGCAATCGGGATGCCATGGACGGCGTTGAGCTCCGCAACGGCCAGCGTGCGTTTTCGCAGCGCCTAAGCTCCGCGCGATCGCCTCATCGGCCGGCGACGGCCGGGGCGGATCCATGCGCGCTGCAACGGACGTTGCGCCCCGGGTTGCGCGCTGCGCGCCCTCGAGCCTCCCGCGCCGCTCGCCTCGCGCTCGCGGCCTTGCTCGTTGCATCGGTGGGCGCGCCTCGCCCGGCGGCCGCCGCAGCCCCCGGCACGAGCTCCGCGAGCGTGCCCCCGAAGTTCTTCCCACCGCTCGCGCACGCGCCGCTCGATCCTCCGCTCGCGATCACCGGCGGCTTCGGCGAGTACCGGGTCGGGCACTTCCACGCCGGCGTGGATCTCGGCACCGGCGGGAGGGTCGGAAAGCCGGTGTACGCGCCGCTCTCGGGGCGCGTCGAGCGCGTGCGCGCGTCGGGCGTGGGGTACGGACGCTCCATCTATATTCGGGCGCGCGACGGGCGGCTGCTCCAGCTCGGCCATCTCGACGCGTTCGAGGAGCCGCTCGCCTCGTGGGTTGCGGTGGCGCAGGAATCGAGCGGTCAGTACGAGCAGGACCTGTGGCCGGATGCCTCGCGATTTCCGGTGCGAGCGGGCCAGCGTGTGGCGTGGAGCGGCCAGAGCGGCGCAGGCGGCCCGCACCTTCACTTCGAGATCCGGCGCGGCGACATGGCGCTCAATCCACTGCGGGCGGGCCTGCGCATCGCGGACCCGCTGCCGCCGACGCTCGTGAGCCTCACCCTTCAGCCGCTCGACGACACGACGCGCGTTGGGGGCGAAGCGTCGCCGGCATCGATGCCGAGCTTTGCCCCGTACAAGGTGGCGCTCCGGGCGCCCGTCGAGAGCGTGTACGTCTCGGGCTCGGTTCGCGCGGTGGTCGGAGCACGCGATGGGACGTGGCGCGGGGTGGATCGCATGGTGCCGTGGTCGGTCGAGGAGGAATGGGACGGGCGCCGGGTCGCGTGCCGCTTCGACAGCATCTCGTGGGCGACCGACATGCCCGAGGGCGACTACGTCTTCGATGTGGGCCGTGTGGTCGGAGACAAGGGCATCGTGCTCTGGGCGCCCGCGAGGTTCAGGCCGCGCGTGATCGTCGCGGACGCGCCGCTCGACGAGGCCGCGGGGACGATCACGGTGCATCGCGGAGATCCGCCGCGCCGTCTCATCCTCATCGCGCGCGATCTGGGCGGCAACGCCGTGAAGCGGACGGTGGTGCTCAGTCCCTGGGATCGCGCGAGCGGAGCCGGGCCCGCGCTCCGGCCCCGAAGGCCCCACGAGAGCGCCTTCACGGCAGGCGAGCTCGAGCGCACGCGCTTCTCCCACCTGGTCGCGTTCGAAGCTGTCGTACCGGGCGAGCAGGGCCTGCCCGCGTTTCGCTGGACCATTCCCCGGGATGGCCTGTTCGAGCCTGCCGTGTTCCTCGCGGAGAGCCTGGGCGCGATGCGGGGAACGCGCGAGCTCGTGCCGCTCGGACTGGCGTACGCGCTCCATCCGATCATGACGCCCATGCGGGGCGCCATGCGGGTCGGCATCTCGGCGCCTCCGCAGCCGGTGCCCCGCGGCACAGCGCTCTACCGCGATCAGGGCGATGGCTGGGAATGGGTCGGCGCGGCGTTCGATTCGGCGAGGAACCTCATCGGCGGCGACACCCGCCGCCTCGGCGCGTTCGCGCTCTTCGCCGACACGCTCGGGCCGCGCATCGCCCCGCTCGCGCCCGCGGCGCACGCGGTGCCCGCGCCATACAATCGCTGGGCGCTCGAGGCGCGGCTCACGGAGGAGGGCAGCGGCGTCGATGCGCGCGCCAGCGGGTTCGAGGTGGACGGCGCGCGCGTGCCGTCGGAATGGGATGCCGAGGAGCAGACGCTCCGCTGGCGGCCGCATCATGCGCCATCGAAGGGCACGCACCGCTTCACGGTGTTCGCGCACGATCGCGCGGGGAACGCCGCGCTCCGCAGCGGAACCTTTGTGCTAGATTAGCCGCGAAACGCAACGCGGAACGCACCCGAGCCCGCGGCGACGCCGGTTCTCCGGTCGAGACCCCCGGCGGTAGCGCAGGACGCGCCATGGAACACGCCGACTTCGTCCACCTTCACAACCACAGCGACTACTCGCTGCTCGACGGCGCGAGCCCGATCTCGCGCATGGTGGAGCGCGCGGCCCAGCTGCGCATGCCGGCGCTCGCGCTCACCGACCACGGCTCGCTGTTCGGAGCGGTCGAGTTCTACCAGGAGGCGCGCCGGGCGGGGGTCAAGCCCATCCTGGGGATGGAGGCCTACGTCACGCGCGGCTCCCGCAGGGATCGCACGCGCGACACGGCGCACCACCTGGTGCTGCTCGCGCGCGACGAGCGCGGCTTCAAGAACCTGATGCGGCTCTCGTCGCTCGCCTTCCTCGAGGGTTTCTACTACAAGCCCCGCGTGGACCACGAGCTGCTCGCGCAGTACGCGGGCGGCCTGCTGGCGCTCTCGGCATGCCCGAAGGGGGAGATCGCGACCGATCTGCTCGATGACAACGAGCCTCGTGCGCTCGAGACCGCGATGATGTATCGGGACATGTTCGGCGCCGAGCATTTCTTCCTCGAGATCCAGAACCACGGGCTCGAGATCGAGGATCGCATTCGCGCGCGGGTCACGGCGCTCGCCATGCGCACCGGGATCCCGCTGGTCGCCACCAACGACTGCCACTACCTGCGGCACCAGGACGCGGATGCCCACGACGTGCTGCTCTGCATCCAGACCGGCAAGACGGTGGACGACACGAAGCGCATGCAGATGAACACCGACCAGCTCTTCTTCCGCTCCGCGGACGAGATGAGGGCCGCCTTCCCCGACGCGCGCGAGGCGCTGCACAACACCCTCACGGTCGCGGAACGCTGCAACCTCCAGCTCGACTTCGGCCGGCCGCTGCTGCCCGAGTTCCCGCTCCCGAAGGGAGCGGAGAGCGCGGAGGCCTACCTGCGCGAGCTGGCGTGGCAGGAGCTGCGCACCCGCTACGGTGAGATCACCGAGGCGATCCGCGAGCGCTTCGAATACGAACTCTCGGTGCTGTGCCACATGGGCTTCGCCTCCTACTTCCTGATCGTGCGCGACTTCATCGCATACGCGCGCAGCCGCGGGATCGGCGTGGGCCCCGGACGCGGCTCGGTCGCGGGCTCGCTGGTCGCCTACGCGCTGCGGATCACCGACATCGACCCGCTCCAGCACGGGCTGATCTTCGAGCGGTTCCTCAACCCGGAACGCGTGTCGATGCCCGACATCGACATCGACTTCGACGACTTGCGGCGGGGCGAAGTCATCGAGTACGTGAAGCACAAGTACGGCGAGGCGAACGTCACCCAGATCATCACCTTCGGCACGATGGGGGCGAAGGGCGTCATGCGCGACGTGGGCCGCGCGCTCGGCATGCCGTTCGGCGACGTGGACAAGATCGCGAAGCTGGTCCCGGACGGTCTCGGCATGACCCTGGAGCGCGCCATCGAGCTCTCTCCCGATCTCAAGAACCTCCCGCAGCGCGGCGCTCCCTACGATCGCCTGCTGCGCAGCGCGCGCGCGCTCGAGGGGCTCGCACGCCACGCCTCGACCCATGCCGCCGGCGTGCTCATCACCCCCGGCCCGCTGCTCGACTTCGTCCCGCTCTACCGGCAGAAGGATGAAACCGTCACGACCCAATGGGACATGAAATCGGTCGAGAAGGCCGGGCTGCTCAAGATGGACTTCCTCGGTCTGCGCACGCTCTCGGTGCTCGCCGGCGCGGTCGAGCTCGCGAGCCGCGGGCGGGAGACGCCGCTCGACCTGCAGCGGCTCCCGCTCGACGACGCGGCCGCCTACGAGGTATTCCAGCGCGCCGACACCGTCGCGATCTTCCAGTTCGAATCGAGCGGGATGCGCGACTACCTGCGGCAGCTGAAGCCGACGGTGTTCGAGGACCTGGTCGCGATGAACGCACTCTACCGCCCGGGTCCGATGGAGAACATCCCGTACTTCATCGAATGCAAGCACGGGCGCAAGGTGGCGAGCTTCGAACACCCGGACCTGAAGCCGATCCTCGAGGGCACCTACGGCGTGTTCGTGTACCAGGAGCAGGTGATGAAGGCGGCGAACGCGCTCGCCGGCTTCTCGCTCGCGCAGGCCGACGAGCTGCGGCGCGCGATGGGCAAGAAGCGGCCCGAGGAAATGGAAGCCAAGCGCCAGGCATTCGTCGAAGGCTGCAGGCACCGCAAGATCCAGGCGGCGAAGGCCGAGAAGATCTTCGCGACGATGGAGAAGTTCGCGGGCTACGGCTTCAACAAGTCACACAGCGCGGCGTACGCGCTGCTCGCCTACCAGTGCGCCTGGCTCAAGGCGCATTTCCCCGCCGAATTGATGGCCGCGACGCTCACCAGCGAAATGGCGGACAGCGCGCGCATCGTGACGCTGATCGAGGAATGCCGGCGGATGAAGATCGAGATCCTCCCGCCCGACGTGAATCGCTCCGACTGGGGGTTCACGCTCGAGGAGGGGCACATCCGGTTCGGGCTGGGCGCGGTGCGCAACGTCGGGCAGAACGCCGTCGAGTCCCTGATCGCCGCCCGCTCCGAAGGCGGGCCGTTCCGCGACCTCTTCGATCTCCCGCGCCGCGTGGACGCGGGCAGCCTCAATCGCCGGGTGCTCGAGAGCCTGGTCGCCGCCGGCGCCTGCGACGCGTTCGGTGCCGAGCGCGGCGCGATGCACGCCGGAGCGGGCCGCATGCTCGAGCAGGCGGCGGCGCTCCAGCGCGATCGCGCGAGCGGCCAATCGTCGCTGTTCGGCGAGCAGGCGGGGGACGGCGGCGTCGCGGTGGTCGCGCCGCCGCTCCCGGGCGCCGCGCCATGGTCCGGCCGCGATCGCAGCGCGCACGAGAAGGAAGTGCTGGGATTCTATTTCTCGGAGCATCCGCTGGAGCCGCTGCGCGAGACGCTCGCGAAGGTGACCACCCACACCGTCGCCGATGCGCTCGCGCTCGAGGACGGCGCCGAGGTTCGGCTCGGCGTGGTGGTGCTCGAGGTCAAGAAGATCACCACCCGCGCCGGGAAGCAGATGGCGGTCGCCACGGTCGAGGACCTGAGCGGTCGCATCGAATGCACCGCTTTTCCCGAGCTGTACGACGCCGCGCGCGAGCTGCTGCGGGACGAGCGCATCGTCGTGCTCTCGGGGCGCGTCGAGGTGCGCGAGGATCGAGGCGTCAAGGTGCTGCTGGCCGAAGCCCGCACGCTCGAACAGGCCCAGGCCGAGTTCCGGCCCTGCCTCCACATCGAGATCCGCTCGGACGCGCTGTCGGTGGAATGGCTGGAGCAGGTGGACGAGGTGCTGTCGGCCCATCCCGGGGACTCCGACGTGTACCTGCACATCGTCATGCCCGATCGCTCGCGCAAGGCGAGTCGCTCGCGGCGCTATCGCGTGTCCGAGGGCGACCCCGTGCTCTCGGGGCTGCGCGAGCGGTTCCCGTTCGTTCGCGTCGGCTGGGGAAAGGGCATCGCGTGACGACCTGGCTCGACTTCGAGAAGCCGGTGATCGAGCTGGAGCAGCGCATCCAGGAGCTCAAGACGCACGCCGCCCAGAAGGGGCTCCAGGCCAACGACGAGATCCATGACCTCGAGCGCGAGGCGGAGGATCTGCGGCGCGAGATCTACGCGGCGCTCACGCCGTATCAGCGGGTTCAACTGGCGCGTCACCCGCGCCGTCCGTACGCGCTCGACTACATCGAGCGCTGCTTCACCGGCTGGACCGAGCTGCACGGCGACCGCCACTTCGCCGACGATCCGGCGATCGTGGCCGGGCTCGCGTCGCTCGACGGGAGGCCGGTCATGGTGATCGCGCAACAGAAGGGGCGGGACACGCGCGAGAATCTCCTGCGCCGGTTCGGGATGCCGAGCCCCGAGGGCTACCGAAAGGCGCTGCGTCTGATGCATCTCGCCGAGCGCTTCCGCGTGCCGGTGGTCACGCTGGTGGACACTCCCGGAGCGTATCCCGGGCTCGGGGCCGAGGAGCGCGGGCAGGCGGAGGCGATCGCGGTCAACCTGCGCGAGATGGCCCGGCTCGAGACCCCGATCGTGACCGTGGTGATCGGGGAGGGCGGGTCCGGCGGGGCGCTCGCGATCGCGGTGAGCGACGTGGTGCTCATGTTCGAGAATTCGATCTATTCCGTGATCACCCCCGAAGGGTGCGCCGCGATCCTGTGGCGCGACGGCAAGAAGGCGCCGCTCGCGGCGGAAGCCCTCAAGCTCACCGCGCCCGACCTCGAGCGGCTCGGGGTGATCGACGGCATTCTCGAGGAACCGGTGGGCGGCGCGCACCGCGATCCGGACGCGGCAGCTGGCACCCTGCGCGCCGCGGTGAGCGGGCACCTGGACCGCCTGTGCGGGGTATCGGTGGAGGCGCGTCTCGAGAACCGGCTGCTCAAGTTCCGGCGGATGGGAGTGGTGCGCGAGGGCGGAGCTTGACCCTCGGAAAACGCAGTTGATAGACTTGCCTTCACTCGAATCATCCGTGGCGCGGGGGACTCCGATCGCAAGTGGTTACGAGCCGCAGTGGGCCGACCGGTCCGGCGCAGCTTGGGCGGCGCCTCCCGTCGGCTTCGTCTAGTTCCACCTTCCACGCGCGTAACCAGGGAGTCCCATGGCCCTCAGTCCCGATCTCCTGAGCATTCTGGTCTGCCCGGCCTGCAAGGGCGACCTCGCATACAACGAGGCCGCTCAGACCCTCAGCTGCGACCGCTGCCGGCTGCGCTACAAGGTCGTCGACGACATTCCGGTGATGCTGGTCGAAGAGGCCGAGAAGTTCTGAGCGATCGACACATCGCGCGCCCGCCGCATCGCACCGGCCGAGCCGGTCTCACGCTCGCCGTGGCGACGTTCCTCTGTGCCGCCCGCGCCGGCAGCGCCGGCGCCTCGCCCGCCGGCGTTCAGCTCCTGCCCACGGGCCCATCGCTGGTGCGGTTTGCGGTGGAGGTGCCGGAGGCTCGCGTGATTTCGGCCCCCGGCGCGAGCGACCTCTCCGAGGTGCTCATCGACGGATTCGGCAACGACGGCCCGCCCGGCGCGCCCGCGCTGCCGGTGCGCGTCATCCTGGTCGCGGTGCCGCCGACGGGCGACGTGCAGGTGCGCGCGAGCGCCAGCGGCGAGCGCTTCGCCGATGGCGTCCTGCTCGCCCCGATGGCCACCCTCGACCGCGGCGCCGAGGGCGAGCCCCCGCGCTACGATCGCTCGGCAGACGCCTATGGCGCGCGTGCCTCGCGCACGCCTCAGCCGGCGCGCGTGCTCGGCGTTTCGTGGATGCGCAACCAGCGCGTCGCGAGCATCGCCGTCTCGGCCGCCGACTACGTCCCGGCCACGCGGCACCTCGCCCTCTACCGCCGTGTCGACGTCGAGCTCGGGGTCGCCGCGGCCGGCAATGCGGGTCCGCCGGCCGAGGCCATCGATCCGTTCGAGGAGGTCTATCGCGAGGTGCTGGTCAACTACGAGCAGGGCCGGCACTGGCGGCGTCCCGCGGGCGGGCGTTCGTTCCCGGGGGCCGGATTGGATCGTGCGACCCTCGATGCGCTCGCGGCGCCCGCGGTGCCGGAGACCAGCGTCTACGTGGGACGCACCTGGATCAAGATCGCGATCCCGCGCACCGGATTCTACAAGCTGGATTTCGGGCAGCTCCGCAACTTCTCGCTGTTCAGCGCGCTGGTTCGCCCCGACAGCGTGCGGCTCGATTCGGTGCGGCTCTTCACCTGGCCCGGAGTCCCGGTCCTGCCGGAGGCGAACTACTGCGACACCTGTGATTTCCGTGAGGTCGCGATTCAGTTCGCCGAGGATGGCGACGGATTGTTCAACCACAACGCCGACGCCTTCTACTTCTTCGCGATGGGCGCGAGCGACTGGGCCGATCTCTACGATCCCGCCCAGCCCGACACCGTGTTCATCAACCATCCTTACGAGACGAAGAACTACTACTACCTCACCGTCTCCACCAGCGATCTGCCGGTGGGGGGGGGCCGTCAGCGCATCGCGCAACGGTCGGGTCAGGTGCAGAACGTCGCCGGTCGTTCCCCGTCGCCGGCGGGTGTGGGGTTCACGACCCCCGCCACGTTCGAGGCCCGGGTCCACGCGGAGCTGGACATCGAGTATTTCCCCGATCTGTCGCCGCTCTACTACGGGCCGGCCGGCCCCTTCAGCGATGCGTTCTGGGAGAAGTGGTTCTGGCGAAGCATGAGCCTCGGCAACCTGTTCGCTCCCACGGTCGACGCGATCGGGATCGATTCGACCCAGGCCGGCAGCGTGCGCATCCGGCAGTGGGGTCTGCCCGACCCGAGCGACACCTGTCTCTACTCCGTGCGCAATGCCCAGCACCTGCTCGACGTGGCGGTCAACGGGGTGCCGTTGCCGCGCGAGGGGTGGGATGGAACCGCCGCGTTCTCGTTCGAATCCGCGACCGCCGCGCTGCTCACCCACAACTCGGTGAGCCTGACCATTCCGGTGATTCCGGGGTGCGGAAAGCGCTTCGATCGGAGCGCGCTCGCCTGGATCGAGCTTCGCTATCGGCGCCGCTTCGTCCCGATCAACAACGAGCTCGCGTTCGACACCGACCCGGGCGGCGGGAACTACCTTTTCGATATTTCCCCCTTCACCTCGCTCGTCCCTCCCCGCGTGTTCGACGTCACCGACGCCTACGCGCCGGTCGAAGTGGTGAACCTCGGCTATTCCGATCTGGGCGGGGGCAACTGGGGGCTCTCGTTCCAGAGCATCGAGACCGAGCGACACCGATATCGGATCGTGCGCGATTCCAGCATCATCAAGGTTCCCGACCTGAGCGTTTTCGCCGCGCCGGCGACCAGCCTGCGCAATCTCCGCAGCCGCACGCGGGGCGCCGATTACGTGCTCATTTACTACGACGGCTTCCAGGCGGCGGCCGACTCGCTGATGCGCTGGCGGCAGTATCGATTGCCCCTCACGGGCCAGTCGGCTCCGTACGAAGTCGAGGAGATCCCGATCTCGGCCCTCTACGATCAGTTCTCGGGGGGCCGCACCGATCCGTCCGTGATCCGCAATTTCCTGCGTGCCGCATTCTTCAACTGGAGCAAGCGTCCCGCCTTCGTGACGCTGTTCGGGGACGCGTCATACGATTTCAAGAACCTCAAGGGCCTGGCCGGCGCCGGACAGCCGGGCACGCTGGTGCCCTCTTACGAGAACGGGTTCGCGATCAACAAGCAGTTCGCGACCGACGATTGGCTGCTGAACGTCGACGACGCGACGGTCAACATCCCCGACTTCTTCGGCGGGCGGATCCCGGCCGGCGATCCCAGGACCGCGCTCGACTTCGTGATGAAGAAGGTGCTGCTCTACGAGCGCTCGGCCCCGCTCGGGGCGTACCGCGACAAGGTCATGCTGATCGCAGACGACAACCTGCAGGGCGCGAAGGACGATCCCCTCCACTGGGCGCACCTGCGGCAGACCGCGGTACTCGACACCGCGCACACGCCGGCCCACATCGATCGCGCCTACGTCTACCTGCACACCTACCCCGACGGGCCGGGGAACACCAAGCCCGGAGCGAAGGCCGATATCAAGCTCAACCTGAACAACGGGGTGGCGATGTCGAACTATATCGGCCACGGGAGTCCCTTCAAGCTGGCGGACGAGACCGTGCTGAGCGACGTCGATGCCGGCACGTTCACCAACGCCACGCGCCCGACCCTGTTCGTCGCGGCGTCGTGCGATGTCGGGAAATTCAACGACCCCACGGTGCAGAGCCTGGGGGAGCGGCTGCTGCTCGCGCCATCGGGCGGTGCGATCGCCGTGATCTCGGCCACCGAGCTCGCGTACAGCGACTTGAACGTCGAGCTCAACTGGGCGTTCGACGATCAGCTCTTCGACCGCTCGAGCCCCTCCGGGCAGTACGCGAAAGGCATCGCGCAGTCGCTGCTGATCGCGAAGATCCTCACGTCGAACAACAACGATTTCAACATCACGAACAACAGCAAGTATCAGGTCATGGGCGATGCCGGGACGCAGCTGAACCTGCCGCGACTCTGGGCGGACGTCGCGGTGTACGGGTGCGACACGTGCACCGTGCCGCTCACCGAAATCCAGCGCGGCACCACCGTGAACTTCCGCGGACGCGTCCTCGATCGCCCGGGGGGCGCGCCGGTGTCGTACGACGGCAAGGCCGACATGCTGATCGAGGATTCGGCGCAGCGCGAATCCGCGCCCGACTGCGCGCTCTTCCCCGGCTGCAACAATCCGCCGATCACCTACTACGTCGGGGCCGGGCCCATGTATCGCGGAGACGTGGTGGTGAAGGCGGGAGCGTTCCAGGGCAAGTTCGTGGTGCCGTTCGAGGCGAAGGGCGGGGCGCGCGGCCGGGTGCGCGCCTACCTCCAGGGTCGGGCGGCGGGGCAGGCGTTCGACTCCGACGGTGCGGGAAGCATCCCCACCCAGGTCTCGCCCGGACCACCCGTGAGCGGCGACGACGAGGGACCCCGCATCATCCTCTCGTTCGCGAGCGGATCCACCACGGTCAAGCCCGACGCGGTGCTGCGTATCGACCTCTACGACCCGAGCGGCATTCTCACCACTGCCCACACGCTGCAGAACGGGATCGTGATCACGCTGGACCAGAACACCACCGCCCGGGTGGACGTCACATCCAGCTTCCGCTACGCGACCGGGTCGTACACGACCGGGTCCGCCAGCTGGCAGCTGCCCCATCTCGCGGCGGGCAAGCACAGCATCAAGGTGTCGGCGGCCGACAATCTCGCCGCGGGGCTCAACGCCGCTTCGCACCGCTCCACCGCGGTGATCGAGATCGACGTGCAGGACGCCCCGCCCCTCAACATCCTGAACACGTACCTGTTCCCGAATCCGATCGAATCCGATCTTTCGGGGCGTTCCGGTGGGCAGTTCGTGGTGGATGCGCGCGGCGACAGCGTGAACGCGCTGCTCAACATCTACACCGTCTCCGGGAGGCTGGTCCGGCGGCTGCGCTCCCTGGGCCGGCAGGGGCAGATCCAGATGCCCTGGGACGGGATGGACGACGAGGGCCATCCCCTTGCGAATGGCACCTATCTGTTCCGCGTACAGATCAACGCCCGCCAGGCGGACGGCGAATCCAGCGCCCGACAGCGGGCGGCGGCGGAAGGGCGGTTCGTGGTCCTGAATCGCTGATTTGGAGTGGAAAAAAATGTCTGGAGCGAGCCCGGTGCTCCCGGTGTAGTATTCGGGCTGGGAGTCCGCTGCGCCTGCCGACGTCCGCCCGGAAAGGGTCTTTTCACCATGCGTTTGACGATTGCGATCCTGACACTCATCTCCGCTATCTCGTTGACGGGCAATGCCCTCGCCCAGGGCACCGGCCGCGAGCTCGACATCCAACCTGGGGCTCGTCAGAACGGGCTGGGGGCCGCGGGAGTTGCGCTGGCAGACGACGCGACCGGCGTCACCTGGTGGAATCCGGCCGGCCTCGGGTTCGTGAGCCGGACCGCCCTCGAGCTCACCTATGCGCAGCTTGCCCCGGGTCTCGCCGACGACGTCAACTACAACTACCTCACGTACGTCCATCCACTCGAGGGTTGGGGCGCATTCGGCGTCGGCATCGTGTTCGTCTCGCTGGGACAGATCGACGGCACGGATATCAACGGCAACCCGACCGGCAGCTTCGGCGCGAACGCGGTCGCGCCGGCGGTCTACTACGGAACGCGCGTTCTGCCCGATTTCTCGGTGGGCGCCTCGCTCCGTTACGTGCGCCTGCAGTACGCGCCCAACAGCCTGAGCGGGGTGGGTTCGACCTTCGCGCTCGATCTCGCGGGGCTCTACCGCATCCCGGCCGCGCGACTCAATTTCGGCCTCAATGTCCAGAACCTCGGTCCGAGCATCACCTTCATCAACGAGGACCAGGCGAGTCCGCTGTCTCGAAACGTGAAGGTCGGGGCCGCGTGGGAAGTTTATTCGAGCGAGCAGGTGGGAGTGACGGTCGTCGAGGACTTCAATCAGTCGCTGGTGACCGACGTGTTCCGCACCTACAACCATGGCCTCGAGCTGCGCGTCGCGCAGCAGCTGGCCGGGCGCATCGGCTGGTACTCCGATCCCTACGGTCACATCTCGGATCTCACCTTCGGCCTCGGCGTGAACTGGGGAGGACTGAGTCTCGATTTCGGCAGTATTCCCCAGGCGAAGGATGAGGGCCTCGACAACGTCAAGAAGATCACGCTGGGCTATCGTTTCTAGCAGGCCGCCGATCGCAACCGGATGAGGAGCGCGCTTGCCCCCGCGGCAAAGCCGGCGTGCCACCTCGGTCCTTCACGCGTTTCCGGCAGCGCCCGAAGCGTGTTCGCGCCATCCCGCGGCGCGGTTCGCCACGGCGCTTACCACCTCCACGCCTCGGTGATGCGCACGATCCTTCGCCCTCGATTCCTCCCGCTCGCTCTCGCCGCCCTGCTCGCGTCCGCTCCGGCGCACGCGGGGGAGGGGCTCGTCGTACGGCCGGCGCTCCCGCGCACCGCGGCCGCGGCGCGCGCCGCGCGCGCCGGCACGTCGCCCGCGGGGGGGACGCGCGCCGAATGGCTGCGAATCCAGGGCGAGCGCGAGCGACATTGGCGTGGCTTCCGCGACCAGATCGGCGCGCCCGAGGTGGACTGGTCCGCGCGCGCGGCGCGCCGCAGCGGATGGAAGCCGTCGCCGGGGCCCGCGCGCAACCCGCATCTGCTCGGCGCCAACCCGCACGTGGCCGCGGCCTCGACGCCTCCCGAGACGCTGCGCATCGCGATCCTGCGTGTCGACTTCCGCACCGACCGGGGCGGAGGCGCTTCCACCGGCGATGGCCGCTTCGATCTGGGCGCGCTCGCGCCGGGAGCGCCTCCGATCGATCCTGCGCCGCACGATCGCAAGTTCTACCTGCGGCACCTCGAGGCGCTGAGTCGGTTTTACTCGGCGGAGAGCTACGGGCGTGTGGTCGTGGTGGGCGACGTGTGGCCGCGGGGACCGGGCCAGGACAGCCTCGCGTACTCGATCAGCGACATGGCGGACCTCGGCCCGTGGGAATTCGGGCCGGGCATCTACCGCGCGGCGGTCCACATGTTCCAAACCATGCTGTATGCCGCCGACACGCAGGCGAAGGCGCTGGGCGACTCGATCCCGTGGCGTGACATCGACCGCATCATCGTCATCCATGCGGGAAGCGACCTGCAGAGCGATCTCCGGCAGGACAGCAAGGAAGACATCCCGACCTTCACCCTCGGCGTCACCGACACCGACCGCGTGGTCTTCGACAAGGGCAGCCTCGACACGGTCCTCGTCGACCGTGCTGCGTTTATTCCCGAGACCATCAACCAGGACGGATACTACGGCGCGATCAATGCCGTGCTCGCGCACGAATGCGGCCATCTGTTCTTCGGGTTCCTCGATGTCTACGACATCGAGAGCGGATTTCCCACGGTGGGATATTGGAGCCTGATGGACAGCGGAAACCTCGCGGGCGCCGTGATCCCCCAGGCCAACGGCGACGACATTTTCGCGGTGGGGCTCCTGCCGCCCAGCGTCGATCCGTTCCAGCGCTTCCTCACGACCGACGTGCTCGATTTTGCCGAGGTCTCCTACGCCGACACCATGGCGCTGCGCGACGGGGAGCGCTTTCCGGACGTGCGCAGCGTGCGGCTCACCTCCGACGAATATCTGCTGCTCGAGAATCGATGGATCACCCCATTCGACACCCTGCTGCTCGACCAGGATCCCGAGACGCACGTGATCCTCGGCCCCGAGCACCCGGATCGTTTCGAGTACGATTCGCTGCTGCCGGGGAGCGGCATTCTGGTGTGGCACGTTGACGAGAGCGTGATCCCGTTCTTCGAGGCCTCGCTCCGCATCAATCCGGATTTCGGCCTGAACTCGAACTTCCGGCGACTCGGGCTCTCGGTCATCGAGGCGGACGGCCTCGGGGACCTGGGCGACCCGGGCTCGCCGTTCATCCTCGGCAGCTACCGCGATCCGTACTTCCGCAGCAACAACGCGGTGCTGAGCGACGAGACCGAGCCCAATCTGATCCCCAACGTGCGCACCCGGCCCCACCTGCGACTCGAATTCCTCGACGAGCCGAGCGACTCGATGCGGCTGATCGCGAGTCGCGCGTGGCAGCTCCCGGGATTCCCGATTCAGGCGGATTTTCCGCCGGGCGGCCCGCAGCTGCTCGCGATCGACGCGGACGGAGACCCGAGCGATGCCTCGCGGGAGATCTGCTGGGCGGGCGGCGACACCGCGCGCTCCGACAGTTCCGCGCTGTTCGCCGTGCGCCGCAACGGTCGGGGACTCTTCGGATCCTCGCTGGCATTCGCGAACCTCGACACGCGACCGCGCCCGGTGATGGCCGCGATCGCGACCGGGACGGGTGGCGGCGCGGCCACCGGGCCTTCGTGGTTCGCGGTCTCGACGTTTCCCACCGGGCCCGACCTCGCGACGCCCGGCGGACGCGTGTGGATGATCGACGAAACCGGACAGCCCCGGCCGGGATGGCCGGCCGCGCTGCCGGCGCTGGTCTCGACGCCCCCGGTAATCGCGGGCGCGTACCCCGGCGCGATGGTGTTCGTGGGCTGCGAAGATGGCCGCGTGTACGCGATCGATCTCGATGGCCACGTGCATCCCGCCAGCGATCCGCCGCTCGCGGCCGGGATGCGCGGCCGGCTCGCGGTGGCGGCGGTCAGCGGCATCACGCTCCCCGGAGGGACGCCGGCGTCCGGGTGGGCGGTCGCGGCCGGAAGCGCCTCCGGTGACGTCGCGGTGTTCACGATCGATCCGGCCGCTGGCGCCTCCGCCCCGCTGAATCGCGTGCAGGGGTGGCCGCAGCGTCTCATGAGCGGCACGAGCTTCGAGCCCGATTTCCTGTGGATCGACTTCGATGGGCTGGGGACCGCGAGCTCGAATCCCTCCGGCTGCGACGCCTCGCTTCCGGAGCTGGTGGCCCACCACGCCAATCGGCTATGGGCCTTCTGTGCGACCGGGCGATCGTTGCCGGGCTGGGGCCGGGTCGGCGGTGACACGCTGGTCGCGTCGCTCGGCGCGGGCGATCCCGATGGCGACGGCTTTCCCGAGGTGCTCACCCAGACGCCCGACTCGCGCGTGTCGTTCATCAACCAGAGCGGTTATCCGTCGCCCGGCTGGCCACGCGCCGGATCGAAGGAGGGCGAGCTCGAGGAAAATCCCGATCTCACCTATCCGCGACCCCCGATGCGATTCCCCACGATGAGTCCGGCGCTCGCCATCGATGTGGACGGAGACCATGCCAGCGAGATCGTCGCGCTCAACACCAGCGGCATCCTCGCCGCGCTGCGGGCGGATGGTCGAACTCCCGAGGGCTGGCCGCTCGCGACCGGCTCCGGAGCGGGGGGATCGCCGGTCGCCGCCGATCTCGCCGCCGATGGACACCTGGAGATCGTCGCGCCCGACCGGCTCGGCGAGCTGGTCGCGTTCTCGCTGCCCGTCGATTTCGACGCGCTGTCCGATTCCTGGCCCATGCTGGGCGGGGATCCGGGCCGCACCTCGGCGCTTCCCGGCACCCGCATGGGGGCGACGCCCGCCGCGGCGCGCGGTCCGCTGGTGCATGGCTCGCTCAAGGTGTTCCCCAATCCCGCGCGGCGGCGGCCGGTCTCGTTCGCATATCAGCTCAGCGAGCCCGCCGACGTCGAATTCCGCATCCTCGACCCGTCGGGGCACGAGGTGGCATCATTCGTCCGCAATGGTCATCGCGCGGATAATCTCGAGACGTGGGATCCGGGCCGGCTGCCGGCCGGCCTCTATGTCGCGCAGCTGCGATTTCGCGGCAATGGACACGAGATGGTGCAGATGATTCCGGTGGGGTTGATCCGATGAGGCGGGCACCGTGCCGCGCGACGCGGCTCGTGATCTCGCTGGGGTTGGCGGTGTGCGGCGCGCTGTGCGCGGCCAGGGCGCACGCCGAGCTCGGCGCCGGCTCGGCGCTCGCGCTGCCCCTGCTCGCGAGCGGCGAGAAGCCTGAGCTGATCCTGGCGCAACGCACCATCGATCGTGCGTGGGGACCGTCCGAGGACTCCACCTACGTCGAGGTCGCGGTTCCCGGCTGGCGCTCGGAGGGCATCGCGTTCGCGATGTCCGCGGCGATTCCCGGCGCGGGGCACGCCTACGTCCACGAGAGCAGCGGATTGTTCTTCGCGGTGGTCGAGGTCGCGGCCTGGACGCTTCGCCGGCACTGGCAGGGTCGTGCCGATCGTCTTCACTCCTGGGCGCTCGGGTTCGTTGGCGACCCGCGCGACAGCAACGCGACCTGGTCGTTCCGCCGCTGGGAACGGGTCACCGACAAGGACGCGGCCGACCTGAGGGCGCTCTACGCAGCGGACCCCGAGACGTTCTTCGCATGGATCGCCCGCGACCCCCAGTACCTGGCGGGTTGGTCCACCAACGCGATCCCGCCGCGCGACGAATTTCGCAATGCGCTGGATCGCGGCGAGGGCATGCTCGCGCGCAAGCGATATGCGACGACCGCGATCTGGATCAATCACCTGCTCGCGGGGCTCGACGCGCTGCGTGCCGCGCGCATCGCCAACCTGCCGCTCGGGCGCGATCTCGAGCTCAAGCTCGGTGCGGGCTGGCGGGGCGAATCGCCGACGCTGCTCGCCGCGGTGGGGAGGCGCTTCTGACGCGCCGGGTGATTCCCTCGGCGCTCGCGCTGGCCGGGCTGCTCGCCGCCGCGGGCGCGCGCGCCGACGTCACGGCGGGCGCGGCCGTGGCTCCCGGCGCGGCGATCCTCGCCGGGGTCGCGGCCGATTCCCTCGCGAACGCCGCGCGCGCGGGTGAAGCCGCCGGCCCGCCGCGCCCCTCAACCGCGGCGGCCGCGCCGACCACCGACATCGCGCCGCGCATGATCTCGGCGCTCGCGCTGCCCGCGCCCGATCTCGAACTGCTCGGGCTGGGATCGCGTCGCGGGCGATCGATCACGTCCCGGGATCGCGGCGGCGCGGGGATGCGGGTGCTGAGCGCCGAGCGCGCGCGAATCCTGCTGCGTTCGCTCACGCTGCCGGGCTGGGGGCAGGCGACGGTGGGTCATCACCGCGCGGCGGGCGTGTTTCTGATCGCCGAGACCGGAGTGTGGGCTTCGTTCACGGCATTCCGCATCCAGCAACAGATGCGCCGCGATTCGTACGAGCGCACCGCGCGGCTGGTCGCCGGCATCGACCTGCGCGGGCGCGACGAGGAGTTTCACCGCATCGTGGGCTCGTTCCTGAGCAGCGACGAGTACAACCATTTCGTCGTGTTCCGCGACGCCGCCAACCTCTTCTACGACGATCCCGTGAAGTACCGGGAGTACATCGCGAAGCACGAGCTGCACGGCAAGGATGCCTGGACCTGGCCGAGCGTCGAGAGCCTGTTGCGTTATCGCGGCCAGCGGAAGAAATCGCAACGCGCGGCGCAGCGGGCCAACACGACGCTCGCGATCGCGGTCGCGAACCGGCTGGTCAGCGCGGTGCATGCGACGCGCGTCGCCGGACAGACGCCCCACCCGCACGCGTGGAATCTCGAGATCGCCCCGGCCCCGGGCGACGACGCCACCGCGTTTCGCGCGGGAGTGCGCGCCCGCTTCTGAGGGGGAGGCAGTTCTCGCGTGACGATCACCCTGTGGTTGGCCGTGGCGCTCGCGGCGCCGGGCCCCGTCGGGCAGGCGGGCGCCGATACGCTGCCGCTCGTGATGCGTCCATCCGAAACCGTGGTCGCCCGCGGTGACGGCCGCGGCCAGGCGATCGAACCCTCCGGCCTCGCGCTCGACGCGTTCGGCCGGCTCTACGTGGCGGATGCGACGCTCCATCAGATCCAGCGCTTCGATGCGCGCGGCGGATTTCTCGGCACCGCGGGTTCGCTCGGGAGCGACCCTGGCCAGTTGCGCCGCCCCGGGGCGCTCGCCCTGCTGGGCACGCTGAGCGTTGCGGTGCTCGATCTCGAGAACCGGCGGGTCGTGACCTACGACTTGTTCGGGCGTCTGGTCGGCACGCTCATCGATCTCGCCGATCCCGTGCTGCTCGACCCGCTCGGGCGGGTGGACCCGGTCGCGCTCGCGGCAGACCGGGGCGGTGCGCTGGTGATCGCCGACGCCGATCGTGATCGCGTGCTCTCTTTCGATTTCAGCGGCCGCTTCCTGCGCGCGATCGGGGGACTGGGCACGTCGCCCGGGTCGTTCCGCGGTCTGCGCGGCGTCGGCTTCACGCCACGCGGCGAGCTGGTCACCGCGGAGCGGCTCAACGCGCGGGTGCAGCGACTCGACGCCGGCGGCCGGCCGGCCGCGACCTGGCCGATCGATGTGCGCCCGGGACGCGGAGCGCTGCCGGTGGCGGTGGACGACTCGTCGCGCGTCGCGGTCGCCGACGAGGCCTCGGGCCGGTTGTGGCTGTTCGACCCGTCGGGACGCCTGCTCGCCTCCCTCGGTGGATTCGAGGGGCCGCGCGCGCTGGCGTTCGCGCGGGACGGCGCGCTGCTGGTCGCCGAGGGGCGAGCCGGGCGCGTGCGGCGGGTGACGATCGAGCCGCGCGTTCGCCCGCCGGACTCCGGGGAATAGGCGATGCCCGAACGCGCGGGCGCCCTCCTCGCGGTCGCGCTCGCGATGGTTCTGCTCGCGTCGCCACCGCGTGCGCGCGCCGCGAGCGATGCCGGCTGCGGCGTGTCTGCGATTCCGGTGCGCGAGGGCGCCGGCGTCTACCACCTGCCGCACGGGTTCATCCGCGCCGGAAGCGATTCGGTGTGGACGCGACGCGGCGCGCTGACGCGGGGCACGGACTACGTGCTCGACCGGTTGCGCGGCGAGTTGCGGCTGCTCGGCCGCGTGCCCGCCGGTGAGACGCTGTGGGCAGCCGGTTGCTGGCTGATCCATCCGCCCCCGATCGATCTCCAGATCAACCACTATCGGCCGCTCGCGCTCGCCGCGCCCGAGAGCGCGAAGACCGGAGCCATCGAGGTGCCGGTCCGGCCGGCGACGCACCGCGATCCCGGCACCGCGCCCGCCGGCGCCGCGCTGAGCGTGAACGGCAACAAGACCATCGCGATCGAGTTCGGCTCATCGCAGGACGCGTTCCTGCGTCAGAGTCTCGATCTCGCGGTGAGCGGAACGCTCGCGCCCGGCGTCACGCTGACCGGCGCGCTGTCGGATCGCAACACGCCGCTCACCTCGTCGGGCTCGACACAGGATCTGCAGGCGCTCGACCGCGTGCTGATCGAGTTGCGCACGCCGCAGGCGAGCGCGGCGCTGGGCGACGTGACCCTCAGCATTCCGCACGGTGATTTCGGGCGCATCGAGCGGCGGCTGCAGGGGGTGCGCGGCGAGTGGGGAGTTGGAGGATTTCAGGGCACGGTCGCGGCGGCCAGCGCGCAGGGTGAATATCGCCGCCTCCAGCTGTTCGGCGTCGAGGGCAGGCAGGGTCCCTACGTGATGACCGACCGCGACGGAAACCCCGGCGTCTCGGTGGTCGCGGGCAGCGAGGTGGTGACCGTGGACGGCGCGCGGATGACGCGCGGCGAGAGCGCGGACTATTCGATGGACTACGAGCGCGGCCAGCTCACCTTCTCGAATCGCCGGCCGATCTCGTCGGCCAGCCGCATCACCGTCGAGTATCAGTTCGCGGTGAATCGCTATCGGCGCAACCTCGCGGCGTTCGATGGACGCTGGGAGGGCAAGACGATTCACGGGTTCACGCGCCTGCTGAGCGAAGGCGACGATCGCGGACGCCCGCTCGACATCACGCTCGACGCGCAGGACCGTCTCGCGCTCGCGTACGCTGGCGACTCGCTGGGCCGCGCGCTGGGCCCGGGGGTCACGGCCGGGGGCGGCGACTACGACACGGTGCGCGTCGCCGGCGTCCTGATCTATGCGTTCGCCAGACCCGACTCCGGCCGGTTCGCCGTGCGATTCGCCAGGGTGGGACAGGGGCTCGGCTCCTACGCCGACTCGGCGAGCATCGCCGGGCGCATCGCCTACAAGTACGTCGGCCCCGGAAGCGGTGCCTTCGTGATCGGACGCGCGCTCCCGCTGCCCGAGAGCCATCAGCTCTGGGCGGGGGGCGGGGGCGTACGGCTCGGGGCGCTGACACTCGAGACCGAAGGCGCGGTCTCGCGCCAGGACCTGAATGTGTATTCGCCGATCGACGACGGGGACAACGTGGGCCATGCGGGGCGCGCCGCGCTCGCGATCGAGGGCGCGGCGCCGGGCGCGCTCGGTCATGCGGGCCTCAGCGTGACCGCGCGCGCCGTGGACCGCCGCTTCGCGCCGTTCACGCGTCTCGAGCGCCCGTTCGCGCAGGAGGACTGGGGTCTTCCGGTGGACGCGGACCTCGAGCATCAGCACCGGCTCGAGGCCGCGGGCTTCGTGAAGCCGCGTTTCGGGGGCGACCTCCGCGCCACGCTCGCGCGGCTCGATCTTCCCGGCGGCTTCACATCGCTCCGCCGCGGGCTCGACTGGACGCGCGACGGAATGCTGGCGACGCAGCTCGCGATCGAGCGCGCGGACGCGCGCGATCCTCACCGCCGCTTCCGCGACGGCGGCCGCGAACGGGCTCGCGGCGAGCTGCGGCTGCGCACCGCGTGGCTCGAGCCCGCGTTGCGCGGCGAGTTCGACGCGCGCCGCGTTCCGAGCGACAGCGTGAGAGTCGGAGCGCGGGTGCGGGAGGGAACGCTCGAGCTGGCGAGCGCCCGGCGCTTCGCATGGCACGCGGTGGCGGGATATGGATTGCGGCGCGACGCGCTGCGGTCCGCGACCGGCTTCGACGATCAGAGCGAGGCTCGAACCCTGCGCTTCGCGCTCGACGGCCCGCCCGGGGGCCCGCTGGGTCTCGCGCTCGCCTACCAGCGGCGCGACCTCGAACCGCTCGCCAGCCCGGTGCGCACCCGGAGCGAGCTGGCGAGCACGCGGCTGCGATACGACGATGCGAAGCGCGGCCTGAGCGCGAGCGCGAGCCTCGAAGTCACAGCGGAGGGCGAGAACCGGCGGGTGCGCACGCTCACGTTCGTCGGCTCGGGACAGGGACCCTACGACGCGCTGGGAAACTTCGTGGGCAGAGGGGACTACGTGCTGGGGATCGGTGTGAGCGATGCGCTCGAGCGCGTCGCCCGCACGGCGCTCAGCGCCCGCATGGCGTGGCAGTTCGGCGAATCCGAAGCCTGGCGTGGCTCGCGGGCGGAGTTCGATTTCGAGACCGACGCGCGCCGCCGCGGCGAGTTCCGCCCCGGCGACGCCCTGGTCTCGCCCGGGGCGGTGCTGGCGGACGCCTCGCTCGCGCGCGGGAGCGTGCTCCAGCGCCTCGATACGGAGATCGCTCCGGATTCGCGCGCCGGCGCGCTGCGTCTCCTGATCGAGCGCCGGGTGAGCGCCGATCGTTCCTTCGACAACTTCGGGCAGAGCCAGGACGAGCGCACGGTGTCGCTGCGCTGGCGTGCGCGCCCCGGGGCGGTGGTGAGCACCGAGGTCGAAGCGCGGCTCCGCCGCCAGGAAGCCGCGCAATTGCTGCTGGGCGTTCAGCCCTATCGACGGGTGCTGCTCGAAAACGGCGGCACGGCGCAACTGGTCGTGACCCCCGATGCGCGATTGCGCGCGGTGGGGGCGCTCGAGGCCTCGTGGGTGAGGCCCGAGGATCAGAACGACGTCACGCGCACGGTGCGGGTGGGGCCCGATCTCGGGTTCGCGCTCGGCGCGCGGGGCCGGCTGGAGCTCGGCGCACGTCGGACCTTCGTGAGCGGCCCGCCGGTCGCGGGCCTGCTGCCGACCGCCGATCCGCTCGCGCCCCCGCACTGGGAAGGCAACGCGCGGATGGACTACCGGGTGCGCGAGACCACGACGCTGGGCGTGAGCTTCAATGCTCGAGACGTGCCGCACGCGGCGTCGCGTTACACCGGGCGCGCCGAGCTCCGGGCGTTCTTCTGATGGCCGCGCGCATACACCTGCCCGTTCTCGCGCTGGCCGCGGTGGCGCTGGCCGCGCGTTGCGCCGCGGCCGCTCCCGCGACCCGCGTCGAATATCGGGGGCGGGTGCTCACCGATCGCCAGGTGGAGAGCATGCTCGCGCCGCCCCTGCGGAGTCCCACGGACTCGACAGCGCTCGCACGGGCGCTCGACGAGATCGTGGGGCAGCTCCAGGATGCCGGTTATCTCGATGCGCGCGCGGCCGCGCGGTGGGACAGCCTTCCCGGCCCGCGTCTCGCGATCACGATCGACGAAGGTCCGCGCTACCGGCTCGGCACCGTACGATTCGCGATGCCCGCGAGCCTCGACTCCATGCGCTTCGCATCGGCGCTGGGAGTCGCACCGGGAGACCGCGCGTCACCGCGGGGCGTGGGAGAGGCGGTCGATCGCGCGCTGCGCGCGGTGACGGACCGCGGGTACCCGTACGCGTCGCTCGGCGTCAGCGGATGGGACGCCGACAGCGGCGTGGTCGCGCTCCGTCTCTCCGGCGCGCTCGGGCCGCTGGTGACGATCACCCGAGCGCGCGTCGAAGGCCTGCGGGTCACCCGAGACGCGATCGCGCAGAAATCGATGGGGCGCCTCGCCGGGCTCCCGTACAATCGCGAGGCGGCGCTGATCGCGCGCGATCGGCTCGTGCAGCTCGGACTGTTCAGCCGCGTGACGCTCGAAGGGCTCGAGGGCGAGCCGGAATGGAATCGGGCGCAGCTCGTGTATCACGTCGATGAGCCGCGCTACAACCGGTTCGAGGGCGTGGTCGGGGTGCAGGGCGATGCCGGGACGGTGGGTCTCGCGCAACTCGATCTCGGCAATTTGCTCGGCACCGGCCGCGCCCTTTCGCTGCGCTGGCAATCCCGCGGCCGCGGGCTCGCGGACTTCGGGGCGCGCTACGCAGAGCCGCTGCTGTTCGGCGCGCCGCTCCGGCTGGAGGCGGCGGTCGATCAACAGGTGCAGGACACGATCTTCGTTCGGACGAGGTGGGGCGGGCGCGTCCAGTTCGCGCCGTCCCCGCAGGAGAAGCTGGAAGCCGGCCTCGAGGAGGAACGGGTGGTCCAGGAAGCGGGCGAGGTGGAGCAGGCCCAGCTGCAGAACACGGTCTTCGCCCTCGAACGCGATACGCTCGATCCGCCGCTTTCCCCGCGGCGCGGCGCGCGCGTTCGGCTCCAGGCGACGCAGATCTTCAAGCGCGAGCGGCTTCGCCCGGAGGGGCAGCGCACCGCGCGCGAGAGCGCGGTCGCGATCCGAAGCGCATGGAGCCAGGCCTTCACGAGCGCGAGCGGTCTATCGCTCGAGCTGCAGGGCGACGCGCGCTTCAGCTCGCAGCGCGTGCTGCCGCTCTACGAGCGGACCCCGGTCGGGGGCGCCACCACGTTGCGCGGGCACGATGAGGAGGCGTTCCGGGCCGATCGTGTCGCGCTGTCGCGCCTCGAGTACCGCTGGTTCCTCGCAGAGGCGCAGCGCGTCTTCCTGTTCTGGGACCATGCGTGGATGGCGACGCGGGAGCCGCTGGTCGCGGGCGGCGACCGCCTCGAGACGCTGCAGCGCGACGGCCTCGGCTTCGGACTGCGGCTCGAGGCGAACGGCGGACTGATCGGCGTCGAATACGGCCTCGAGCCGGGCAAGGCGCCACTCGATGGGAAGATCCACCTGCGGCTGGTCTCGACGTTCTGAGGGATGGGGATGGATCAAGGAACGCTGACTGCGCGGGTGGATGCGATGCTGGGTCCGGACGGCACGCTGCGCGAGCGCTGGCCAGGATACGAGCCTCGCGAAGGACAACTCGGCCTGGCGCTGGACGTGGCCGGCGCCATCGAGCGCGGAGGCGTGCTGCTGGCGGAGGCGCCGACCGGGGTGGGGAAGTCGCTGGCCTACCTGCTGCCGTGCGTGCTCCACGCGATCGAGACCGGGCGGCGCGTCGCGATCGCGACCTGCACGCGCTCGCTTCAGGATCAGTTGTTCGAGCGCGACCTGCCCGCGCTGCTCGCGCTGCTCGACGTGCGTCTGCCCTGCGCGCGCCTCAAGGGCAAGCAAAACTATCTGTGCGAGCCGACGCTGGCGCTGGCGGAGGGCCACGGCGCCGAAGAGACCGAGACGCTGGAGGCGGTGCGTCGCTGGGCCGCGGCCGACGCCGAGGGCGATCTCGACCGGTTTCCCGCGGCCGATCCCGAGTCGTTCCGGCGGATTCGCCCGCGCATCGCCGCCGATCCGCACGCCTGCACCATCACGACCTGCCGGCGCGGCCGCGAGTGTTTCTGGGTGCGCGCGCGCCGCTCGGCCGCGGAGGCGCGACTGCTGGTGGTGAATCACGCGCTGCTCGCGCTCTCGGGGGAGGTCGAGGGACTGTTGCCCGACTTCGACGTGCTGATCGTGGATGAAGCCCATCGTCTCGAGGGCGTGCTGCTCGCGCAGCTGGAGTGCGCGATCACGCGCGGGCGCTTCGAGGAACTGCTGCGCTTGATCGGGACCGGCCGCCGCGCGCCCCGCCGCGGCTCCGATGCCGCCGTGGGCGGGCTGCTCGCCCGCATGCGTGCCTACGCCGCGCCGCTGCTCGATTCGCGCGGAGCCGGGGCGCGCGAAACGCTCGAGGAGATGGCGGACCGCGTGCCGCGGTGCCGGGACGACGTGGAGCGATTGTTCGCGCGGCTCGACCCGCCCGGCGAGCGCGACGACGTCTATGGCGCGCGCGCCCGCTACCATTCGGCCGAGGAGCTGCTGGGCCGCGATCTCGAGCCCCTCGAGAGCGCGCTCGCGCACTGCGCTGCGTTCGCGCGCGCGCTGCAGCGTCTCGCGGACGGGCTGGTCGACGCCGGGCCCACCGGCGCGGAGCTGGCGGCCGAATCGCTCCAGCTCGCCGCGCGCTGGACCCTGCTCGGCGCGGATCTCGTACGCGTGACCGACGCGCGCGATCGAGATTGGGTGTACTGGCGCGCCGCCGGCGGCCGCGGCGTCGAGCTGCGGGGCTCTCCGATTTCGGCCGCTCCGTATGCGCGGCGGCTGGTGCTGGATCGGGCCCGCGCCACGCTCCTGACCTCGGCGACGCTGTCGGCGGGGGGGGACTTCGCGTTCGTGGCCGAGCGCCTCGGGCTGGGCGAGGCGCGGGGACGCGAGTACCGCGCGGGGACGTATCCGACGCCGTTCGCGCTCGAGCGCCAGATCGCGAGCTTCGTCTTCGACGGCGGCCCCGACGAGTCGGAAGCCGTCGCGAATCTGGTGACCGCGCTGTCGCGCGCGACGTCGCGCAATCTGCTCGCGCTGTTCACGTCGCACGAGCGGCTGCGGCGCGCGCGGGAGCGCCTGATCGAGCTGCTGCCGCGCGCGACCGTGCTGCTCGCGCAAGAATGGGACGGACCCGCGAGCACCGTCGCCGAGCGCTTCCGGCTCGAGCGCGGGGCCGTCTTGCTCGGGGTCCAGAGCCTGTGGGAAGGTGTCGACTTCCCGGGTCCGGCGCTCGAGATCCTGGTGGTCGCGAAGCTGCCGTTCTCGGTGCCCGATGATCCGCTGGTCGAAGCGCGGGGCGAGAGGCTGCGGGAGCGGGGGCTCGATCCGTTCCGCCACGACGCGGTGCCGGAGGCCGTCCTGCGTTTCCGGCAGGGCGTCGGTCGGCTCATCCGGCGGGCCGACGATCGCGGCGTGCTGGTGGTGTGCGATCCGCGACTGGAACGGGCGTCGTACCGGACGCCGTTTCGCGATGCGGTGCCGGGGAGCTGGCGGCTCGAGCGCGACGCGCTTGCGCTCGCGGATCGGGCGGCGCGCTTTCTGAGCGGGCCGGTCGCGGTGGAGGAGGAAGCGTGATCGAGCTGGGAGCTGAGCCTCTCACGCTGGACGACGTGATTCGTGTCGCGCGCGAGCGCGAGCCCGTCGCGCTCGCCGCCGCGGCCCGCACGCGCATGGTCGCGAGCCGCGCGGTCATCGATGCCGCCGTGCGCGAAGGACGCGTGATCTACGGCGTCACCACCGGCTTCGGCGAGCTCAAGAACCAGCATATCCCCCCCGATCAGGTGCGGCGGCTCCAGATCAACCTGCTGCGCTCGCACTGTGCGGGCGTCGGGCCGCCCGCCTCGCGCGAGGTGGTGCGCGCGATGCTCCTGCTGCGCGCCGCTTCGCTCGCGGCGGGGCATTCGGGCTGCAGGCCCGAGATCGTGGTCGCGTTGCTCGCGCTGCTCGAGCGAGACGTCACGCCGGTCGTGCCGCTCGATGGCTCGGTCGGAGCGTCGGGCGACCTCGCGCCGCTCGCGCACCTCGCGTCGGTGCTGGTGGGGGAGGGCGAGGCGTGGCTCGCGGAACAGCGCATGCCGGCCGCGCTCGCGTTGCGTGGCGCGGGGCTGCAACCGCTCGAGCTGGAGGCGAAGGAGGGGCTGGCCCTGATCAACGGCACCCAGCTCTCGACGGCGCTGGCCGTGCTCGCATGCGCGGACGGCCGGCGAGTCTGGGAGGCCGCGGTGGCCGCCTCGACGCTTTCGACCGAAGTCCTGCTGGGCTCGGTGCAGCCCGCGCGCGAGGACGTGCAGTCGCTCCGGCCCTACCCGGGCGCGCTCGAGACCGCGCGCCGCATCCGCGCGTACGCGGAGGACAGCGCGCTGGTCGCCTCGCACGCGAACTGCGGCCGCGTGCAGGACGCGTACAGCCTGCGCTGTGTCCCGCAGGTGATGGGCGCGTCATGGGACGCGCTCGATCACGTGGAGCGCCAGCTCACCATCGAGATCAACGCCGTGAACGACAACCCGCTGGTGTTCGCGGCGTCGCAGGAGGTGGTGTCGGCCGGCCTGTTTCACGCCCAGCCGGTGGCGCTCGCGGCCGACTATCTGAAGATCGCCGTGGCGGAGATCGCATCGCTCAGCGAGCGCCGCATCGACCGCCTGCTCGACGCCCGCGAGTCCGAGCTGCCCGCGGTGCTCGCCTCGAATCCGGGCCTGGAGTCGGGCTACATGATGGCCCAGTACACCGCGGCGGCGCTGGTCTCCGAGAACAAGGTGTTCGCGCATCCGGCGAGCGTGGACTCGATCCCGACCGGCGCCGGAATCGAGGATCACGTCAGCATGGCGCCGATCGCCGGCCGCCACGCGCGCGCGGTGGTCGAGAACGCGGCGCGCGTCGTCGCGCTCGAGCTCTTGTGCGCGTGCCGCGCGCTGGAGTTTCGCAGGCCGTTGACCGCCGGCAGTGGATCCGAGCGGCTGTACGGCGCGATCCGTCGGCTGGTGCCGGCTCCGGATGGCGACCGTCCGCTCTCCGGCAACTGCGAGACGATCGCGCGCTGGGTGCTGTCGCGGGCTCCGGAGCGGCTGGCGGACGAGGTGCTGAACCCATGATCACAAACGCCGCTCGCGCCGTGCGTGCGCCGCGCGGGACCACGCTGTCATGCAAGGGCTGGATCCAGGAGGCGGCGCTCCGCATGCTGATGAACAACCTCGATCCCGAGGTCGCCGAGCGCCCAGACGATCTCGTGGTTTACGGCGGCACCGGCAAGGCCGCGCGCTCGTGGGAGGCGTTCGATCGCATCGTCGCCGAGCTGCGCGCCCTCGATCACGACCAGACCCTGCTGGTGCAGTCCGGCAAGCCGGTCGGCGTGTTTCGGACGCACTCCGGCGCGCCGCGGGTGCTGATCGCGAATTCGCTGCTGGTGCCGCGCTGGGCGACGTGGGAGCACTTCTGGGAGCTCGAGGCGAAGGGCCTCATCATGTACGGGCAGATGACCGCCGGCTCGTGGATCTACATCGGCTCGCAGGGCATCGTGCAGGGAACGTTCGAAACCTTCGGCGAGTGCGCGGCACGGAGGTTCGGCGGATCGCTGGCCGGGCGGCTGGTGCTCACGGCGGGACTCGGCGGAATGGGCGGCGCGCAGCCGCTCGCGATCACGATGAATGGCGGCGTGTGTCTGGCGGTCGAGGTGGACGAGGCGCGTGCGCGGCGCCGGGTCGAGAGCGGCTACTGCGATCGTGTGACCGCGAGCCTCGATGAGGCGCTGGGCATGGCACGCGACGCGCAGGCCGCGCGGCGTCCGCTCGGCATCGGGCTGGTGGGCAACGCGGCGGACGTGCATCCCGAGCTGGTGCGGCGCGGCGTGATCCCCGACATCGCGACCGATCAGACCTCCGCGCACGATCCACTCGCGGGTTACGTGCCGGCCGGGCTGAGCCTCGAGCAGGCCGCGGAGCTGCGCGCGGCGGACCCCGCCGCGCACGTGCGCCGCGCGCGGGCCTCGATGGCGGTGCACCTGCGCGCGCTGCTCGCGATGCAGGCGCGCGGCACGGTGGTGTTCGACTACGGCAACAACCTGCGCGGCGAGGCCGAGGCCGGCGGCGTGCCCCACGCTGAAGCGTTCTCCTACCCGGGGTTCGTGCCCGAGTACATTCGCCCGCTGTTCTGCACCGGCAAGGGCCCGTTCCGCTGGGCCGCGTTGTCGGGGGATCCCGCCGACATCCTCGCCACCGACGCTGCGGCACTCGACGAATTTCCGGATGACGCGCGGCTCCATCGGTGGATTCCGCTCGCGCAGCGCCACGTCCGCTTCCAGGGGCTGCCGGCCCGCATCTGCTGGCTGGGGTACGGCGAGCGCGCGCGGCTCGGACTGCGCTTCAATCGCATGGTGCGCGACGGCGCCCTGCGCGCGCCGGTCGTGATCGGCCGCGATCATCTCGACGCGGGCTCTGTCGCTTCGCCATTTCGCGAGACCGAGGGCATGCGCGACGGGAGCGACGCGGTTGCGGACTGGCCCATCCTGAACGCGCTGCTCAACACCGCATCGGGGGCGTCGTGGGTGAGCGTCCATCACGGCGGCGGCGTCGGGATCGGGAACTCGATTCACGCCGGGCTCGTGATCGTGTGCGACGGCAGCCGCGAGGCCGACCAGCGGCTGGAGCGGGTGCTCACCAACGATCCGGGCACGGGGGTGATGCGACACGCCGACGCCGGCTACCCCGAGGCGATCGAACACGCGCGGCGCACCGGCATGCGGCTGCCCGGGATCACCGATCGGGCGGGGAGCTGACGATGACGCTCCGCCCCTCGCGCGATCCGTCGGTGAAGCCGGTCGCCGGACGCACGGCCTATCTCATCCTGCACAACACCTCGGAAGTGGTGACGCCCGATCGCGAGGGCCGGCGCATCCTGCGATACCCGAAGGGCGCGGTCGTGTTCCAGGACGGCCGAGTGCTGGAGGTCGGTCCGGCGGCCGAGCTGCACACACGCCACCGCGACGCGCGGCCGCACAACGCGAACGGGCGGCTGGTGACGCCCGGTCTGGTGGATTGCCACACCCACATGATCTTCGCCGGACACCGGGCCGGTGAGTTTCACCGGCGGCTGAAGGGCGAGAGCTACGCGGAGATCGCGGCGGGGGGGGGCGGCATCCGCGCCACCGTCGCGGCGACCGCTTCCGAGCGCGACGACGTCCTGGAGAAGACGCTCGCCAACCGCCTCGAGCGCTGGCGCGCCAACGGCTGCACCACGGTCGAGGTGAAGAGCGGCTACGGTCTCACGCCCGCCGGAGAATTCCGCATGCTGGAGCTGATGCGCGGCGCGGCGCAGCGCGTGCCGGTACGCGTGCATCGCACCGCGCTCCTGCTGCACGCGCTGCATGAGAGCTATCGCGATCGTCGCGAGCAGCTGGTGGACGACATGTGCGAGCGCGTCCTGCCGGAAGTCCGACGGCGGGAGCTCGCGAGCGCGGTGGACGCGTTCTGCGAGGATCTGGCGTTCAGCGTCGACGAATGCCGCGCGCTGCTCACCCGCGCGCGCGACCTGGGACTCGCGGTCAAGCTGCACGCCGACCAGCTCTCGCGAAATGGCGGCGCCGCGCTCGCGGCAGAGCTCGGCGCCTGCTCGGCCGATCATCTCGAGAGCGCGACCGAAGCGGACTGGCGGCTGCTCGCCGCCGCGGGAACGGTCGGGGTGCTGCTGCCGGCCGCCGCGCTCACGCTGCGGCAGCGCCTGCCCGAGGCGAACCTGCTCCGCCGCAGCGGAGCGCGCGTGGCGATCGCCACCGATTTCAATCCGGGGACGGCGCCCGCCCAGTCGCTGCTCGAGTGCGCAGCGCTCGCATCGCGGATCTGCGGTTTCGACGCAGAGGAGACGCTGATGGCCGTGACGTGGAACGCGGCGCGGGCGCTGGGGGTCGAGGCCGAGGCGGGGCATCTGAATCCCGGCGCGTTCGGCGATGCCGTGATCTGGGAGTGCGAGACCATGGAGGAGCTTCCTTACTGGATGCCCGCGGTGCGGCCCGATTGCGTCTTCCTGCGGGGGGCCGATCTCGCGCTCCCGACGGTGGAGCGCCGGGTGTGGCCGTGAGCCGAGCGGGCGCGACGCGCGCCCGGTTGGACCCGCTTTCCCCCGCACATGGAGATCCAATCCACTCATGACCCGAATCGTCGAGTGCGTTCCCAATTTTTCGGAGGGCCGGCGCCGCGAAGTGGTCGAGGCGCTCATCCAGACCATCACCTCGGTGACGGGCGTGACGATGCTCGATCACGAGATGGACCCCGACCACAACCGATCGGTGCTCACGTTCGCCGGGGAGCCGGATCCGGTGACGGACGCCGCGTTCCGCGTCGTGGCGCGCGCCGCGGAGCTCATCGATCTCAACCAGCACCGCGGCCAGCATCCGCGGATGGGCGCGACCGACGTCGTGCCGCTGGTGCCGGTCGAGGGCCTGACCCTCGACGATTGCGCGGAACTCGCGCGTCGACTGGGGAGGCGGATCGGCGAAGAGCTCGCCATCCCGGTGTTCCTCTACGAGGCCGCCGCCTTGAGCCCCGCGCGCGTGAGCCTCGCCGACGTGCGGCGCGGGGAGTTCGAGGGCCTGCGCGATGCGATCGGCAAGGACCCATCGCGTAAGCCCGACTTCGGCCCGGAGCGGATTCACCCGAGCGCCGGCGCGACCGCGGTCGGGGCGAGGCGGTTCCTGGTCGCGTTCAACGCGAACCTGAACACCGGAGACGTCCGGGTGGCGAAGGCCGTGGCCGCCGCGATCCGCGAGCAGAGCGGCGGGCTGAAGAACGTGCGAGCGCTGGGCTTCTCGATCGAAGGCGGCCGCCGCGCGCAGGTCAGCATGAACCTCGTGAACACCGAGGCCACGCCCATCCACCGGGTGCTGGCGCTGGTGCGCGACGAGGCCGCGCGCCACGGGGCCGCGATCTCGGGGTGCGAGGTCGTGGGACTGGTGCCGGAGGCCGCGATGCTCGATGCCGCGGCCCACGCGCTGCAGCTCGAGGGATTTCGCCGCGACCAGGTGCTCGAGCTGCGGCTCAAGCACCCGCCGCTCACCGAGGCGGTCGCGATCGGATCGTTCTTCGACGAGGTCGCCTCCCCCACACCCACGCCCGGCGGTGGCACCGTGGCGGCGGTGGTGGGCGCGCTCGCGACCTGCCTGACCACCATGGTCGCGAACCTCACGATCGGAAAGAAGAAGTACGCCGCGCACGAGGCGGCGCTGCTCGAGCTGAAGCGCGATGCAGACGGCCTGCGTCGCGAGCTGCTCGAGCTCGGGCGCCGCGACAGCGAGGCGTTCGACGCCGTGCTGAGCGCGAGGCGCCTGCCGCAAACCACACCCGATGAGATCGCGGCTCGCGAGCGGGCACTCACCGCGGCGGGCCTCACGGCGGCACGGGTGCCGCTCGCCACCGCTTCGGCCTGCGTGCGGGTGTTGGGGCTGGCCGGGGTCGCCGCGCGCCACGGCAACGTGAACGCGGCTTCCGACGCCGGGGTGGCGGGCCTGCTGGCCCGGGCCGCGGCGGAAGGGGCGTTGCTGAACGTGCAAATCAACCTGAAGTCACTCGAGGCCGGGGCCGATAAGAAAGATGTGGAGACGGATTTGCAGCGCCTTCAGGACACTCTGGAGTCGTCGGCCCGAGGCTGTCTGGATGCGGTGCATGCTGCCTTGAACGCCTGACAGGGACGGTTCGTAGCCGGTGCGCGTCCTCGGCGCATCGCGGAGAAAGCCAGCTTGGAAAAGGCGATCGAGATCAAGCGTCGGGCCCAGCGCTGTATTCAGAACGGCGATCTGGAAGGTGCGCTCAGCGAGTACGAAAAGCTGGTCGCAGTCGACGACGCGGATCCTTACAATTTCGTGCTCCTCGCGGATCTGCTCTATAAGAAGAGCGATCATTCCGGCGCGAGCCAGCGCTACCTGTCGGCCGCGGGAGCTTACGAGAAGGCCGGTCTCTACAAGAACGCGATCGCCGTCTGCAAGAAGATGATGCGGCTGTCGCTTTCGCCAACGCTGGTCGTGCAGCGGCTGGCGGCTCTCCATCGGCTCGACGGCCTGTCGACCGAGTCGGCGCTCTACTACATGCAGCACGCCGAGCTGGTTCTCCGCGAGGATCGTGCGCCACAAGCCGCCGAATCGCTGCGCATGGCATTCGAGGTGTGCCCCGAGAACATCAAGGCGCTCGAACGGCTCGCCGAAGTCTGCGTGCTGGCGGGCGACGAGGCCGGAGCCGCCGAGGCCCTCGCCCAGGGTGTCCGGCAGTATCAGCACTCGGGGCAGCTGGTCGACGCGGATCGGTGCCGGACCCGGCTCGAACAGTTGAGACCGGGAGGGAGCGCCGAGATCGAGTCGCTGGGCGCCGGGGCCGTCCCCGATGAGGCGAGTGCCGAAGCGCCGCCCGGACGCAACGGCGAGTCGTTGGTCATCGAGCGCAACGTTCCGCAGTTCGAGGGGACGCTGGCATCGCGCGCGCCGGTCCTGGCGGAACCGGAGCGGGTCAGCCCGCCGTCTCCCGAGGTCGAGCGCGGGGCGATCGCCGACGCGCCCGAACCGCAGGCGCGGGCCGTCGTGGCGGAGACTCGTTCCAGCGAAGCCCCGGGGCTCCAGTTCGAGGCCCCCGTTGCACCGGCCGATTCCGCCCACCGCGAGGCCGCGGGCACGGGCCCGTCCGAGGGCATCGTCCGCGTCGAGGGGTTGCTCGCCCAGGCGCAGGAACAGTTTCGATCCGGCAATCGCGACCTCGCGAGCGCGACGCTGGTGGAGGCCGCGCGGGCCTATGACGAACTTGGACAGAACGACAGTGCCGCGACGATCTACCGCAGCTTGAGCAAGAGCGCGCACGCGGGGGCCGAGGTCATGATGCTCTGGCTGCGGAACTGTGAAAAGCGCCGCGATCTGGTCGAGGCGGCGCAGGTCGCGTGCGAGCTGGGCGATCGCGCCCTCAACGAGAGCGATCTCCCAGGCGCCCGCGGATGGTTCCAGCGGGCGACCACCCTGGACGGCTCGAACGCGCTCGCGCATCGCCGCCTGCAGCGGCTCGCGGCCGCCGCCCCGGATCTCTCGGCTCAGCCTGCCGCGCACGGCGCGATGACGCAGGCGATTCCCAGATTCGAGGAAGCACCGGTGACGGCCGCGGCCGCGCCGGTGGAAATCGCGCCGGCCGCCGCCGCACCCGCGCCGGCGGCCCAGCCGGCGCCGGCGCCCGCGTCTCCCGGGGCGACGCCGAGCTTCGAACCTGGCCGCGTCGAGGTCGCGGTGGGACGTGGCGAGGCCGTCACCTTCGATCTCGGATCGCTGGTTTCGGAATTCCAGCGCGGCATCGAAGCGCAGATCTCCGGCGATGCGCAGGGTCACTACGATCTGGGCATGACCTATCGCGAGATGGGACTGCTCGAGCAGGCGGTGGACGCATTCCGTACCGCGGGTCGCGATCCGCAGTTCGAGTCCCGCTGCGCCGAGATGACGGGACGATGCATGCTGGATCAGGGGCGATTCGACGAAGCCGCCCAGGAATTCATGGCGGCGCTCGAAACGCCGGGGCTTCCCCCGACATCGGTCGCCGATCTCAGATATCAACTCGGCCTTGCCCACGAAGCGGCAGGGCGCGTGCAGGAAGCCCTCGCCGAGTTCGAGCTGGTGTACTCGGCGCAGGCGAGCTATCCGGATGTGTCGCTGAAGATCCGAGTCCTGCGCAAGAGCCTGGAGAGCCGCTGATGCTTCGACCGCCCCCCGCATCGGGCGGTCCGCGGGTCGACCTGCACGCCCACACCACGTATAGCGACGGGATCCTGTCTCCCGCCGCGCTGGTGCGCCTCGCGATCGAGAAGGGGCTCGCCGCGCTCGCGGTCACGGACCACGACACGACCGAGGGCCTGCCGGAGGCGCGTGACGCCGCCGGATCCGACCTCGTGCTGGTGCCGGGGATCGAGATCTCCACCAGCCTCGGCGGGCTCGACCATCACATCCTCGGCTACTACATCGATCCCGCGAACGAAGCGTTGAAGGGACGGCTCGCGCAGTTTCGCAGCGAGCGGCTCGACCGCGTTCGCGAAATGGCAGCGCGTCTGAGCCGGCTGGGCGCTGAGGTGGACGTCGAGGAGGTGCTGAACCTCGCAGGCCACGGGGTGGTCGGACGCCCGCATCTCGCCCAGGTGCTGGTGCGCTCCGGGCACGCCGAGGATGTCGACGAAGCGTTCCGCCGCTTCCTCGGGCTGAAGGGCACGGCCTACGTCGCGCGACCCGCGTTTCGGCCCGATGAGGCGATCGCGCTGATCCGGGATGCGGGCGGCGTGAGCGTGCTCGCGCACCCCGGGCCGGGGCTGGTGGACTCGGTGGTGGAGTCGCTGGCGGCGGATGGTCTGCGCGGCATCGAGGTGTGGCATCCTCAGCACGGACCGGTCGCCGTTCGCCGATATCAGGCGCTGGCGGAGCGTCTGTCGCTGCTCGAGACCGGCGGCTCCGATTATCACGGCCCCGGGCGCAGCATGGACCTGGGCGACCTCGCCGTTCCGTTCCGGGTGCTCGCGCCTCTCCAGCGCGCCGCCGGGATCCGCGGCTGACCGGGGCGCGATCCGCGAGCCGGTTCGTTGACGGCGGGACGACCGCCCCGGTAGTCTCCGCGTTCCGGTCCGCTCCCGTCCCTCACGCCCGGCGGAGATCCTCGCAATCGCACCACCGTCCGTTTCGACGCGGCGCCTGTCCTACGCGGCTCTCATGGTGGCGGCCGGGCTCACGGGCGTTTACGCGGAGACCATTCCCAACTTCGAGGTACTGACGCTGGTCGTGTTCTGCGCCGGCGTGCTGCTCGGAGTGCGGGATGGAGTGCTGGTCGGGGCGATCACCATGCTCGTGTACTCGGTGCTCAATCCGTACGGCGCGGTGCATCCGCTGGTCACGCTCTCGCAGGTCGCGGGTGAAGTGGTCGCGGGCGCGGCGGGCGGCGCATTCGCGCGGACGGGACTCGCGACCGGCGCCGTCGGTCTTCGCGCGATCGTGCTCGCGCTCTCCGGGCTCGTCATCACCGCGATCTTCGATTTCATCACGAATCTCACGACCGGGCTGTTGTTCGGACAGATGCGGGTCACGTTGATCGGGGGAATTCCCTTCTCGCTATGGCACATGGGCACCAATGTCGTGTTGTTCGTGGCGCTCGGCACGCCGCTGGTCGGTGCGCTCGCGCACTACCGCTCGCGGCTCTCCTCGTAGCGCCGGTCGCGTCGCCGGCGGCCGCCCAGGCGCCGGACGCGAACCGCACGACCCTGTCCGGCTCGGCGCTCGCGGACGCGCGAGCATGGTGGAGCGAAATCGGCCGGGCCGGCGGGTGGGGCGGCTGGAATCCCACGCCGGCCGCCCCGTGGGCGCTGGCGGGTCTGGTCGCCGGCGCATGGGCGTTGGACGATCCCGCCGGGCTTCAGATCGAGACGCCAGCCCCGGGCATTCTGTCCGCTCGCGCGCCGCTCGCCTGGTCCGACTCGCTCGCGTTCCGGCTCGCGGACGGCGGGGCGTGGAACGGGTACGACGCGACGCTCGCCCGCGCCTCGACTGAACGCGTGTTCGTGGCGCGGCCGCGGACGCGCTCCACGTTCAGCCTGTTGAACGGCGCCTACAACCTCGACGAGACCGGGCTACGGATCGAGCGTGGCGATTCCTCGCGCACGCTCGCGGTCGAGACCGCGAGCGGGACGCATGGCGAGCGCGGAGCGCTGGGGGTGGGCGGCAAGCACCTGTGGGGCGCCTCCGGAAGATGGAGGCGCGGCGCGCACGCGCTGGACATGGCGTTTACCCAGCGGGGCGCGGCCGACCGGCTGAGGGGCGGCGAGGAAGAGACCGCGGCGGGAGAGAGCGGCCATCTCGGCTACCGCGTCGTCGCGGGATCGCTGCGCGCGGGGATGATGCTCGCACGCGGCCACGAGGTGCATCGGAGCTTCCTGCCGGATCGCGACACGCAGCTGTGGTCGCGGCGCGACGCGCAAACCAACCGCGTCGCGGCCGATGCGGAGCTCAGGCGCGACGGCCAGGTCCTCGCGGCGCGCGTGGACTGGAGCGGCGGGCGCGTGCGGCGCGACTTCGGACCGGCCTTCGACCGGCGCGCGTCTGCGACCTGGGCCGCCCTCCGCTGGAGCCGGCCCACGGGAGAGGGCACGCTCGATATCGGCCTGGGGGCCGGGCACCACGACGCCCTCGGCGGCGTGGATCTCGCTCCTTCGGCCGGCTACCGGTTCGCCGCACGGTCGATCGGCGGGCGATTCACCATCACTCGCCTGCTCACGCCGGTGTGGTCCGACCTCGTCCCGGGTGATTCACCGTACTTGCAGCGCACGTGGGTCACGGGATCCGAGGTGTTCGCGGGCAATGCCGGATCGCGCGAGGCGCGAGCGGGATTCTGGATGGGACGGAGCGCAGACCGCGCGATCGTGACACGCGCGCCGATCGAAGAGGAGTGGCTTCGCGACGGATTTCGCCGCGACCCCGTCCCCTACGACTTCGGCCTGCTGTTCGCCAGCGCGTCGTGGAGCCGCTCCCACGCCGGCTTGCGCGCGGAGGGCTTCGCGCTCGCCCGGGATCGGTCCGCATCGCAGCCGTGGATCGATCCCGGCAGCGGCGGGCGAGCGGCGGCCGAGTGGAGGTTCCGCGCGTTCCAGGGCGATCTGGGCGTCATCCTGCGCGCGGAGGCGGAAGCGATCGGGCCGCGGGAGACCGAGGCGCCCGGTAACCATCGCCTGCCCGGTGAGGTCAGCTTCGGCGCGAGCGCGGTGCTCACGCTGGGTGACGCGATCGTGACCCTGCGCGGGCGCAATCTGGAAAATAACATCCGGGAAGAGACGTGGATCGATCACGCGACCGGCCTTCCGGCAAGGGGCGTCGGCCGCGAGTTGCGGCTCGCCCTGGTGTGGCCGCTCTTCAACTGAACCCCGGAGACTCGCCCCCCGGGAGCTGACTAGTTGCCGGCTCTTTCCGCACCCGAACGGCGCGGGGCGCTGATCGTGGTCGCGTTGCTCGCGATCGGCGCGAGCTACGATCTGTGGCGCGCCACGCGTCAGCCGGTCCCCGCCCGTTACCCCGGTCCCGCGACCCGCACGTCCGACCCTGCCGTTCCGGTCGCTGCGCTCGCCGGCGCATCACCCGATACGACGGCGTCCGCGAATCCCGGTGCGACGCGCGTGGACCTCAACCGGGCCGACGTCGTCGAGCTCGACCGGCTGCCGGGCATCGGCCCGGTGCTCGCCAGGCGGATTGTCGAGCATCGCAGCCGGCACGGGCCGTTCCGCCGGATCGAGGAATTGCGCGCCGTGCGCGGTGTGGGACCGCGGCTGCTCGAGCGGTTGCGTCCGCACGTGCGGCTGGGATCCAGCTGAGCCGCAGCGGGCTCGGCCCGGCGCCCCGCTCGCTCGGATCCGGGCACGGAGCGTCTCGGGGGAATTGCAATTCGCGCATCGCCCGGCCGGGATAGCGTGCAGTTTCCCCTTCAGTCCGCGGGCCATATCGACCGATAAGACATTCGGGTCACTTCGTCGCGGGAGACTGCGATGGAGCGGCGGGTCGGTTGTATGCGTCGAGCCCGGCCGCACGGCCCGTGCCCGACGTTTTCTGGGTTCCAGCTGCGCTCCGAGACTGGGGAGCGATCTCGCACCTACCGCGGAATGGTCACGTGCAAGAAGATATCGCACAGAAGCTTCTCGACGCGCGATTGATCGACAACGCTGCGGTCGAGAAGGCGACACAGAGCCAGAAGAATCTGGGCGGGAGCTTGCCCGCCAATCTGGTCAAGATCGGCGCGATCTCGGAGGAGGGCCTGCTCGAGTTCCTCTCGCGCCTTTACGGCGTGCCCTCGATCGACCTCAAGAATTACGAGCCGGATCCCACGCTGACCCGCCTGCTGCCGGGCGATGTCGCGACCAAGTTCATGGCGCTGCCGGTTTCGCGCAGCGGACGGCGGCTGGTGGTCGCGATGGCCAACCCGACCAACATCTTCGCGATCGACGACATCAAGTTCATCACCGGGTACGAAGTCGATCCGCACGTCGGATCGGACGCGGCGATCAAGAAGGCGCTCGACCGCGCATACGATTCTGCCGGAACCATGGCCGACGTCATGAAGGGCTTCGAGGACGACCTCTCCGTCGTCGAAGAGGACGATGCGGCAGAGGCCGAGAGCGGGATCGCGGGGGCCGACGAGGCGCCGATCGTCAAGCTGGTCAATTCGCTCATCGCCGACGCGGTGCGCAAGGGCGCCTCCGACATCCACATCGAGCCCTACGAGAAATCCATGCGGGTCCGGTTCCGCATCGACGGCGTGCTGCAGGAGATGATGTCGCCTCCGTACAAGTTCAAGCCCGCCATCATCTCGCGCCTGAAGATCATGGCCGAGCTCGACATCGCCGAGCGCCGGGTGCCGCAGGACGGCCGCATCAAGATCAAGGTGATCAACCGGACCATCGATCTGCGCGTCTCCTCGCTGCCCACCATCTTCGGCGAGAAGATCGTGATGCGCATCCTGGACAAGAGCAACCTGAACATCGACCTGGGCAAGCTGGGCTTCGAGCCCGCCGCGATGAAGGAGTTCACCGCCGCCATCGCGAATCCGTACGGGATGGTGCTGGTGACGGGCCCGACCGGATCGGGCAAGACCACCACGCTGTACTCGGCCCTGTCGCGCGTCAACACGCCCGAGGTCAACGTGATGACCGCGGAGGACCCGGTCGAGTACAACCTCGACGGGATCAACCAGGTGCTGGTCCACGACGACGTGGGCCTCACGTTCGCCGCGGCCCTCAAAGCTTTCCTGCGGCAGGACCCCAACATCATCATGGTCGGCGAGATCCGCGATCTCGACACCGCTTCGATCGCGGTCAAGGCCGCGCTCACCGGCCACCTGGTGCTCTCCACCCTGCACACCAACGACGCGCCCAGCGCGATCGGGCGTCTCATCGACATGGGGATCGAGCCGTTCCTGGTCGCGTCGTCGGTCAACATCGTTCTCGCGCAGCGCCTCGTGCGCCGGGTCTGCGTGAACTGCAAGAAGCCGGTCACGCTCGACGAGGAAGTGCTGCGCGAGCTGCAGCTCGACGCGAAGGAGGCGGCCAGCGCCACGTTCTTCGAGGGCGAGGGCTGCGTGGACTGCAACAACACCGGGTACCGCGGCCGGCAGGGGGTTTACGAGGTGATGCCCATGACCTCGAAGGTGCGCGACCTGGTGCTGGACCGGGCCTCGGCGAACGCAATCAAGAACGCGGCAATCGCGGACGGGATGCTGACGTTGCGTCGCGACGGGCTCGAGAAGCTCAAGCGCGGCCTCACCAGCGCTGAAGAAATCCTGAAGGAGACGGCGGCCGACAAGCAGTGACAGCCGCGCACACGACCGATGACGCACGGAAGGAGACAGCCGACGTGGTGACGCTCAGACAGTTGCTGGAAGACATGGTCGTGCGCAAGGCGTCCGATCTTCACATCACCGCCGGGGTGCCTCCTGTGTTCCGGGTGGACGGCTGGATCACGCCGTCCGAGTACGACGTGCTCACCCCCGAGACCACGGCCCAGATCTGCTACAGCGTGATGTCGGACGAGCAGCGCAAGCGGTTCGAGACCACCAAGGAGCTCGACTTCTCGTTCGGCGTGAAGGGCCTGTCCCGCTATCGCGCGAACGTCTTCCTGCAGCGCGGCGTGGTGTCGATGGCGATCCGCCAGATTCCATACGAGATCCTGGCGATGGAGAAGCTGGGCCTGCCGCCGATCGTGCGCGATTTCACGAGCCGCCAGAAGGGCATGGTGCTCCTCACCGGCCCGACCGGCAGCGGCAAGTCCACGACCCTGGCCTCGATGCTCGACAAGATCAACGGGACCCGGCAGAGCCACATCATCACGATCGAGGACCCGATCGAGTACATCTTCCGAGGCCAGAACTGCCTCATCAGCCAGCGAGAGATCGGCGCCCACTCACGGTCGTTCCCCGACGCGCTGCGGGCCTGCCTGCGCGAGGACCCGAACGTCATCTTCGTCGG
>JBGPFC010000034.1:0-42292 GCA_041483195.1 Candidatus Eiseniibacteriota bacterium
CCTGCAGTCACCGCTGCTGCGCTCGGGAATGCGCGTGCTGGACGCCGGCTGCGGGACTGGCGTGGTCACGTTCGCGCTTCGGGACGCGCTCGTGTCTCGCTCGCTCGCGCTCGGCGCGTTGCACGCGTTCGACCTCACGCCGGCGATGCTCGAGCGGTTCCGCGCCACGCTCGCGCGCCGCGCGATTCAAGACGTCGAGATGGTGCAAGCGGATGTGCTCCGCCTCGACCTGCTGCCCGAGTCATGGTCCCGGTACGATTTGATCGTGTCGGCGTCGATGCTCGAATACGTCCCGAGGGATCGGCTCGCCGAGGCACTCGGCGGACTGCGCGCTCGGCTTCGCGACGACGGTCGCTTCGTGCTGTTCATCACGCGCCGCAACTGGCTGACCCGCCCGTTGATTGGGCGCTGGTGGCGATCCAATCTGTACGGCAAGGGGGAGCTGCGCGACGCGTTTCGCCGTGCGGGGTTCTCGCGCTTCGAGTTTATCCGCTTCCCGGCCTCCGCCCGCCATCTCGCTCTCTGGGGGCACGTCGTCGAAGCGACGCGCTGACTGGGTGGAGACGCACGCTTGATCCGCAGGCTGACGCACTTCTGTGTTCTCGCGCTCGCGCTCGGAGCCTGCCGCGCGCAACCGGCGGGGCCGGTCGCGCTGCTGAAGGTGCGCGGCTTCGGCGAGATCCGGATCGAGCTCCTCGAGAAGCTCGCGCCGCGCCACGTCGCGAACTTCATGGCGCTCGCGAACGCGCACTTCTACGACGGCACCACGTTTCACCGCGTGATTCCGAAGTTCATGATCCAGGGCGGCGATCCCAATTCGAAGGACGCCGACCCGAAGAACGACGGCTTCGGCGGCCCCGGCTACTTCATCGCGCCCGAGTTCAGTGACACGCCGCATCTTCCCGGCGTGCTCTCGATGGCGCGCCAATCGGAGCCCAACACCGCCGGGAGTCAGTTCTTCCTGATGACCAGCGGGTCGGAGTCGTGGCGCCCGCAGCTCGACGGCCAGTACAGCGTGTTCGGCCGCGTGCTCTCGGGCCAGGACGTCGTCGATCACATCTCGAGTGCGCCGCGCGACGCGCAGGACCGCCCGCTCGAGAACGTCGTGGTCGAGTCGGTGACGATCCAGCCCGCGGTGCGCTGAAGAGCGGAGCAGGGAGCCGCGGCCGGCGCTTCGGCGGGCGCCTCCTCGTGGGTCCCCTCGGCGGACCTCGACCCTACTCGTCGGCATCCCGCCGAAGCACCGGCCTCTGGCCATCTCACTCCGGGAGTGAGTCGCATCTCATGGCGTTGTCAGCATCGCGCGCCGCCCGCGTTCGTCAGAACGCGCATGAGCAAGTGCTCGATCCGATCAGCGGCCGCCTGGTTCCTGTTGAGCGGCAGTCCCCTCCTGCCCGCTCGACTCGAGCGCCCGAGCGCAAGCCCGGGTGTGGCCGTGCCCGCGCCGGAGGCCCCCCTCCCGGCCCGGGCGATCGGCGAGCACGATCTGCGCCTCGGCGGTCTGCGCCTGCAGCTCGTGCTCGCGCCCAATTCCACCGCGCCCGGCGAGTGGAACGACGAGCCCCAGCCCGATCTGTTCCGCGTCTACGTCAGCCACGCCCCCCGCTCGTGACGACCGCCCCGGCCTGAGCCATACTGCGCGGCCCGCGCCGGCCCCGCCCGGCGCTTCTCGTTCGTGGCGCGGTAGCTCAGTTGGTAGAGCAGCGGACTGAAAATCCGCGTGTCGGCGGTTCGATTCCGCCCTGCGCCACCAGCGAGTCACTTGACGCTTCGCGCACCTGCGTCGTTCGAGCCCCGCCGCGTGCAACTGTGCCATGGAAGCTTGGTACGTCAGCAAACTTGGTACCGGCCAGGCCGGGAAGAACGAGCCGCAGATGCTCACCGAGGGCGCCATGGGCCGTGCCTAGTAGACGCCCTGGTCGTCCCGCTCTAGGCCGACCTTCCCCGCAAAGTGCCAGGAGACGAAGGCGAAGTAGCCGGTCGTGAGCGCCAACGCGACCGGCCACCAGATCGACGCGAGCCAGAGCGCGGTTGGCGAGGAGGCGACGTCGTAGGCAGTCAGTGAGTTCTCGGGCGCGAGCGTCGAGTGCAGCATCTCCGGAAAGATCGCAGCCGCGCCGGTGGCCAGTATCCCGATCAGCAGAAAGGTGGACGCCGCGAAGGCACGGCGCTCGCGGCCCGTCGCGAGCCCGGACACCAGCGCGAGGATCGAGGCGACGACGACGAGGATTCCGAACCAACAGAAGGGATTGCCAATCGCGCGCCCGGGCACGTCGGGCCGCACCAGCCACGACTCGATCGTGATGGCGAGGAACAAAGGTGCCGCGGCCCCCCAGAGGAGCTTTGCAAGCGCGCGGCTGCGGCCGTGAACCGGGCCTTCGGTCTTCAAGATGAGATAGGTGGCTCCGTGAGCGGCCAACAGGACCACCGCGAAGACCGCAACCGACACCGTGTACCAGTCGAGCAGCCCGACCTGGCCCGTCACGCGGAAGTCCGTGAAGAAGGCCATCGAGAACTGACCTTGGGCATCGAGCGGAACGCCGCGCGCGACGTTGCCCGCCGCCGCCCCGAACAGGATGGCCAGCAGACAGTTGGACAGCACGAAGACGAAGTCCCAGAAGCTCGACCAGAGTGGATCGGGGATGTGTCCGCCAACCTCGAGGGACATCCCGCGCAACACGAGACACCACAGGATCAAGAACAGGGCGAGGTAATAGCCGGCGAACGCCGAGGACAAGAGGCGCGGGAACGCGACGAACAGGGTCCCGCCGAACGCGACCAGCCAGACCTCGTGCCACGACCAGAGCGGCCCGATCGCCGCCACGATCTGACGCCGCTCCGCGCGCGTTCGCGCGACGAGCCAGTGCAGCATCCCGGCGCCGAAGTTGCGCCCGTCCAGCGCCACGTAGCCGATCAGCATGAAGCTCGTGATCCCGTACCACGCCGCGATCATGCGGTCTCCTCTTCCGGGCCCAGGCCGATCTCGCGACCCACCAGAACCAGAAACAGAACGCCGAGCACGAAATAGAGGCCCGTGAAGCCGATCAACGTGAAGACGACGTTGCCGTTGCTCACAACCTGGCTGTAGCCGTCGCGCGTGCGGAACAGCCCATAGATCAACCACGGCTGGCGCCCGAGCTCGGCCGTCATCCAGCCGAGCGTGTTGGCGATGTACGGGAACGGCAGCGCCAGCAAGAGCAGCCAGAGCAGCCACGGGGTGGACTCGAGTCGGCCGCGCCAGCTCTGGAAGCAGGCGACCGCCATCAGTACGATGAAGATCGTCCCGAGCGTGATCATCAGGTGGAACGCGTAGTACAGGAGCTCGATGTTGTCGGGCCAGACGTCCTCGGGATACTCGTCGAGCCCGTGCACTTCGCTCGCGAACGTGCCGTAGGCGAGGAAGCTGAGCGCGCCGGGAATCTCGATCGGATTGTCGAGCCGCTTCTCGGCGAGATTGGGCTGGCCGATCACGGCGATTCCGGCCATCGGTCCGCTCGCGAACCGGCCTTCCATGGCCGCGAGCGTCACCGGCTGGTGTCGCGCGACCATCTTGGCCTGCTGATCTCCGGTCGGAAAGGCGACGAGAAGCGATGCGATCAGCCCGACGAGCGTTCCCGCGCGCAGATAGAGGCGCGCTTGGACGAGGTGCGTGCTCCGCAAGGCGTAGAATGCTCCAATCGCGGCGACCACGAATGCCCCAGTCACGACCGCTGCCATCTGATTGTGCGCGAACTGGACCCACGCCCAGGGATTCAGCAGGTAGTCACTCAGAGCGGCGATGCCGAGCGAGCCATCGGCTTCGACGCGGTACCCCGCTGGGTGCTGCATGAACGCATTCGTGACGAGGATGAAGTAGGCGGAGAGCCAGCTTCCCACCGCAACCGCGACCGCGGCGAGGAAGTGAGCTCGCGGGCCCAGTCGCTTCTCGCCCCAGATCAGCGCGCCCACGAAGGCGCTCTCGAGAAAGAACGCGAACATGCCCTCCATCGCGAGCGTCTGGCCGATCACGCCACCCGCATGGCGGGAGAAGCCGGCCCAGTTCGTCCCGAACTGGAACTCCATGGGGATGCCGGTGACGACGCCCACCGCGAAGTTGAGCCCGAAGATCTTTGCCCAGAACCGGACGGCCCGAGCGTATTGCGGGTCGCTGGTCCGCAGCGCACGCCACTTCCAATAGACCAGGAACCACGCCAGCCCCATCGTGAGCTGGGGGAAGAGGTAGTGATAGGTCACGGTGAAGCCGAACTGCAGTCGACTCCAGAACGCGGGATCGGAGACGGTTTCCATGATCACCGGTCGACTGTGATAGCGGGGTCCATCAAGGCGATTCCGTCGAGCGCTGGGCAAGGATCAGCTGTGAGCCGCGCTGTCCCGTCCAGTACGTCCAGACCCACTGCAGAAACACGGTGAGTCGAAGGCTCGACTGTGCGAGGAACTCGAGGTGGACCGCGGCCCAGGCCAGCCACGCCGGAAGGCCGCGCAAGTGCAGCCGGTGGCTCTGCAGCACCGCATATCCCGCGCCTACGACCGCCATGCTCCCCTTGTCAAAGTAGCGGAAGGGATGCGGCTGGGTCTCGGCCCTCCCCTTGACTCTCCGGCGGAGCGCACGGCCGACGTAGCGGCCCTGCTGCATCGCGACTTGAGCGACGCCGGGCAGCGGCTTCCCGTCTTGGTCGAGGGACACGGTGTCGCCGATCGCGAACACTTCCGGATGTCCAGGCACCGAGAGGTCCGGCTGCACGCGCACACGGCCCGCTCTGTCCGTGGCGACGCTCAACCATTTTCCCGCCGGCGACGGAGTCACTCCCGCCGTCCAGATGACCGTCCGGCTCGCGATCCGCTCCCCAGCGACGATCACGCCTTCCGCGTCGATCCGATCGACGCCGTGGCCGAGCCGGACCTCCACGCCGAGCTTCTCGAGCCGCTTCCGCGCCGCAGCGGACAGCCCCTCGGAGAAGGTGCCCAGGACGCGACTCGCCATGTCGACCAGCACGATGCGCGCCGAGCGCGGATCGATCCGACGGAACTGCGATCGCAGTGTCGTGCGCACGAGCACGGCGAGCGCCCCCGCCATCTCGACGCCCGTCGGGCCCGCGCCCACGAGCACGAACGTCAGCAGATCCTGATGGCGGGTTGGATCCTCCTCCGCCTCCGCCTGCTCGAACGCGCTCAGGATCTTGTTCCGGATCGCGACGGCGCCCGCCAGATCCTTCAGCCCGGGAGCAAATACCTCGAACTCGTCGTGACCGAAATAGCTGTGCTGCCCGCCCGTAGCCAGAACGAGATAGTCGTAGTGGATCGGGGCGCGAGCGCGGTCGACCGAGTTGACGAACACACGCTGCGCGTCCTTGTCGACGCCCACCACCTCGCCCATGATGACCATCGTGTTCTTCTGCCGTCGGAAGATCTCGCGCAGCGGGGACCCGATCTGGCCTGGCGTGAGCACCGAGGTCGCGACCTGGTAGAGCAGAGGCTGGAACAGGTGGTGATTGGTGCGATCGATCAAGGTCACTTGCACTCGTGCGCGGCGCAGCGCTCGGGCCGCCGCGAGACCCCCGAACCCTCCGCCGACGATGACGACGTGAGGAGTCACGCCTCGCCCGCAAGATCGGCGTAGACGATCCCTGTCAGATTGCCCTGGGCGGCGGCGAGAACCACGGCGTTCGAGCCGTCGAGGTTGGCGCTGTAGACCGACCCGCCGAGGTCGGTGAAGAACATCCGCCGGCTACGGAGATCGAGGGCGAGACCGATGCCTTCCATCAGGTGGGTGAAGAGGACCTGCGGCGTCGTCGAGCTCGTCGCGCGGGCCTCGATCGGCGCGCGGTTGACGGTATTCCCGCGCGGTGGATCGCCGCGGTCGGTCCAGTACAACATGCCCTCGGCGAGATCGAGGTCGAGATCGATCGGCTCCGGCAGGCCATCGAAGAGCACCTCGATGTCACTGCGGCCCGCTGCGCTCTCCCCTCGTGGCAGCTCGAGGCCGGCGCGCAGGATGCGACCCTGGCCGGCATTCTCCGCGCCCTTCTGGGTCCAGTAGAGCTTCCCGCGGATGGGATCGACCGCGATCCCCACGCACCAGTTCCGCTGGTCTCGGCGGTCGCTGACTCCGCTTCCGGTTTGAACGAGTGTCTCGATCTGCGAGCCGTCGAGGTTCGCGCGCATGACGCGCATCCCCTCGCGATCCGACCAATACAGCTTGCCGCTCTTCTTCTCGAGCCTGAGCTGTTTCGGCGTGAACGTCGCTCCGTCAGGGACGATCGTCGTCAGATTGCGTCCGTCGAGGTCCGCGCGCACGATCGAGCCGTCGTTGGCCGACGGGTTGCCCATGTAGGTCCAGTAGAGGTGCCCGGCCTCGGCGTCGACGTCGATCCCGTCGGGGAGCCGCTTGCGTCCCTCGACGATCGTCTTGCGATCGGAGCCGTCGGGATTCATCGCGAGCACCCGTCCACCGCTCGCATCGAGAAAGAACAATTTGGATTCCATGTCCGTGACTCCTTCATGCAGCGCGGTGCTTCGCCAAGAAGACCGCGAACGCATCCTTTGCTTCCGCAGATCTCACTCGCTCCGCGAACTCCTCGTTCTCCGATCGCACCGCCTGCTCGAGCTGCTCGCGCAGAGCACGCTTCATGAGTCGCTTGCAGGCTTGCAGCGCAAGGGCCGGCTTCTCGGCCAGACTCTGGGCGGTCTCGACAGCGACGGCGAGAAGGCTCGGATCTGGAACTACCTTCGTGACCAGTCCGAGCTGCGCCGCGCGCAGCGCATCGAAGGGTCGTCCCAGGAGGATCAGCTCGGCGGCGCGGGCGTATCCAAAACGCAGCGGAAGCAGGTAACTGCTCCCGAACTCGGGGACGAGTGCCAGGTCGACGAACGGCAGTTGAAACACCGCGCTTCCCGCGGCGTACACGAAATCGCAGTGAGCGAGCATCGTGGTGCCGCCCCCGATGGCCGCACCTTGCACGGCGGCGACCAACGGCTTGTCGAAGCGAATCAGCGCATCGATCAATCGCGCCTGGGGGCTCTGACCTGGCCCCGGAGGGTTCTTCATGAAGTCCTCCAGGTCGTTGCCGGCGCAAAACGAGTCGCCGGCGCCGTGCCAGAGGACGACGCGTGTCTGCTCGTCTCCTGCGGCGCCGTCGAGCGTGTCTGCCATGGTGACGTACATGCTCGATGTCATCGCGTTCTTCTTCGCCGGACGATTCAGCCGGACGTCCAGGATGCTTCCCAAGCGCTCCACAACGATGTCACTCATGGCTATCCCCTCACTTCCCCAGCGCGCCGTTCGCACGCAGAGCATCGACTTCGCTCGCCTCAAAGCCGAGCTCCTCGAGTATCTCCTCGCTGTGCTCGCCCAGGGCTGGAGCGCGCCTCGCCGGCACCTTCGAGATGCCGTGCACCTGAATCGGACTGCTGATCGTCGACGTCAGGTGGACGCCGGCGCCCTCGAGCGGAACGACGATCCCGTTCGCCCGCAGCTGGGGATCGCTGATCACCTCTTGCGGCCCGCGCACCGCGCCGAAGGTGACATGGGCGCGACTGAAGACTTCGTACCAGTGAGTCATGGGCTGCGCGCCGAAGACTTCGTCGAGAATGGCAGTCAGCTGCGGCATGTTCGCCGTGAGCTTGTCGCGATCGGAGAAGCGCGGATCCGTCAGGAGATCCGGGCGACCGATGGCGTTGGCCACCGCGCTGAGCTTGTCCGGCGTGACGATGAGCACGAACCAGGTGTCGTCGGACGCCCGATAAACGTTCAGCGCCGCATTCGCGGGATTCTTCCGGTCGTGCTGACCGTAGAATGTCGCCCCGCACAGCGCGCCCTGGATCGAGACACTCGCGGACCAGACACCCTCGGCCAGCAGCGAGGTCGTGACGTACGACCCCTTGCCGGTGCGCTCGCGGCGATAGAGCGCGGTTACGATCGCCGAGTACAGGCCGACCGCAGTCGCATTGTCACCGCTGCCCGCGACCGGCCAGGTCGGGGGCGCGCCGGCGTCGCGCGTCATCGACAAGAGGCCGCTGCGCGCCCAGTACGACGTGATGTCGAAGCCGGGAAGGCTGGCGTCCGGCCCCTTCTCGCCGAAGCCCGTGAGATCCGCATAGATCAACCGCGGGTTCCACTGCGCCACGTCGTCGTACTCGAGCTCGAGCCGCGCGCGCGCGGGATGCGGTGTGTTGACGATCAGCACATCGGCCCACCGGACGAGTCTTTCGAGGACAGGCCGAGCGCTCGGAGACTTCAGATCGAGCGTCATGCCGCGCTTGTTGCGGTTGGCCAGGTGCCAGGGATAGGCGTCCTTCGCGCGCGGCTGCGGCGGGATCTCGTGACCATGCCTCCACGGGTCTCCTCCCGGCGGCTCCACTTTGATCACGTCGGCGCCGAAGTCGGACAGGATCACCGCGGCGCTGGGACCCGCGATGAAGCTCGCGAGGTCGATCACCTTCAAGCCCGAGAACACAGAATCCGCCGTCGTCCTTGCCATCTCAGTCACCTCCTTCATCGCCCTTCGAACTTGGGAACACGCTTCTCGAGGAACGCCGAGGTCCCTTCCTGCTTGTCGTGAGTCGCCGCACACAGCGCGAACAGGGACGACTCCAGGGCGAGACCTTCCGACTGACTCCCTTCGAGTCCCTGGTTCACGGCTTCGATCGCGAATCGGATCGCGAGCGGCGCGTTGGCGGTGATCCGCTCTAGGATCGCCTCCGCGCGCGCGATCAGCTGCGCTCCGGGAACGACCTCGTCCACGAGCCCGATCCGGTGCGCTTCCAGAGCGCTGATCGGCTCGCCAGACAGGATCAGCCGGAGCGCGGCGCTCCGTCCGACGAGCCGGGGCATGCGCTGCGTGCCGCCGAAGCCGGGAATCACTCCGAGCTTCACCTCCGGTTGGCCGAACCGCGCGTTCTCGGCGGCGATCCGGATCGTGCAAGCCATCGCGGTCTCACAGCCGCCGCCCAGCGCGAACCCATTGACCGCGGCGATCGCCGGCTTGCCCAGGTGCTCGATCGCATCGAGCACGGCCTGTCCGTTCCGAGTGAGCTCAACCGCCGCCAGCGCGTCCGCCCCGGCGATCTCACGGATGTCCGCGCCGGCGATGAACGCCTTGTCGCCGGCCCCGGTGAGGATCGCCCCGCGAACCGAGACGTCTCGGCTTATGTCCTCGAACACCTCGCGGAGCTCGGTGAGTGTCTTGTGATCGAGGGCGTTCAGCACCTTCGGCCGGTTCACAGTCACGTAGGCGACGCCGGCGCGTGTCTCGTAGAGTAGGTTCTGCAGCTCCATGGCGACCTCCTTACACGAACGCGCTGAGGCCGGAGATCGCGCGTCCGACAATCAGCGTGTTCATCTCGCGCGTGCCCTCGTACGAGTAGATCGCCTCGGCGTCGGCGACGAAGCGGCCGACCTGGTGATCGAGCACGATGCCGTTGGCACCGAGCAGTTCGCGCGCGTAGCCGACGCTCTCACGCATTCGCACGGTGCAGAACGCTTTCGCGAGTGACGCGTGTTCGTCCTTCAGCTTGCCCTCGTCCTGCAGCGTGGAGAGCCGGACCATCATGGAGAGCGATGCGGTGATGTTGCCCAGCATCTTTACCAGCAGGTCCTGGATGAGCTGGAACGAGCCGATCGGCTTGCCGAACTGCTCGCGCGTCTGCGCGTAGCGGAGCGCGTGCTCGTACGCGCCCATCATGCAGCCGACCGCCTCCCACCCGACGAAAGCGCGCGTCATGCGCAGCACGCGCGCCGTGTCTCGGAACGACGTATCCAGCTGCAAGCGATTGGCTTCCGGCACGCGGCAGTTCTCGAGCGTGATCAGCGCGTTCTGGACGACGCGCAGCGCCATCTTGTGCTCGATCTTCTCCGCCTTGAACCCCGGTGACTTGTTCTCGACGATGAAGCCCTTCACCTGGTTGTCGCCGAGGTCGCGCGCCCAGATGATCGTGACGTCGCCAAAGGTCGCGTTGCCGATCCATTTCTTCTGGCCGTTCAGGATCCAGGTGTCTCCTTCTCGCCGCGCGGTCGTGGTGAGCCCGCGCGCAGTGCCCGAGCCCACGTCCGGCTCGGTGAGGCCGAACGACCCGACCTTTTCCAGCCGGGCCATCGGCGGCAGCCACTGCTGCTTCTGCTCTTCGGAGCCGCACAGGTAGATGGAGCCCATCGCGAGCCCGCTGTGCACGCCGAAGAAGGTGGCCACCGAGCAGTCGACGCGCGCGATCTCCATCGCGACGAAGCCGGCGAACAACGAGCTGTGCCCGGCGCACTCATATCCTTCGAAGCCCGCGCCGACGACCCCGAGGTCGCGAATCCCAGACACGATGTCGAAGGGGAAGGAGTCGGCGGCCCAGTACTCGGTGATGATCGGCGCGACCTTCGCCTCCATGAACTCCCGCACCTGCCGGAGCTTCTGCTGCTCCGAGTCACTCAGGATCTCCTTGAGTCGGTAGAAATCTCCGTCGGGGGTCGGCAGCGCGCGCGCTGCGCCCTTCGTCTTCGCATCGGTGTTCATCGCGTTCCTCCCGCGGCCGGCTTGGCCGCGCGCAATGCGAGGAGTCCCAAGAGGACTTCGTCGCGTTCGTGATCCAGCTGCTCGATCGAGCGGCCGGTGACTTCCTGCGCAACTCCGGCAATCACTTTCTCCTTGAGCTCGGGCGCGATGTGCTCCATGCGCCCGAGATCCTTCCACCAGACCTCCATTGCGGGGCCGAGGTGATCGAGGAGGTGGCGGATGCCGCCCTCGCCTCCGCCCAAGTGGAAGAGCAGATTCGGTCCCATCACGCCCCAGCGAAGGCCGGGTCCCCAACACACTGCGGTGTCGGCGTCGGAGACATCGAGCACGCCCTGCTCGATCAGGTGGAGCACCTCGCGGTAGAGCGCGGCCTGCAGCCGATTCGCGACGTGACCCACGACCTCCTTGCGCACGTGGATCGCCTTCTTGCCGATCGACTCGTAGAACGCGATCGCGCGCGCGATCGTCTCGGGCGACGTCTGCGCCCCTCCGACCACTTCGACGAGCGGAACAAGATGCGGCGGATTGAACGGATGGCCGATCACACAGCGCTCGGGACGCTTGCACCCGCTCTGGATCGTGCTCATCGTGAGTCCCGAGGAGCTCGACGCGAGGATCGCGTGGGGCGGTGCAGCGTCGTCGATGTCGGCGAACAGCTTGATCTTGAACTCCTTGCGCTCGGGGCCGTTCTCCTGCACGAAGTCCGCGCCGGAGACTGCCTTCCGCAGGTCGAGCGTGAACTCGAGGCGCTGCTGCGACGCGTTCTCGGAGAGCCCGATCCGCTCGAGCGCCTTCCATGCCGAATCGACGTAGCGGCGCAGGTTCGCCTCCGCGTCCGGGCCGGGGTCCGTCGCGATCACGTCGAATCCGCGTGCAAGATACTGTGCGGCCCAGCTGGCGCCGATCACTCCGGTTCCGACGATTGCGATTCGCTTCACGGTTCTTTCGGTCATCTCGCCGACTCCTTGTGCTCTTGTGTCTGAGCAACTGGAGTGCCAACGCTCCCGACCGCAAACGCGCTCTCGGGAGAGGAGCCTGCCTGCCGTTTGGCTGGCGTGCCGCCCCATGGGCGCGCCGACGACCGGCTGGCTCGGGGCCTTAGGGGGCCGAGTCGGCGGGGAGCGCGAACGAGAACGTGGCGCCCGCTCCGCGAGTGACTTCCGCCCAGAGACTTCCGTGATGCGCCTCGATGATGGAGCGGCTGATCGCCAGACCCATGCCCATGCCGTGCGGCTTGGTGCTGTAGAAGGCGTCGAAGAGCCGATCGAGCTCCGTGTCCTTCAGTCCGACGCCGTGATCCTGCACGCTCACTGTGACGGCAGGGCGCCCGTCGCGGACGTCGCGGCGCACGCGGATCTCGAGCAGGCGCTCCGACTCGGCAACCGTTGCCATCGCATCCATGGCGTTCACGACCAGGTTCAGCAGCACCTGCTGCAGCTGCACGCGATCTCCCGCGACGCTCGGCAGGTCCTCGGCGACCTCCGACCGGATCGTCACGCGACGGCGCGCCGATTCCGCGGCGGCCAGCGCCACGACGTCGTCGACCACGTCCGCGAGCCGCAAGGACGCGGACACAGAGGGCGATCGCGTCGCCATCGAGCGCACGCGCTCGATCACGGCGCTCGCACGCACGGCGTCGCTGCTGATGTCCTCGAGCGCCGCGCGCAGCTCTTCGACGTCGGTGGGCTCGTGAGACAGAAACGAAAGACTGGCGTTGGCGTTGTTGGCGATGGCTGCGAGCGGCTGGTTCACCTCGTGGGCGATCGACGCGGTGAGCTCCCCGAGTGTGGTCACGCGCGTCACGTGGGCGAGTGCGTCCTGCGCCTCATTCAGCGCCTCCTCCGCGCGCTTGCGCTCGCTCAGGTCGACGATGGTGACGAGCACGCTCTCGAAGCCCGACGACTCGGGCGGAAGCGCGATCGCGACGAGCGCGTGGATGGTCTCGTTCCGGAGTGTCGTGAGAACGATCTCCTCGACGCTGCGCCGGCCTTCGGCCACCGCGAGCAGCTGGGAGGCCCAGGCCGCCCGCACCTCGCGCGTAGTGAGTCCGGGCAAGGCGTCCAGGAACTCTTCCTTGCTGGAGGCGCCGAACAAAGCGACCGCGGCTTCATTGACGTCCTTGATCCCGACGAGGGCGAGTGTCTCGCGCGCGAGCTCCGGATGCTCGGCCAGGTAGCGGCGGAAGTCAGTCACGCCGTGCGACTTCAGGTCGCCGAGCCGCGCCATCACCTTCGAGAAGTCCTGCTCGACGATGGCAACTCCCACCGTCTGGAAGATGTTCCGATAGCGCAGCTCGCTCTCTCGCAGCGCCTCCTCGGCGCGCTTGCGCTCGGTCACGTCGATCGTGGTCCCGATGAGCTCGACGGGCCGACCGGCCGCGTCGAGGATCGGATCGACTCGGGATTCGATGTAGCGCAGCGTTCCGTCCGGAAGGACGAGTCGCCACTCGGCGCTGTGGCCGATCCTCCCACTGGCCGCCCGCTCGAACTCCGCAGCGACACTCGGTCGGTCGTCGGGGTGAAAGCGGCTAGTCACCGCCGCCCTCGACGGAATCCCGCCGGCCGGGTCGAATCCGTAGATGCGAAGGATCTCGGGGGACACGTAGACCAGTTCTCCCGTGTCGAGGTTCTGCGCAAAGCTGCCCGTGTGACTGAGTCGCTGCGCTTCCGACAGCCAAGCCTCGGTTCGCCGGAGCGCCTCCTCCGCTTCGCGCCGGTCCTGGATGTCGATCCCGATACCCATCCAGCGCGCGATCCGACCTTCGGCGTCGCGAATCGGCCGGCCACGAAGCAGGTGCCAGCGGTACTGGCCGTCCGCGGCCCGGCGGAAAGGAGCCTCGTCGTTCCATTCGCCTCCAGATGCGACCGCTTGCCGCCACGACTTCCACAGCCGGCGGCGGTGTTCGGGGTGTATCGAATCAAGCCCTTCGGTCTCTGGTCGCGTGAGCCCCGTGTACTCGTACCACCATCGGTTGGTGTGCATGTTCAATCCGTCGGCCGACATCGTCCAAACGATCTGCGGCGACACCTCGATGAGCGCGCGGTAGTGCTCCTCGCTTTCCCGAAGCGCCTCCTCCGCCTCGCGACGGTCCTGGATGTCGATCGCGATGCCGATCCAGCGAACGATCCGCCCATCGGCGTCACGCATTGGCCTGCTACGAAGCAGGTGCCAGCGGTATTGCCCGTCCGCAGCCCGACGCAGCGGAGCCTCTTCGACCCATTCGGAGCCCGACGCGACGGTCTGCCGCCAAGACTTCCACATCCGGCGCCGGTGTTCCGGGTGTATGGGCTCGAACCCTTCAGTCTCCGGGTGCGTGAGCCCCGTGTACTCGTACCACCATTGATTGGCGAAAATGGTCCATCCGTCCGCCGGTGTCGTCCAAACCATCTGCGGCGACACCTCGAGGAGTGCCCGGTAACGCTCCTCGCTCTCCCGCAGCGTCTCCTCGCTGCGTTTCCGATCCTCGATGTCGATGCTGGATCCGTACCACTTGGCGATGTTCCCGTGTTCGTCACGCGTCGCGATCTTGTGATGGAGCATCCAGCGGAACGCTCCGTCCGCGCGCCGCACGCGGGCCTCGTGCAGGAAGGGATCCCCGGTGGCCAACGCCGCGCGCCACGCGCGCAGCATGGCCTCGAGGTCGTCGGGATGGATGAAGGTCGTCCACTTCCATCCGTGCAAGTCTTCCTGTGACCGCCCGACGTAGGTCAGCCAGGTCCGATTGAAGAAGTCGAGGTGGCCATCGGGCCGACCGGTGTGGATCAGCGCGGGGGCGGATTCGATGGTGAGCTCGAGGTCCAAATCGGAATCTGGAGTGCCCACATGGCCTCCGCCGGAAGCGGTGGTGATCGCGGCTCCGCCGGGCTGGATCCTATCACCTCGGCCGGGTCCACATGCGCCGCGGAGATGTCACGGTCGGGCGAGGTCCCCGGTGCTGAACGCGAAGGCCGCCGACTGAGTCAGCGCCTCCGCGCGCGCGGCCTGGTCGAGCGTGCGCGCGCTGGCCAGACTTCGCTGAGCCTCGCGGACGTCGGGGAACGTTGCGAGGCCGTGCTGGTAGGACTCGAACGTCGCCCTCCACGACTCCTCCGAAGCCGAGAGCAGTGCCGCGGCGGCCTTCTGCTTCGCGAGCGCAACCTTGGCATCGTTGTACGCCTTCCACACCTCGCGAACCGCCTTGTCCTTCGCGTGGTCCAGCTCGCTCTCGGCTTCCTTCTGCACTGACTCGGCGAGGTGGACCTTGTTGCGACGCTCGAAACCGTCGAAGAGGGTCCACTCCAGGCGCAGCCCCGCGTCGTACTGCAGCTCGTGGACGCCCTGGTAGGCACTGTCCTCGACCTTCAGCTGCCCGATGTTCCCGGCGACCGCCGACCGCGCGAGCAGGCGCGGCCAGTAGTCCGCTCGAGCTTTGCGCACGTCGGCCTGCTTGGCGCGCACGCTCGCGAGGCGCGCGAGAAGATCGGGCCGCTGCGTCAGCGCGCGGTCGACCGCTTGATCCACTGACTCCTCGAGAGCGGACGGCAGGGGCTGCTGTGACACGTCGGCGATCTCGATGGGGGTGCCGGGTCGGATGCCAACGCTCTCGAGCAGGGCCATGCGCGCATCCTGTTCTGCCGCGAGGGCATCGTCGAATAGGTAACTCGTGCGCGCGACCTCCTCGCGCGCCTGTAACACTTCGGGCAAGGTCGCGAGCTCGTGCTGCTTGCGCGCGAGCGCAGCCTCCTCGAGTGTGCGGGCGGAGTCGAGCGCCGCGCGCGCGGCAACGACCTTGCCGCGCGCCGCGCTCAGTGAGTAGAAGTCGCGCGTGACGGCGAAGACGACTTGCTGCTGCTTTCCGTTGAAGCCGGCGATCGCCTCGATGACCTGCGCCTGAGTCGCGTCGACCAGGGCGCCGCGGCGACCGAAGTCGAGGAGCACCCACTCCAGGCTGAGGGCCGGGATGACGAACTGGGTGTCCGCCTTGAACACGCCCCCCGGCACCACGGTGGTGGGGATCGGCGCCGGGGCGTGAGCGACCACGCCGGTCGCCGCCGCGACGAGGGTCGGATAATACGTCCCCTCGGCCAGGCCGGTCGCAATGGCCGCTTGCCGCGCGCGTTCCCACGCCATGCGTGTCTCCGGATTGGTGCGCTGGGCCAGGTCGATGAGCTCGTTCGGACCGTACTTCGTCTGCGGATCCACCCGCACCTGGCTGGACGGTCGGGCGCGCTCCGAGTCACTCAGCGCCGCCGAGTACTTCGGCAGGTCCGGAGCACGCCAGGGCCGATCGGGCGACGGCGGCGCCATCGACAACGGCTCGCGCGCCGCGCAGCCGCACAAAAACGTCGCAGCGAGAACGATGGCGCGCGCTCGACTCACTGGGCGACCTCGAAGGCGAGCCGTTGGATACGCTGCACGAGCTCGCGCTCCAGCGGACTCTCGAGCGCAGCGAGCTGAAAGTCGGGGAGAGAGCGCTCTCGGCCCTGCTGCAGGCGATCCGCGATCGCAGTCAGGCTCTCCGCGACGGCGGAGTCGAAGCCACTCAAGCGAGCGTCCGTCCGCTGGCTGGCGACCGCGAGCTGCGTCAGCAAGACCGACTGCGCATCGGCGACGGCGCGCTGCGCGCGTTCACGCGCCTGGTCGCCTGCGCTCGGCTCGAAGGCCGCTTCGTCGGCGGCCTGCTGCGCCGCCGCGAAGTCACGCAGCGCTTGCAGACGCAGGGTCTCGCCCTCCGTGTTCCCGCTTCCGACGCTGGCCAGCGCCGCCATCGCGCGCAGCCCGGACCCGAAGCTCTTCCAGATCGCCTCCGCCGCGCGAACGGGCCAGATGAAGTGGAAGACCAACGTGATGACGACGTTGCCGAGCAGGATGCCCAGCAGGCGGTCGCGGATCGTGTCGAAGTGCCACGTCGGCTCGAAGCCCTGGATCACGCAGACGTAGAACGCGAACGCGATCTGCACGCCGACGTAGGCGATCCGCGGGCTCCCGACGACGACCCACGCCGCGACCGCCGTGCCGGCTGCGACGAGCAAGGCCAGAGAGGTGATCGACTCCATTCGCGGGATCAGGAGCAGGATCGCCGCGAAGCCCATGACCGCGCCGACCAGCGCTCCCGTGATCCGCAGGCTGCCCTTCTGGATCGTCGCTCCGTCGCTGCCGAGTCCGACGATCAGACAGGTGACGATGCAGGTGCGGATGCCGGGCCAGTCGACGGCGCTCTGCAGGACGTAACAGATCATCACGGCGAGCACGCCCTTCAGTGCGTAGTGCAAATGGTCGCGGTTCGTGAACGCGTCCTTCACCAGCCACGCCGGACGCTCCGTTTCGGAGCCCGTCGCGAGAGCAGTCTTACCCTCCGGCCCGAGCGCCTGCTGCAGCTGGTCGACGGCTTGCTCGAGCTCGTCGACGACGGGCGACACGGCCGAGGGCTCCGGGCGTTGCCAAGGCTCAGCGGTGCAGCGGGCGTCGAACACGCGGCGCAGGTAGGCGCACTCCGCCGCAATCTGCTCCAAACGCGCCGTCTCGGGGACCGCGGGCATCCGCTCCAGCGTTGCCGCGGCAGTCACGAAGCGGTCGGACAGCGTGATCAGCGCGCCGTAATGCGCATGGCGCGCTCGGACGGAGGCGCGCGCGAGCGCCGCGCTCCTCAGCAGGGCGAGCAGCCTCGTGACACCCGCCATCGCGAACGGCCGCGCGCGCTCTTCGACCACGCCGGTCACGCGGCTCGAGAGTGACTCCTCGGTCGCCCGCAGCCGCTCTCGGATCTCCGCACGAAGCAGCCCCTCGGGATCCGTGGGGACGATGAACAGGTTGGCCGCGACCGCCGCGGCGATGCCGAGCGCGAAGACCGGCCACAGCCACAGACTTCCGCGGATGGCCAGCTCCGGGACCGGAATGAAGTCGGGCACCGTCAGGATCAACGTGCCGATCAGGCCGATCACGAAGCCGAGCGCTCCGATCAGGAACGTGCGGCGGAGGAACAGCCCCGCTCCCGCCATCGCCGCGATCAGAACGAAACGCAGCGCGGGCTGATCCATCGCGATGATGAGGAGCAGGATCGCGAGCGCGAGCCCGACGGTGAGCGCAACCAGGAAGACGATTCCCGTGAGCAGTGTCTGGCTCGAGTCCTCCATCGCGAAGCGAGTCACGACCCAAACCGACAGATACGCCTCGGGCACGCGCAGAGTCATGCACAGGATCAGCACGGCGACGCAGGCGACCACGACGCGGGCCGTGGCGACGCCACGCCCCGGAAACGGCGCGAGCTCCCGGCGCAGAAACGGCTCGATCGTCTGCGCCTGGGCGGAAGGCATCACGTCTCACCCCGCGGGCCAGCCGCGAATGATCGCGACAGCGGAGCCGCCGACGCGGAAGAGATGCGAGGGCTGCGGATCTTCGATGCGGATGCGCACCGGAAACCGCTGCGCGATGTGCACCCAGTTCAGCTCGCGGTGGATCACCGGCACGCCCACGGAGAGCGGCTGGTCCTCGGGATTCACCGCCCACCCGATTCCTTGCACGGTCCCGCGCAGCCGGACCCCGGGATCCGTCAGCAGAAAGATCTCCGCCTCCATTCCGGGGGCGATGTGCTTGAGCTCGGTCTCGCGGAAGTCCGCCAAGACGTACCACGCGCGCGTGTCGACGAGCGAGAACACCGGCGCCGGGCCGGGTGAAACGAACTGGCCGATGGCCGTGTTCAAGTTGACGACGAGCGCGTCGAACTCCGCGCGCACGGAGCAGAAGCCGAGATCCAGCTCGGCCTTCCCGAGCGCGGCTTGCGCGGCGTCGCGCCTCGCGAGCAGCGCGTCGAGATCGCCGACGTCCTTCTCGGCCTGATCCATCTTGCGCCGCGCCTCGTCGAGCCCCGCCTCTGCCGTCCGCCGGGCGGTGCGCGCCTGGTCGATCTTGTCCGGAGTCACGAACTCCTTCGACAGCAGCGGCTCGAGTCGCCGGAGGCTGTCGGCCGCGTTCTGTGTCTCCGCCTCCATGCGTTGCACCGCCGCCTTCGCCGCGGCGACCGCGAACTGCTGTCCGTCGATCCGCCGCTGCGTGACCTCGATCTCGCCGTCGAGCGCCGCGACCTCGGCGCGCGCGCGCCGGACCGCGAGCTCGTACGGGCGCGGGTCGATCAGGAACAGCAGGTCGCCGCGCTTCACGAGCTGGTTGTCCGCGACGTGCAGCTCGACGATCGTCCCACTCACCTGCGGGACGACACCGATGATGTTCGCCATCACGATCGCGTCGTCGGTCTGCGGATGCCGTTCGACCCTCAGCAGAGCCACGAAGCCGAGAATGAGCGCGCCCGCGACGATACCGAGGGCGACGAGTCTTTTTGGTGCGACACGCGCTGGGCGCATGTCAGCTCGCGAACACGATGAGCCACGTGGCAAGGGTCAAGAGACACGCCAGCGAGGGATACACGAGCTCCGCCGGTGCGACGTAGTCCGTGGTCCCCGTCGCAACGAACACCTGCCGCGCGACAACGGTGAGCGCGATGCCGGCGACGATGGAGAGGAGCCACGCCGGAAAGAACGAGCCCAAGATGTTGATGGATGGTGCGAGGTGCATCCGGTCCCTCCGTCACCAGTCGGGGAGCAACGAGCATGCCGAGCTCGAAGCGCCAGCGCGTCGGGCTGCGCTCCGCCGCGCGCCGACGGATGGGCGACCGCGACGACCCGTGGGCGTCAGGACGATGGAAGGGCACGGCGATCGAGCGCTTGCCGGACGCAGCGCAGCTCGGCGACACCGGTGAGTGTCGGGGCCCGCAGCGCGGGAAGCGCGTCAGAACTTGAACGGCGGTTCCGCGAGTCGATCACCGGTGCCTTGTTGACTCACTCGGCGGCGCTGGCAACCCTCAGAAGCCCAGCTTCAGCTCGATACCCAGGTAGTCACCGTCGTGACCGCCGGCGCGGCGAATCGGCTGCCCCGCATCGAAGTGCACCGCCTCGACCGCCGCACTCAAGTTCGCGCTGATCAACCAGTCGGCCCGGAGCTGCTCGTACATGCCGGTGAAGCTGCCAGGGCGCCCGGCCGTGCCGGCAACCGGGACGTCGGGCTGGACGTAGATGGCATCGGCGACCGTCTCTCGCCACTGCAGCGCCAGCGCGAGCATCACCGACAGCGTCGGCAGTGGCCGGACGGTGAGCGACGGCTTCACGTGCACGAGATTCGCGTAGCCCGTGAAGCCACCGAGGGTGAAGTAGTAACCGTTCGGGAACAGCGGATTGAAGGTGCCGAGCGTTCCATTGCCCGGGCGCGTGTCACCCGAGGCCGCGTCGACCTGCAGCCCCAGGCGCGGCCGCCAGACCTCGTCGCCGAACGTGTAACCGCTGCGCGCGCCGATGGCCCACGCGTGCACGTCCTTGTCGCCGACGCGACCGAGCTGGCCCATTCCCTCGAGGTCCCAGTCGAAGCCCGCGAGCGTCCCTGCGTAGCGCGCGTCGAGGATGTCGCGTGACTCGTTCCCCGCCGCGTCGAGATACTGGACGTCGTCCTGTTTGAAGTGCGAGTAGTAGACCGAGAGCTCGCCGGGCCCCAGGTCTCTCGTCTCGATCCGCGCCCCGCCGTACTGGAACTTCCAGCGCGAGAAGTCGTCGAACGCATGCTCCGTCCGGTACTGCACAGGCCGGCTCCAGAACCCGATCACGCGCCACATTCCGAGCTCCCAATCTGCCCACAGCGCGTCGTACGCCTGGCGGACGTTGGGGCCATCGCGCACGGAGACGAAGCGCTGCAGGTCGAAGGCCATCTCTTGGCGGCCGAAGCGCAGCTTCAGCACGCCGTCGGCGAACTCGTGCACGTACGCGGCGAAGGCCTGGCGCAGGTCGACCCGGTTCTCGTCGACGGGCGTGAGTACGTCCTTCCAGGGCGCGCGCACGTCCTCGAGCTGGACGAAGAGCTGCCACTCCGAGTCGGGGCGCAAGTCCGCGTGGATCTGCACGCGGTCGAGCAGGTAGCTGTCGCCCTTGCGGTCGCCGACTCCGAACGCGGGCGCGTCGTTCGACTCGAACCGCTCGCGGACGTTCAGCCCGAGCGAGAGGTAGGAATGGGGATCCGTCGACGAGAGCGGCACGTACTTCAGGAAGTCGAGCGGCTCGGTGCGCAGCTTCGGATCGGCGAGCACCGACCAGTCTTCCTGCCAGCGGTTGAAGGCGATCTTCGGGCGGGTCGGCGCGTCGGATGCGGGGGCAGCGCTACCGTCGTCGGCCCGTGCGAACGCAGGTCCGAGGATCGCGAGGGCCCAGAGTGCTGCGACCCCAGAGACCCGACGAGTCACGAGCTACGAGTGACTGAGGGCGTGGATCTCGGCGATGTAGCCGCCAGGAAATTGCACGATCGCGGCCCGGCGCTCCGCGCTGGCATAGGGCTCGACCAACACCGTCGCCCCGACAGCCTTGGCCTTTGTGAGTGTCGCATCGAGATCGGAGACTTCATACCCGGTGAGCTCCCGGCCGTACGGCCACGGGAGTTGGCCGTCGGTCACCAGCACCGTGAGCTTGCCGAAGCGAGACTCGATGCGGATGCGCCGGTGCGTCTCGCCGGGCCGGCCGATCTCGTCGCCGGCCGCCTTCGCGTCGTCTTGGGTGACCTTCCCGTGCGCGAAGCATGTGAAGCCACGGACGAACGCCTCGACGCGGCCGGGAGACACGTACACGCGGTTCTCGGGCACGGTCGCGAGCTTCTCGTACGACGGCGCGGTCGTGTGCCAGTACAGCTGCATGTTGACGCCGCCCGGCCACTGGATCACTGCGTCGCGCCCGATCGGATCGTCGAATGGGGCGACCAGCAGGTCGGCGCCACAGGCCTGCGCGGCGCGCACGGCGCCGTCGAGCTCCGTCACGAGATAGCCCGTCCGCTCCAACCCGAACGGATACGGGATCGGCGTCTTGAAGCCGAACACCGAGAACGTCCCCGCCGGCGTGAGCACGAGCTGTGACATCGTCTGGCTCGGCGTCGGCGTGACCGTGAAGACGCCCTGCTTCGAAGTCGTGCCGCCGAACGTCGCGACGAGACTTGCAACGAAGCGATCGAAGTCCTCCGGCGCGACGTAGATGTGAGTCGTGTCGAACTGCGCGCCGACTGCGACCTCGGGCGTTTCGGCGGACGCGATCCCGGCGCAGTACAGGGCCGCTGTCAGCGCGAGCGCGCCGAGAGACCGATGCAAGCTCATGTGCATTCCTCTCGTATTCTCTCGGCGACTTAGAGCAAGTCGCATGCCTTGCGTCGAGCTGCTCGAGTGCCGATGTGGAGGCGTGACTGACAAGATGCGGGCGCGTGCCGAGACGTTGGCAGAGTGGAGCGGTCTGAGATCGACTCAGGCACACACGCGGACCGTTCCCCCGATGGCACGTTCACTGCATCGCGCCCCGTCGTATAGACTACGACGAAGAAGAAGCCATGGCACAGTTGGTGATCCGCAACGGCCGCTTCGCGACGGGCGACAACATTTCGGGTCGCGCGGAAGCCGTCGCGATCGACGGCGGAAGGTTCATCGCGGTCGGCAGCGAGCGCGAGGTCCTCGCGCAGTGCGGCCCCGACACGCGCACCATCGACCTGGGCGGGCGGCTCGGGCTCCCGGGGCTCAATGACTCGCACCTCCACGCCATCCGCGGCGGGCTCAACTACAACATGGAGCTGCGCTGGGACGGCGTGCCGTCGCTGGCGGACGCGCTCCGCCGGCTCCGCGAGCAGGCGCAGCGCACGCCGCCGCCGCAGTGGGTGCGCGTGATCGGCGGCTGGAACGAGTGGCAGTTCGCCGAGCGGCGGCTGCCGACGCTGGCCGAGCTGAACGAGGTCGCGCCCGAGACCCCCGTCTTCGTGCTGTACCTGTACGGGCTCGCGCTCTTGAACGGTGCCGCGTTGCGCGCCGTCGGCTACACGAAGGACACGCCGGACCCGGTCGCCGGCCAGATCGAGCGCGATCATGCCGGCAACCCGACCGGACTCCTGCTCGCGAAGCCGAACGCGAACATCCTCTACTCGACGCTCGCGAAGGGCCCGAGGCTCTCGCCCGACGATCAGCGCAATTCGACGCTCCACTTCATGCGCGAGCTGAACCGGCTCGGGCTGACCAGCGTGATCGACGCGGGCGGCGGCTTCCAGAACTACCCCGACGACTACGCGGTGATCGAGTCACTGCACGCCGAGCGCAAGCTCACGCTGCGCATCGCCTACAACCTGTTCACACAGCGGCCGAAGCAGGAGCTCGACGACTTCCGGCGCTGGACCAGACTGGCGAAGCCGGGGCAAGGCGACGGCTTCTATCGGTTGAACGGCGCGGGCGAAATGCTGGTGTTCTCGGCGGCGGATTTCGAGGACTTCCTGGAGCCGCGCCCGGACCTTCCCGCGTCGCTCGAGTCCGAGCTGGAGGCCGTCGTGCGCCATCTCGCCGAGCAGCGCTGGCCGTTCCGGATCCACGCGACCTACGACGAGTCGATCGCGCGCTTCCTCGACGTGTTCGAGCGAGTAAACCGCGACGTGCCGTTCGACGGCCTGCGCTGGTTCTTCGACCACGCGGAGACGATCTCGGAGCGCAGCCTGGAGCGGACCCGCGCGCTGGGCGGCGGCATCGCCGTGCAGGACCGGATGGCGTTCCAGGGTGAGTCGTTCATCCAGCGCTACGGTGCGGAGCGCGCCGCGCAGTCGCCGCCGATCCGGCGCATGCTGGACCTCGAAATCCCCGTTGGCGCAGGCACCGACGCGACGCGCGTGTCGAGCTTCAACCCGTGGATCGCCCTGCACTGGCTGGTGAGCGGGAAGACCGTCGGCGGCACAGCCCTCTACGGCGAAGCCAATCGGCTCTCGCGCGAGCAGGCGCTGCGCCTGTACACGTCGGGCAGCGCCTGGTTCTCGGGCGAGGAGCGCGAGAAGGGCGCGATCGCCGTGGGTCAGTACGCCGACCTGTGCGTGCCGACCGCCGACTACTTCGCGGTGCCCGAGGCCGAGATTCCGCGGCTCGAGTCTCTGCTCACCGTCGTGAACGGCGAGGTCGTGCACGGCACTGGACCGTTCGCCGCGCTCGCACCCCCGTTGCCCCCGGTCTCGCCGGGCTGGTCGCCGGTCGCGACCTACGGCGGATACACGTCTCCGAAGGCGCGAGACCCGCGCCGCACACCGGCCTGGGGCGGCTGCGGCTGCGCGGTCCTATAGGCATGGGCGAGCCGGTCAAGATCGTGCTGCAGCGCCGCGCCCGGCCCGGGTCCGGCAAGGCCTTCGACGCCTGGGTCCGCGCGCTGCTGCAGTCCGCGCCCGCCCTCGAGGGCTCGAGCGTGATCGCCGCCGAGGGCGGCAGTCACTTCATCCTGCTGCGCTTCGCGAGCCAGGCCGATCTCGACCGGTGGCAGGCGTCGCCCCAGGTGCGCGAGCTGCTCCGGCGCGAAGACGAATTCGCGGAGGACCCGGGCGCCCCGGTCGTGCACTCCGGCTTCGAGACCTGGTTCGCGTTGCCAGGGCGCGCGTCCGACAAGCCGCCTGCGAACTGGAAGATCGCGCTCGTGACCTGGGTCGCGCTCTTCCCTCAGGTCGTGCTTCTCGCCTACCTGATCCCTCCGCAGGTCCCGTTCCTGCTCAGCGCGGTGCTCTCGACGGTGATTCCCGTCTCCGCGCTGACGTGGGTCGTGATGCCGCGCCTGACCGTGTGGCTCCGGCGTTGGCTGTACCCAACCCCGATCGAACACAAGGAGTAACCATGGCCAAGTCCCGCAAGCTCGCCAAGCGCAGCGAGAAGGGGCTCCTCACGCCCGACAACTGCGTCGTCACGCTGATCGATCTGCAGCCGCAGATGCTGTTCGGCGTGTCGAGCTTCGATCGCCAGATGATCATCAACAACAACGTTGCGCTCTCGAAGGCCGCGCGCGTCTTCGACGTGCCGGTGGTCCTTTCGACCGTCGAGACCGAATCGTTCTCCGGGAGGATGTGGCCGCAGATCGAGGCCGTGTTTCCCGGCCAGAAGCCGGTCGAGCGCAGCAGCATGAACGCGTGGGACGATGCGAGCTTCGTGGCCGCCATCCAGAAGACAGGCCGCAAGAAGATCGTGCTCGCCGGCCTTTGGACCGAGACATGCGTCGCGCTGCCGACGATCCAGGCGCTCCACGACGGGTTCGAGATCTACGTGGTCGAGGACTGCTGTGGCGACGTCTCCGCCCTCGCCCACGACAACGCGATGCGGCGCGTGGTGCAGGCCGGCGCGGTGCCGGTGACTTCGCTGTCGGTCATGCTCGAGTTACAGCGTGACTGGGCGCAGAAGGACACCTACGACGCCGTGATGGACATCGTGAGGTCGCACTACGGCGCGTACGGGGTCGGCGTCGAGTACTGCTACACGATGGTGCACAAGGCGCCGCCCACGAAGTTCCCGGAGTACGTCGTGCCGGAGGCGAGTCATGCGTAGCGCGCTCGGAGGCGAGCGCTGGCTCGCGCGCGAGGCGACCGCGATGGCGCCGTTCGCCGTCTTCGCCGCGCGCTTCTGCATCGCGCTGATCTTCCTCGCGAACGGGCTTGGCATCGTCGATCAGACGCGCGCGGCGAGCGAGCTCGCCGCCCACGGAATGCCCGAAGCACTCGTGCCCGCGTTCATGCTCGGCGGGCGAGCGCTTCAGATCGCGGCGGGCGCGGCGCTCGTGATCGGCTTCCACGAGCGGCTCGCCGCGCTGGCGCTCGCGGCATTCCTCGTGCCGGCGACGTTGGTCGCCCACGACTTCTGGGCGTCTCCCGAGGCGGAGCGCGGAGCACAGCTCGTGAACTTCCTCAAGAACACGGCGATGCTGGGCGGTCTTCTCTTCGTTGCTTTCCGGCCCGGAACGCGGCGTGCGTCGAGTTGAGCTCGAGCCCGAGATAGACGAGCGTCGCGAGCGCGAGCGCTTCGAGTAGACTGATTCCATGAGCGAAGACGCAATCGTCTTCGTCGTCGACGACGACGCGTCCGTGCGCCGCTCGACAGAGCGCTTGGTGCGTCCGCTCGGCTTCGCGGTCCAGACCTTCGCCTCGGCGCAGGAATTCCTCGACGGCGCCCGGCTGGGAAGGCCCGGCTGTCTCGTGCTCGACATCCACATGCCACGTCTGAGCGGGCTCGACCTGCAGCGGGAGCTCTTGGGCCGGGGCATCGAGATCCCGATCGTCTTCCTCACCGGTCGCGGCGACATCCCGACGACCGTGCGCGCGATGAAGGCGGGCGCGGTGGAGTTCCTGACGAAGCCGGTCAAGGGCCGCGACTTGCTCGCCGCAATCCGCGCCGCGATCGAGCGCGGACGAGTCTCGCACCAGGCGCGGCTCGAGGTCGAGGCGTTGCGCGAGCGCTACGAACGACTCACGCCGCGCGAGCGTGAGGTGCTGACACTCGTCGCTGCCGGCCTGCTCAACAAGCAGATCGCCGGAGAGCTCGCGGCCTCGGAGCGGACCGTCAAGTTCCACCGCGCGCACGTCATGAAGAAGATGCAGGCGAAGTCGCTCGCGGAGCTCGTGCGGATGGTGGAGCGGCTCGGGCCGCAGAACGGCAGCGAACCTGTTCCGACGGACAGGTAGGCGGCTGCACCAAGAGTCAGCTGCGCGGCCACCCCTGTGAACGCCACTCTCTGCGCATGGTGATGCGCTCGAAGAGTGAGGTCCCGCTCGTCGCGATCGTCGATGACGACGCCTCCGTGCGACAGTCGACCGTCCGGCTGGTCCGCTCGTTCGGCTATCGCACGGAGGTCTTCGGCTCGGGACCGGAGTTCCTGGGCTCCGGAGCGGCGGACCGCGCAGCGTGTCTCTTGCTCGACGTGCGTATGCCCGGGATGAACGGCCTGGAGGTCCAGCGCAGTCTGGCGGAGCGCGGCGCGCGCCTTCCGATCGTGTTCCTCACGGGCCGGGCCAGCGACGAGGAGGAGCGCCGCGCCCGGTCCGCGGGTGCCGCCGAGTTTCTGCGAAAGCCCGTCGTACAGGCGAGCCTGCGCGCGGCGATCGAAACCGTCATCCGAGCGACTGCTCGAGGAGATCGCGATGACAATGGAGGTTCGTGAGATGGCCGAGAACGCGGCGAGCCGCTCTACACCTTACGGTGTCGGGCTCCGGTCGCTGGTGCCTGATTCGCCCGCGCTCCCCAGCTTCGCGGTGGGCCTCGCCCCGGTAAGGGAGCTGGACGTGCAAGACGGCGGACTCGTCGGTGCGTCGGCCGCGCTTGAGGCGGCGCTCGCGCGCGCGCACAAGGTCGCCCCGACCGAGTCCAGCGTGCTCGTCACAGGTGAGACAGGGACGGGCAAGGAGCTCCTTGCGCGCGCCATCCACAAGTGGTCGCGCCGCGCCGGCGGGCCCTTCGTAAGCGTCAACTGCGGCGCGGTTCCTGCCGCTCTGATTGCCTCGGAGCTGTTCGGCCACGAGCGGGGCGCGTTCACGGGAGCGGTGCAGCGGCGGCGCGGTCGCTTCGAGCTCGCGGCGGGGGGGACCCTCTTTCTGGACGAGGTCGGCGAGCTGCCGATGGAGACACAGGTGCTCCTCCTGCGCGTGCTGCAGGAGCGCGAGTTCGAGCGGGTCGGAGGCACGGCGTCGCTGTCGACCGACGTCCGCGTCGTCGCAGCCACGAACCGCGATCTCCAGCGCGCGATCGCCGACGGGCGCTTCCGCAGCGATCTCTTCTATCGACTCGCCGTCTTCCCCGTCGAGATGCCGCCGCTGCGCAAGCGCGAGGGAGACATCCCGTTGCTCGTCGAGCACTTCGCCCGGCGCTCGGCCCGGAAGCTCGGCAAGTCGATCCGTAGCATCGACCCAGAGGCTCTGCGCCGGCTCGAGGCATATCCGTGGCCGGGCAATGTGCGCGAGCTGCAGAACGTGATTGAGCGCTCCGTCATCGTCTGCGAGTCCGAGACGTTGACGTTGGACTCGAGCTGGCGCGAGAACAACACTGCGCCCGACGAGCCGAACGCAGACTCGCGGTCGGCCGAACCGGAGTCGCGCTCGTTGGAGTCAGTCTCGGAGCACGAGTCGTCCGGGGCACCGACGCTCGCCGAAGTCCAGCGCGGGGCGATCCTGCGGGCACTTCGGTCGTGCAACGGGATGATCGGCGGTCCCCGCGGCGCGGCTGCGCAGCTGGGGCTCAAGCGGACCACGCTTCAGGCGCGCATGAAGAAGCTCGGGCTCCCCCGGGCGCGGCCGGCGACATGAGCTCGCCGATCGGAAGCGTGACGACGCGCCTGATCGGGTCGTCGACCCAGTCTGTGCTGGCGGTCCGTTCACGAGTGAGTTCCGGCATGAACGTGCAAGGCTTCGCTCGACTGTCCTTCGCGGTACTCGCAGTCGCTTTGTGCGGCTGCGCGACGGAGCAGAAGCTCGAGCAGAAGGTGCTGGCGGCCTCGCCGGCGCTGGACTCGGGCTTCCTCGAAAACGCCGACCGCATGGCACCACATCCCGAACGCGCGCCCTTCGACCGCTACTGGCTCGCGCTCACGTTCGACTGGAATCACTACTCCAAGATCTACATCGCGGCGGTCGACACGCACCACCTGCTCGAGATGAGCCTCTGGGACGAGATCAACCTGCGCACGATCGACGTGAAGAAGGACATCGCCGATCTGGCGCTCGAGTTCCACGACGACCTGGTGAAGGCGTTCCGCGACGACTCCAAGCATCACTTCCAGGTGCTCGACGACGCCGGGGCCATCGACGACCAGACCCTCGTGATTCAGTCCGCGCTGGTCGAGCTGGTGCCGAGCAAGGCGGCGCTGGCGGCGCTCGGCACTGCGGCCTGGGCCGCGCCCGTCGCTATCGGCGTGCCCGTGGGCACTTTCGCGGCCTTCGGGGACCAGGGCTCCGTATCGTTCGAGCTGCGCGGCCGGGACGGCCGCACGGGAGAGGTGGTCGGCATGTGCGCCGATCGCGAGGTCGGACCCATGCGCGTCATCGACCTGCGCTCCATGACCTGGTACGGCAACGCGCACCTGATCCTCAACGACTGGTCGCGTCAGCTGGTGGAGTTGTCGAACACGCCGCACGACGTCCAGGTGATGCACTCGGAGTATTTCACGCTCATGCCATGGTAGCTCGGGCGTCGCTACCTGCTGCGTGATGGAAGTCTCGAGTCACACAAACGCCAAACAAGGAAAAGCGCAATGACACCGAATCCCAAGACCCTGTCTGGCGAGACGATCGGCGCGCAGGAGGCGTACCGAGTGGGCTTGTCCGAAGAGAACCCTCACGCGCCGAACACGCGGTGAGTCGTCGATGGACCCCGCGTACTTTTCCGCCTTTGCAGCATTGGCAGGATCGGCGATCGGCGGCCTCACGTCTCTCGGAGCGTCGTGGCTGAGCCAGCACGTGCTGTACAGAGCGCAGGAGCAGACGCGGGAAGTCACGCGACGGCAGGACCTCTACAAGAGCTTCATCGAAGAGGCCTCGAAGTGGTATGCCGACGCCTGCATGCACGAGAAGGTGGAGATCTCGAATCTCGTAGGCCTCTGGGCACTGGTCAGCAGGATGCGCGTACTGTCGTCGCCGAAGGTCGTCGAGAGCGCGGATGCGGTCGTCCGCGTGATCGTCGAGACGTATCGCGCCCCGAACAAAACCCTCGCCGAGCTGGAGAAACTCCTCGACCCCGACGCCACCAACCCGCTGCGCGACTTCAGCATCGCGTGTCGCCAAGAGTTCGGCAGGGAGTAGGGCGTGACGCCTTCGATGAACACTCTGGGCTCGTTCCTCCCGGCGTGGCTCGTGAGCTTCGTGGTCGGCCTGTTCCTGACGGTGGTCGTTCGTCAGCGCCTGGTCGCCACCGACACGGAGTCGTACTTGCGGCCCGCGGGCCTCGCCTACACGAGCCTCCCATTCCCGCTCGTCGTCGCGCGACAGCTTCTCGAGCCGGGCGCACGCGTCGGCGATCACGCCCTGCAGCCCCGCGTAGTCCTTAGTCCTGGTTCATCGGTCCCGTGGGAGGCCGGAGTACGCCCGCCTGGACAAGATGCTCGCGGAGCCGTTCGAGCCGTTCACGTTCTCGCCCGCTGGCGCGGCCGTCTATCAGCTCGGTCCGTTCGGAACGGCCGCGAAGCAGCTCAAGGAGTGGCGCTGAGACCTTCGAACGGGAGGAGATGACGATGGCCCATGCGGACCAAGCGGTGAAGGACGAGAGCAGGCTTTCAGGGAAGGAATACGAGCGGGAGCTGGAGAAGCTCCACGTCGAGCTGGTCAAGCTGCAGGAGTGGGTGAAGGCGAAGGGTCTGAAGGTCTGCATCGTCTTCGAGGGCCGGGACGGCGCCGGCAAGGGCGGGACGATCAAGGCGATCACCGAGCGAGTGAGTCCGCGAGTGTTTCGCGTGATCGCGCTGCCCTCGCCGACCGAGCGCGAGAAGAGTCAGATGTACGCCCAGCGCTACCTGCCGCACCTGCCGGCCGCCGGTGAGGTCGTGATCTGGGACCGCAGCTGGTACAACCGCGCGGGCGTCGAGCGAGTCATGGGATTCTGTACCGAGGTGGAGGCGAAGCGCTTCCTCGAGATGGTTCCAGCGTTCGAACGGCTCATGATCACGGACGGCATCATCCTGCTCAAGTACTGGCTGGAGGTGAGCATGGAGGAGCAGACTCGCCGCCTCGAAGCTCGCATCGACGACGGCCGCAAGATCTGGAAGCTCTCGCCGATGGATCTCGAGTCATACAGCCGCTGGCACGACTACGCGCGTGCCCGCGACGACATGTTCAAGGCGACCGACACGGCCTGGGCTCCTTGGTACGTGGTGAAGTCCGACGACAAGAAGCGCGCCCGCCTCAATCTCATCACTCACCTGCTGAGCAAGATTCCGTACAAGAAGGTGCCGCGCGAAAGGGTGAAGCTGCCGGCGCGCGGGAAGGCGCACGGCTATCGCGAGCCCGACTACCCGTACAAGTACGTCGCAGAGAAGTTCTGAATTGGTCGCCCCGATCGACGACGATCTGAGCTTGCCCGAGTTCGGGGCGGGACATCCGAGGAGCGCGAGGGCGCGTTCCACTGGCTGCGATGAGGACGGGCACCGACGCGTCTCGTCGAGAACCCCTTCAGAACCTCCCTTCGCGGCGGACCTCCTATGAACACCACCATCGACGGCGTGCGCGACGCGGAGCTCTCGGCTGCGCAGGCCGGCGACGGTTTCCATATTCGCCTCGCGGGCGATTGGCAGCTCTCCTGCCGCGTCCCGACCTCCGCGGACGTCGAGCGGGCGATCACCTCTGGCCCGGGCCGGGTGAGCTTCGAGGCCGGCGACCTCGGCCGGTGGGACTCGAGCCTGCTGACGGCGCTCGTCGACATCTTCGAGCTGTGCCAGGCGCGCGGTGTCGCCGTCGACCGCGCCGGCCTCCCGACCGGCGTGCAGCGTCTGCTCGCGCTTGCGGAGGCCGTTCCGGAGAAGCAAGGCGCGCGACGTGCGGTCGAGCGACCGGGGATGCTCGAGCGGATCGGCGTCGCGACCGGGCGCTCGGTCGACGCCGGCGCCGAGTTACTGACCTTTCTGGGGCATGCGGTGATCGCGCTCGCGGCTCTGCGCCCGGGACGCTTAGCCTTTCGCGTCTCCGATCTCGTGCTCATCATCCAGCGCAGCGGCGCCGAGGCGCTCGGGATCGTCTCGCTCATCAGCTTCCTGGTGGGAGTGATTCTCGCGTTCGTCGGGGCCGTGCAGCTCCAGCAGTTCGGCGCCGCGATCTACGTCGCCGATCTCGTCGGCATCGCCATGGCGCGCGACATGGCCGCGATGATGACGGCGATCGTGATGGCCGGCCGGACCGGCGCGTCGTTCGCCGCCGAGCTGGGCACGATGAAGGTGAACCGCGAGATCGACGCCCTCGCGACGATGGGCATCGATCCGATGGGATTCCTCGTCCTCCCCCGCATGCTCGCGCTGTTCTTGATGATGCCGCTGCTCTGCCTCTACGCCGACCTCCTCGGCATGATCGGGGGCGCCGTCGTCGGAGTCACGATGCTCGACCTGTCGTGGACGACTTACTACCGGGAGACTGTCTCCGCCGTGACCCTGACTCAGATAGCGGGAGGCGTCTTCAAGACGGCGGTCTACGGGGCCCTGGTCGCCGTGTCCGGGTGCCTGCGGGGGATGGAGTGCGGCAACAGCGCGTCGGCCGTGGGCGAGGCCACCACGTCGGCCGTGGTCACCAGCATCGTCCTCATCATCGGCGCATGCGGGGCGTTCGCCGTGCTGTTCTACGTGCTGGGCATCTGAGGCCAACGATGGCGGACGGCACGGAGACACACGCGAACGGGACTGGCGCAACGGACGCGTCCATCGTCGTGCGCGACCTCACGATGGCCTTCGGCAGCTTCGTCGTGATGCACGATCTCAACTTCACCGTGCGGCGGGGCGACGTCTTCGTGATCATGGGCGGCAGCGGCTGCGGCAAGAGCACGCTGCTCAACCACCTGATCGGACTGCTCGAGCCGGCGCGGGGCGAGATCCTGTACCAGGGTCGGAGCTTCACGGCGGCGCCGCCACCGGAGCGCGACTCACTCCTGCGGCGCATCGGGGTTCTCTTCCAGAGCGGCGCGCTCTGGAGCTCGATGACCCTCGCCGAGAACATCGCGCTACCGCTCCAGCAGTACACCGATCTCGGGCCCTCGGAGATCCGCAAGGTGGCGTCGCTCAAGCTCGCGCTCGTGGGGCTCAAGGGCTTCGAGGACTACTACCCGAACGAGATCAGCGGGGGTATGCAGAAGCGCGCGGGCTTGGCCCGCGCGATGGCCCTCGACCCCGAGTATCTCTTCTTCGACGAGCCTTCGGCCGGCCTCGACCCGATCAGCTCGCACCTCCTCGACGAGCTGATCCTCGAGCTCCGCGAAAGCCTGGGTGCGACGGTGGTCGTCGTGACTCACGAGCTGGCCAGCATCTTCGCCGTTGCCACGAACAGCATCTTCCTCGACGTCGACGCGCGGACGATCACCGCCGCGGGCGACCCCAAGACGCTGCGCGAGCAAGGCAACGACGCCGTCCGCCGCTTCCTTTCGCGGGGCGGCGCGAACCCCGCTGGAGCAACCCATGAGTAAACGAGCCAATCCGACCGTAATCGGCGCCTTCGTCGTCGGCGCCGTGGTGCTTGTCATCGCAGCGGTGGGAGTCCTGGGATCCGGGAGGTTCTTCCGCAAGGTGTACCCGGCAGTCCTGTTCTTCGAGGGTGACGTCAATGGACTTCGCATCGGAGCCCCGGTGAAGTTCAAGGGCATCCAGCTGGGCGAGGTGACGAGCATCCTGCTGAGGCTCGGTGACGGCGCAGGTGCTCCTGAGGGCAAGGAAACGCAGCTGATTCCGGTGCTCATCTCGCTGGACCAAGCCAACATCGTCGCTCGAGGCAGCACTGTCAGACCCGACCGGGAGACACTCGCGGAATTCGTCAAACGGGGGATGCGGGGGCAGCTCAAGATGGAGAGCTTCGTGACGGGTGTCCTCTACGTGGAGCTCGAGATGCATCCGGGCACGCCGGCCGAGTTCCGGGGAGGCCCGGACCTCGAGTATCCGGAGATTCCGACCCTCCCGACCGCGATGGCAGAGGTACAGGCCAAGGCCGGCGCCTTCCTGGCGAAGCTCGACAAGGTCGACATCGACGGGTTGGTCAATTCGTTCAAGGCGGCGGCCGAGAGCTTCGACCGCCTGGCGAGCTCGCCCGGCCTGCACGCGACCCTGGACGGGCTTCCCACTACGGTCAAGAAGGTCGACGAGGCCGCGGATCAGCTCCAGCGCACCCTCGTGAGCGTCGAGGGCACGTCCGACCGTTTGAAGGCCGACGTGGTCCCGCGGGTCGACGAGGCGCTCGTCGCAGCGCGTGACACTCTGCGGAGCGTCCAGGCGGTCGTGGAGCCGGGCTCGCCGGTCGTCTACCAGCTCGGCCGAACGCTCGACCAGGTCGCGCAGGCGGCGGCCGCGGTCAATCGCCTGGCGGCAGAGCTCGAGCGCAACCCGTCGATGCTCGTGCGCGGAAAGGCCGTCGAGGAGAGCGCGCGATGAAGCGCAGCCTGATCGGCGTTGTGAGTGCCGTCGTGTGGCTCGCGAGCGGCTGCTCGATCCTCGCGCCGCAACCGGATCTCTCTCGTTACTTCGTGCTCACATCCGTCGTCGAGACACCCGCCGTCGGGGCGGACGCGCGCACGGGCGGACCCCGGCCGACGCTCGGCGTCGGTCCGGTCGTCCTGCCCGGGTACTTGGACCGGTTGCAGATCGTGCGTCGCAGCGGAGAGAACCAGCTCGTCTTCTCGTCGACCGGGGTGTGGGCCGAGCCGCTCGAACGGAACGTGCAAGGCGTGGTCTCGACGAATCTCGCGCGGCTCCTCGGAGACGTGGAGATCGTCCCCTTCCCCTCGTTCACGGCGATCAGCATCGATCGACAGATCTCCATCACCTTCCTCCGTTTCGGTGGCGACGAGCACAACTCGGTATCCCTGGACGCCCGATGGACGATCCAACGCCGCACAGACAAGGCGCCCGCGGACGCGCGCGAGTCACACATCGTGCGGCAGGCTTCGGACGGCTCCACCGCGTCCCTGGTTGCGGCGATGAGCGAAGCCGTCGGCGCGCTCAGTCAGGAAATCGCCGGAAAACTTCGTTGAGTGTCGTCGCCGCCGCCGCGTCCAGCGCGCCGGGCTCGATGTCTCCCAGCACGAGCTTCATGCCCTCGGCCGCGAGCCGCTCCGCCGTCGCGAAACCGATCCCACTTGCGCCGCCCGTGATCACCGCCACCCGTTCGCGAAATCGCTTCGTGGCGAGAGTGGTACCGCGGCGCGGCGGCTCGTGTGCGCTGGCGCGATGAGGTTTCTGCTCGTCCTCGTCGGGTTCGTCGGCCTGTTCGTCGGTTGTGACTCGTCTCCGCCGCCACCCGAAGCCACCGGGCTGGTTGAGTGGGCGCGTGTCGCGGACGAGCAGGTTCCCCGGATTGTCACTCGGGATCCCGACGGAAGTCTGCGGGTCACGAAGCTCGGCCTCGTCGTCGTGGACGGCGGCGGCTACACCCGAACGCGCGGCGCGCGCTGGCTCGTGAACCTTGAGCGCGACCCCGACGTGGTGCTGTGGATCGGCGCAGCCGCCCATCCCTGCGGGCCGAGCGGGTCACCGACCCAGCGCTCGCAACACGCATCCTCGACGCGTTCAGCAAGAAGTAAGGCTTCCTCGCGCGTGTCGTCCGCTGGTTCAACGGGGACAAGGCAACGCTGCTCCATCTCGTGGAGCGCCCCGCGCCCTGAACAGAATCACGTCCGTTCGGCGAGCGGCTCAGATCTCCCGGCAGAAGCGGGCGATGCTCGCCGCGGTCTCGCGACTCACATCGGGGCAGGCCATCGCGAAGATCTCCGTGCCGTGGATCGTGCCCATCACCTGGCGGCATTGCGCGGGCACGCCGGCGCGGAGCAACAGGCGATAGAACTCGATGCCCTCGTCGCGCAGCGGGTCGCTCTCGTTCACGCTGATGACCGTGGACACGAGACCCTTCACGTCCTGCTCGGACGCGACGGCGACTCCGCGCACCACCGCGAGGAGCTGGCGAAGCACGTCGGGCTGTAGAGCGCGCGCACTGACTGTTGCCGTCAGCGCGCCTTCTGTGCTTCGATCTCTTCCTCGACCTCGCGCAGGCGGTCCTTGCCGAAGAACAGCGCGCCGCCGACGATGAAGCTGGGTGACCCGAACACGCCGCGCGCGACGGCGCGCTCGGTGTTCGAGAGCAGCTCCTGCTTGACGTCGGGGTCCGCCGCGCGCGCGATCAGCTCGTCGGCGGGCAGGCCGGATTCGACCAGCGCCGCGCGAATCACGTCGGGCTCGTCCATCTTCTTGGGCTCGGCCCACATGTGCCGGTAGACCTCGCCGACGTAGCGAGGGAAGCAGCCGAGATGCCGTGCCGCGACCGCCCCGCGCATGATCTGGAGCGTGTTCACCGGGAAGTGGGGGTTGCTCGCGAAGCGCGTGATACCGTGTCTCGCGATGAATCGGCGCAGCTCCAGCGCCTCGTACTCGGGCTTGTTCTTGATCCCGCGCAGCGAGACGGCCGGCGAGACGTTCCCCGTCGCCTTGAACACGCCGCCGAGCAGCACCGGCACGTATGTGAAGGCAACGCCGGTGCGCTTCTCGATGCCGGGAATCACGAGATGCGCGAGATAGGCGTTCGGCGAGCCGAGGTCGAAGTCGAACTCGACCTCTGGAGTCACCATTTCTCGGCCCAGGGCCGCAGCACCACTTCGAACGCCCAGGTCGAGCGATGCTGGCGATGGAGCTGTAAGTAGGTCTCGGCGATCGCGTCCGGGTCGGCCATGTTGTCGTCGACGGCGGTCCCTGCGAGCCGGTGGGCGTGGGTGCCGTCTTCCTGCGTCCAGCCGATCGCGGCGTCGATCGGTACGTTCGCGACGTGGATGCCCTGCGGCCAAAGCTCCCGCGCCATGCTCTGCGCGAGCCACGCCTTCGCCTGACAGGCCATGGCAAAGGCGCCGCTCGCCGGGAAGCCCTTCAGCGCCGCGCTCGCGTTGGTGAAGATGATCGTTCCCTTCGCGCCGCTGGCGGCGGGCTGATTCTGCAACATGCGCCGAGCGGCCTCTTGGCCGACGAGGAATGCGCTGAACGCGGAGTTGCGGAGTGTCTCGAGCGCCATGCCGGGGTCGGCGTCGGTGATCATCTTGCGGAAGATTCCAGCCACCCGTCCGTCGATGTTGTGCACGACGAGCCGCGGAGCGCCGAGATCGCGGACGAGGCTCTCGAACAAGACCCCGATCTCCGCCGGCTCGCTGGCATCGCACGCATACCGCCGCACGCCGTGCGTCTTCTCCAAGTCGAGCAACACCGGCTTGTTCGGATCGCGGGCTGCGACGCCAACCCGCATACCGCTCTTTGCGAACAGCCGGGCGCAGCTCGCGCTGATGCCGGGACCCCCGCCCACGATCAGGGCAACCTCACTCGACGTATCGGTCACTTCGCTCCTCTCCGTGTCAGTGGTTCCACCAAGGTCTGTCCGAGAATGCGCGCAGGTCGAGCTCGTGCGTCCACGTGGAGCGGTGTTGCTTCGCGAGGTGGACGTAAGTCTCCGCGATCTGCGCGGGAAGCATGAGCCCGTCGTGCTCGTTGCCGTGTGTCTCTCGCAGCTCTCGGAACCGCTCCGGTCCCAGCATCTTTCCGAGCGTGTCCGGCGCGTCCACCGCGCCGTCGATCACGATGCGGACGACGTGGATCCCCTTTGCCGCGAACTCCGCGTTCAGCGTCTGGCAGAGCATGCGCCGGCCACCCATGGCCGCTGCGTGCGAGTGCTGACCGGCGTTCCCTTGCCTCGCGCGGCCATCCGCGGACACAGAGCCGACGCCAGACGAGACAGGCCGAAGGTCCCCAGGCGCCAGCCGGTCTCGAACGCCTTGAGTGACGTCTGCTCCAGCAGTCGATCACCGATCCGGGCGCCCAGGTTGTAGACGGCGACCTCGATCGGACCGATCTCGGCTTCGACGGCCGCGACTCGCTCCTCGATCGCGTCGGCTTCGATGGCGTTGAGGAGATACCCCAATGCGGAGCCTCCTTCGCTCTTGATCGCGTCCACCAGACGAGTCAGTCCGTCCAGGTCGGTGCGCCGGCACAGGCACGCGTGGTATCCCTCCTCCGCAAAGCGCCGTCCGACCGTTCCACCAATCCCCGCACCGGCACCGATCACCAAGCAAATGGGCTTCACGCGGGCTCTCTCCTCAGCCAGCAAGCTGCGTTTCGCAGCCTACGGGGTGCAGTTGCTTCATGCGACCAGATGGCCCCTGGGGCGGCAGCGTTTCGAGCGGATCCATCACGCCGTTCCTGAATGCGGAGCGCGTGGCAGTGGCGAACGAGGTCGCGATCGACGCCCGCTTCGACGCACGGCGCGCTGTGAAGCTGGCCTTGCCAGGGGGGAGCTACACGCCGCGCGGGCGTTGACTGTAGACTCACGTCGGCCTCACTGAGCCGGAGGACGACATGGCCGGACGCCGAGGATCTGGGTGGGTCTGTGTGGGTTTCTGTCTGCTCGCGGTCTCTGCGCGGGCGGCGAATATCGACGTCACGCGCTTCGATGACCCCGACCCTGCGGGGCCCGGGAAGGGCAGCACGTCGCTGCGCCAGGCGATCCTGCTTGCGAACTCGACGGAGGAGCCGGACACGATCACGCTGCACATCGGCACGTATCGGCTCACGATCCGCGGCGACGACGCGACCGCGCTGGCGGGGGATCTCGACGTCAGCAGCACGATCACGATCGAGGGCGATGCGGGCGGCGCAACGATCATCGACGCGAAGAAGGCCAAGGACCGGGCCTTCGAAGTGTTGGACGGGGGCGATCTCACGCTCAGGCACGTGACCGTGAGAGGCGGCAGCGCCTTGGTGAATGGCGGCGCCGTGATGAACGTTGGAGCACTCACGGTCGAGAGCTCGACGCTCACGGGGAACAAGGCCGGTGACAGCGGCGGTGCGATCGCGAGCGCGGCGGGAACCTGCACCCTGACCGACGACGTCGTCACGAAGAACAAGGCGTCGAACGATGGCGGCGGGCTGAACTTCGCCGTTGCGGGGACGGCATCACTCACACGAGTCACTCTGGCCAGCAACACGGCCGCGGACACCGGCGGCGGCATGAACTCGGACGACGGAGTCACCGTATCCGTCAGCGACAGCACGATCTCGGGAAACAAATCCAAGCGGGAGGGCGGCGGCCTGGACCCGAGCGGAGGCGTTCTCAATCTCACGAACACCACGATCAGCGGGAATCACAGCGCCAAGGGTGGTGGGATCCAGCTCGAGGCGGGCGGAGTCGTCACCCTCGACAACGTGACCATCGCTCACAACTCGGCGAGAGAGGGAGCCGGTCTCTGGACCGAGGTCGGAAGCACGATAACACTCACGAACACCCTCGTCGCCAAGAACAGCCCGTTCGATTGCTTCGGTCTCGTAGTGTCGAACGGCTCGAATCTCATCGGGCGGGTCGACGGCTGCGGGATCGGCGGAGACACGACAGGCGACATCGTCGGTGGCCCGAAGCCGTTGAAGCCCGTCGACCCGCGACTCGGCCCGTTGAGCGACAACGGGGGGCCCACCAAGACGCACGCCCTTCTGGCTGGAAGCCCGGCGATCAACGCCGTCCAGGGAACCTGTCCACCCCCGGCAGCCGATCAGCGGGGCCTGCCGCGGACCGGGACGTGTGACATCGGCGCGTTCGAGGCGCAGTGAGTCACTCACGCGATACTAGCGCAAGGCTGCACAGCCGGGATCCAGCTCCTCGGGCGCCCAGTTGGGTGCCGCCTGGTGCCGTCCCGGCGCCTAAGGATGCCGCTCGGTGCATCCGGCTGCCGCCTAAGCCCGCAAGAACCTCGTTACTGCTCGGTTTGGGGATCCTCTGAAAATCCGCGTGTCGGCGGTTCGATTCCGCCCTGCGCCACGAGGAACTTCGCCCGATGCGAGAACGCCGAGAGAATCACTAGGGCGGTGCCTAGAACGGTCGCGTCTCCCTGAGATCCTCGATCTGCCCCCGAGAGGCTTCCCCACGGTGGCCCGAAGACATCGAGTCACTCGAATGGCTGCACATCGACCTCGATCCTGCGCCGGGAGTCGAGGCGGGAATCGCGCGCGAGTTCGCTCCTCGCGCGCGCGACTCGCGGCGGCTCCGGCTTCGTCCGAGATCGACGACTTCAGCAAACTGCTGTGCCCAGTTGGGTGGAGCGATTCTTGGCGCTATCCGACTTCACTTCTTCGAGTGCCCATGGCAGGACCCGCGACGGTCGTCGCCCCACACCCCAGCAGTCGACACGAGGGGTCGGGAGCGGGCTGTGACTCGGTATGCTGCTCGGAAGTGCTCACGTAGACCCGGACTAGCGGTCGCCGTCACGCGCGTCAGGAGCCGCCGGGAGGACCCCGTAGCTGTCGAGGTCGGCGCGGTCGGCAACATGGCCACCCCGCGACACCTCTTCCGTGTCTGCGCGCTGTCGCGTAGCCCGCTTGAGCTCAGCCTGCTCGGCCTTCTTCCGCTCGCGCATCCGCTTCTGCGCGGACATCTTGCTGGACGCCACGTGGAGTTCCTCCGCTGTTCGGGCGCGCGCGCTCTCTCGCCCGAGGGGCGCTAGTAGCGCGAGCCGCCGCCGCGGCCCATGCCGCCGCCGCTCGGTCGAGGCTTGTCCTGGGCCTCGTTCACCTTGATGTCGCGGCCGCCGAGTTGGGTGCCGTCGAGCGCGCGAATCGCGTCGCTCGCCCCGTTCGCCTCCGACATCTCGACGAAGGCGAAGCCGCGCGGGCGGCCGCTCTCGCGATCCATGACGACCTTGACGGAGTCTACGCCGCCGTGACGCGCGAACAGCTCACGCAGCTCGTCCTCCGTCGCGCTGAAGGGAAGATTGCCGACATAGAGTTTCTTGCCCATTTCTGAACGAATCCTCGCCGCAAACCGGAATTTGTGGGTACGACCTGCTCCGGGTTCGGATCTGGAACTTCCGGACGAAAGCGCCGAGCAGGTCGCGAAGGAGTCCGACCTCGAAGCAGATACGCGCCGCTAAGGCGAGGCCCTGCTCGCGGTCGAACGTCTCTCGGAGGATGACCCTAGCAAGCGAATCGAGAGCACGCTCATCTGCATGCGTATCGAGGCCCTGCAGCGCAGATCACCCGATCGCGTACTCCTACAAGGATCCGTGAACTGCTATGGGCGCACGGTGATCTCGAGTCCGGCAGGCTCTCGCACGTCTTCGACGTGCGGCCCGACAACGAGAAGGACCCGTACTTGGACTTCCCCGGTCCGTCCGGCCCGACCCCGCGCCTCTGCTTCGCGCTCGGCCGGCGCGTTGTAGTCGTGATCCTGCGTCTTCCGTGCGACGAGCTCGACGAGGTCGTAGAACTCGAACCAGTCACAGTTCAGGAGATGGTCTCGCAGCTCCCCTTTGCAAAGAGCGGTGTAGAGATACTCGTCCTGGGATCTGAGCGGATCACGGTGCAGAACGACGTGTGAAGGTCGATCGTTCCAAGGACCTGGCTCTCGCTCGGGATCCCCTTCCCTTCGACAAAGAGTCGTGGCTCGAGCACCCGGTTCCAGTACTCCAGGCGGAGCCATCGAGGCGCGTCTTTCAGAATCGAGTCTCGCTCCGGGCCGAAACCGTGCCGTCGTGAGAACGTCATCCCCGCGAAGCTAGCGAGCCCGCCCGCAGCAATGCACGCGGCTTAAGAGGGCTTCGAGCCCACCAGCCCGATCGCGGCCCCACAGGGCGGCGGCGTTCCGTATCGGTGTGCAGGTGCGCCGCCCGGGGCGCCCGTTCCACGCGGCGCGCGGCTCTCGACAAGGCCCCCGGGGTTCGGGTTACCTTTCGCCGGTGCGACCCACCCCCCTCGCTCTCGTCGTCGCCGCCTTGTCGCTCTGCCTCGCGCAGGCCTCGCTCGCGCAGCAGACCTACACCAGCGTGGCCGGGCCGTGGTGGTTCACGATCGCGGGTAAGGACGAGGGGGCGATCTTGCTGCAGTTCAGCAGCCCGACCGCTGGCGCGTTCGCGGTCGAGGACCTCACGCTCACCGATCCCCAGGAGCCGACCCCGAGCTTCGGATTCTCGCGCTCTCTCGCGTCGTTCTTCGTGATCGCGGCGGGCCAGGGCCTGAACTTCGACGCGAAGGGGAACGTCGTGGGCGATCTCGATCTGAGCGACCCGAGTGACTCGAGCCATGTGGGGACGCTCAGCATCGAGCGGGGGAAGCCGAACAGCGCGTTCACCACGCTCGGGCTGCGCGCGACCATCGACGGCGCTGCGGTGAGGCTCAAGGCGGTTCGCCCGCCCGACGCGTTCCCCGTCCTGACGGGCCGTACCACGACGGGCCAGCTGCACGGGAAGAAATTGATGAGCAAGGCGATCGACCTCCGCGCGACCACCTTCGGCGATCTCGGCCCGCCGGCCTACGCGTGGTCGGCCAAAGGTCCAGTCAGTGGCGAGCCGAGCGACGTGGCGCTCACGGGTCACATCATGCTGACCCCGAGCTTCAAGGCGTGGGGACTCCTCGAGGATTCCGACACTTTCGAGCCCGGCACGGTGAACGGCAGCCTGCAGCTCGAGGACCCGAACAGCACCGTGCCGACGCTGAGACTGACCGTACAAACCGTCCCCAAGCTGAAGCTCAAGGGGCAGCTCATCGAGGCGACCGAGCCGGTGCTCTCAGTCACACCCCAGAGCTTCGACTTCGGGAGCGTGGCGCTCGACGGCGGTTCGAGCGAGCACACGTTCGCGGTCTCGAACGTGGGGGTCGGTTCGCTGTCGGGCTCGGCGCAGTTCCTGATCGGCACCAGCATCGACTTCTCCGCGTCGGGCGACACGACATACACCGCTCTAGAACCCAGCGATCCGCCGGCGCAGGTCGACGTCAGCTTCGCGCCGCAGACCGCAGGCCCGCAGACGGCGCAGCTGCGCTTCGGAGTCAGCCAGGGGGTCGGCGCAAAGCTGGTCACAGTGACCGGTTGCGGCGGAGTCGCGGTTATCTCTGTGACTCCTTCTGGCACGATCCCCTTCCCGAGCACCACGGTCGCGACGTCGGCGACGCCCATCACCGTGACGGTGACGAACAACGGGGTCTGCCCGCTCACGGGCGCGGCCACGCTGGCAACCGCGACGGTGTTTCGACTGATTCCACAAGGGAGCGTCGTTCCCCAGGACTCGATCGCTTATACGCTCGCTCCCGAGGCGAGCACGCAGTTCAGGATTCTCTTCACGCCGACCACTTCGGGAGACGCAGAGGACGACCTGACCCTGACGGGTGGGGAAGGCGCGACAGTCCACATCACGGGAACCGGAACCCCCCCATGAAGACAGCGATCGGCATCGGTGCGGCGGCCTCGGGCCGCGAACGCGACTTCGAGCCCGCGGCGCGCTTCGCGGTCGAGGCGGAACGGCTCGGGGTGGA
>JBGPFC010000035.1:0-38741 GCA_041483195.1 Candidatus Eiseniibacteriota bacterium
CTAGCCCGACCTATTCATGAAGGCTCGGTCTGGACGGCGTGATTGCAGAAACGCGGGACCTTGTCACCGCGGGATGATACGGCGAGGGGTCCGGCGGGGACAGCGGGCGTGCGCCGGGCCGCAGCGGGGGCTGAGCTGACTTCAAAGGCGGGTTTCGGGCAGCGCTCCGCTCCGGGCGACGCGGTGCGGCGGACGAGGGCGGCGATCTCAGGCGGAAGTGGCGCCGCTGCGCAGCGCGAGCGCGCGCCAGCCGTCGCGGTACGGGAACGCGGCGGGCAGGCGCAGCACCAGCCGCCGCGTCGAAGCGATGACCTGCACGCCGATCTTGAGCAGCTCGAGCCGCAGGGTCGAGACCTGAGCGCGCGCCCAGGCGCTGCCGCGGGCGGCGAGGCGCAGCTCCTGCAACAGCACGTAGGCCGCGGCGGCCAGCAGCACGCGCAGCTGGTTGGCGCGGAACTTGGTGCAACTGGTGCGATCGAGCGCGACGTCGAACAGCTCCTTGATGCGGTTCTCGACCTCGCCGCGCAGGCAGTAGATGCGCTCGTAGATCCGCTGCGCCTTGCCCGTGAGGTTGGTGACCACGAAGCGCGGGTTGAGGCGCGGCGCGCGGCCCTCGAGCCGGACCACCTCGGCCTTGCAGACCACGCGGCGCTCGCGATCCCAGGTCCCGGCCGCGTAGGCGAAGTCGGTGTAGACGTGTTCGGTTTGCCCGGAGTGCTCACTCAAGACCCGGGCGATGATCATGTCGAGCTCGGCCTCACGCTCCAGCACCGGGTTCTTGGCCATCGCGACCACGTAGTCGACGCCGACCTCGTCGAGGAACTCGAACAGCTCGGGCGCGGCGAAGCCGCCATCGAGGCGCACCAGGATGCGGGCGTTCGGGAAGCGCTCCTGCAGGCGGCCGATGATACGCTTGAGGAACGTGAGCGCGCCCTGCGGGGTGGGCGCGTTCCCCGGTCGGAGTGCTGCGGCGCACAGGAGCTGCTCGCGCTCGCGGTCGAAGGTCAGGAACGCCAGCAGCGGCAGATAGCACGCGTGGTCGTAGAAACCATTGAAGCAGCTCAGCTGCTGCGCGCCGTGGGTGGGATCGTCGGTGACGTCGAGATCGAGCGTGATGCGGCGCACCTTGCGACGGCGCCGGGCGTGGCGATCGAGCACGGTCTCGAACAGCGCTTCGCTCATCGCCAGCAGCTCGCCACGGGTGACGTCGTTCTCGAACCGCGACAGCGTCGGCTGCGAGGCCAGCGCGTCGCCCGTCACCGGATCGCGACCGAGCAGCAGCTTGTGCATGGGATCGTCGGCCAGCCGCGCGGCGTCGTGGGCGTCGTCGTAGCCGAGCGCCAGGCCGTAGATGCGCTGGCCCAGCAGATCCGCCAGAGCGTGACGGACCTTGCCGCGCTGGCGCTCATCCACGAGCGCGCCCGCGAGCCGCGGGATCAGACCCAGCCGGCGGTCGGCGGCCTTGAGCAGCACGGCGCCACCATCGGAGCTGGCGTTGGGAACGTCGAACGTCGCCGTCAGTGGCCGGTCGAAAAGATCCGGGAACCGCAGACACGGTGTCGTGGTAAAGTCGCGCACGCGAAGACCTCCGTCCGTGGAAGAAAGGTGCCTGAACAACGCCTTCCTACCACACGGAGGTCTTCGTGTTCACTGCTCTTCATGAATAGGTCGGGCTAAGGGTAGGACCTTCGATATACTCCATTGCTAGGAATGTATGGAATGGCCGACTCGGCGACAGCACCAGATCAAATACTTGTGCTAGGTTGCGATGGCGCAGTTCAGCGGCTACAGCAAATTCACGCTGGATACGTAGGGTCTGAAACCCCTGCATCATCGATGGGAAATACACTTTGAGAGCAACGACCGTCCCAACCCTTAGATCGCCGCCAGGGATAGCAGTCGCCACCTTTGCCTTCCAGACCTCCGCGGAGTGGCCGCGCCCGAGACGACGGTCCAAGAGGTAGCAGTCCAGTCGCTGGCCAGGCCTGAGGACTCGGGCATTCGCTTGGACTACCTGGGGGCTCACTTCGGCTTCTCCAGAAGACAAAGGGCCCTCTGCTTCCTGCAAGACGCGTTGGAGGGTCGTGGCAGCCACTCCTGCGGCGACGAGGATTAGCTCCATGTCAGAGTCGATCTGCGAGGCCGCCAACTCATTTTTGGTTCCCCACATCCCGACGACCGCAACTTTCGGCGGCAAGCTCCCTGCACTACGGTACCTGACACTTGGCGAGAGTGCTGCATTCGGCGCCAAAATCACGTGCCCGGCGGCGCGCCTGCCCTGAAAGCCCCGCCAGCTCGCGATTCGATTGGCGACCCGCCCTCGGGTGAGTATCAAGGCACTAAGGGGTATGAGGATCATGAATGCGCGGGCGTCAAGTTCGACGAGCATTCGTTCTGCCGATCCGCCGGAGATGCGTACTTCGAGCCCGCGCTCCACAGCTGCCGCTTGGAGTCGCTTTCTAAAAGCGACTAGCTCCTCCTTGAGATTGGTGCGCGCCATGTGTGATCGGTCCTCAGCCCCAAGAGTCGACTATCGTTCTATTTATGGCCTAACGACGAGTAGATGGCTCGGTGGGATCTCGGTCTGGCGAACCGAGCCCTTCATCGCCGCCCCGTAGCCGCCTTGTCTCAGCCGCGAATAACAGATGCGCGGCGAGCAATCGCTCCGCCGCCGCACCCACCCCCCCTCAGCTCCTCCCCGTCTGCAGCTGCACCATGATCTCATCGAGCACGCGCTTCGGCGGCCTCACCTGATCCAGTGGTAGTGCAGCCAGCGGCGCATCCACCAGCGCGAGATCCTCCTCGAACGGCTTCTGCGCGGGATCCACGAAGAACAGCCCCGTCAGCAGCTTCCCTTCCGCCCGCGACGCCCACAGCGCGTCGATCGCATGCTCGCGGCTGGTCGGCTCGTAGTCGGCAGCGAGCTTGTGCAGCACCAGGCGCGAGCCGTCGGGCATCGTCACCTCGCGCGTGGTGCCGGGCTCGTAGTCCACGTGGGTGTCTTCGTAGTAGGGGACGAAGTCGATCGAGTGAAGCGGCGCGTCGTGCTCCTTCACATAGGCGTACGACTTGGTCGAGCCCTCGTGGTCGGCGAACGTCACGCACGGGCTGATCACGTCGATCACGGCGGTGCCGCGGTGCGCGAAAGCTGCCTTGAGCAGCGGCCGCAGTTGCTTGTGGTCGCCCGAGAACGATCTCGCCACGAACCCGCAGCCCAGCTCGATCGCGATCGCGCAGCAGTCGATCGGCATCATCGCGTTCGCCGCGCCGTTCTTCATGGTGCTGCCCACGTCGGCGGTGGCCGAGAACTGGCCCTTGGTGAGCCCGTACACGCCGTTGTTCTCGATGATGTACACGACCGGCACGTTGCGTCGCACCAGGTGGCAGAACTGTCCGAGCCCGATGCTGGCGGTGTCGCCGTCGCCCGAGACGCCGATCAGCAGCAGCTCGCGGTTGGCGGCGCGCACGCCGGTCGCGATGCAGGGCATGCGGCCGTGCACGGCGTTGAAGCCGTGCGAGTGCCCGAGAAAGTAGGCCGGTGTCTTGCTCGAGCAGCCGATGCCCGACAGCTTGGCCACGTTCTGCGGCTCGAGCGCGGCTTCGTACGCCGCCTGAATGATGGCGGCGGTGATCGCGTTGTGCCCGCAGCCGGGGCACAGCGTGGTCTTCGAGCCGTCGTAATCGGCGCGCGTCAAGCCCGCGCGATTCTTCGCGGCGGGTCCGGCGGCGGGGGTCTCGCTCATCGGGTCGCTCCCTGGGGCACGGCGCGCGGGGCGCGCGCGGCCTCCTGGTTCATGATCTCATCGCGCACGAAGCGCGCGTCGATCGGCATGCCGGTGAAGTGGCGCACCGAGCGCACGCGCGCGGCCTCGGCGGGCAGCTCGAGCCGCACGATGTCGGCCATCTGGCCGTCGCGATTCTGCTCGACCACGTACACGCGCGGGTGCGCGCGCACGAAGCGCGCGACGTGCTCGGTGAGCGGCAGCGCCTTGAGCAGCAGGTAGGCGGTGGGCAACCCGGCCGCGCGCAGCTGGTCGCGCGCCTCGACCAACGCCCAGTGGGTGGAGCCAAACGCGATGATGCCGACCTCGGCGTCTTCCTCCCACACCTCGGGCGCCGGCACCAGCGTCTTCGCGGTCTCGAACTTGCGCGCGAGGCGCGCCATGTTGCGCTCGTACACCTCGGGGCTCTCGGTGTAGCGCGCCTGCTCGTCGTGCCCGGAGCCGCGCGTGAACGCCATGCCCTTGGTGTCGCGATTGATTCCGGGCAGCGTGCGATAGGGAATCGCGTCGCCGTCGCGGTCGCGGTAGCGCTCGAACTTGGGGAGCTTCGCGAGGTCGTCGTCGCTCAGCAGCTTGCCGCGGTCCCACGGCTTCTCGGGATATGTGAACGGGTCGCTCATCCAGTTGTTCATACCCAGGTCGAGATCGCTCAATACGAACACCGGCGTCTGGAGGCGCTCGGCCAGGTCGAACGCCTTCATGCCGAACTCGTAGCAGTCGCGCACCGAGCTGGGCAGCAGCACGACCTGGCGCGTGTCGCCGTGCGAGAGGTGGTGGACGAACGTGATGTCGGCCTGCGAGGTGCGGGTCGGCAGCCCGGTGCTGGGGCCGATGCGCTGGATGTCCCAGATCACGGCGGGGATCTCGGCGTAGTAGCCGTAGCCCGCGAACTCCGCCATCAGCGAGATGCCGGGGCCCGAGGTCGACGTCATCGCGCGCGCGCCGGCCCACGATGCGCCGAGCACCATGCCGATCGCGGCGATCTCGTCCTCGGCCTGGATCACGGCGTAGGTGGCCTTGCCGTTCTCGTCCTTGCGGTAGCGTTCGAGGTATCCGATCAGCGCCTCGACCAGGCTCGATGACGGCGTGATCGGATACCACGTCACAACGCTCACGCCGCCCATCATCGCGCCGAGCGCGCCAGCGGTGTTGCCGTCGATCAGGATCTTGCCGGCGGTCTTGTCCGAGCGCTCGAGGCGGTAGGGATCGCGCTTCGTGAGATTGGCCTTCGCCCACTCCCAGCCGGCGCGCACCGCCTGGTGATTGAGCGCGAGCGCCTTGGGCTTGCGCCCGAGCTGCGCATCGAGCGCGCGCTCAACCTCGGCCTCGGGAATCCCGAGCAGCTCGCCGAGCACGCCAACGTACAGCATGTTGGTGACGAGCCGGCGCAGGCGCACGTCGGTGGTGATGGGCTCGATCAGCGCCTTCATCGGCACGACGTACGTGAAGCGGTCGTCGGGCGGGGGCGGCACCTTGATCTGATCGTTCAGCACGATCACGCCGCCCGGGCCGACGCTCGCGATGTCTTCCGCCGCGGTCTCGGGGTTCATCACGACCATGATGTCGGTCTCGGCGCGGCGCGCGAGGTAGCCGTCCTTGCTGGCGCGGATGGTGAACCACGTGGGCAGCCCCGCGATGTTCGATGGGAACAGGTTCTTCCCGCTCACCGGCACGCCCATCTGGAAGATGGCGCGGAACAGGATGGTGTTCGCGGTCTGGCTGCCGGAGCCGTTCATGGTGGCCACCGAGATGCTGAAGTCGTTGATGACGGGGTTCACGATCGCCCTTCTCAGGTCCAGAGGTCGCCCATCGTCAGACGCGCGGGCTTGCGCACGTGGACGTAGGCTGAGTTCGCGGCGATGCAGCCTTCGCTCGCGGCGGTGAGCAGCAGCTTGTACTTGCCATCGTAGGTCACGATATCACCGCACGCGAACACGCCGTCGAGCGAGGTGCGCATGTGGCCGTCCACCTTGATCAGGTTGTGCTCGACCTCGATCCCCCAGCGTTTGACCGCGTCGAGGTTCACGGCGTTGCCGATGTTCACCACCAGCACGTCGCACTCGATGCGCAGCGGCTCACTCGCGCCCTTCGTCACAGCGCGCACCGCGCGCAGCCTGCCGTTTTCCGTTTCGATCTCCTTCACGCGCGTGTTGAAGTGCCGCGGGATCTCGAGCTGGTTCACGAGGTCGATGTTGCTCTCCATCCCGGTGAAGCGATCGAGCACCTGCACCATGGTGACCTTCGCCCCGGCCTGATGCGCGGCCTGCGCGCTCTCGAGGCCCGAGTCGCCGCCGCCCACCACCACCACGCGCTTGCCGGCGATGCGCGCGCGATCGGGCATGCGATACGTGAGCTGCTCCTCCGCCAATCCGTGTTCGCCCGGCACCTTGAGCTTGCGCGGCTCAAAGGCGCCGCCGCCGATCGCCACGATCACGGCGCTCGCCGCGTGGCGATGCTCCTGGCTCGTGACCACGTCGTGCGCGACCAGCTCGAAACCTTGATCGCCGTTGCGGACCAGGTCGGTGACCTTTTGGTTGCCCACCATGTCCACCTCGAGCGCCGCGGCGTGATCGGTGAGACGCGCCGCGAGATCGCCCGCGATGATGTTTTCGTAGCCGGGCCAGTCGTGCACGGGCTTGTCGCCGTAGAGCGAGACCAGCTGTCCGCCTACGCGTCCCGCGTCTACGACTTTCACAGACAGCTTGCGCATGCGACAGAACATCCCGGCGGTGAGCCCGGATGGGCCGCCGCCGATGATGAGCACTTCGTGCAAGCAGCCTCCTCGCGAACCGGGCGGAGCGCCGGGCTCCCCCCCGCGGCTGGCGCGGGCGGACCCCTTGCGAAACCGCCAGTTAACCGCCGCCGGGGGGCGAGGGTCAAGCCGTGGGCCCGGGGGGGCCTGGGGCGGGCCGGGGAGGCGGGCCAAAGCGTTCAAGCGCATGCGCGAATGTGCCGAAACCTATTCCCAGAGAACCCGTTGCGCCCGCGGGAGAGACCGCGGGCCATCACCATTCACTTCGTGAGGTCGCCGATCTTGTCCGATCGTGCGCGGCAGAACGCTATGACTTGCGTCGCGGTCCCGATCGCCGCGCTGCTGATGCCGGCCGTGGGCATCGCCGCCACGCGCATGCCCGCGCCAGCGGATCTGGGCGCGGTCGGCCTGCTGGTCGCGTTCGCGATCGGCGCGCTGATCGCGGGCGGCGTGAGCGTGGCGATCACTCGGGGCGCGTTGCGCCGAACGCGGGGCGCGGTCGAGGCGGCGCGCCGGCTCGGGGCGGAGGAGTTGACGCGAACCCGCGCCGAGTTCGAGCGCGAGGGCGCCGAGCGCGTCGCGACGCTCGAGCAGCGCACGGCGGCGCTCGATGCGAGCGAGGCGCTCAAGGCCTCGATCCTGGGCGCGGCGCTCGATGGGATCGTCGCGATCGACGCGCTCGGCGTGATCACCGAGTTCAACGCGGCGGCCGAGCGCACGTTCGGCTGGAATCGCGCGGAGGTGATCGGCCGCGAGACCCCCGAGATCCTGCTGCCGCCCGCCTCGCGCGAGGCGCGGCGCCACGACTTCGAGCGATTCATCGTGAGCGGCGACATCCCCGACGAGGGCCACACCTTCGAGATCACGGCGATGCGGCGCGACGGCACCGAGATCCCGGTGGAGATCGCGGTTCACGCGATGGGACCGCCCGAGGGCCGCTGCTTCGCCGGGTTCATCCGCGACGTTTCGCGCCGCCGCCGCGCGGTGTCGTTGCAGGCCGGCCACCGCCGCGTGCTGGAGCTGATCGCGACCAACGCGCCGCTCGAGGAGTCGCTCGCGGTGCTGGTGCGCGCGCTGGAAGAGCAGATGCCGCGCATGCGCTGCGCGGCGCTGCTGCTCGATGCCGCGGGCGGGCTCACCTGCGGCGCCGCGCCCGGTCTGCCCGCCGCGCTGATCGAGGCCGAGTTGGCGCTGCCGCCGGGGGCGGAGCGCGGATGCGGCGCGGCCGCCGCGCGCCTCGGGCGGCGCATCATCTGCGAGAACGTGCAGACCGATCCGCGCTGGACCGAGATGCGTGCCCTCGCGCTCAACGTGGGGCTGCGCTCGGCGTGGGCGCAGCCCATCTTCTGCCCGGGCGGCACGGTGCTGGGCGCGATCGCGGTGTTCCACGCCGAGCCCCACGTGCCCGACCTCGAGGAGCTGGAGCTGCTCGAGTCGGCGGCGCACCTGGCCAGCATCGGGATCGAGCGCGAGCGCGCGGAGGCCGCGCTGCGCGGCGCCGAGGAAAAGTACCGCGCGATTTTCGAGAACGCGATCGAGGGCGTGTTCCAGACCACGCCCGACGGGAGCTTCCTCTCGGCGAACCCGGCGCTCGCGCGGCTGTTCGGGTACGTCTCCGCGCAGGAGCTGATCGAGAAGTGCTCGGATCGCGTTCACCAGCTCTACGTGCTGCCCGAGCGCCGCGAGGACTGGAAGCGCCTGCTCGCCCAGCGCGGCGTGGTGCACGGCTACGAGTCGGAGATCATTCGCGCAGACGGCTCGCGGATCTGGATCAGCGAGAACTGCCGCGTCGTGAAGGACGCGGCGGGCCACGTGCTCTACTACGAGGGCACGCTGCAGGACATCACCGACCGCAAGCGCGCGCAGGAAGACCTGCGCCGCTCGATGCGCGAGCTGGAGGAGGCGCGCGCGCGCGCCGAGCAGCAGGCGCAGCAGCTGCGCGAGCAGGCCGAGGAGCTGGCGCTCGCCCGCGACCAGGCGCTGGCCGCGACCAAGGCCAAGTCGGAATTCCTCGCCAACATGAGCCACGAGATCCGCACGCCGATGAACGGCATCCTCGGCATGACCGGGCTGCTGCTCGACACCTCGCTCACCGAGGAGCAGCTCGACTTCGCGCAGGCGGTGCGCGGCAGCGCGGACGGCCTGCTCACCGTGATCAACGACATCCTCGACTTCTCGAAGATCGAGGCCGGCAAGCTCGCGGTCGAGGTGGTGGAGTTCGAGCTGCGCGTCGCGGTCGAGGAGGTGGCGGAGCTGCTCGCGCCGCGCGCCTTCGAGAAGGGCGTCGAGCTGGCGGTCTCGATCGCGAGCGATCTGCCCGAGCGATTGCTGGGCGACCCGGTGCGCATGCGCCAGGTGCTCACCAACCTCGTCGGCAACGCGATCAAGTTCACGGAGCGCGGCGAGGTGGTGGTGTGGGCGGAGCTGGTGCGGCAGACGCCCACCCAGGCCACGATCCGCGTGCGCGTGCAGGACACCGGGGTCGGGATTCCGGGCGATCGGCTCGAGACCATCTTCGAGAGCTTCACGCAGGCCGACGGCAGCACGACGCGCCGCTACGGCGGCACCGGGCTCGGCCTCACCATCAGCCGCCAGCTGATCGAGCTGATGGGCGGACGGATCGGGGTCGAGAGCGAGCCGCGCCAGGGCAGCACCTTCTGGATCGAGATCGCGCTGCCGCGCGCCGCGAGCGCGGTCGCGCCGCCGCGCGCGCTGCCCGAGGCGCTGCGCGGGGTGCGGGTGCTGGTGGCGGATCCCTCGCCCACCGCGCGCGAGACCGTGTGCACGCAGCTGCGCGCGTGGAACTGCCGCCCCGAGGGCACCGCGAGCGCGGATGAGACCATCGACCGGCTGCGCGCCGCGGCCGGGGGCGACGCGTTCGGGCTGGCGCTGATCGACCAGCGGCTCGCCGAGGCCGGCGGCGGACGCCTGCCGCGCGAGATCCGCGCCGAGCCGCACATGCACGCGCTGCCGATGGTGCTGATGGCGCCGCCGGTCGCGCACCTCACCGCCGACCCCACGCGCGATCTGTTCGCCGCCACCATCGCGAAGCCGGTGCGCTGCGCTTCGCTGCGCGCCGCGATGATCGCGGCGACCGCCACCGGCCCGGAAGCCGACTACGGAGCTGAAGCGCTGGGATCGCCGGTGGTGCGGCAGATGCTGCAGGGATTGCGGGTGCTGGTCGCCGAGGACAAGCCGGTCAACCAGAAGGTCGCGCTCCACGTGCTCGCGCGCTGGGGGTGCGAGGCGCGCGCGGTCGGCAGCGGCATCGAGGCGCTCGATGCGCTCGACAAGCAGGAGTTCGACATCGTGCTGATGGACATCCAGATGCCCGACATGGACGGGCTCGAGGCCACGGCGCGCCTGCGCCGGATCGAGGCCGGCCGCGGGCGGCGCGTGCCGGTGATCGCGATGACCGCTCACGTGATGAAGGGCGACCGCGAGCGTTGCATCGCGTCCGGGATGGACGACTTCGTCGGCAAGCCGGTCAATCCCGACGAGCTGTTCGCGGCGCTCGCGCGCTGGGCCGGGCGCGGATCGGAGATGGGTGCCCCGGCCATCGTGCGGCCCGCGGTGCCGATCGCGGTGTTCAGCGCGGAGCGGCTCCAGGAATATTGCGACGGCGACCGGCGCTTCGAGCGCCAGCTCCTGACCGAGTTCATCTCGGCGGTGCCGCAGATGCTGGTCGAGCTGCGCGCGGCGGTCGCGAGCGCCGATCCCAAGCGCGTCGAGTTCGCGGCGCATTCGCTCAAGGGCAGCTGCCGCACGATGGGCGCCGACGCGCTCGCGGCCAGCGTCGAGGAGCTCGAGTGGCAGGCCGAGCGCGGCGAGCTGCAGGGCGCGGACCGCGTGATCGAGAGCGCGTCGATCGAGCTGGGGCGCCTGCAGGTCGCGCTCGCGACCCACCTGGGGAATCAGGCGGCCGCTTGACCGCCGCCGGGGCAGTGATTAGCGTCCCGGCATCATGTTGACGCACGACGAGCTTCGGATCTCGCCCCCCGAGGCGATGCTCACGGCCGCGCGGCGATGGCTCGCCCCGGTGCGCGCCGCCCTCGATCACGATTTTCTCGCGGCGTATCTCACCGGCAGCGTGCTCACGCAGGGCTTCGACATGAAGCACTCGCGGGTCAACGTGCTGGTGGTGGGGCGGACGCTCTCGGTGGATTGGCTCGAGGCGCTCGCGCGCGCGGTGCCGGTGACCCGCCGCGCCCCGCACTTCGAGCCGCTGTTCCTCCACCTGCGGCAGATCGAGAAATCGCTCGACGTGTTTCCGATCGAGTGGCTCGAGATCCAGGAGCGCCACCTGCTGCTCGAGGGCGACGACGTGGTCGCGGGATTCGACGTGCCGCGCAGCAACTTGAGGCTCCAGGCGGAGCACGAGCTGCGCGGCAAGAACATCCGGCTGCGCCACGCGCTGGTCGAGTCCATCCGCCGCCCGGCCGATCTCGAGCGCGTGCTGAAGGGCGCGGCGAGCAGCTTCGCGACGCTGTTCCGCACACTGCTGCGGCTGCGCGGCGAGACGCCGCCCGGCGATTCGTCGCGCGTGATCGAGCGGGTGGCCGACCTGTTCAAGCTCGACGCCACGGGGCTCCTGATCCCGCACCTGCTGCGTCAGTCCGGCCGCACCGGGAACCGCGCCGACATCCTGCCGAACTATCGGAAGTTTCTCGTCGAGGTGGATCGGCTGATCGACGCCATCGACGAACTGCGCGTGCCATGAGCGGCTGGCGCGCCATCGCGCGCCGCGTAACCTGGGCCTCGGCGCTCGCGCTGTGCGCGCTGCTGCCCGCGGCGCACGCGAGCGCCGAAACCCAGGACGACAGCCTCGCCGTTCCCGCGGCGGTCGGGTTCGTGAACGATCGCGCCGGCGTGATGGACGACGAGTCCCGCGCCAAGCTCGAATCGTTCCTCGATCAGGTGAAGCAGAAGACCGGCGCCGAGTTCGCGGTGCTCACCGTGAAGAGCACCGCGCCCGGCACGCCCGACGAATACAAGACGCGCGTGTTCGATGCGTGGAAGCTCGGCAAGCACGGCGAGGACAACGGGCTGCTGATGCTGGTCGCGATCGAGGAGCGCCAGGTGCGCTTCGAGACCGGATACGGGCTCGAGGGCCCGCTGCCCGACGGACTGGAGTCGCGCATCGTGCGCGAGGCGATGGCGCCGCGCCTTCGTGCCGGCGACTACGCGGGCGGCATCACCGCCGCGATGCTGGCGTGCGCGGCCCGCGTGGCAGCCGAGAAGAACGTCAAGCTGGAGTGGGACGGCGAGGAGCTGCGCTACGATTCGGCGCGACGCGGCCGCGATCTGCCGCTGTGGGCGATCATCCTGATCGCGGTCGTGATGATGATGATCTTCTCGCGGCTGCGCGGCATGGGCCGCGGCGGACGTGGCCCGTGGTGGCTGGGCCCCGCCGGCGGGCTCGGCGGATTCGGCGGGCTCGGCGGGTTCGGGGGTTTCGGAGGCGGTTCCGGCGGCGGCTCGTTCGGCGGTTTCGGAGGCGGATCGAGCGGCGGCGGCGGCGGCGGCGGAAGCTGGTAGCATGACGGCCGGCGCCACGGTGCGCGCCGATTACGAATACAAAAGGAGAGGACCACGATGAAACGCGGGCTTCTGATCACATTGGTGGTGGTCGCGGTGCTGCTGCTGGCGGTCGGTGGCTGCCTGGTGGGGAACTACAACCGGCTGGTCACCACGAAGGAGGCGGTCGATCAGAAGTGGGCGCAGGTCGACAATCAGCTCCAGCGACGCAACGATCTGATTGGAAACCTGGTCGAGAGCGTAAAGGGAACCGCGCTCCAGGAGCAGCAGGTGTTCGGCCAGATCGCAGACGCTCGCGCGAAGCTGGCGGGCGCGGGCACCCCCGAGCAGAAGATCGCGGCGGGGCAGCAGATGGACGGCGCGCTCGCGCGGCTGCTGGTGGTCGTCGAGAACTACCCGCAGCTCAAGAGCAACGAGGCGTTCCTCCAGCTGATGGACGAGCTGGCGGGAACCGAGAATCGCCTCGCGACCGAGCGCATGCGCTACAACCAGGAAGTGCAGGGCTACAACGTGCTGGTCAAGCGCTTCCCGACCAACCTCTACGCCGCGGCGTTCAACTTCAAGGACGCGCCCTACTACCAGATCCAGGAGGCGGCGCGCGCCGCGCCCAAGGTGGATTTCGGCGGGATTCGAAAGTAAGAACTAGCGCGATCGCGTGACCGCGCCGGCGTTCAGGCGGCGCGGTCCGCGGTCTCGCGGCCGTCGCGCCCGGCCTGATCGAGCGCGCGGCGCGTCGCGGGATCCAGCGCACTCCCGAGGTCTCGCGCGGCGCGATCGAGCGCCTCCCCGGGAGGAAGACCCTCGGCGCGCGCCGCCGCGTAACCCAGCCCCGCCGCGAGCAGCAACGCGGCGCGGCGTTCGTCCGGATCGCTCTCGTCGGGGAACGAGCCACCGTTCGCCGCGGAAGCTACCGAGTCCGCGATCGCGCGCGCGCGCGCGATCAGCCTTCGTAGATCCGCGACGCGCCGCGTGGGATCCGCGGCTTCGAGCGCTTCGAGCGCGAGCGCGCACTCGGTACCGGAAGCGGGCGCGCCGAGCGCGATGCCGTGCAGCATCAGCTCGCGCTCTCGCGGCGGGAGCATCGCGGCCCGCGCCGCGCGATCGATCAGCAGCGCCGCCGCGGCGCGGCGTTCCATCGCGGGCACGTCGCTCTCGCGCGCGGCGAGCCGCTGGAGCGCGTGCTCGGTCTGAACGCGCACCCGCTGCGCGTTGGCCAGCGCGACCGCGCCGATCTCGCACAGACCGGTGAGCGCCTCGACCTCGACCGCCGGCAACTCCGCGCCGTCCACCCGTTCGTCGGCGATCAGCACCGCCTCGAGGCGCTCGGGGCCGCGCAGCGGTGCGAGCAGCACGATCCCGCCCGCCACCAGCGGCGGCAGCTCGGCGATCAGCTCGGGAAAGCGCTCGAGGTCGCGGCGCAGCAGCGGGCGCGCGAGCGCCTCGAGCATCGCCGCCAGCTCGCCGACGCTGCCCAGCTCGAGACCCGCCACGCGTTCCCATCCGTCGCCGCGCACCGCGCGCGCCACGAACGCCCCGCGCGCATCGCGCACCAGCAGCGCCGCCATCCCGACGCCGAGCCGGGACTGCGCCGCCGAGACGATGCGGGTTCCGAGCGCATCGAGGTCGAGCGTGCGGTGCAGCTCGCTCCCCAGGCCGAATGCCAGCTCGCGCATGCGCTGCTCGCGCCGGACCTCGTGGTGCGCGCGCCGCGCGTCGTCCTGCGCGCGCGCCAGCTGGAGCTCCAGCTCGCGCATGCGGCGCCGCGCCTCGCGGGTCTCTGCGGTGCGCACCAGCAGCCGCTTCACGCGGGCGATCAGCTCCTTCGGCGAGAACGGCTTCGCGAGGTAGTCGTCGGCGCCGCGCGCGAACGCCTGCAGCCGCGTCTCGGTCTCGATCGCAGCAGAGACCAGGATGATCGGCACGGTGTTCTCGTCGGGATCGCGGCGCAGCGCCTCGCACACCTCGAGCCCGCTCTTGCGCGGCAGGCGCACGTCGAGCACCACCAGGTCGGGCCGCTGGCCGAGCGCCTGCTTGAGCGCCTCTTCCCCGTCCGCGGCCGTCAGCACGCGAAAGCCGTGGGTCGAGAGCGCGAGGTCGAGCAGCTCGAGCACGCGGCGGTCGTCGTCCACCACCAGGATGCGCGGCTGGAGATCGCCCGACTGCTTCCCGAAGAGGCTCGCGCTCACGGCTTCGCGTCCCGGGCGAGCCCTGCGCGCGCGAGCATGTGCTCGAGCGACTCGCGCGAGACGGGCTTGCGCAGCGTGCGGCTCACACCGGCGCGCGATGCAGCCGCGGCGTCCTCTTCGTCGCGCAGCAGCGCGACGAGCGGCGTGCCGGCGGGCGCGCGATCGCGCACCGAGCGCAGCAGCGCCTCGCCGCGCGCGTCTGGCAGCTCGACGTCGACGCACAGCAGATGCCACGGCCCCCGCGAGAGGCAGGCATCGAGCTCGGCCGCGCGCTCCACCGCCAGCACCTCGAAGCCCTGCTGCTCGAGGAGCCGGGTGAGAAACACGCGGGCCGTGAACGAATCCTCGGCCACCAGCGCGCGGCGCGCGCCGAGGGACGCGACGGCAACCTGATCGGGCGCGGGCTCGCCGAGCGGCCTCACCGAGTGCTCGTCCAGCTCTTCGGTGTCGTTCGCGACGGGCGCGATGACGGGAGGCGGAGCGACGGGCGCGCTCACATGCGCGGGTTCGGCGGGCGCGCTCACTTGCACGGGAGCTTCGGGCGTGAACGCGCGCGGCGGCGGCGCGGGGGGTGCGACACGCGATCGCGCCGGAATCAGCGCCGGCGGGGGAAGCGAATCCGGAAGCGCGACCCCGGCGAGCAGCGTGCCCGGGTCGGCCACCGCGTACACCGTGCCGTCCTCCGTGATCACCGCGCGCGCGAGGCCGAGCGCCACGGCCTCCGGGATCGGCGCGCATTCCTCGGCGGGCAGCCGCCACACGAGCCGGTCGGTGCGCAGCCACGCGCGCTTGAGCCCGAGAGCCAGCAGCAGCACCGGACCATCGGCCCGCGCGCTCGCGAGCGGCGCGAGCGGGGCGAGCAGCGGCGCGCCGCGCGGCGCTGCGTCGGCTTCGGCGTTCACGCGCGACGCGAGCTGCATGCGCAGCACGGCGTGCGCCGGCACCGCGAGCCGCAGGTCGCCCTGCTCCAGCATGATGAAGTTCGCGCGGCCCGAGATCACGGGCACGCGCACGATCCACTCGCGCCGAATCCCGGACTGAGGCGCAGACGATGGCGCGGGACCGAGGCTGCCCTCGACCGCGGCGAGCACCTCGTGCGCGGGCCGGAGCCCGGCGCCGTCGAGCAGCTCGCATCGAACGTCGAGCGCGCTGTCGTCGGCTTCCAGCGAGAGCGGCCAGCGCGGGCCGCTCTCGCCGCCGATCCAGTCGAGTGCCGCTCGCAGCGCGGCGGCGGCCGGGCTCGAGAGCCGCACGCGCCGCGCGAGCGCGGCCGATGCCTCGTCGGCGAGCGGAAGATCGGCGAGCGCGGCGTGCGCGCCGATCGTCGGGATGGCCGAAGCGACGCCGGCCTGCGACGGGGCGTGATGCCACTCGATGTCGCCCAATTGTTCGGCCAGCGAATCCAGCTCGCGCTCGGCGTCGCTGAATTCCTCGAGCTCGCCGGCCGCGGCGCAGCGCGCGGCCATGCGCAGCACGCGTCCGATCGCGGGCTCGACCTCGGCGGGCCACCCGCTGCCGACGTGCGGTGCGATCGCATCGAGCAGATGCGAGAGCCCATCGAGCTCGAGCAGCGAGGCGACCTCGCGCGCCGCCGCGAACTCCTGCGACGAGGCGCCGGGCGCGAGCGCTGCGTCGAGCGCCGCCGCCAGCCCGCGCGCGATGGCCTGACGGGATTCGCGATCGGCCGCCGCGTTCATGGGCGCTCTTCGCGGTCGCGCGCTTCGAGGTCCGGGGCGGGTGTGACCGCGTCCTGCTCCAGCAGACGCAGCGTGCCGGCGCGCGGCGCGCCCGTGGATTCCGCGCCGGCGGGGAGGTGTTGCGGATCGGGCGCGGCTTCCGCCTCGGCTCCGAGTCGCAACGCGAGCGCTTCGATCTCGCGCGATTCGTCTTCGAGCCGCCGCAGCAGGCGCTCCGCTGCGCGCGAGGCGCGCTCGCCGGCCGCCGAGAGTCCCTCGGCCTTGCGGGTCGCGTCCTGGATCATCTCGCGAACGCGCTCGTCGAGTCGCAGCACGTCATCGGACGGCGCGGCGGACGGCCCGGCCGCCGGCACCGGCGCGGCGTCCAGCATGAGCGCGACCCGCTCGCTCACCGCGCGCATGCGGGCGGTCGCGGCCGCGACCTCGCGCTCGACGTCGCGCGACAGCGCGTCCACGCGCTCGGTGGCGCCCCGCACCTCGGTCGCCAGCGTCTTGAGCTCGGCCGGCAGATCCTCGGGATGCGCGGCGCCCGTGCCCGAGCGGCCGCTCGCGACCATCGCGTTGAGCGCGATCAGGGTCGAGCGATTCGCGAGGGTGTGAACCAGCGCCGCGATCTCGCTCACGTGCGAGAGCCCCGCCGCCAGGCGCTCGACGCTCTCGCTCGATGCGCCGACCAGCTCCTCGATCGCCTCGGTCGCCGTGGCGCGATAGCGCTCGAGCGTTTCCGCGAACGCAGGCGAAGCGGTCGCCGTGAGCGTCGAGGCCTCGATCGCGCCGCGCAGCTCGGCGCCCAGCCGCTGCAGCTCGCGCACCGAGGTGATGAGCGAGGTCGCCTCGACGAATCCGCGCTCGGCCTGCTCGACCGATTCGCGCGCGTCGGCCAGCGACGCCTCGATCTCCACGTGAACCATGCGCGCGGCCTCCTGGTTCTGATCGCGCACTTCCATCGCGCGCGCGAAGCCGTGATCGAGCGAGACCGCGAGCGAGGCGAGCGGGCCCTCTTCGAGCCGCATCGGTTCCCAGCGTTCGTTCGCGACCCAGCGCTCGATCGCGTCGCGCAGCGCTCCGACCTGGCGCTCGAGCAGCCGCAGCTCCTCGCTCGAACGCTCGGCCTCGTGGCGCGCGGTGATCACCTGCTGCGCCTGCTGCGTGAGATCGGAGAGCTCGCCCCAGCCGGCGGCCGCCGGCAGCCCGCGCAGCTCGTGCACCTGGCCCGATGCGAGACCGCGGCCGAGCCCGCGCAGGTGTCCGAGGATGCGCGCATCGAGCCAGAGCGCGAGCGCTGCGCCGGTCACGATCCCGAGCGCGCTCGCGCCGCCGAGCCACAGCAGGAGCCCGGCCGGATCGTTCGACACCTCGGGGCCGATGCGCGTGCCGAACACCACCCAGATCGCCGCGGCGGAAACCATCGCGCCGCCCAGGCAGCCGAGCCAGAGCCGCAGCCTCAGGCCGCTGCCGGAGTGAGGCTCGGGGCTTGGAGCGGGCGGGTGCGCGGGCTGGGTATCAGTCATCGGAGTCTCGGCCAGCTGGAGGTGGGGAGCCACGATGCCGGGTCTTCACGATGATTGACTCCGCAAGACATATGCCCCGCGGCCGCGAGGCTTTATCGGCCCCCGCGGCGCGCCGCGCGCCGACCCGAATGGGACCCCGGCGGCCCCCCACCGTGCAGAACGGGACGCCGCCGCGGCCTTGCAACACCGGGCTTAGCGCGCTGCGATCCAGCGGCCTGCGGGCGCGCGACGTATCAAATGACTTTAACCGGTGGCAAAGGCATTGCGAAATCCGATGGCCCCGGGACCCCAGGATGCAACCCCCTCGGGCCCTTCGATACCCCTCACCCCCCGGTGTTCCGATCGGGGCAGATCCCCCATTCGGTGTGCGGGGCGGCGCGAAATGACCGTCATCGCGTCGGTTCCATGAAGCGGCGCGGAATGGTGGAATCGCTCTGAGCCCGCGATTCACGCTGCCCGCGCGGCTCGCGGGCGTGCGTGGCACAGAGGATGCAGGACTCCGGGATAGGAGCGTCGCATTCGGGCCGTTCGTACGGGCGCTCCGGGCTGAACCGCCAGGAGGCGAGCCATGAACCCGCGTCACTACGTCGATCTCAAGGACACCAGCCGCGACCTGCAGCCGACCTACTACTTCATGGTCAACTGCCTGTTGTACAGCCGCATGGAGACCGGGCTGGTCTCGAACCAGGATTTCTACGACGAGGACGTGAACGTCTACCTCGCCCACCTGCTGCACTCGTTCATCAACCCCGAGTATGTCGAGCAGTCGAAGAAGTTCCTCTCGAAGTACGACACCGACGTCTTCCGCCGGCTCGCGAACTCGAACGACGCCCGGCTCAAGTACCAGATCTACAAGACCAACGCCGACTTCCTGCTGATCTCGATCGGCATCTTCGACAACCCGGTGATGGCGGAGGCCGCGCGCGCCCGGATCGCGCCGAGCGAAGAGGCGTACATCGGCCGCGGCAAGACCTACTATCACTTCGCGTACTCCTACAGCCAGCAGATGCACCGCAAGAACGCGGGCGTCTCCGAGGTGCTCGAGAAGCTCTCGGTGGGGTTCGAGAAGTACATCCGCATCCTCTCGCACATGCGCGGCGAGTACCTCGACCTGCTCAAGCGCTTCTCGCAGGGCGAGGTCTATCACCTCGAGCGCTCCATCGACGAGCACGCGAGCCAGGAGCTGCTGCGCGTGAAGCAGGACGAGCTGCTCGAGCTCTACTCGGCGTGGAAGACCGAGCCCACGCGCGAGGCGGTCGAAAGCCTCGAGCGCGTCGTGAGCGAGATCCGCGAGATCAATCCGGCTTTCAAGTTCGAGCTGCCGAAGCGATAGTCCAGTCGCGGGCGGCCGAGGCCCCGGGGTGCAGGAGCCCCGGGGCGGTCTTTTTGCTCCCGGAACTTCGCCGGCCCGTCGCGCCATCGCCGCGCGGAAATTCTCGCGCGGGGATCGAGGCTAGCCGCGAAACGAGATCTCGTCGGCGGGAACCTGAGTGACGCGCGCTCCGAGTTCCTCGTTCACGGCGGCCGTGATCGCGCGCGCCTTCCGCCCCTTGCCGTCGTAGGTGCTGTGACCGTCGGAGGCGAGCGTCACATCGTAGCCGAGCTCGAGGGCGCCGAGCGTGGTCTCACGGATGCAGTAGTCCGACTGAAGGCCGGCGATCACCACCCTCGTGATGCCGCGCGCTTCGAGCTCGTCGTCGAGATGCGTGGTCTCGAACGTGTCGCAGGTGGTCTTGTCCAGCACCAGCTCGCCGTCGGCCGGCTCGAGCTCGGAGTGGATCTCCCAGCCCGGCGTGCCTGGCACATCGGGGTCTCCCTCGCCGCCCGCGTTCCTCACGAACACGACCGGCGCGCCGGCGTCGCGCGCCCGCTCGAGCAGTCCGCGCAACCGCTCCAGCAGCGGGCCGGATCCCGCCACCTCGTGGGCCGGGTCGAACATGTTCGCCTGGACGTCGATCAGCAGCAGCGCGGTCTTCGGGCTCATGTGCGCCTCAGGAGATCGAGTCGCTCGATGCGACGGCGCGTGGATCGCGCGCCGCGGCCTCAGCCGCCGGGGCCGGCCGGTCCGCGGCGACCCAGCGCTCTGCCCACATCTGGAGGCTGAGCAGCGCCCACAGCGTTCGCCCGCGTTCGATGCGCCCGTCGAGATGCGCACGCATGAGCGCGGCGGTCGCGGCCGGATCGAGCACCTGAGCGCGCGCGATCCGCTCGGGCGAGAGCCGGTCGGTGACGAGATCGCGCAGCGGGCCGCGCGCCCATGCCGAGAACGGCGGCGAGAATCCCTGCTTGCGCCGCGCGAGCAGCGCCTCGGGGAGCAGCCCGCGCGCCGCGCGCTTGAGCGCCCACTTGCCGCACGTGCCGCTGAGCCGCGCGTCCTCGGGCAGCGCGAGCGCGAACTCGATCAGCTCGTGGCTCAGGAACGGCGCGCGCGCCTCCACGCCGTGCGCCATCGCGCAGCGGTCGACCTTGGTGAGCAGGTCGCCCGAGAGGTAGAACTCGAAGTCGAGGAGCTGATAGGCGACCAGCGCCGGGGCGCGCCGCAGGTCGCCCACCGGGCTGCCCGCCAGATCGCGCTCGAGCCGGTCGAGGTGGGCGAGCGGCGTGTCCTCGTTGATGCGCGAGCGCAGCGCGGGCGCGAGCAGCTGCGTCGCCTCGGTCGCGCGAGCGGTGCCGAACCACGCGAGATGGCGCTCGAACGGCGTGAGCGACCCGGCTTCGAGAAAGCGCTCGATCAGGTGCGGCAGCGTCACGTGATGGTGGCGCGGCCGCAGCGCGCGCACCAGCGCGATCAGCGCCTCGCGCGCCCCGCGCGGGATGCGCCGCGCGAGCGCCGCGTGACGGTGCCCGAGGTAGGTGGGGTAGCCCGCGAACAGCTCGTCGCCGCCCTCGCCGGTGAGCACCACCGGAACGTGGCGCGCGGCGAGCCGCGCCAGCGCCCAGGTCGGCAGCACGCTGGGATCGCCGATCGGCTGATCCATGTCGCACGCGAAACGCTCGATCGCCTCTTCCCCGCCCGCGTGATCCATGACCAGCTCGTGGTGCTCGGAGCCGATCGAGGCCGCCACCGCGCGCGCGAACGCCGACTCGTCGTAGCCGCGGTCGGGAAGCCGCACGCTGAACGTCGGGAACCCGCGCCCGCGGGCGCGCTCCGCGAGCACGCTCACCAGCCCCGAGTCGACGCCCCCCGAGAGGAACACGCCGAACGGCACCTCGTCGGGGGTGCGCAGCGCGACCGAGCGCGCGAGCGCCTCGGCGGTCGCGGCCGGAGCGTCGCCGCGCGCGGTGTGCCGGCGCGAGTGAAGCGTGTCCCACGGACGCCAGTAGCGGCGCTGGCGCGCGACCCCGTCGCGGAAGCTCAGCAGGTGGCCGGGCGGCAGCTGGCGCACCGCCGCGAAGGCGCAATCCTCGTCTGCGAAGAATCCGTGCGCCAGATAGCGCGCGAGCGAGGCCGGCGACGGATCGCGCGAAACCCAGGGCAGCGCGAGCAGCGCGCCCGGCTCGGATGCGAAAGCGATGCCGTGCGGGCTCTCGGCGACGAACAGCGGCTTCTCGCCGGCGCGATCGCGCGCGAGCACCAGCGTCCGTTCCTCCGCGTTCCAGATCGCGATCGCGAACATGCCGTCGATGTGGAGCGGAAAATCCTCGCCGTGCTCCTCGTAGAGGTGGGCGACCAGCGCGGTATCGGGGCCGCGCGCGACGTCGTGGCCGCGCTCGTGCAGCTCGCGGCGCAGCGCGGCGTGGTTGTAGAGCTCGCCGTTCACGACCGCGCGCAGCGCGCCCGTCTCGTTGCCGTGGACCTGCGCCGGCTCGCCGCGCGCGACGATCGCGAGCCGCGCGAGGCCGAGCGTGACGTCCTCCCCGCTCCAGAACGCGGCTCCGCTCGGGCCGCGGTGGCGAAGACGCTCCACCATGTCCGCGACCAGCGTCGAACGCTGCCCCGCTTCGAGCCGGGGCGCCCAGAGGCCGGCGATGCCGCACATGAGGTCGATGTTCTCCGTGCCGTGTGCCGGGCGTAAGCGACCCGGCGGGTCGTCCTGCCGGCGGCGCGTTACCGCCGGTACGCGACGAATCGAGCGTCGCGGAAGATCTGGGTCCAGGTCGCGAGGTCTCGGGAGTCGGCGCCGCGCGACCGCCTGACGACGATCGCGACGCGATCCGCGGGCGGCCCGATCTCGCGGGCCGTCCACTGACCGCGTCGCTTCAGGACCTCGCGGTAACGGACCTGGTAGTTGCTGGTGGTCTCGAAGCCGGCCTCGCTCACGAGTTCCGAGGAGCGCCCGAGCAGAAAATCGGTGCCGGGACTATAGCAGCCTTCCATGCGCACCGCGCCCCCGGGACTCGCGGCCGCGATCGCGGCGGCGAGCGGCGCGCCCGACTGCGCGCGGGCCTCCCACAGCAAAGCGGGCCGGCCGAGCGCGAGCACGATCGGCGCGAGCGCGAGCGCCGCGATGAACGCGAGATCGTGGCGGCGCGCGAGCGCGCCGATCAACGCGAGCGCGGCGGCGGCCGCGAAGGCGATCGCGACGATGCGGTTCGCGCCCTCCACCGCGGCCGGCGGCCGCGCGCCCGGCACGTAGTCGATCAGGCCCGACCCCGCGACGGCACACGACGCGGCGAGCGCGGCGTAGAGCGCGAACAGGATCCATCCCGCGCGCCGCTGCGATTTCGGATCGCTCCACGCCGAGGCCGCGAGCCACGCGAGCGGCGGCAGCGCGGGGAGCAGGTAGGTCACCAGCTTCGAGCGCGAGAGCGTGAAGAACACCGCGGCGAACAGCACGAAGCCGAGCGCGACCCGCGCGGTGCGATCAGCTCCGGCGTCCGCTCCGCGCGTGCGCCACGCGCCCCACGGGGTCGCGAGCGACCACGGCAGCGCGCCGCCCAGCAGCACCGCCGGCACGAACCACCACGGTTGCTCGCGACGGAACGAGCCGCGCGTCATGCGCTCGAGCGATTCCTCGAGAAACGCATAGCGCGGGTATTCGGGGAAGCGGCGCGAGGCGAGCGCGAACCATCCGCCTGCGACCAGCGCGACCATCGCCCAGCCCGGCAGCCACGCGAGCCAGCGCAGCGGATCGCGCGAGCGCAGCAACAGGGCGGCGAACACGCTCCCGCCCAGCGCCCACGCCAGCATCACCGGCCCCTTGAGCAGGATGCCGAGCGTGACCGCCGCGAACATCGCGGCCCGGCGACGCGGCGAGGCTCCGCCTTCCAGCTCGCGCGCGAGACACGTCCACACCACCGTCACGCACAGCGCGAGCGGCATGTCGAAGATCACGTACGCCGAGAGCACGGCGAACAGCGGCGCCGTGGCGAGCAGCGCCACCGCGCGCAGCGCGAACGCCGTTCCGCGCCGGCGCAGCGCGAGCCACGCGATCACGAGCAGGGTCATCGCGGCCGCCAGCGCGGAGGGCATGCGCACCGCGAGCGGGGTGCGGCCGAGCGCCGCGATCGCGAGCGAACCCGCCCAGAACAGCGCGGGCGGCTTGTCGAGATAGGGCATGCCCGCGAGGTGCGGCACCACCAGGTCGCCGCTCGCGGCCATCTCGCGCGCGACCTCCGCGTTGCGGCCCTCGTCGGGATCGACGAGCGGATACGCGCGCGCGAGCAGCAGGCTTGCGACGAAGATCGCGGCGATCAGCGCGAGCAGCGGGCGCCAGGAGGAAGCAGTCGGCCCCACGCGCTCAGCGAATCTCGTAGTTGGGCGCTTCCTTGGTGATCTTCACGTCGTGCGGGTGGCTCTCGCGCAGGCCGGCGCTGCTGATCCGCACGAAGCGCGTCTTCGAGCGCAGCTCCTCGATGGTGGTCACGCCGCAGTAGCCCATGCCGGCGCGCAGCCCCCCCACCATCTGGAACACGGACTGCGAGAGCGGGCCCTTGAACGGAACGCGGCCCTCGATCCCCTCCGGGACCAGCTTCGAGAGCTCGTCGGTGTTGTCCTGGAAGTAGCGCTCGCGGCTGCCCTTCGCCGCGGCCATCGCCGACAGCGAGCCCATGCCGCGGTAGACCTTGAAAGAGCGCCCCTCGAGCAGCACCACCTCGCCCGGGCTCTCCTCGGTGCCGGCGAACAGGCTGCCGATCATCACCGCGTGCCCGCCGGCCGCGATCGCCTTCACCACGTCGCCGCTGTACTTGATGCCGCCGTCGGCGATGATCGGGATGCCGGTGGACTCGAGCGCCCGCGCGGCCTCGAGCACCGCCGTGATCTGCGCCATGCCGGCGCCGGTCACGACCCGCGTCGTGCAGATCGCGCCCGGTCCCATGCCCACCTTCACGGCGTCCGCGCCCTCCTTCGCGACCGCCGCCGCGCCATCGGCGGTGCCGACGTTGCCCACCACCAGGTCGACGTCGGGGAAGCGGCCGCGCACCGCGCGGGTCGCATCGAGCACGCCGCGCGAGTGCGCGTGCGCGCTGTCCACCACGAGCGCGTCGGCGCCCGCCTTCACCAGCGCGTCCGCCCGCTCCAGGTAATCGCCGGCCCCGCCCACGGCGGCCGCGACCCGCAGTCGTCCGAACGAGTCCTTGCACGCGTGCGGATGCTTGATGCGCTTCTCGATGTCCTTCACGGTGATGAGCCCGGTGAGCCGCCCCTCGCCGTCCACCACCGGCAGCTTCTCGATGCGGTGCTTCGCGAGGATCGCCTGCGCCTGCTCGAGCGTGGTGCCGACCGGGGCGGTGATCAATCGCTCGCGCGTCATGATCTCCGCGACGCGGCGGGTCATGCGGTCCTCGAAGCGCAGGTCGCGGTTGGTGAGGATGCCGACCAGCTTGCCGTTCTCGGTGATCGGCACGCCCGAGATGTGGAAGCGCGACATGATCTCGTGCGCCTGGCCGATGGTCGCGTTGGGCGGCAGCGTGACGGGGTCCACGATCATGCCGCTCTCGGAGCGCTTGACGCGATCCACCTGCGAGGCCTGCTCCGCGATCGAGAGGTTCTTGTGGATGACGCCGATGCCGCCTTCGCGCGCGAGCGCGATCGCGAGCTCGAACTCGGTCACGGTGTCCATCGCCGCGCTCACGATCGGGATGTTCAGCTCGATGCGGCGGGAGAAGCGCGTGCGGATGTCGACGTCGCGGGGATGGACCTCGGCGAGGCCCGGAACGAGCAGCACGTCGTCGAAGGTCAGGGCCTCATCGCCCACCTTCCGGCTCCACGCGTCGCGCTCGCTCACGACTTGTCGAACCTCCCTGAAACCGTGAAGCCCCGAGCGCGGCTCGGGGCTTCGCGGGTGGTCACTTGGCGGCCGGCGCTCCCGGACGCTTCGGCTTGCTGAAGCGCGAGACGTCGAAGTAGTAGTTCGCCCCGACGCGCAGCTCGGTGGCCAGCAACGCGCTGTTGAATCCCGATGGGAACTGCTCGGGCCGGTCGGCGAACGTCCAGTGCCCGGCGGCCGAGACCTCGATCGCGGTCGAGGGCAGGGACTTGAGGAAATGCTCGGCGCCGAGCTGCACGCTCGCCCCGGGATAGAAGCCGCGATGGAGCTTCTTGGACACCGGATCCTTGAGCACCTTGCGCCGGTTCTCGACCCACACCCGGTACACGCCGGGTCCGCCGCCCGCGTGGTAGATCCAGCCCCCGATCGCGCGCGTGAGCTGGAGCTGGGCGGAGATCGGCATGACCAGCGTGAGCACGCTCTTCTTGTTCTGCTCGTTGGGATAATTCGGGTCGATGAAGGGCATCGGCGACTTCTGGTCGTAACCGGCCCAGAAGAATCCGGGGCTGACCTGCCAGCGCAGCCACGGATTGATCACGTAGCGGAAGTTGCCGGAGAAGGCGAACCGCGGCCGGGCGTCCCGGCTCCCGAAATTACCCCGCGCGTCGCGGGCGAACGAGTAGTCCCCGTCGGCGAAGGTCTGCGAAACGCCGAGCAGGCCTCCGAGCGAGCCGCGATGCGGGCCATAGCCTGATTCCGCGCCGAGACATGCCGAGGCAACCGTGAGCAGCGCCAGTGTCGCGCCGCTCACCCAGCAGACGCGTGAAATCATGCGATGGAGGCTCCTCGCCGGTTCGGGAAGGTGGAGCGGCAGGCCCGGTACGATGAGCGCGGCAGTATAGGAATCGCCTCCGGGGGTGTCAAAACGAAATCCGGCGGCCGCGCGATTCGATGCGCGGAGGGCGAGCCCCGCGCCGGGAGCGACGCCGGCCCGATGCCACCCCCGGTGACGATGCGTCGTCGCCGGTGACGGCGGGCGGGCGCTCCGAAAGGTGACCCGCGTTGCGGCGCCGCGACTTGCTCGCGGGCGAGGGCTGGAACGGATGTTGCGGCTCGTGCGACGCAGCACCCCAATACCGGGATCCCGCAAAACTCCTCGCGTCCTTCTCCCCACCCCGAACCCACCAGCACAACGACGAAAGATGGATTCAAAGGGGCCGGCCGCCAACCGGCCCCAGTCCCGGTCCGCCGCGGCATGCGCGGCGCCGGGGCCGAGCCCGCGCAATCCCCGCGCCGCGGCATGCGCAACTCCCGCGCCGCGGCGGGGCCGCGAAGGCCGGCATTCGTTGACACTCCGCGCGCCCACTCGTAGACTCCCGCCCTCATTTTGCCCATTCATGCCGGAGCCGCCGGGGCTGCCCCGAGGACCTCCCGGCGATCGACTGTGCTCCGGGAGAACGTGATGACCCGCACCGATCAGTGGAAGCTGGCGGGTGTCCTCGTCGCGACGGCGCTGAGCGTGTGGTACCTGCTGCCGTCCTATCGTTACTACTCGCTGTCGCCCGCTCAGCGCCAGGCCCTGCCCGGCAAGGAGCTGAACGACCTGCGCCGCAAGGCCATCCATCTCGGACTCGACCTCCAGGGCGGCATGCATCTCGTGCTCGAGGTGGACCGCTCGCGACTGAGCGCCCAGGAAGCGAAGGACGCGCCGGATCGCGCGATGGAGATCATCCGCAATCGCGTCGACCAGTTCGGCGTCGCCGAGCCGCTGATCCAACGCGAGGGCGAGGATCGCATCGCGGTGCAGCTCCCGGGGCTCACCGATCGCGCGCGCGCGATCGACCTGATCGGCAAGACGGCGTTGCTCGAGTTCAAGCTGGTGCGCACCGCCGAGGAAGTGAAGAACGCGTTCGACCGCATGGACGCCTACCTCGCGGCGCACGGCGCCGCCTCGGTCGCGGGGATCGACACCTCGCTGCGCCGCACCCCGCTCACCGGGCACTTCCTCTCGCTCGACGCTTCGGCCTTCATCCGCAACGAGGATCTGCCGGTGGTGGAGCGCCTGCTCGCGACGCCGGGCGCTGACTCGATCCTGCCGCCCGACTCGCAGCTGATGTGGGGCGATCGCGACGCGGGCGCCCAGGGCGTGACCGGGCGCGCGCTCTACCTGCTCAAGCGCGATCCCGAGATGGCGGGGGGCTCGATCGCGAGCGCCGAGGCGCGGGTCGGCCTCAAGAGCACCGACCCCGGCGCCTGGGGCGTGAGCATGAAGATGACGCCCAAGGGCCGCGCCGACTTCTCGCGCGTCACCGGGAACAACGTCGGCCGCCAGCTCGCGATCGTGCTCGACGGCGTGGTGAGCTCGGCCCCGGTGATCCAGGAGCGGATCCCGTCTGGCGACGCGTCGATCACCGGCAACTTCGACGTCGAATCCGCGAAGGACCTGGCGATCGTGCTGCGCGCCGGCGCGCTGCCGGCCCCGGTGCGCATCATCGAGGAGCGCTCGGTCGGGCCGTCGCTCGGCAGCGACTCGATCCAGCAGGGGCTCACCGCGGGGCTGGTCGGGACCGGGCTGGTCATCGTGTTCATGGCCCTGTATTACCAGTTGTCGGGCCTGATCGCGCTGGTCGCGATGGTGCTCAACATCTTCTACCTGGTCGCCTGCCTCGCCGGCTTCGGCGCGACGCTCACGCTGCCCGGCATCGCCGGCATGGTGCTCACGATCGGCATGTCGGTGGACGCCAACGTGCTCATCTTCGAGCGCATCCGCGAAGAGCTGCGCGGCAAGAAGAGCATCCGGCAGTCGGTGACCCTGGGATACGACCGCGCCTTCCGCACCATCCTCGACGCGCACGTCACCACCGTCATCAGCGCGCTCTTCCTGTTCCAGTTCGGGACCGGGCCCATCAAGGGATTCGCCGTCACGCTGATCATCGGACTGATCGCGAACATGTTCACGGCGGTCGTATTCACCCGGATGATCTTCGATTTCATGCTCGGCCGCGGCAAGGTCGAGCGGCTCAGTATCTGACCTCGAACGCGAGGCCTCGCCCATGTTGCAGTTTCTGATCGGAACCAACCTCCCCTTCATGAAGTACCGGAGAATCGCTTACGCGTTCTCCAGCTCGCTCGCGCTCGCCACCGCGGTGTGGCTGGTCATCCACGGCGGACCTCGCTACAGCGTCGATTTCACGGGTGGCACCCTGCTCCAGGTGCGGTTGAACCGCGTGATGTCCGCCGATCAGGTGCGCAAGGCGCTCGACGAGATCGGCTATCGCGGGGTCGAGCTCCAGCAGATGACGGGCGAGAGCCGCAACGAGTACCTGATTCGCCTCCAGAACGGCGAAGGCGGACGCGACATCTTCACCGGGATCCAGACCGGGCTCCAGGGCCGGCTCCCCGGCATCACGGTCGAGTTGCGGCGCGCCGAGGCGGTCGGGCCCAAGGTCGGCAAGGAGCTGAGGCAGAAGGCGATCTGGGCGGTGCTGGGGAGCCTCGTCGGAATTCTCCTTTACGTGGGCATCCGTTATGAGTTCAAATTCGCGCTGGGCGCCGTGGTCGCGTTGTTCCACGACGTCTTCGTGACCCTCGGGGTGCTGTGCTTCACCGGGCGTGAGGTTTCCCTGACGGTCGTCGCGGCCCTCCTCACCATCGCCGGCTACTCGATCAACGACACCATCGTGGTCTTCGATCGCATTCGAGAGCGCGCCCGTGCCCTGCGCAAGGAGAAGCACTCGCGGGTCATGGACATCGCCGTGAACGAGACCCTCTCGCGTACCATCATCACCTCGCTCACGGTGTTCTTCTCCGCCATGTCGCTGCTGATCTGGGGCGGCGAGGTGCTGCGCGACTTCTCGTTCGCGATGGTGGTGGGCGTCGTGTTCGGAACCTACTCGTCCATTTACGTCGCCAGCGCGCTCGCGCTCGACATCTGGATCCGCCTCGATCGCCGCAAGGGCGTCCAGGCCGAATGAAGGAAAGGCACACCATGAGGCAGATGGCTCACGCGCCGCGCTGGGCGCTGGTCGCGGTCCTCGCGCTCGGCCTGGCCGGCTGCGCGAAGAAGAAGTCGGTGGTGGATGCCGACTTCACGCTGCCCGAGGGCGCGGCTTCGCCAGCGGCCCGCCTGGTGCTCTGGCGCGAGACGCCCACCACGATGCGCGTCTACCAGGACGTGCTGCCGCTCGGCGTCGGCCCGGAGGACAGGTTGCTGAGCGTCATCCCGTTCGGCAGCGACCGGCCGGGGCGCATTCACGGCCTGATCTTCGACAGCACCGCCGCGAGCGGGTACCAGATCATGCGCAAGGACGCGAACGGCGGGCTCAGCCAGCTGAACGACTTCGTCGCCGTGCCGACCCGGCGCTGGCTGGACCGGGAGTGGGAGTTCTACGCATTCGCCGACGACGACACCGCGCGGCTGTCGCGGACCTACATCGGCCGGGGCGTGGTCGGCGGCGTGGTCAGCGCCGGCTCCCCGCTCACGAACGCGGTTCGCGACACCAGCCGCGCGTACCCGACGATCACCTACACCGGGAATACCGGGATCGCGAACGACGGCACGCCGGTCCCGCTCGATTCGCTGTTCCTCATGGAGTGGAACTCGGTGCCCGGCGCGTCGGGCTACTACCTTCACGTGTATCAGCCGGCGTTCAACCTGGTCACGACCCGCGAGCAGGTGATGAGCGGCATGCAGGCCCCGCTGTTCGTCGGCAAGTCGCGCGACATCCTGGTGGCGTTCGTGCCGGCGGCCAGCCCGCAGCCCGCGACCGTCTCGTTCCGGATGCCCACCGCGAGTGCGACCGTGCCCGGCGCGCGCATCATCACCGTGCGCCCCACCGGCTACGGGCAGGAGTACCGCGTTCGCATCGCGGCGGTGGACAAGCTCGGGCGCATGATCTCGGTCACGACCGGCGACAACGGGATCCCCTTGAGCGGCACGCTGCCGGATGGCACCGCGCTCACCACCACGCAGTACGCGCTCTACTCGTTCGGCGCGGTGCGCATCACCCCCTCGCGGCTCCGCCCGTGATGGGCTTCCCGCGGCCGGCGCTTCGCACGGCCCCCGCGCGTCCCGCTCTCGCGCCGCCCGGGAGGCGCTGAGCCCCGTTGCGGAAGCGCGAACGCTCGGGCCATGGAGTGACCGCCCGCGGCACTCGTGCCCGGTTCAGGCTCCGTCTCGCGTTTCTCATCGGGCTCGCGATCTGCGCGCCGGCCTCGCGCGGCCTCGCGCAGACCTCCGCCCCCGGCGCTCACGAGTTCTCGATCGCCCGCCTCAAGTACGGCGGCGGCGGCGACTGGTACGAGGATCGCACCTCGATGGTCAATCTCATGCGGGGGCTGCATGAGAAGGCGGGGATCGCGATCGCGGGAGATCACGAGGCGGTGGTGGAGCCGGCGGCCGCCGCGCTGTTCCAGTATCCGTTCGTGTTCGCGTGCGGCCACGGCAACATGAAGTTCACGACCACCGAGCTCGCGAACCTGCGCCGCTACCTCACCGCCGGCGGATTCCTCTGGGTGGACGACGACTTCGGGATCGAGCCATCGATGCGCCGGGAGATGAGGCGGCTGTTCCCCGAAGCGCCGATGGTCGAGCTGCCCTTCTCGCACCCGATTTTTCATCAGCTCTACGATTTTCCGCAGGGACTGCCGAAGATCCACGAGCACGATGGCGGCCCGCCCCGCGCCTACGGCATTGTCTGGGACGGGAGGCTGGTTGTATTGTTTACCTACGATTGCGACCTGGGAGACGGGCTGGAAGACGAAGAAATCCACCACGACCCCCCTGAGAAACGTGACCAGGCGATGCGCATGGGTCTCAACATCGTGCACTTCGCCCTCACGCACTGACGCCCTCTCCCTCGGAGCGGCGTCCGAGAGCCTATGACAACCCGCCTGCGCCACAGCCCGCTCGGCCGCGTGCTCGCGCGGCACTACCGTGCTCGCCGCCAGGCCATCGTGCTGCGCCACGCGCTGCGCGCCGCCGCGATCGCCGCGGCCGCGCTGGTGCTGGCCCTCGCGATCGGGCTGGTCCTGCCATCGAGTCCGCTCTCGGCGGGCCTGCGCCTCGCCGCGTTCCTCGCGGCGGTCGTGTTGACCGCGGGGTGGGCGGCACGGGCGACGCTGCGGCTATCGCTGCCGTTCGAGGACTACCTCGAGCGCATCGAGCGGCGCTTCCCCCAGGTGCGCTCCTGGCTGCGCAACGCGCTCGACTTCGAGCAGGCGCCGCCGCGGCACACCTCGCCCGAGCTGGTCGCCGCGCTCGAGGACGAGACCGCGCGCCGCCTCACCGAGGTCCCGGTCGAGAGCCTCGCGCCCCGCATCGAGGCGCGCCGCCCGGCCTTCGCGCTGATCGGGGCGCTCGCGGTGACGCTCGCGCTCGCGGCGCTCGCCCCGGCGCGGGTCGAGCGCTCGTGGGCCACGCTGCTCAACCCGTCGCTCGCGGCCCCGCCGGTGCGGCTCGCGGTCGAGCCCGGATCGGTGCGCATCACCCCGGGCGCCGCGCTGGCCGTGCACGTGCGCGTGTGGGGCAGCGCGCAGCGCCCGCGCCTGCTGCGTGACGGCGCGTCCGCTCCGGCCGCGGTCGCCGAAGGCGCAGGCGCGGCGGGCGAGCGTCGCTGGCGATTCGATCTCACCCAGCTCACGCGCGAGGAGGACTACCGCGTGCGCGTCGCGACCGCGCTGAGCCCGCGCTATCACATCGCGATGGCCGGCGAGCCGTCCCCGCTCGCCTTCGAGTTCGAGATCCGCTCCCCCGCCTACGCGCGGCTCCCGGTGCAGCGCGGCGCCGCGACCCGCGGCGATCTGGCCGCGCTGCGCGGCGCGCGCGCGCGGGTCGAGGTGACGTTCGACCGCGACCTCGAGGCGCTCGCCGCCACGCTCCCGAACGGCGTCCGCGCGCGATTCGCTCCCGTCACGCCGCGACGCTGGCGCGGCGAGATCCCGATCGAGCGCGAGGGCGACTACGCGCTCGACGCCCGCGCGAGCGGCGGCGCCGGACGCTTCGCGTACCACATCACGCCGCTGCCCGATCAGCCGCCGGTGATCGCGGTGCGCACCCCCGATGGCGATCTCGATCTGCCGGCCGGGCAGCTGGTGCCGCTCGAAATCCTGGGGCAGGACGACCTCGGCCTCTCGGAGCTGCGGCTCCAGTATCGCAAGGGCGACGCCGCGGCGTGGACCGACGTTCCGCTCGCGCGGTTCGATGCGAACCCGCGCGAGGCCACCGTCGCCACGCGCTGGGACGCCTCGTCGCTCGCGCTGCTGCCCGGGGAGACCGCGAGCTTCCGCTTCGAGCTGTTCGACGACAACGCGACGACCGGGCGCGGGCGCGCGCTGTCGCCCACCTTCGAGCTGCGTTTCCCATCGCTCGCCGATCTCTACGAGCACGTCGACGCGAGCCAGAGCGGCGTGCAGCACACGCTCGAGAAGGCCGCGGACAAGGCCCGCGAGCTGCAGAAGTCGCTCGACCACATGAGCCGCCAGCTCCCGCAGCGCGACACGCCGCCGAGCGGGCCGGCCTACGAGCGCAGCGAGGAGCTGAAGAGCGCGCTCGAGCGCCAGTCCGACCTGAGCCAGCAGATCGACCGCGCGGCGCAGCAGCTGCGCGAGAGCATCGAGCAGGCGACGGAACGCGAGGCGTTCAACCAGCAGCTCACCGCGAAGCTCAAGGAGCTCGCCCAGCTCATGGATCAGGTGCAATCGCCCGAGTTCAAGGAGGCGCTGCGCAAGATGCGAGAGGCGCTCGAGAAGCTCGACCGCGCCCCGCTCGAGCAGCAGCTTCCGCAGTGGCGCGACCAGAACCGCGACATGCTCGCGAACCTGGAGCGCACCCTCGAGCTGCTCAAGCAGCTGCGCCAGGAGGAGAAGCTCGAATCGCTCGCGCAACGCGCGGCGGAGCTGGCGAAGCAGCAGGACGCGCTCAATCAGGAACACGAGGCGGCCCCGAAGCGCGACGCGAAGGAAGGCGAATCGCAGTCGAAGGCCCTCGCGGAGCAGCAGCAGAAGGCAGCTGAACAGAGCCAGGCGCTCTCCGCCGACACGCGCGAGATGAGCCGCGAGCTCGAGGCGCAACCCGAACAGCAGGCGCTCGAGCAGACCGCGCAGGAGCTCGAACAGCAGGCGGCGCCCGATCAGCGCGAGGCGGCCGAGGCCGCCCAGAAGCAGCAGGGCCAGCGGGCCTCGCAGGCCGGGAAGCGCGCAGGGGAGACGCTGCGCCGCGCGAACCAGCGCCTGATGCAGCTGCTCAGCCAGCGCCAGAAGGCCCGCGATGGCGCGGACCTCGCTGCGGTGCGGCGCTCCGCGCAGGACCTGGTCTCGCTCCAGCGCGCGACCGAGGAGAACATCGATTCGAGCGCGCCGCCCTCGCTGCGCGCGGACGGCCTGACCGATCTCTCCGAGGGCGTCTCGCGCGTCGCAGATTCGCTCTACGTGCTCGCGCAGAAGTCGCCGTTCATCTCGCAGAAGCTGGGCAAGGCGCTGGGCCGCGCGATCAACAGCCTCTCGACGTCGGGCAAGGAGATGGGCGCCGGCAATCGCGAGCGCGGCGAGGAGACCGGGCGCGAAGGCGGCGTCGCGATCAACGAGGCGGTGCTCGAGCTGCGCACCTCCGAGCAGAGCATGTGCAAGATGCCGGGCGAGGGCAGCGGACAACGCATGGAAAGCCCCGCGCAGAAGATGGGCGACCTGGGCGATCGCCAGAGCCAGCTCAATCGCCAGACGCAGCGGCTCGCGCAGCGCCTGAGCGAGCAGCTGCAGATGACGACCAGCGACCAGCAGGAATTGCAGCGCCTCGCCCAGGACCAGGAGCGCATCCGCCACCAGGTCGAGCAGATCCAGCAGGACGAAGAGGCGAAGCAGAAGCTGCTCGGCAAGCTCGACCAGGCCCAGCGCGAGATGCAGGAAGTCGAGGAGGCGCTGCGCAACGGCGTCGCGGACGGCGAGGTGCAGCAGAAGCAGCAGCACATCCTCTCGCGGATGCTCGACGCGCAGCGTTCTGTGAATCGCCGCGACTTCGATCCCGAGCGCGAATCGCGCCCGGGGCAGGATCTCACCCGCCGCTCGCCCGGCGAGCTGCCCGCCGATCTGCTGCGCGAGACCGACCGCCTGCGCCTCGATCTGCTCAAGGCCGAGGCCGACCGTTACCCCGCGCAATATCGCGCGTTCATCGAGACCTACCTGCGCGCGCTCAACGGATCGCCGCGATGAGGCGGGCGCTGCACGCGGCCGCCGCCCTGATCATCGGGCTCGCGACCGCGGCCCCGGCGCGGGCCCAGAACAATCCGCCGCGCCCCGGGTTTTCCGCTTCAGACCTCCGGCCGCTGCTGGTGCGCGAGCCGGTCGTGGCCTCGCTCAGCCAGCACCCGGTCGCGCCGCTCACCTCCGCGCAGCTGGATCGCCTGCGCCGCGCGCAGGGCTCGAGCGCGGCCGGCCTCTACGAACGCGCGCGCGCCGAGCTGGTCGCGCTGCTCTCCGAGGCCCCGCATCATCCGATCGTGCTGACCGAGCTGGCCCGCACCGAGCTCGCGCTCGAGGACTACGCGGCGGTCGAGCGCCTGGGCCGCGCGGAACGCGTTGCCCAGCGTGATTCGCTGCTGCTCGGACACGAGCTGTCGCTGGCGCTCGAGCGCCTGGGCCGGGCGCGCGACGCCGCCGCGATCGCGATCGAGGAATGGGCGGCCGCGCCGGTCGAGGCGGAGTGGGCGGCCGACGTCGTCGATCGCATGGCGGGCGTCGATCTGCGCGGCGTTCGCGATCTGATGCGGCGCGCCGCGCTCGCGCTGCCCGAACGCACCGACCTCGTGCAACCGCTGGCCCGCCTCGAGTGGCGGCTCGGGGATGTCAGGGCCGCGCTGCGCGCGCTCTCGACCGCCGAGCGCGCCGACCCGCGCGCGCGCTTTCGCTGGACGTTCGCGGAGGAGCGCATGAAGGATCACACGACGCGCGATTCCACGGCCGCCACCGAGACGCTGCTCGATCTCGCCGCCGACGCCCGCTACGATCCGGCCTACCGCACCGCGGCCGCGCGCCGCGCGTGGGACGTGATCGCCGCGCGCGCCGACCAGCGCGCTTTCGCGCCGCGCATGCTGAAGGCGCTCGCCGATCTTCCGCCCGCGCGCTGGAGCCCCGACCTCAGGGTGGGGGTGGCGCGCGGCCTGCGCGAGCTCGGACGCACCAACGAGGCGCGGGCCCTGCTGCAGCCCGACGCCGGCGCGCGCGATCTGCGGTCCGAGTTCGAGCTGGAGCGATCGCTGGCGGACCTGCGCGACGGCCCGCCCGAGCGCGCGCTGCCGGCGTTGCGCAAGGCCGCTGAGGACAACCCCGCGCTCGCGTATCGTTACGCCGAGGCGCTGTTCTACGCCGGCCAGGTGGACTCCGCGCACGCGTGGTATCAGCGCATCGCGGATAACCCCGAGGGGTCGGCCGCCGGCGCGGCGCTCGAGCGCCTGTATCTGATCGAGGATGGAACGCCGCGCGAGGCGCTGGTGACGTTCGGCCGCATCGCCTACGAGTCGTGGCGCGGCGAGACCCGGCGCGCGGGAACGCTCACCGACTCGCTGGTGCGCGTGCTTCCGCGCGGCGCGCTGTGGGCGCAGGCCGCGCTGCTGCTGTCCGCGCAGCGCGCTGGCGCGGGCGATGACCCGGGCGCGCTGGAGCCGCTGCTCGCGATCGCCGACTCGCTGCCCGGCGATCGGCTCGCGCCGGTCGCGCGCGAACGGGCGGGCGACCTCTACCTCGCGAAGTTGAAGGACGAAGCGCACGCGGCCGGTCAGTGGGAAGAGTGTCTCGCCCGCTATCCGAAGGCGTGGAACGCCGCCGCCGTGCGCCGCAAGCTCGAGGCGCTGCGCCGTGACCGGCGATTCTGAAACGTGAGAACATCAGCGCGGGAGCATCGACGATGAAGACGTTCGGTTCATTCGGCCCGGGGCGCGGCAGCTCGCGCGTCCAGGTGCGGCGCATCGGGCCGTTCGGCTCGCTGGTCGCGCTGATCGGCCTGATCGTGGTGGGAGCGCTGGCCGCGCTCGCGGTGGGCATGGCGCTGCTGCTGCGCTCGCGGCGCACGGCGCGGCGCGGCGCCGTCGATCATCAAGGCGACCCGCGCGTGACGCCCGGCGATCAGGCGGCGGCTGCCGATGCCGGCACGAACGCCGCGCCCGGCGCAAACGCCGCGCCCGGCGCGCAGGACGCGCGTCCGCCGCGGGAGCGCTCGTTCGCCGAGATCATCGAGGCGTGGCCGGTCGTCACGCTGCTCGCCTCCGGTCTCGCGCTCGGCGGCATCGCGCTGCCCGCGCCGGCCCACGCGAAATGGCTGGTGCCGATGGACGAGCGCCAGACCGATCACCTGCGCGCCTACGGCCTCACCTACTGGGCGCTCGGCCGCGGCGCGAAGTGCGAGTGGCTGCTCAACTATCGCGGCGGTTCGTTCCTGCTGCCCGACGACGCGCTCACCGAGCGCGAGGCCAACTTGCGCGGCGTCACCATTCAGCCGATGGGCGGCGCGGACGAGGCCGCGTTGCGCGCCGAGATCGCCGACAACAACATGGAGTCGGTGATCATGGAGAAGGCGCCGAAGATCGCCGTGTACATCCCGCCCAACACGCCGCCCTGGGACGACGCGGTGACGCTCGCGCTCAAGTACGCCGACATTCCATACGCGACCGTGTGGGACGAGGAGGTGCTGCGCGGCGAGCTGGCGAATTACGACTGGCTCCACCTCCACCACGAGGACTTCACCGGCCAGCACGGCAAGTTCTATCAGGCCTATCACAACTTCCCGTGGTACAAGGAGGAAGAGACCGTGCAGCAGGCGATGGCGCTCAAGCTGGGGTTCAAGAAGGTGACCCAGCTCAAGAGCGCGGTCGCGATCTCGATCAAGGATTACATCGGGCGCGGCGGGTTCATGTTCGGCATGTGCTCGGCGACCGACACCTACGACATCGCGCTCGCCGCCCAGGGCGTGGACATGGCGGACGCGATCTACGACGGCGATCCGCCCGACTTGAGCGCGCAGAAGAAGCTCGATTACACGCGCTGCCTGGCGTTCAAGGACTTCCGGATCGAGATGGACCCGCTGCTCTACCGCTTCTCCGACATCGACGTGACGCCAGAGGCCTCGGCGCGCGGGCCCAACGCGTACTTCACGCTGTTCGATTTCTCAGCCAAGAACGATCCGGTGCCGAGCATGCTGATCCAGGACCACGTCAACGCGATCCCCGAGTTCCTCGGGCAGAACACGGGATTTCGCCGGCAGCGCATCAAGAGCAACGTGCTGGTGCTCGCCGAGGTCGAGGGCACCGAGGAGGTGAAGTACCTCCACGGCCAGTTCGGGCGCGGCACGTTCACGTTCCTCGGCGGCCACGATCCCGAGGACTACCAGCACATGGTGGGCGACCCGCCGACCGATCTCTCGAAATACAAGCACTCGCCCGGATATCGGCTGATCCTCAACAACGTGCTGTTCCCCGCCGCGGAGAAGAAGAAGCAGCGGACGTAGGCGGGGGCGGGGCGAGTTCGCGCTCGTTCGAGCTCACGTGCGCCCCCGCTCGCCGGCTCTCTGGACCGCGGCCTCGCCGAACACCGATGACGGGTTCGAATCCCGTTGGGGACGCCATTGACCTCTGTTGCATCGCAACGAGGCACCGGACGGGAATTCCTTGCTTCGCGATCGCGCGAGCGGGACAATCCGCGCGCTTCTTCGACCACGTGCGCCCGACCCCGGGCATCGGCCCGCCCTCATGAGGTTCCCTGCGATGCGACGCTCCCTGCCGGTCGTTCTTGCTTCGTTGCTGCTTCTCGGTTTCGCCTCAGCTTCCTTCGCCGACGACGTCGACGGACTCGATTGCGGCCGCATCGTCGTGGACTATGGCGACGCGCCCGAGGGCATTCCGTTCATCGGTCCCTTCGGCCCCGTGATCGGTCACTATCCGACCTGTCTCTCGCCCGGCCCGGTGGGAACTCAGGAACTGTTCTGCGCGCCGCGTTCCACGCCGCCCGGGCCGACCGGCTACATGCGGAACTTCAATTCCGCGCCTTCGCACTACTGGCTCGGTTGCTTCGATCTGCCCGCCATCGGTCTGACGGGCATCGACGACGACATCGACGGCAAGGTCGGGCCGCCGGGCGGCCCAAGCGCCTGCTCGGGGGGACCGACGGACGGCGATGTGATCCTTCCGCCCAACAGCTTCTCCCAGGATGAGAGCTACAACGATGGCGACGCCGGCCTCTATCCCAACCAGATCCTGGTCGCCTGTTTCGGCCAGTCCCTCAACTATCAGACGGCCAACTGTGGTAACGAGACGACGGCGTATCTGAACGTGCTCGTCGATCTCAACTTCGACGGCGACTGGAACGACAACCTCGACTGCTCGAGTGTGCGGCCCGCGGCGGGCTGTGTCTATGAGTGGGCGGTGAAGAATCTTGCCATCGCGATCGGCCCGGGCTGCCAGAACCACAGCACCCCGCCGATCTTCGGCGGGCCCATGTCGGGTCAGAGCTGGGTGCGAATCTCGCTCACCGACGAGCCGGTCGCGGATGACTTCCCGTGGGCCGGGTCTGCCAATCGGCCGGACGGGCAGTACGCGGGTGGCGAGACCGAGGACTACCTCGTCTACATCACCTTCCCGGACGCGGTGAAGACCAGGACCTGGGGCCAGGTGAAAACGCTTTACCGTTAGATCCGCGGTTGGCATCACGCTCTTGCCACTCACGCTAAAGCAGAGCGTACAGCAAGAAGTTGACGCAGCGCGTCCATCTGTCCGAGCCAGATTGCGATCTGGTTCCATCTCGCGATGGTTGGGGACGCCACTCGCACCCGCCGTCCGCACCTGTTGGGTGCGACCCGCCGACGGCGACGCCCGACGACTTGTGACCGGCGCCGATCTGGCCGATCTTCGCGCCGAGTGGTCGCGGAAGCTCCCACCGGTGGGGTCCAATCTGGAACGCATCGCAGCAGTCGTGATCGGAGCCGGACAGGCCGGCCTGTCGGCGAGCCATGAACTGGCCGGGCGCGGCATCGAGCACGTCGTGCTCGAACGTGGCGCGCTCGGTGACACGTGGCGCACGCGGCGGTGGCGCTCGTTCCACATCGTGAGTCCGAACTCGCTGAACCTGCTTCCGGGTTACGAGTAC
>JBGPFC010000036.1:0-38021 GCA_041483195.1 Candidatus Eiseniibacteriota bacterium
AGTAGCCTGAAGGTCGAGCTTCGCATCTTCACGTGGTTCGTTCCCTGCCATGGTGCCCCTCCTCGGGTTGAGAGGGGTGGGGACTTTTCAATGACCACAGGTGGAGAACTTTGCATGGCCGATGACAGGCTTCGAGGGTGGAGATGACCAGGCGGACTTCAGCTGGCGAAGCACTGGCCACGTCGACGGCGAGAGGAAGACCATGGCCGTCCGCAACGGCCATGAGCTTTGAGCCCTTTCCGCGCTTGGTCGGGCCCACACAAAGGCCCCCTTTTTCGCCCCCACGAAGGTGGCGTCGATGAAGCACTCGGCCAGATCGAGTTTCCCTCGGTCGCGCAGGTCCCTCGCCAGCGCGTGCAGGATCTTGCCGAACACGCCTGCGCACCCACTGCTGGAAGCGGCGATGACACGTCGCCGGGGAGGGATACCGATCGGGCACGTCCTGCCAGGGCGCGCCGGTGCGCAACACCCACAGAATGCCGTTGAGGACCTCGCGATCGTCGCGCCACGGCCGGCCACGGCCATCGGCTCGCCGACGCGGCCTGGGGATCAGCGGTTCGAGTACGGCCCATTGTTCGTCCTTGAGTTCCATCGCTCCCTCCTCGACGCCATCCATGACGCCGTCGGGGAGCAGCTTACTCCGTCACGCGGCTTGTGAGACAGGTTCTAGCAGGTCACCCGCCGCAAGGGCGCTGCCGTACTCCGTTCCCTGGAGGGTCCAGAAAATCGTGTTGATTTAGGTAGTCCCCCGTCATAGGGTTCGGGCATTAGTCATGCTCGTGCCGCCTCGGGAAAGTGGTCGCCCCACCAGTATCGCCCAACTTACCGGATGACGGCGCGCGCCCTCGACCAAGATCATGGATCCTCAGAGCGCATCGGACGCCGCGTCCATGCCCTGGTAAGGAGTCACCACATGACTGCAGCGACTCTTCCTATCCTCCCAGTAGTGCCAATGCTCCAGACGCCTGAGGGCCTTGGCCAAGGCTCAACCTACGTGATGTGGGGCGACCCCGAAACACGCAAACTCGAGACCTACCACCTTATCCTCGCGCCCACGCACGCGTGCAACCTGCGTTGCGCGCACTGCTACCTTCCGGATCACGCGCGTAACCTCCTTCCCGAAGCCGTCGCCGTCCGTCTTGTGCAGGAGTGGGCTTCGATCGTTCTGGCAGAGCGAGATCCGTACCGCGGAATCTTTCACGTCAAGGGAGGAGAGCCGTTCGTCGTCCCCTATCTCGATCGCATCGCCCGGCGCGTAATCGAGACGCGAGCACTGCAGTTCATGCTGACCACCAACGGCACGATTCTGACCTCAACTACGCGAGGGCTGCTAGCGTCTTGGCAGGAAGCGCTTGGTGGGTACCTCACCATCGTCGTCTCGCTCGACGGAGCAACCGCACGCACGCACGATTTGCTTCGAGGCGAAGGTTCGTACGACAGGACGATTCCCTTTCTGGAATATCTGCGCGGCCTCGGTGTGAAGACGTATCTAAACTGTGTTCTCCATCAATTGAACCTCGACGACGTACCTGCCTTCCTCGACCTCGCCCAGTCGCTTGGCGTGTCGCAAGTCAATTTCCTACCACTCGTTCCCAAGGGGTACGGCGCCGGCATACGCACGACTCAACTGCCGCACCTAGTGATTCACGAGCGGCTCCGCCGGGTCTATGAGTCCGTGGGGCACGCGACGCGACTGCTCCTCGCCGGCAGCCTGCCTCACATCGAGGGAGGTGAACAGGCGGGACGCTTCGCAGCCGCATTCGAATGCGTCGCCGCTTACCGTGGCCTCTTCTACATCAGGCCTTCGGGTTCCGTGCATTCGTGTCCAAATCTTGAGGATGATCGACACGCGGTAGGCAATGTGACCACCGAGGCACTCTACGAGATTCATCAGCGGCTGGGGACGCTCTACCAATCGCTTCATCTCGGCGTCCCCAACGACCGGTACTTATGCTCGGGCGAGCGCCTGCGCTATTCCGATGCCGCAGATGGTTCGAATCTGCGTTCGCTTCGTGTCCTGCAGCAAGATATCTTGGCTCGAACGTCAACTTCGCCGGCTTTGGGCCGTCGTGTGGCGTTCTGCGTCAGCCGGAATTGGTGAACCCGAGCGAGCACCGCATTCTGACATGACGGCATCGGCCGCATTCGCTGCTCCTGCGCCTGGCGCCGGCCAACCGGCCGCCCCTCGCGGGCCCAAGGGTTCAGTGCCCCGCAGCACCAAGGGCGATGATCGCGCCTTCGGGATTGGCATCGCACTCCTAGTGGGGGCCGGCGCTCACCTGCTCCGCCCTATATGGGTCGATCCCGCTCTCGCGTACGCCTATTCATGGCTCTTGGTAGGCCTGGCGTCCGCCGTAGGAAGCTTGGCGGCTTTGTTCAATGAACTCATAGACCGGGGTCTTTTAAATGTCTCCGCGAAGTGCCGCTGGGCTGGACGATTCGCCCAGTTCTTTGTCCCCGCTTCCGCGGTGATTCTCTTCGCCGCTATCCTTTGGTATTTCCTACTCAATCGGCAGGAGCAACTTAACTTCTCGAATGAGCACACATCCGTATCGCTGGAGAGCGTGTTCAGGTGCCTCACCTGGACCCTTCTCGGACTCTGTTTCGCTGTCTGGCTTTGTGACGAGCTCATTCTTGACCGGTCGACTCACCCGGCAAGTGACTCCGTGCTCTGGCTCGACTTCATGGTGCTGGGAGCAGTCTTCGTTACTCATGTCGCCGCGACGTTCTACGACGGTGTCGCGAACGCGAACGAAAGGTTCGTGCAGGGCTATTTCGCTGGGGCTGTGGCGTTCGAAGTTATCATCGCGAATCTTCTCTTTGATCCCGCCCCGGTTCAGGATCGAATTGGGTTCCTCTCCGGCGAGAATCCCGGCCAGGCCCGTCAACGTCGGCAAGGGTTGGTGATCTCGTTCCTCGTGATCATGGTTCTTATCATGGTCCTCATTCTTGTTAGGAGTAGAATCCTTCATCCAAGTTCCGGCCACGCGCCTGGACCTGTCACTGAGTCCTCGATGCTGAGCCCTCGGGCACTCGGAAAACAATTGTGAGGTAAATATGCTTCCAAGGCCTGCGCGAATCTTCAGCATCATCTTGCTTGTCGCAGCTCTGGTTGGCGTCAACGTCTGGGGGTGCCAGGCCAAGAAGGCGAGGATCCTCCAAACTCGCAACATCAAGGTCGGCATCGCTACATGGGCAGGTTTCGGCATTGGGTTCATCGCCAAGGAGCAGGGTTACTTCCGGGGCCTGAACGTCGACCTCAAGATCCTCGACGATACAAACGCTCGTCAGAATGCGTTCCGCTCAGGCGAGTTGGACGTCCGCGTCTCCTCAGCAGATGTCTTCTTGCAAGAGCGCGGATCCGGGCTGTCGGGGACGATCTTCCTCGTTACAGACGCTTCTTTCGGGGGAGACGGGATCATCGCTCGACGAGGCATTGATTCGCTTTCACAGCTCCGTGGCAAGCGGATCGCCTTCGCAAGAGCTACGCCCTCTCATTTCCTCTTGGCAATCGCCCTAGCCGCGCACGGACTGAAGCTTCGGGATATCAAGCTGGCGCTCGTCGAGGACCCCACGACAGCTGCGCAGGCGCTTCGCAGCGGCAGGGTCGACGCGGCCGTGACCTGGGAGCCGTTCTTGACCCAGCTTGCGAGTGAGCACAAAGGGAAGATCCTGTGCACCAGCCGCGACTTTCCAGTGATTGTGGACGTGCTCGTCGGCTCCTCAAAGTTCCTGGCCAATACGGCTGCTGCAGAGGTATTCTGCGCCGGATGGCTGAAGGCCGTGGACTTCGCGAAGGCCAATCCCGACTCGGCGGCCGCAATTCTCTCGCGAGGGCTGAAAGTGCCGGTGGCAGACGTGTCGGGAATGCTCTCGTCGCTCCAACTGGCCGACGCGGGCCGGAACGCGTACTACCTGGGAGACGCCACGACAGAGCCCGCCATCACTCGGATTCTGCACAGCGCGAGCGCCGTCTGGGCCCAGGACAGCATCCCCACCGTCACCTTCGTCCCCTTGCCCTCGGTAGATCTCTTCACAAACCGCTACTTGCGCTCCGATCATCCGGCGGCATCCACATCGGCCCCCACAGGACGGTAAGTGCGCGATGGTCGTCCGACCGCGGAGCGGCCTCGCCTTGATGCCAGCTTCCAAACTTGCTCGACTTTCAGGCCGCCCCGCACGGCGGGCCGGTGGACTTGTGATTGTGCGGCCGCTTTCGTGCTAACGGCTCGCCATCCGGCAACCCAGCGGCTAGCAGTCATCGTCTTGGCGCTGCTGGCCATCGGGCTCTGGGCCGCCATTCACACGCGCGGATCTGCGCCGAGTCTGATGGTGAGTCCGCTGGAGGTTGCTCGGGCCTTCGGGGCGATGCTCGCGTCAGGGCAACTCACTTCGGCGGTTCTCATTAGCTCACGGCGTGTATTCATCGGATTTGCATTCGCGCTAGCGATCGCACTTCCCCTGGGCGTGATCTTCGGGTACCACCGGTCGCTTGGCGCGACCTTCCTTCCGATCAATAGCTTCCTGCGGTATATCCCCCCGACGGCGTTTACTGGCCTCTTGATTCTGCGGTTTGGGATCGATGAGGCGTTCAAGTACTCGATTGTCTTCGTGGGTGTGGTCTTCTTCATGATTCAGATGATCGCCGACGCCGTGTCTTCTGTCGACCGTCACTATGTCGAGATGGCGCGCGTTTCCGGTTTCACGCGCTGGTCCATCCTGAGCCGCGTTGTCCTTCCCCTCAGCGCGCCTTCGATCGTGGACGCGATCCGGGTGAATCTTGGAGCGGCTTGGACATTCTTGGTCGTCGCGGAACTCGTCGGCTCCGATAGCGGATTGGGCTTCCTGCTCGCTGTCAGCCAGCGCTTCTTCCGTGTCGCCGACATGTACGCCGTGATTGTCACCTTCGGAATTATCGGCTACGTGATCGACTCGGTGGTCTCCATGCTCACTCTCTCAGCGTTTCGTTGGCATCGCATCCGGCTGCGCAGCGAGCATGCCTAGGGGCCTCGAATGAGCGAGATCGTGCGGGCGAACGGAATCTCCTTCTCGTACCCGAGCCGCATGGTGATCCGGGACACATCGATTCAGCTTGGCACTGGGGAAATCGTGGCCTTGATGGGGCCTTCCGGATGCGGCAAGTCGACTTTGTTGCGATTGCTCGGGGGTCTGGAAAGGCCCGACGCCGGCACGATCGACCCATCGCCGGCCAAGCTGGCACGGGAAGCCAGCCTCGGTTATCTATTCCAAGATCACGATGCGTTTCCCTGGTTGACGGTCGCGCAGAACTTGAGGAGCGGCAGTGGAATGCCGCCGTACCCATCGAGCGAATCCGTTACGGCTCTGCTTGAGAAGCTCGGGCTCCGGGGAACCGAACAGTTGTTTCCTACGCAGCTATCCGGGGGCATGAGAAAGCGGCTCGGGCTCGGACGGGTCCTCGTTCGGAGACCGCGCTTGCTGCTGCTGGACGAACCTTTCTCGTCCCTGGATCTGGCTACCAAGTCGGAGATCTACGTGATTCTGGAGAGCCTCGTCGGGGAGCTTCAATGCGCGGTGCTTCTGGTGACTCACGATCTCGCTGAATCCGTTCTGCTGGCCGACCGGATCCTTGCGAATCGAGGGCAGGTGCTGAACCTCAATGGCCCGGGCTACGACGTCGCACTGCCCAGACCTCGAAGTCTCAGTGTACTGAAGGACGCCGGAGCTGCCGCCATCGTGGAGTTCCTTGAGCGAACATTGCTCGCACAGCCTCGAGCACAATGAGCACCACCTCAGACTAGATTTAGAGCGCGGCTCGATCTGGGCCGGCCTCAATGCCTGGGTCTTCGCCGTGCCCGAGGATCACGAATCTGAGGCTTGGTTGTGACCGGGCGCTGCAGAAGGCGAGTCACAAGGCGGGTCGGCACGGTGATAGGATGCATTGTGGGTACTTTGCCAATTCGAACAACGCCGCGAGGCTGCGCACGACGATGCGTGCGGAGTTCGAATCGTTCGGCTCGGTCGCGTCGCCAACAGATCGCGTTTCCTGCAGGTACGCCGCGACTCAACCTAGTTTAAGCAGGGGGACGGAAAGTGAACTTCGCGACGCTCGAGCGCATGGTAAGCGACGGAGACATGAGCCGTGACGGCTTCCGGTACCTGCTCGGGTGTCGAGGGGAATGCGAGTGGCTTGACTACAAGGAAAGCCTCCGGTTGGAGCACGATGCCGAATTGTGCGACTTCGCCCGAGACGCCCTGGCACTCAAGAACGTAGGTGGCGGGTACATCCTCGTCGGGGTCAAGGATAAGACGTGGGAACAGGTCGGCCTCACTCAACAGTTTGCATACGACTCCAAGCTTCTGCGCGACAAGATTCAGCGAGCGACGGGTGTTCAGCTGGAACTTGATATCGTTTGCCACGATCAGGAGGGTGACGGGACCTCGAAGCGATTCGCGCTGATTCATGTGCGGTCCAGCCGGAAGCGCACCAAGCGACGCAGCCCTACTCTCATTGCAAAGGACTTCTGCGCGAGCAAGCCCTTCGGAGTGAGAAGAGGAGAGATTTACGTCCGAAAGGGCGACGCGACCATTCGGGTTACCACGCAGGATGAACTTGAAGATCTGCTTGAGCGACTCGAGTCCCAAGCCGACGAAGATGCGATCCAACAGGAGGGTGCGCCGACTCCATTCGCCGTCGAGACGGGCCTGTATAGACTTTTGGATCCCGGATTTGAACGATTTGTCGGCCGGCACGAACTCAAAGGCCGCCTTCTTTCCGCGGTACTCGGAGACCCAAGGATCTGGATCATCAACGTTCATGGTCCGGGAGGCGTTGGAAAGTCCGCTCTCGTAAACTGGGCCGCGCACACGCTCTATCGTGAGCGTCACTTTGAAGCCATTCTTCAATTGACGGCGAAGGAGACGATTCTCACTGACGCAGGCATCAAGAGGTTTTCACGGTCGCTATACTCGTTAGAAAACCTCCTCGACCACCTGCTCCTTCTCTTTGAGGAGGATCCGAACCAGGAGCTAAACGCCAAGAAGGAGCTTGCGACGAAACTGCTGTCAGCCTGGCAATCGCTCATAATCCTCGACAACATGGAGACCGTTTCGGACGGTCGCATTCTCGCCTTCGTCCAGGGCCTGCCTCCCGACTCAAAGGCACGTGTTCTTCTGACCAGCCGAACCAAGACCGGTGGTTGGGAACTGCCACTTGCGGTTACGGAGATGACGGCCGACGAGACCCTTGAGTTCATCAAGCTGAAGTCAGAGGAATTGAAAGTCGCTTTCCCCTTGGACCCGATGACGGTTCAGCGCGTGGCGGAGGTGAGCGGTGGTCTTCCGCTTGCGACCCAGTGGATCGTGGGCCAATACAAGAAGAGCCAGCGGCTCGACCTCGTTCTCGATAGTGCGAGGAGCAAGGACTCGCCTGTTCTCGAGTTCAGCTTCCGGAACATTTGGGGACTGCTCACCCCTGAGGCTAGGACAACGCTGGCGATGATGAGCATCTTCGAGGGACCAACGACGGCACACGAACTTGTCGTTGCGAGCGAAATGGCTCCCGAGATGATCGAGCGGGCAATTGCGGACTTGGTTGACGTAACGCTCGTGAATCGCTCGCTGCCTCGCGATGACGGAAGAGTGCTCTTGTCGGCGTTGCCAATCACGTTGTCCTTCGCGCGCAATGAGCTGGCTGGGATGGGCGATCTTGAGGTGCGGTCTCGGCAACGCGTCCAGAGATTTAATGAGCAGATGGAGCTTCAGGCGTTTGAAATCGCGCGGTTCAAGGGCGAGTTCCAGCGTTACGGGATCGACACGCCGAACGAGAAACGCGCCGCTATTCTCTGCCGTCGTGCGGAGTCCGAGATGTTTTCAGGAAATACTGAGAGCGCAGAAGTCCTATTCGCTCAGGCGCGTGAACTTGCTCCGCAGAGCGCATATGTATTGGCGCGATCCGCCAGCTATGAACTTGCACGCAACAGAGTAGGAGTGGCGCTCGAAAGAGCAGCGGAGGCATGCGGTCGCGCCAAAAAGAAGACAGGTGCCCTCTGCTACAGCGTCAAGGCCAGAGTTCTCGACGTGCAGCGTGATCGTGGAGGACGAGTCGAGGCACTGGGCGAGGCCCTGAAGTTCGACCCGAACGACACGATCCTCCAGCACCAATACGGGGTGGCGCTGAGCAGGGTGGGTCTCGAACGCGAGGCTGTTGAGCAATTCACGCGCATCATCGCTGTCGAAGAATTGAAGGTGCCGCCGCGCGAGACACTGGTCATGGCGCTGACGACGCGTATCATCAACCTACAAAGGTTGGGCCGCACGGCCGAGGCTATGCAGGACCTCCAACGAGCGCGTGACGTTGTAGCCCAGTACCCTCACCTTTCCCACGCCGCAAGAAAACTCGAGGAGATTGAAGTTGGTGCGTCCGGGTAGAACCTAGTCTGTTATCGTGCTACCGGCGGACCAGCCAGCCGGGCGGGCCCGCCGGAATGCCGTCTGGACACTGCAATTGCCTCCTACACGCCTGGCGAATCAAGAGCTACCCAACCGTGCCGCCGGACCCGCGAGTAGGACCTCGAGGTCCTGCAATTGCCCCCTGCACGCCCGGGCGAATCGGGGGCTATCCAATCGCACCTCCGAATACTGTGGTAGGTTCCAGTAAGTCATTGCACGGCGGTCGAATCAGAGTTGTTCAAACCGCTGCCCAGGGGCGACGCAGACGCTTCCGGTGGACCCGCTCAATCTTCCAATTGACCCCTGCACGCCGGTTCGAATCCGGGTGCCGCCTCCAATTTTCTCCCGGATGGCCTTGTGCGCGGGTGCCCTGGCCGGGTCGGGGGGATGTCCCAATCAACCATCGCCATCAAGGGAGAGCTGATGAAGCGACTGCTGGCCGCGCTGGTGTGCGCGATGGTGCTGCTTGGCCCCTCAGGCGTACGAGCCGGCGGGCTTTACCTCCGCGGTGAGGCCGGATGGTCGATCGCTGCCCCTGCGAACCTGCGGGACAAGGAGATGGACCCCAACAAGCCTACGTTCATCAACTCAGACAATGGGCTCGGCGAATTCGACGAGATCGGACACTCGCCGCTACTCGCAGTCGGAGTCGGCACTCGCGTTCTGGACAAGTTGCGGGTCGATCTCACCGCCGGCTATCGAGGCGGCTTTCGGCTCGACGGCACGGGCCCAAGCTCCATCGCGTCGACCACGAGCGCGGACATCGTCTCACTTGCGCTCATGGCGAACGCCTGCTGGGACTTTCCGCCGACGGGTCCGGTGCGGCCGTATCTCGGAGTGGGGCTGGGCTGGGCGCACAACACCATTTCAAACATCCTGGAACGACGAGCCTCGGTCCCGAGATACGACCTGCCTGACGGTTCGACCAACAATCTTGCATGGCAACTGAGCGCGGGCGTCGGTTGGAAGCTCGCGAACAATTTCACGCTCGATCTCGGATACCGCTATCTCGACGCGGGCAAGATCGAGTCCGACGCCGGCAATGTGGTACGCAGGACCAACGGCACTACCCTTCCGACAGCCGGCGTGAAAGGTCGCCTGGCCGCGCACGAACCGGTCGTCGACCTTCGCTTTGATCCGCCCCCAACTTCCTGGAGCAGCGGGACTGTCCCAATGAGCTAGCTTTGGGGCCTCCTGAACCGTCAAGGAGGAGGACCCAGGATGAAGACGAGCAAGTTCACGGTCGAGCAGATCGCCCACGCCCTGAAGCGCGTGGAGGGCGGGGTGGTGGTCGGCGAGGTGTGCCGCGAGCTGGGCATCACCGAGACGACGTTCTACCGCTGGAAGCGGAAGTTCGGCGGCATCTCCTCGCCGGAGTTGCGCGAGCTGCGGCAACTGCGGGAGGAGAACCGGCGCCTGAAAACCGTGGTCGCCGACCTGACCCTGGATCGGACGATGCTGCAGGAGGCGCTCCGAAAAAAGTGGTAAGGCCGGTCGAGCGCCGCGCCGTGACCCGCTGGATGCAGGAGGCCTATCGCGTGAGTCTGCGCAAGGCCTGCCGCGCCTCGGCAACGGCGATGTCCTCGATGCAGTACCGCCCGGTCCGGCCGGATCAGTCCCCGCTGCGCCAGAGGATCAAGGAGATCGCGACGAACCGCGTGAGCTACGGGTATCGTCGCGTGCAGGTGCTGCTCCGTCGTGAGGGCTGGAAGGTGAACGCCAAGCGGACGTACCGGTTGTATCGCGAGGAAGGGCTCTGTCTGCGGTCGAAACGGCCCCAGCGTCGCCGCAGCGCGGTGCGTCGCCAGGAGCGGACCGCGGCGATCGGGAGCAACCAACTCTGGGCGATGGACTTCATGAGCGATGCGCTGGCGGACGGCAGGAAGCTGCGGGTGTTGACGGTGCTCGACACGTTCACGCGCGAGTGCGTCGCGCTCGAGGTCGGCGGGACGTTCGGCGGCACGGACGTCGCTCGCGTGCTGACGCGCGCGGGCGTGCAACGCGGGTTGCCGACGGCGATTCACGTCGACAACGGGACGGAGTTCACGTCGAAGGCGTTCGACCACTGGGCGTACCTGAACCAGGTGCGGCTCGACTTCAGCCGGCCCGGCAAGCCGACGGACAATGCGTTCATCGAAAGCTTCAACGCCCAGGTCCGGCGTGAGTGCTTATCGCAATACTACTTTTCGTCGCTCATCGACGCCCGGGTGGTGCTCGATGCCTGGCGGGACGAGTACAACAACCGCCGGCCCCACGGGAGTTTGGGGCAGAGGACTCCGGCCGAGTATCGTGCCGAGGTCGAAGCAGCCGAGGTTCCCGAGCAGCTCGCATTGAGCGAGCCCGAATGCTCCAGCGTCGGGTAGCGGACCACTTCAGCCTGTAGCGGGACGCGGGGCGGACCCGGATCCGGGGGCTGCCGGTCATGCGGCCCGCCCCAAAGATTCGGGTTGAAGTCCCGGCGGGCGCTCCTGCTACACTCTTCGCTCCCCTTTCCCCGTCGCCACCATCATCGTCATCCACCCCGCTCGGGAGCCGCCATGCTCGCTCGCTCTGCCCTCGGAACGCTCGCGTCCCTCGTCATTCTCGCCGCCATCTGCGTCGCACCCGCGCGGGCCGCGACGCTTCAAGTCTACGCCACCAACATCTCGGCCGGCGGCGCCGACCTCGAGTTCGATGGCGCCGGCAACATGTACGTTACGGGCGGCAGCGGCGGCCTCGGGAAGCTCTACAAAGTCGCCCCCGGCGGAGGCGCCGCGACGCCGATGACGCTCACCGGCCCGGCGCTCTTCCAGCCGTGGGGGCTCGCGACGAGCCCGGGCGGGACCCTGTACCTGGTGGATCGAGGCGATCCGACGGTCGCCAACTCGGGAAAGATCTACTCGGTGTCGCCGACCGGCGTGCTGACGTTATTCAAAGGCAGCCTCGCCGGACCGTTCTCCATCGTCTTCGATCCGGCAGGTAATCTCTATGTCGGTCTCGTCAGCCAGAACAAGGTGGCGAAGATCACGCCGGGCGGCGTGATGACCAACTACGCGACCGGTCTCGGCGTCGCGGGCGAGCAGGTGATGCAGCTCTCCATCGACGCGTCCGGCAATATCTACGCGGGCGTCGAGCAGGACATGTACAAGATCGCTCCCGGCGGCTCGCCGGTCACCAAGGTGATCAGCGGCGGGCTCTCACAGGCGATGGGGCACGTTCGTTGGGCCAGCGACAACTTCATCGTCGCGACGTTCGGGTTCCATCAGCTCAAGCATTGGTCCGCGGCCTACGGCCTCCACAACCTGCTCAATCCCGCGGCAGGGAGCTGCGCGGTCGGCCTTCTCTCCGACGGTGTCTCGCCCGGCGGCGCGAGCATGAGCCAGCCCACCAGCATGCGGCTCCTCGCGGGCACCGTCTACGTCGCCGACCAGGGCTGCCACCAGGTTCGGGCGTTCGACGTCGGCGACATCACGCCGGCTCGTGGTCGCACCTGGGGGCAGTTGAAGACGCTCTATCGTTAGCGTGAGGTCGCGCGAACGGTGAACGCCGCTCCCGGGTAGCCGACGAAGTGGTAGAGGTTCGACGGTGAGCCCGGGGCCATGCCGATGTCCCGCAGCCCGAGCTCCGGCCCGCTGATCGACGTCGCGTAGGCGACGGGCCAGCCGGTCGCGCCGCCGGCATCGCGCGCGAGGCGTTGGAGCGTGAGCAGCCCGAGAGGAATCGAGAACCGCCCGCACCAGGTCCAGCGGTACGTGTCGGGATGATCGGGGTCCACGAAGGTCCCGTACAGCGCGCGGATCTTCGCGGTTTCGAGCGCGCCTCGAAGCGCTCCGCTCAGCAGGCCGCGATCCTTCGCGGTCGCGTGCTCGTACGCCGCGAGGCCCCCTTCGCCAAACGTGTGCTGCTTGAAGTCTGGGCCGTAGTGAATGGCGTCCGCCGAGATCGCGATGGCCACGTCGCGTCCGAGGCGCCACTCGCGAGCCTTCAGCTCAGCGTCGAGCGCGGTGCCGAGATGGTCCGCGAGCGATCGCAGCCGCTCGAAGCGCGCGGCCGGGACGATGATGGGCACGATCTCCACGTCGGGACGGATGTGCCGGAGCCAGCACACCAATGGCTCGAGCGAGTGCTCCATGTCGTGCGCGAGCGAGCTCTGGACCCAGTCCCCGCGCGGCAGCCGGGCGAGGAGTGACTCCCGAAGTGACGAGACCGGAACCTGGCCGTCGGGCGCGGTCCACTCTTGGTAGGGATCGAACACGAGGCGGTCGCGCTCGTTGATGCGCCAGTAGCCGTGGAACACTCCGATCAGCACGACGGTGCGCGCCGTGACGAGCGGAAGCACGCGACGGTACACGCGGCCGGCGAAGCTGAAGTCGTCGTGCGGGCAGATGACCGCGGCCACTCCGGGCGCGGGTGCGGGGCCGAGCGAGTCGGGCGGGGGGCCGGCGGCCGACAGCTCCCAGACCTTCGCCATCTGCGAGGCGTGCAGGGCGTAGCCGGTCGAGTCGATGCGCCCACGTGCGCCGTCGTGCGAAGGGATCGCCATCGCGCGGAGCACCGAGTCCGCGGACAGATGCGTGCCGACGAGCGGGGTCGTGGTCTGCGCCCGCGCGGCGGGCGCCATTTCCGCGGAAGCGAGGACGACGAGCAGAATCAGGCTCAGCGATCGACGAATCATCGCGGCGCATCTCCATCGGGCTCGCGCAGGTGGCTGAAGCCCGAGTCTTCGCTCAGCAGCTGCTCGTCGAGCCAGCGGTCGAGGATGCTCATCCGGAATCGCCACTCCTTGCCCAGCTTGACCGCGGGAATGCGCCGCTCCGCGGCCCACTTGTAAATGGTCTGGGGTCTCAGGCGGAGGTAATGCGCGACCTCCTCGAGCGTGAGGATCTCGTGGTCGGGCTTGTTCGAACCACTCATCGTCCGGAAATTCCGAGGCTGTCTGCGTTCAATACCGGGAGGGGCTCGAAGAGGCTGCGCGCCGCGGGCCGAGACGTCGCGGAGGCAGCCTCCTTGCCCTCGCCGCGCGAGAGCTTCTGCAGCGAATAGATGACCGCCGTGTAGAAGTTGCCCTCGTTGTGGCGGAACAACTGGAACGGCTGCCCGCGATCGCCGACGAAGGGCTGAAGGCCCCACGCCATCTGGATTCCCACGAACGCGAACAGGACGGCCCACACCTTCATGATCGTCATCGCGTTCTTCGGGTACACGCCGCGCTTCTCGCACGCGAACGCGAGTCCCTCGTGAAGCGCCGCCATTCCCACGAGGCCGGCGCCCAGCACGATGAGCACGTGCAGCAGCGTGAGGAAGTAGTAGTTGGCTCCGGTGAGCAGGAAAAAGGCAGTGATGGGAACGACCGCGGCGAGCACGATCGCGCCGAGCGCGAGCGCTCCGAGCACGAGCGCCAACACCTGCTGAAGTCGCAGGCGCGAGCCGACCAGCACCTGGATCACGAAGAACCCGGGAAAGCAGATCGCGAGCGTGCCGAGGAACAGCACGGGCAGCTTGATCGCCGCCGAGATCGCCTGCGCGGGACCCGCGTATGCGCCGGCCGCCGCGCCGTAGAGCGCGCACAGCGCGAGCAGCGTGCACAGCGAGTAGGTGAGCTTGCCGGGCAGCCCGTCGCTCTCGGCGACCTCGGCGAAGAATCGCTCGCGGTCGCTGAGGATCAGGGCGAGGAAGTGTCCGAATCCGGTATTGGCGCCTTGGGCCGTGATCGTGTCGGTTGAAATCTCTGACATCGCGCGTCCCTCCTCTCGGGACCGATTATGGTGGGGCAGCGTTGGCGCCGAGTCAACGTTTATTATTGTTTGTTGCTGTTTGCCTATGTTCATGACCCGCGCCGGGCAGGCGAGTGCCGCATCATCGAACGGTGCCCTCCGCTACCATCACCCGCATGGACGCCATCCTCGCGAAACGCTTCGAGCGCTACGTCGCGATCGGCGACAGCTCGACCGAGGGCATCGACGATCCCGACGGGAACGGCGGCTATCGCGGGTGGTCCGTCCGCCTCGCCGAGCGGATCGCCCGTGCCCAGGGCTCGCTGCTCTACGCGAAGCTCGGGCTCCGCGGCCGGACCACGCGCCAGATCCGCGATCAGCAGCTGGAGCCTGCGCTCGCGATGCGGCCCGATCTCGCCACGCTGTTCTCGGGGACCAACGACGTCGTCGCGCGGCGCTTCGACGCGAACTCGGCCGCGCGCGACGTGGAGTTCATGCAGCGGGCGCTGATCGAGCGCGGCGCGACGGTCCTGACCTTCACCCTGCCGGATCTCACGCCGATCATGCCGGTCGCGCGCTGGATCGCGCCTCGAATCCTCGCGCTCAACGCGGCGCTTCGGGGCGTGGCCGCGAACACCGGCGCGATCCTGGTGGACTTCGCCGCGTATCCGCTCGGATCGGACCTGCGGTTCTGGAGCGGGGATCGATTCCACGCGAACGCGATCGGGCATGCGCGAATCGCGGATGCACTCGCTCACGCGATCGGACTCGCGGGCAGCGGCGACGCGTGGAAGCAGCCGCTCCCGCCGCCGCCGCCGATCACCCAGTGGCGACGGCTCACCGCCGAGACGAACTGGGTGCTGCGCTACCTGCTGCCCTGGGCGGCGCGAGGACTGGTTCCTCGATGGGCCGAGGACTCACGCAAGCCACCGCAGCCGAGCCTGCGTGAGATTCGTGCGGAGCCCTAGAGCAATCGGCCCTTGCAGCGGTGGAACTCGCGCACGAAGAGCTGCGCGTCGGATTCAGAAAAGCTCTCGAGCACGTCCTGGTCGCTCACGTCCACGCTGTCGAAGATCTGTTTGCCGCCCTCGGTCGTGAAGACCAGGCGGCCCTGGCGGTAGCTCACGTCCCGCAGATCGCGAACCGAACACTCGACGCTGTGATCGAGCAACGCCCGCACGGTGCTGATCACCACGGTCTTGATGGTCTCGGCCAGCACGTTGTCTTCGCCGTCGTCCTGCTTGTCCCTCAACTCCCGGCGGACCTTTCGCAGCACGCGATCCGATAGCTGCATGGCCACGTGGTCGTCGGTCAGAACGAGGGTCACGTCGCCGTTCTGGGTGGTGATGGCGAGACGGGCGTCATGCGTGTTGTACCGGGACGACCATCGGGCGGGAGGGCTGCAGCACGAGCTGTGGAAGTGGCTGCAAACCGCGGCGTGCGCACGTGCCGGGGTGTTCGGGGCGGCTAAGAGGGCGAGAACTGCGACAACGAGCAGGCGGGTCTTCATCGGTGCCCCCAGGGCAAGGGTGGGGTAGGAGCGGTGGGATGCCATGCACCGCACTACGGCGGGGCCCGGCGCGGGGTTGCCGTCGGTCGTCTGGGGCCGCGGGTGGTTTAGTGGCCCGAATCGGGGCCAGAGGCAGCCCCGCCCCTCATGCCGCCGCGCGCCGCGGGGTATCCGCCAGCCGCTCGAGCTGATCGGCCGCGATCGCGGCGCCATCTTCGTGGGCGAGGCGTTCGCCCAGGGTCTTCGCCCGGGCCGCGATGGTCGGATCGTCGATGCAGCGATCCAGGGCTTCCGCCAGCCGCGCCGCCGTCATGCGATGCCGCGACAGCATCAGCCCCGCGCCCAGCGCCATCACCCGCAGCGCGTTGTTGAACTGATCGTACGCGTGGGGAATCGCAAGCGTGGGTCGCCCCGCGCGCAGCGCCTGAGCGGTCGAGCCGATCCCGCCGTGATGAACGTTGACGAGCGCGCGGGGGAAGAGCGCCGAATGCGGCGCCCATGGAACGCCGATCACCCCGGGCGGCAGCTCCTCGGGCGGCGCGATGCCCCGGCCGACGATCAGCACGCCGCGGCGGCCGATGCGGCTGCAGGCCCGAGCCGCGATGCCGAAGAAGCCGCGAGCGGTGTGGACCGCGGCGCTTCCCAGCGTGAAGACGATCGGAGGCTCGCCGACCGAGAGGAATCGCTCGAGGCCCGCCTCGAGACGCGCGCCCGGCTCGCCGTCGTACCACGGGAACCCGCAGATCACGCCCTGCGCGGGGTCGCTCGGCAGCGGCCCCCGGAACGCCTCGGACCAGAGCGCGAGGTTGAGGTCGCCGCCCCGGAACGCGCCAGCCATGGGATCGCGCGCCGGCGCGAAGCCATTGCGCACGCGCATCCGGTTCACCCATGCGTTCGACACGATGCGCGCCACGGGGCCGAGTGCGCGCGCGAGCACCCTTGCACGGCGTTCGCGCCATGCGCCCGGCTCGACCTGAAGCAACGGCACCGGGTCGTCGGGCGCGAGCCACGCGAGCGGGGCCAGCACCGCGGTCGCGAGCGGAATGCCGCACTCCTCCGCGATCCAGCTCGCCGGGATCGCGACATAATGCGCGAGGATCACGTCGGGCCGGTGCGCTTCGATGCCGCGCCGCAGCGCCTCGATGACGCACGGGGCCACAGCATCGAAACGGCTCGCCAGCAGCCCGGGTCCGTGGTGGCGATGGAACAGGTGCGGATGGCGCAGCAGGTCTGCGAATGAGATCGCCTCGCGCACGGGGTACATGGCCAGCCCCGCGCTCGCGACGTCCCGGGTGAAATAGGGATCGGTGACCACCGCGCACTCATGGCCGCGCGCGGCGAGCGTCCGCCCGATCGCGAGAAACGGGTGGAGGTCGCCGTGAGATCCGAAGGTAACGATCAGGACGCGCATGGGCTCGAGCGGAACATGTCGGGGGGGTATCGGCCGGGCGGGGCCGGGACGTTCACCGCCACGCGATCCCGCGACGCCGCGAGCCTTGGCCAATCTCGATTGACTCTCCATCCCCGCGCGCCCGATATTGCTCGCCGGACCCCAGCCCCGGAGGATGCTCGTGAAGCAGTCGAAGATCTGGATCGCGGCATTGATGTGCGCGGGATGGCTCGCGGCGACAACTGCGCCCGCCCGCGCGAACGACGCCATCGCACAGGTCAAAGGCATCCGCGGCGAGATGATCGCGAGCCTCGATGAAGCCGGGCAGAAGCTGATCGAGCTGGCGCAGGCGACCCCCGAGTCGCTTTACAGCTGGCGGCCCGGAAAGGGCGTGCGCTCGACCGGAGAAGTGCTCGCTCACGTCATCGGCGGAGACTACCTGCTGTCGTCGCTGTTCGGCGTCAAGCCGCCGGCCGACCTCGACCTCCCCGGGCTCGAGAAGAGCCCGCCGGGCAAGCCGCGAACCATCGAGCTGCTCAAGGCCTCGCTTGCGTGGGCGGAGCAGGCGATCGCGGCCACACCCGACGATTCGCTGGCCGCGCGCGCGAAGCGGCCTGACGGCCGCGATGCCACGAAGGCCACGGTGTGCATGATCATCGTGACCCACTCGCACGAGCACCTGGGCCAGATGATCGCCTATGCGCGCATGAACGGCATCGTGCCGCCCTGGACCGCGCGGCAGCAGGCGGCGGCCGATGCGAAGGCCGCGGAGAAGACGAAGAAGCCGTAGCGCGCGTGGTGCGCGGCCGCGTGCGGCCGCTACTCCTCGTGTCCCGCGTTCCAGTTCACGGCGACCGAGATCCCGGGAACGATTTTCACCGCCGGGATGATGGTCAGGAACCGCTGGCCATCCGGGGCGGGGTACGCCTGCCAGCTCGGATCCAGGCGGAACAGCTCATGTGGACTGCCGAATCGCAATTCCGGCCCCCACTCCACGGGCACGCTCGCGAAGGAGAGGTCGGGTCGGATCAGGAAGATCTCGCGCCGATTCCGGGACCATATTCCGAAGAATGCCCCGGTCTTCGACACCTGCTGCTTGTGCCCCGGTTCGGGAAACGACTGGGTGTACGCCTGCGGGCTGCCGGACTCGGTCGATACGTAGAGCACCCAGTGCCCGTCCGGCGAGATCTGCCCGAAGCTCTCGTCGAATGGCGTCACGAGGAACGATTTCGGGGGTCCGCCGGCGGCGGGCAATGTCCACAGGTTCCAGCCGTCTCGGTCGCCGTTCTGCTGAATCAAGATCCACTGGCCGTCGGGCGACCAGTCGCTCGCGTCCTTGAAGGGCACGCTCGACTGATACACCAACTGATCCGTGCCCGAACCGTCGGCCGCCCTGCGATAGATGTCGCGCGGGCCACGCCGCGTGGAGCTGTAGAGGATCTCCTTGCTGTCCGGCGACCAGGTGCCCGTGAAGTTCTTGCCCTGCTCGAACGTGAGCCGGTTCGTCACCTCGCGCTCGAGATCCACGACCCATAGGTCGTTGTTGCCGCTCGAAACGCCCTGCTCGAGCATCGCGCGCCGGCCGTCGGGGGAGATGGAGGGGCTGCCCCAGCGGTCGAGCGGGATGTCCACCGTTCCGATCTGGTGACCGGCGCGATCCAACCAGACCAGTCGCGTGTCGAGCTTGCCGGCGCTCTGCCACACGAGCACTCCGTTGCTCGAGACACTGGCTCCCGGTGATGCGGAAAATTGCGTGACTGCCGGTGGCTCGCCGATCGAAAAGGGTTCGCCGATCAGCTTGAGTCGCCCTGAGTCGAGTCGCTGCGCCAGCAGCGCTTCGCCGCGCGCGAAGATGACGTGGCCGGGCGCCGCGTAGAGCGGAGCGCCGCTCGCGGAGAGCAGCGGAGTACGCGCCTTCGAGACGATCGAGCCGACGTAGCACGGATATTGTCCGTTTCGCGCGGGCAACGCCGCGTACAGGAAGTGTTCGCCGTCGGGAAGGAAGCAGGGCCAGCGGTGCGCGGTCTCGCCGTTCGCGGTGTCGAGCGCGGTCGCCGCCTCGGGGGCGCCACCGCTCGCGCGCACCTGAAACAGCGGACCGCCCGAGGCGGGTGAAAAGACGATAGTGCCCTTCGAGTTCCAGCTCGCGCCGCGTCCGCTCGGCGCATCGCAAATCACCTCGGCGCTTCCGCCCGAAATCCGAACGCGCTTGAGCTTGCTGTCGGCGAAGAATCCGACCTGCCGGTCGTCGGGCGACCAGAACGGGAGATCGGCGTTTCGCGTACCGGGCACCTCGCGCGCTTCGAAGCTCCCCAGCGGGCGCAGCCAGAGGCTGCCCTGCCCGGACGAATCCACGGCCACGAAGGCGAGCGTCTTTCCATCGTGCGAGATCACGTTCTCGTTGGGATCGCCGGTCAGGCTCACGCGCGGCGGGGCTTGAATCGTGAAGCGCAGCGGCGCGGGTGCCGGGCGCGGAACCGCCAGCTTCCACGCCACGGCGCCGGCGATCGCGCCCGAGACCACCAGCGCGGCCGCGCCGGCCAGCGCCACCGCGCGCGATCGCGGCCGCGCGGCCGAGGCCGCGGCCGCCGCCGCGATCGCGCCCGAGACCCGCGATGAGCCCGACACGCGCGCGCCCTGCAACTCCTCGAGCTCGATGCGCGCGTCGCCGATGTCGCGCAGCCGCCGCTTCGCGTCCTTCTCGAGGCAACGGCCCAGCAGCGCGCGCAATTTCTCGGGCGTCTTCGCCGGCAGCCGCGACCAGTCGGGTTCGCCCTGAAGAATCAGCGCGATCATGTCGGACACGGTCTCGCCCGCGAAGGCCTGATCGCCGGTCAGGCATTCGTAGATCACGCAGCCGAACGACCAGATGTCGGTGCGGCGGTCCACCGACTTGCCGCGCGCCTGCTCCGGGCTCATGTAGGCCGCGGTGCCGAGCACCACGCCCACACCGGTCGCGCCCTGCGTCATGGTCGGCGACTGCGAGAGGTCGGGGTTCGAGTCGGCGCCGAACGAGGCGCCCTTCGCGAGGCCGAAGTCGAGCACCTTCACCTCGCCGGTGGGCGTGAGCTTCACGTTCCCGGGCTTGAGATCGCGGTGCACGATCCCCGCCTCGTGAGCCGCCTCGAGCGCGCCCGCGATCTGGCGGCTCACGTCGAGCGTCTCCTCGATCGAAAGCGCGCCGCGGCGCAAATGTTCGGCCAGCGTCTCGCCCTCGACGTATTCGAGCGCGAGGAAGCGCTTGCCGTCGGATTCCTCGAGCCCGTAGATGCCGGCGATGTTCGGGTGCGTGAGCGATGCGAGCAGCCGCGCCTCGCGCTCGAAGCGGGCGAGACGGTCGGGGTCGCGCGCGAAGGCGTCGGGCAGCACCTTGATCGCGACCGGGCGATTGAGGCGCGTGTCGCGGCCGAGGTACACCACGCCCATGCCGCCGCGCCCCACCTCGCGCTCGATGGGGTAGGGGCCAATCTGTGGGAGCGTCATGGCGCGCACTATAAGGGCACGCGCCGCGAATCCGCCAGAGGTGCGGAGCGCGGGGCGATGCCCGACGCTCTTCGTGGTTTAGGGTTTCCGCTTAGCGGGAGACCGCTCCTTCTCGCGTTCCGGTGGAGCCGGCGCCGGCTGCTGAGACTCAGGCGGCGACTGCGGAGCGGCGGCACCGGGTGGAGGTCCCGGGTTCGCGCGCTGCCGAGCGCGGTATGCGCCTTCGAGATCTCCCGGCGCAGTCGTCGCGGGCATCGCGGGGCTGGAGGGCATCGCGGGGTTCGCCCGCGGACCGACGCGGCGCGGACCCTCGTCTCCGCCCGGAGGCTGAGCCGGCATCGGCGGCAGAACAGGCTGCTCCGGCGGCCATGAGGGCTGCGGAGCCGAACCCCCGCGCACCTCGCGACCCGGCGCATAGGACGGGGCGGGTGCCGCGACCGGCAACCGCGCCGGAATCCAGCTGCGTCCCTGCTTTATCTTCCAACTGCCGCCATCGTCGCGCTGATACACCCGGCCGTTCTTGCCCGCGAATACATTGTTGGGAAGATGAGCCGGTTGAGCGACGGGTCGCATGGAGGGTCGAATCGGGCCGCGACCTTCCGTCCGAATGGTGGGACGCACGGGCATGCGCATCGCGATGCGGTCGACGCGCACGACGTTCTGCGAGCGATTGTAGAGATTCGCGGGCGTCGGATCGGGGACGCTCCGTCGCGAACGGCCGAGGCGGCGAACTCGTAGCGGCGTCCGGTCCGCGGCCAGCATCGGGCGGCGGTAGCCGCCGGGGCCGAACCACATCGGCGGTCCGTGGTGCTGCGCGGCGTTTGGCCACGAGTGCCAGCGGAAGCCCACTCTCAGGAACCCGGAGCAGTAGCTGAAGCCGTAGCTCCAGCGGCTCAGCCACGGATTGTAGCGCGCATGGAAGCCCCACGTGAGCGGGCGCGCGAAGTAGCGGTGCCGGCCGCGCCACGGCCGATAGTGGTATCCGGTCCCATGAACCACCGTGCCGTAGTACGGATAGCAGCCGAGATAGCCGGGCAGGTAGCCCATGTACACGGCGGTCGGTGTCGAATCGTAGATGTACACGTAGCGGACGTTGTAGACCGGGCAGTCGGGTGCGATGTCGTCGACCTGCACGGGGCGCGTCTCGCTCACGTGCCACGGGCCGTCGGGGCTGATCGAGATGTACCAGACGCCCTGATCGCACGCGTAGTACTTGCCATCGGCGGCGATCACTTCGGCGTCAGCGTTGATGGCGTATTCCATGCGGGTGTGGGCGATGGGTTCGAACTGCGGCATTCCGTCGTAGTTGACGTTGAAGTTGTGGTCGGCCTGCTGGATCGCGGTGGTCTGAGGGATCTCGGCATCGGCCACCGCGTCATCGGCCTGATCCGTGCCCGCCACGCTTGCCAGGATGTTCCCCTTCGGCGAGTCGGGCGGCACTTTGCGGAAGCTCGCGGGCAGCTGGTCGCCGCGCACGAACGCCCAAGGCCCGCTCTGCGAAGCGGACCGGTACCAGCGGCCGGAGAGCAATACATAAAGCGCCTGAGTCGGCACCTCGCGCACCACGTCGCTCTCGGTGTTGGTCACGTAGAGCAGGTCGCTGCCGACCAGCGGGGCATACTGCGCCGGTCCATCCATCGAGATCAGCTCGGTCGGCTCGGTGGCGGTGATCACCAGCGGCGCGGGGCCCGCGACCTGATCATCGGAGGAGGTGTCGGGGGGGACGATCCTGCGCACTCGGGCCGGCGCCTCGCGGATGGAGCTCCAGGGGCCGAGCGGATCCTTCGCCGAGTACCAGAGGTTCGCGCCGGCGATGTAGTAGGAGTGATTCGACGGGTCGTAGATCACCGCGTAGGGGGTGTTCGAGACGCGTTGGAGGTCCGAGCCGTCGATCGGCTCCAGGGTGGGCACTCCGTCGTAGGCGAGCAGGAACGCCCGCTGGGTGGAGAAGAGAATGTGGGGCGGAGTGTTGTCGAGATTGGCGACGCTCGCTCGCTCCTTCTCGCTCGCCGCAAGCCCCGCCTGCAGCTCCTCGACCGAGCCCGAGAGGTCCCAACGCGTGGCCTCATCCTCCACCAGCTTCTCGTAGCGGCCCGCCTCGGCCGGAGTGATGTCCGGCATGCGCACCTTGGTGACGTCGAGGTTGCGAACCGTCACCGTGCTGCTGTCGCGATCGATCGCGATGCGCTCGGTGAACCACAGCACGCCATAGATGGGATTGGCATCCCCGCTCTTCTGCAGCGCGAACGCGGCGCGGCAACTGAGCAGGTCGCGAGTGAGATCCTCGGGCTGGGGCTGGTAGATCACGAACGAGCCGTTCGGGGAATCGAATTGCCGCGGCCAGTCGGAATTGTCGGCGCGAGCCGAAGCCACGAGCGCGACCGCGGCGACGATGGCGAGCACGGCCGGCGGCGGGCCGACGACGGGCCGGATGAACGATCGAATGGGTGGGAAAAGACGCATGGGCTGCCTCGCGGAAGAGACGTTCGAGGGGAGGGCAGAGTTTCGACTTTCTTCTCGGCACTCTACACCCCGGCGGGTGAGGGCTCCATGGCGGGGCGTGTCGAAAGCCTGACGATTCAGCGCGGAGCGATCGGGGGGGCGCCGCGAGGAACTCGGCGCAGCCGCGGTGGGAAACGCGGCGCTACGTCAGGCCGTAGCGCTTGATCTTGTTGAGGAGCGTGGTGCGGGGAATTCCGAGCATGCGCGCGGCCTCGGTGCGCGAGCCGCGCGTCTGAGCGAGCGCTTCGATCACTTTGCGCTTCTCCGACTGCTCCATCTCCTCGAGCAGCGAGGTCGCGATGCTGGTGTCGTCGAGCTTCAACTCGCCGGCGGCGATGGTGTGGCCCTCCGGGACCAGCAGGACCAGCCGCCGCATCGCGGCCTTCAACTGCCGCACGTTGCCCGGCCATGGATAGGCGACCAGGCGTTCCCAGGCGGCGTCGGAGAGCGACACGCGCTTCTGCTCCTGCATGCAACTCTCGTCGAGGAAATGATCGATCAAGAGCCCCACGTCGCTGCCGCGATGCCGCAATGCCGGCAACTCGATCACCGCCTGGGCGAGGCGGTAGTAGAGATCCTTGCGCAAGCCTTCGCCGTTTTCGAGCGTCGTTCGATCGCGATTGGTCGCGGCCACCACGCGCGTGTCCACCATGAGATTCTTCGCGGCGCCGATCCGGCGCACCTCGCCCGATTCCAGGAAGCGCAGCAGCTTCGATTGGAGGTCGAGCGACATCTCGGCGATCTCGTCGAGGAAGATGGTGCCGCCGTCGCACACCTCGAACAGCCCCGGCTTGTCGCGCAATGCGCCGGTAAAGCCGCCGGAGACGTGGCCGAACAACTCGTTCTCGATCACCTCGCGGGGCAGCGCGCTGCAATTGAGCGGCATGTAGGCGCCGCGGCGCGCCGAGTGGCGGTGGATGCCGTCCGCCACCAGCTCCTTGCCCGTGCCCGATTCGCCCAGCACCAGGATCGCCGCGTCGCTCTTCGAGAGCTTCGCGACGTCTTCCAGCAGCGAGAGCAGGTGCGGGTGGCGTGTCACCGTGCCGAAGGCTTCGCGCGCCCAGGCCGCGCGGCGTTCGAGGTCGGCGGAAAGGCGTGGCTTGCGCGCGGCGTGACGGCGGGGACTGGACGAGCGGTCCGGATCGAGCGATGCGCCGTGTTCCGCGATGCGTGCGCTCACTTCCGCGAGCTTTGCCTTCGCCCCCATCCGCTCGAAGTGATCGCGCGCCGCATGATACGCCTCGAGCGCGCCAAGCGGATCCGCAAACTCCGCGGCATGCGGCCCCCGCAACCAGTCGCCGTAGCTCATCCAGAGCTTGCCCCACTCGTAGGGCGTCTCGATGTCGTCGTAGTAGGCGAAGCCCTGCGTGAAGTGCTGCTTCGCCTCATGCGCCCGGCCGATCGCCGCCGCCGCGAGCGCCAGCACGCGATAGGTCGCGGCCTCCTCGTACCGATCGCCCAACTCCCGGCAGTGGTCGAGCCCGGTCTTCGCCTCGTCGTATGCCTGCTCGACGCGACCCAGCAGCAGATAGCACTCCGCCCGCCGCCACCGCAGCTCCGCGACGATGTCGCCCTTGGGAACGAGAGCGAGGGCTTTGGGCCAGAGCTGCTCATAACGCTCAAGAGCTTGGTCGGGCCGACCCTGCTCGAGAGAAGCGTCGCCAAGAAACTCTGCTGTGAGCAATGAAGGCCTCGAATGAGACCGCGGGACCTCCCACGTCTTCCCCGACGCAAAGAGCTGTGTCGCCCCCGCGTAATCGCCCTGGTGAAGAAGAACCATTCCTTTGAGCAACGACGCGTACCACTCGAGAATTGTTGACTCCAGCTCTTGTGCGGATTGGAGGCATGACTCAGCAAGGGTGAGCGCTTCAGCCAAGCGTCCCCGCTTCCACTCAACGATCGCGAGCAGCCGCTGCGCGATGCTGATGAGGTGCCTAGCATCCTTTTCTTGGTAGATCGCCAGCGCCTGCTGAATGGCTTCCTCTGCGCTTGACCATCTACAGAGATCTTTCTCAATTCGACCAAGGTTCTCGAGAGCGTTCGCTTCCGTTATGCGACTGCCCCACAGTCTGGCGGAGACAATCGCCTCAAGAACGTAGCGCCTGGCGTCGGAACGATTTCCTCGGAACAATTCTGCAGACGAAAGATTGAATGCACACGAAGCGAGCAAGGACTTGTCTGGCCCCGCCAGCAGTTCGGCCCGAACCGCCAGAAGCTTCTGCTCCGCTTCATCAAGTCGGTTGAGCTGAACGAGACAAGAGCCCTCACAAATCCTCAACTCAGTGAGCGTTCTTGGCTGCGCCGCGAGCAAGCTCCGCTTCGTCGAATACAGGGTTGTCATGAGGGAGAGCGCGGCTTCGTGCTTGCCCAAGAACGTGAGGGCTCTTGCCTTCATGACGTCCAGACGAAGTCCCACCTCTCCGGGCTCAAGATCAATTGTTTGGGAACCGGTATCGATCAACTCCAGGAGGGAAGCATAGTCCCCCGAATCGAGGAGTTCTGCGCAACACGCGACGATTGCCTCGCCGATGGGCGATGTCGAGACAATCGTCGCAGAGTCGTCTAGAAGCATCCGTAGGGCTGAGACGCGCGACCGAAGATCATTCATTTCGAATGCTCCGAGAGGCGTTCCAGGTCGCCCGTCCCGACAGAGGTGAAGCTTGAGACGCAGCCCGCGTCGCCCTAGTCAGGAGAGGCATTGGGAGGGGTACTGGGCCAGCCCACAAGATGATCCACTTCACTTGATTTGGCGTAGGTCCATCCGGATCCCCCGCCTGCGGCGGAGAGTGGATCGGATCCCGTATCACGATCGCCGCCCCCTCGAGCGGCAGTGCGGCCAGTCCGATGGCCATGATGAGCGCGGCGAACAGCGCACTCTTCCTGCGGTGGATCTTCATCTCAGCGCTCCTTCGGCTTTCCCTCGTGGGGCGGTGGCGCGCCTTCGGGGGCTTCGCCACTCAGACAAAACGACCCGGCGGCAGCGCGGGGTGCGCGCGGCCGCAAGGTCGCGGAAGGAACCGCAGATCGGGTGAGGGGAAATGCGCATGGCGCCACTCCGAACTAGGTTCAGGGCACGAAAGACGCAGAAAAGATATTCCCATAGGGGACGGAGGTCAACGGAATTTCACTCGGGCCGTCGCCCTTCCGCCATAATGGTCGCCCTGTCCTTGGTGATCGTCCGCCGCGCCTCCGAAGCAGAGCATCCCCCCCCGATCTCCCCCCGCACAATCCCTCAAGTCCTTGGCCCGCTCCGCCGAAACCCTCTCGGACAAGGAGCGTCCGCGACCCAGGTCGTCAGGCAGGCAGCCGGGGTCGGCGCACTTCATCTCGACCTCTCTGAGGACACATGAGCGACAGACACGGATCCGGATCGTCGGGCTTCGCGGGCGTCTCGCAATCGGGCGCGATCAGCCTGCGCGAACTTCTCGAGTCCTCCCCGGACGTCATCTTCTGCTGCGACGCGTCGGGTCGCTTCGCGTGGATCAGCGCCGCGACCGAGACGATGCTCGGCACGCGTTCGGCCGACCTGCTGGGCCATCCCTATCACACGCTGCTCGCCCCGGCCGATCGCATCCCCTTCGGTCGTCGCGTGGTGCGCCACCTGCTCCGCCGCCCGACCCTCGCCTTCGAGGAGCAGGTTGTTCTCTCGCCGCACGGGGGGGCGCCGGTTCGCGTCTCGGTCCGCGCGCGGCGCATCCAGCGCATGGACGGCGAATTCGTTTACGTGGGATCCGCGCGCCCCGCCAACGGGTCGCTCACCGCGGCCGACGCCAGTGCGATCGCGGCGCCCGCGGTGGCGGATCCGCACCAGCCATTCGCCGCGACCGCGCCGGGCGATTCCACCGTATTGAAGGCCATCCGTGCCGACCATGAGGCGCGCGTCGCGGATCTCACCGCGCAGCTCGTCAAGGCGCGCGCCGAATCCGATAGCCGGGTCACGGAGATCGCCGCGAAGTTCGACAAGGCCCGCGCCGAATCCGAGCACCGGGTCGCGGAGCTCACCGCGCAGCTCGGCAAGGCGCACGGCGAGCCCGATGGCCGGGTCGCGGAACTCACGGCGCAGCTCGACAAGACCCGCGCCGAAACCGATGGCCGGGTCGCGGACCTGACCGCGAAGCTCGAACGGGCACGCACCGAATCCCAGGCGTGGGCCGCGGACCTCACCGCGCAGCTCGACCGGACGCGCGCCGATGCCGAGACCCGGGTCGCGGACCTGACCGCGAAGCTCGAGAAGGCGCGCACCGAATCCGAAGCACGCGTCTCAGACCTCACGGCTCAGCTCGAGAAGGCGCGCGCCACGGCGCAGCTCAAGACCGACTTCCTCGCCACGATGAGCCACGAGATCCGCACGCCGATGAACGGCGTGATGGGGATGACGCAACTGCTGCTCGAGACCGAGCTCGACAACGACCAGCGCAACTTCGTCGAGGTGATCCACAACTCGTCGCGCGCGCTGATTCACCTGATCAGCGACACCCTCGAGTTCTCGCGGCTCGAGGCGGGCAAGCTGCCGCTCGAGAGTCTCGACTTCGACCTGCGGGTCACGGTCGAAGAGGTCGCGATGCTGATGGCGCCGCTCGCGAACGAGAAGTCCCTCCAATTCCAGTGCAAGGTCCACCACGAGGTGCCGTCGCGCCTCAAGGGCGATCCGGGCCGGGTGCGGCAGGTGCTGCTCAACCTCGCGGGCAACGCGATCAAGTTCACCGAAACCGGCGAGGTCGGGATTCGCATCGAGCGGCTGCAGGAAGACGACGACCGGGTCAAGCTCAAGTTCACGATCGCGGACACCGGGATCGGCATGACGGAGGAGCAGGCGAAGCGCGCGTTCGACGGCTACGTGCAGGCCGACAACTCGACGGCGCGCCTGTTCGGCGGCACCGGGCTCGGGCTCAACATCTCGAGCCAGCTCGCGCACCTGATGGGCGGCGAGATCGGCGTGGACAGCCAGCCGGGACAGGGAAGCAAGTTCTGGTTCACGCTGCCGTTCGAGAAGCAGCCGGCGATCCTGCCGGTGCCGGAACACCCCAACGTGCAGCTCCGCGGATTGCGCGTGCTGGTGGTGGATCCCTCGCGCGCGATGCGGGTGTCGCTGGTCGAGATGCTCGCGGCGTGGGGTTGCCGCGCGGATCAGGCCGAGCACAGCGAGGACGCGCTCGCGAAGCTGCGCGGCGCTGCGTCACGCGGCGAACCCTACACGGTCGCGCTGATCGAGATGCAGCAGCCCGACATGGACGGCGAGCAGCTGGGCTGGTCGCTGCGCTCGGACGATCACTTGAAGAGCACGATCACCGTGCTCATGACGAGCGTCGGCCGCCGCGGCGATGCCGCGCGCGCCAAGACCCTGGGCTTCGCGGGCTATCTGCTGAAGCCGGTCCAGTGGACGGAGCTCTACTCGGCGCTGGTTGAGGTGATTCATCAGTCGCAGGCCGGCGCGGAGTCGCACGAGCTGGTCACGCGCCATTCGCTGGCCGAGGCGCGTCGCCAGCGCATGCGCGTGCTGCTGGTCGAGGACAACGCGGTGAACCAGCTGGTGGCGGATTGGGCGCTGCGCCGGCTCGGGTACACGATCGACGTCGCGATCGACGCGACCAAGGCGCTGGAAGCGATCGACCGTCAGCGTTACGACCTGATCTTGATGGACGTCCAGATGCCGGTCATGGATGGCTACCGCGCGACCAAGGCGATTCGCGCCCGCGAGCACGGCGCCCCGCGCACGCCGATCATCGCGATGACCGGGAGCGTCCAGCCCGGTGAGCGCGAGCGCTGTCTGGCCGCGGGCATGGACGATTACCTGTCGAAGCCCATCGATCTCGGCCAGCTGTGCGCGGCGGTCGAGCGCTGGACCCGGCCGACCGTAGAAGGCGGCGTGAGTATCTGGCCGGATCCCACGAAGCCGGGGGCCGCGCCGATCGCGGGCGAGCATGCTCGCGATGCGCAGCCGGGCTCCGACACCTCGCCGGCCGCGCCCGGACTCAGCCTGGTGCCGCACGATGGCGGCGCGCCGCAGACCGAATCCGGGCGCCAGGCCGCGCGCTCGCCATGGGCGGGACCCTATGCGGAGGCCCCCGCTACGCAGGAAGCCGCGGCGACACCGAACGCCGCGACGCCGAATGCCGCCGCGAAGCCGGAGCCCGGCCCGCTCGCGCCGCTCGATACGGCGCGGCTCGAAGAGGCCTCGATGGGCATCCCCGCGTTGCGCGGCGCGCTCATCCAGACCTTCCTCGCCGACATCGCGCCCCGGCTCGAGCGGTTGCAGGAAGCGGTCATCGCCTTCGACGCGCGGCGCATCGAGTTCGAAGCCCACGGCCTCAAGGGCATGTCGGACACGATCGGCGCGATCGCGTGCGCGCAGGTCTTCGGCGAGATGGAGCACATGGCCGAGGACGAGCAGCTCGGCGGCGCGCCGGCATTGCTGGACCGCGCGCGTCACGAAGTCGAGCGCACGCGCGAGTACGTGCAGCGCTTCGAGCAGATTCTGCACCGCACGACCTGATCGCGGAGCACGCGGCGGCGGGCCCCCTGGGCCGGCCGTCGCGCCGCGTTGCGTGTGATATCTTCCGCGCCTCATGCGGCGCATCCTGACCCCCCGTCTCGCACTCCTCTCGTTCGGCCACCTCACGGTCGATTCGTATTCGAGCTTCTTTTCGCCGCTCCTGCCGCTGCTGGTCGCCAAGCTCCATCTGAGCCTGACGCTGGTCGGGACGCTGGTCGCGCTGGCGGCGCTCTCGTCTTCGTTCGCGCAGGTGCTGTTCGGGATGATCGCGGACCGGCTGCGGCGCCCATGGTTCATCGCGTTCGGTCCGCCGGTGGCCGCGATCTTCCTGAGCGGCGTGGGTCTCGCGCCCAGCTTCGGGGCGCTGGTCGCGCTGCTCATGCTGGGCGGGCTCGGCGTCGCGTCGTTTCATCCGCAGGCCGCGGTGCTGGCGGGCGATCTCTCGCCGCGGCGCGCGCTCGCGATGTCGATGTTCGTGACCGGCGGCACGCTGGGTTTCGCGCTCGGGCCGCTGTTCGCGGTGAGCGTGGTGGGCGCGGTGGGGCTGGAGCGCACCTGGCTCGCGGCGATTCCCGGCCTGGTGGTGGGCGTGTTGCTGCTCGCGTGGTTCGCGCGGGTCGCGCCGCATGATCGCCATCGCGGCGCGCGCCCGGCGCTGCGCGAATTGCGGCCCGTGCTCCGGCCGCTCACGCTGCTCTACTTCGCGGTGGTGTGCCGTTCGGCGGTGTCGTACGGCTTCATGACGTTTCTGCCGCTGCGCCTGCACGCGCACGGGTTCTCGGTCGCGGCGGGCGGCGCGATCCTCACCGCGTATCTCGCGCTCGGCGCGGTCGGAGGCTTCTTCGGCGGCTGGCTCGCCGAGCGCTGGGGCGGTCGCCGCGTGGTGGTGATGTCGTTCATCGGAGCGACGCCGCTCTTCCTGGCGTTCCTGTTCCTGCCGGATCTGCCGGGCCTCGCGTGCCTGATCCTCGGGGGCTTCGTGCTCCAGACGTCGCTGCCGGTGAACGTCGTGCTCGGTCAGGAGCTGTCGCCGCGTCATTCCTCCACCATCTCCAGCCTGTTGATGGGCGCAGCGTGGGGCGTCGGGGCGCTGCTGATCGGGCCGGTCGGCGCCTTCGCCGACGCGCATGGACTCACGGCGGGGCTCGCCTGCCTCGCGTGCCTGCTGGTGGGAGGCCTCGGCTGCGCGCTCGCGCTCCCCAGCACCGTCGGCATCCCGCATCGGACGCCCATCGATAATCTGGCGGCGACCGCCGAGGGCACTTCGCTCGGAGGCTGAAGCGGCGCTCGCGGATGGTGCGACTCCGCGCTTGCGCGCCGCTGCCGCGCGAGGCACCATCCCGCGGTTCGTATCGCCCGAATACACTCGCCGCGACCCCCGTGGAGCGCACATGAACATCGGATTCGTCGGCCTCGGCCGCATGGGCCTGAACATGACCATCCGCCTCGCGCGCGCGAAGCACCGCGTGGTGGCGTGGAACCGCAGCCCCGAGAAGATCGAGGAGGCGAAGTCGCACGGCGCGGAGGGCGCGGCCACGATCCCCGCGCTGGTCGGCGCGCTCGCGGCCCCGCGGGTGGTGTGGCTCATGATTCCGGCCGGCCAGCCGGTCGACGACATGCTGGATCAGCTGCTGCCGCTGCTCGCTCCGGGCGATCTGGTGGTGGACGGCGGGAACTCGAACTACAAGGACTCGCGCCGTCGCGGCGAGCGCCTCGCCGCCGCCCGGCTCGCGTACGTGGACGCCGGCGTCTCGGGCGGCATCTGGGGGCTCGAGATCGGCTACTGCATGATGCTGGGGGGCGATGCGAATGCGATCGCGCGGCTCAAGCCCGCGCTCGACTCGCTCGCGCCGAAGGACGGCTGGCAGCATGTCGGCGCCTCGGGCGCCGGTCATTTCTCGAAGATGATCCACAACGGCATCGAGTACGGCATGATGCAGGCGTACGCAGAGGGCTTCGAGATTCTGAAGGCGTCCGATTACCCGTACGACCTCGCGCGGCTCGCGCACCTGTGGAATCAGGGCAGCGTGGTGCGCTCGTGGCTGCTGGAGCTCGCGGAACGCGCGTTCACGCAGGACCCGGGGCTCGAGAAGATCCGCGGCTACGTCGAGGATTCGGGCGAGGGGCGATGGACCGTCGACGAGGCGATCGCGCGCGGCGTCCCCGCGCCGGTGCTCGCGCTCTCGCTGTTCCGCCGCTTCCGCTCGCGCCAGGAAGACTCCTTCAGCGATCGCGTGCTGGCCGCGCTCCGCAACGAGTTCGGCGGCCACGCCGTGAAGGCGAAGTAGTGCCGGCGCAGCGGCCGTCCCGCGCGGGCGGCGCCGCGAGGATCGCGCCACCGGGCGGCGCGCCGCGATGAGCGCGCGCATCGAGGCGATCGTACCGGACACGATTCCCCGCGCTCCGCGGCTCGCGCCGCCCTGCGCGATGGTGATCTTCGGCGCGAGCGGCGACCTCACGCGCCGCAAGCTGGTGCCCGCCCTCTACAACCTGGCGGTGGGCCGGCTGCTGCCGGAGCGGTTCGCGGCGCTGGGTTTCGCGCGGCGCGCGCTCGGCACCGAGGGTTTCCGCGAGGACCTGCGCCGGGGGATCGCCGACTTCTCGCGCCGCAAGCCGATCGACACGAACGTGTGGAAAGACTTCGGCCACACCCTCGAGTACTGCGAGGGCGAGTTCGCCGATCCGGCGGCATACGAGCGCCTGTCCGCGCGCCTCGCGGCGCTCGACCGCGAGCGCGGGCTCGATGGGAACCGGCTCTACTACCTGGCGGTGCCGCCCTCGGACTTCCCGACCATCCTCCACCGGCTGAAGAGCGCGGGGTTGATCCAAGCGCCAGACGGCGGCCCGTGGACGCGGGTGATCGTCGAGAAGCCGTTCGGGCGCGACCTCGAATCGGCGCGCGCGCTGAACGGCCTGATCGCGCGGGTGCTCGACGAGTCGCAGACGTTTCGCATCGATCACTACCTGGGCAAGGAGACGGTGCAGAACATCCTGGTATTCCGGTTCGCGAACAGCATCTTCGAGCCGCTCTGGAACCGGAACTACGTGGACTTCGTCGAGATCTGCGCGGCGGAAACGGTCGGGATCGAGACCCGCGGCAAGTTCTACGAGGAGACCGGCGTGCTGCGCGACATCGTGCAGAACCACCTGCTCGAGGTGCTGGCGCTCACCGGGATGGAGCCGCCCACCACCGGCGGCGCCGACGACGTCCGCGGCGAGAAGCTCAAGGTGCTCCACGCGCTGCGCATGCCGTGGGCCGACACGATCGAGCGCGACATCGCGCTCGGCCAGTACCGCGGCTATCGCGCCGAGCCCAACGTCGCCCCGGATTCCGTCACGCCCACCTACGCAGCGCTGCGCGTGTTCATCGACAACTGGCGCTGGCAGGGCGTTCCGTTCTACCTGCGCACCGGGAAGAAGCTCAAGAAACGGGTCACCGAGATCTCGCTTCACATGAAGCGCATCCCGCTCAGCCTGTTCGGACGGGACGACGTGTGCGAGAAGCTCGAGCCCAACGTGCTGACGCTGCGCATCCAGCCCGACGAGGGCATCTCGCTGCGGTTCGCGTCCAAGATCCCGGGGCTCGATCTCTCGGTGGGCCGGGTCGCGATGGACATGAACTACCTCGAGGCGTTCGGCGGCGAGCCGCCCGAGGCCTACGAGCGGCTGCTGCTCGACGCGATGCGCGGCGATGCCACGCTGTTCTCGCGCCGCGACGCGGTCGAGGCGTCGTGGGCGTGGATCACGCCGCTGTTGCGCTACTTCGAGGAGCATCCGCCCGCCGACTTCCCCAACTACGAAGCGGGCTCGTGGGGGCCGGAGCGCGCCGCCGAGATGGTGCGGCGCGACCGGAACGCGTGGAGCGAGCTGTAACCCTCGCGCGGCGTGGGCGCGCACGGCGGCGGGCGTGATCCACGTGTTCGGCGACGCGAGCGCGCTCGCCCGCGCCGCGGCCGAGACCATTGCCGATGCCGCGGCACGCGCGATCCGCGAACGCGGGCGATTCGACTTAGGCCTCTCGGGCGGACGCACGCCGGAGGCGACCTATCGCGCGCTCGCGAGCGCGCCGCTCGCCGGGCGGGTGGACTGGACGCGGGTGCGGGTCTACTTCGCAGACGAGCGGGCGCTGCCCCCCCAGGATCCCGCCAGCAACTTCCGGCTGGCGCGCGAGACCCTCATCGATCCCGCCCGCATTCCGCCCGCCAACGTTCATCGCATGAAGGGCGACTACGCGGACCTCGCCGCCGCCGCCGAGGAATACGAAGCGCACCTCACCGGCCCGCTCGATCTGCTGATCCTGGGCGTGGGGGAGGACGGCCACACCGCCTCGCTCTTCCCGGGGTCGCCGCTGGTCGACGAAACCACGCGCCGCGTGGCGGTGGTGGCGGACAGCCCCAAGCCGCCGGCGCGGCGCCTCACGCTCACTCCGCGCGCGATCGCCGAGGCGCGGCGAGTGCTGGTGCTCGCCACCGGAGCGGGGAAGGCGGGTCCGGTGGCACGCGCGCTCGAGGGAGACGCGAACCCCCGCGAGGTGCCCGCGCGGCTGTTGCGCGACCGGGAGTGGTATCTGGACCGCGAGGCCGCGTCGGGCCTCGCGCCGCGGGAGTGAAGCCAGGCGAGGCGTGAGACCGCGGGCTCGTCGCGGCTCGGAGCCGCCCATGATTCGCGGAGCAGCGCTTCGGGCGATTGGCCCGCCCGCCTAGTGCACGACCACGAGCCTCATGATCCCTGCATGGTCTCCCGCCCGCACTCTGGCCAGGTAAACCCCGTTGGGTACCGCCGATCCCGAGCGATCCCGACCGTCCCAGGCAAGGCTGTGTGGACCGGGGGGCAGCGTCTGCGTCGTCGTCAGGGAACGCACTCTGCGACCCGCGATGTCGAAGATCTCGACCGTGACCGAGCACTCCTCCGGAATCAGGAAGTTGATCTGTGTCGCGCCCGGCGTGGGATTGGGCCTTGGCGACATGAGCAGGAAGCTCCGCGGCGGATCCGAAAGCGCCGGGCCGACGCCCGTGGTGCCCGCCCCGATATTGGCGAGCTCCGACACGGTGTTGGCGGTCATATTCGCCACCGCCAGGTCGGGCTTGCCGTCGCCGTTCAGGTCCCCGATCGCCACCCAGGCCGGAGAACTTTCCGTCCCGTAGTCCATCTTCGCCCCGAAGCCGCCGTTGCCGTCGCCGAGCAGCACCGACACTGTTGCGTCGCCCCAGTTCGCCACCGCCAGGTCGGGCTTGCCGTCGCCGTTCAGGTCCCGGGTCGCCACGGATTGTGGAAAGCCCCCTGTCCCGTAGTCCGTCTTCGTCGCAAAGGTACCGCCGCCGCTGCCGAGCAGCACCGAGACCGTGCGGGCCGGGTAGTTCGCGCCGACTAGGTCGAGCTTCCCATCTCCATTGAAATCCCCGATCGCCACGAAGAGGCAATAGCTTCCTGTCGCGTAGTCCGTGTGCAGCCCGAATGTCCCGTTGCCGTTGCCGAGCAGCACCGACACCGAGCTGGAGTACTGGTTCGCCGTGGCCAGATCGGGCCTCCCGTCCCCGTTCAGGTCCCCGATCGCCACCGATCGGGGATGACTCCCCGTTCCGTACTCCGTCTTCGTCCCAAAGGTCCCGTCGCCATTGCCGAGCATCACGGACAGCGCACTGGAGCCTTCCGTCGTGGCCAGATCGAGCTTTCCATCCCCGTTCAGGTCCCCGATCGCCACCGATGATGGCCCGCCCCCCGCCACGTAGTCCGTGTCACTCCCGAAAGTCCCGTCGCCGTTGCCCAGCAGCACCGACACTTTGCCGTAGGTGTAGTTCGACACCGCAAGGTCGAGTATTCCATCCCTGTTCAGATCGCCGATCGCCACGGAGGAGGGATTTCCACCGCTCTCGGTGAAGAAGTCCGTCGCCGCCCCGAACGTCCCGTTGCCGTTGCCGAGCAGCACCGACACGGAGCAGCAGTAATCATCGGCCGTCACCAGGTCTCGCTTTCCGTCGCCGTTCAGGTCCCCGATCGCGACGGAGATGGGATTCCGCCCGGTTTCGAAAGCCACGTTCGTCCCAAAGGTTCCATTGCCGTTGCCCAGGAGTACGGACACCGTATTGGAGTTCACGCGTGCTGTCGCCAGGTCGAGTCTTCCGTCCCCGTTTAAGTCCCCGATCGCAACCGAGAAGGAGCCACTCCCCGCCTCGAATTGAGTGTCCATCCCAAAGGTGCCGTCGCCATTGCCCAGCAGCACCGACACCCCTGTGGAGCCTGACGCCGTGGCCAGATCGGGTTTCCCGTCGCCGTTCAGGTCCCCGAGCGCCAGCGAGACCGGACTACTCCCCGTGTCGAATTCTGTGTGCGACCCGAAGGTGCCGTTGCCATTGCCGAGCAGCACCGACACCGCGTCGGAGTACCCGTTCGCCGTCGTCAAGTCGCGTTTGCCGTCACCGTTCAGGTCCCCGATCACCACGGATTGGGGGTAGTTCGCCGTCAGGAAGTTCGTACTCGCGCCGAAAGTACCGTTGCCGTTGCCGAGCAGCACCGAGACCGTGTTGGAGTTCCCGTTCGCCAGCGCCAGGTCGGGTTTCCCGTCCCCGTTCAGGTCCCCGATCGCCACGCAGAAGGGAGCGGTCCCTGTTGTGTAGTCGGTCTTTGCCGCGAAAGTCCCGTTTCCATTGCCGAGCAGCACCGAGACCCCCGCGCCGACAGCCACTGCGAGGTCCGGCTTCCCATCCCCGTTCAAGTCCCCAATCGCCACGGATTTTGGATTATTCGCCGTGGAGAAGTCCGTATTCGCCCCAAAGGTCCCGTTGCCGTTGCCGAGTAGCACCGAGACGGTGGGGCCGCTGCTCGTCACTGCCAGGTCGGGTTTTCCGTCTCCGTCAAGGTCGCCGATTGCCACGGAGCTGGGATGGTCCCCCGTCCCGAAGTCCGTCTTCGTCCCGAAGGTCCCGTCGCCGTTGCCGAGCAGCACCGACACTGAGGATGCGTACTCGTTCGCCGTGATCAGGTCGGGCCTCCCGTCACCGTTCAGGTCCCCGATCGCCACGAATCGGGCGCCCTCCGCCGTATCGAAGGAAAGAAAGGGTGCGGCGAAAAGCGGAGCGGCCGTGCTCTCTCGAACGGCTCCGGCCATAGCCCACAGTACGAAGAGCGGAAGCGGTGCAAGCCCGATCGCCCGTCGAATGATTGCGGAGGAGCGGATGGGCGACGCAGTCAGACCAAGCATGAATGACGTGCTCCTGCCGCTGGAGAAAGTTGACTCGCAGCGGGAGCGGCTGACCCCGAGGCGGGCGCTTGCGATGAAGCCAAGAGTGCCGGGTGGTGGCTCCCGGGGGCATGGAGCCGGGCACGGCCTGCCTCGCTCACTCGTACGGTAGCCCAAGCTCGTCACGGGCCGCAACGTCCTTCTTCAGATCTGCTTCAGTCGCGCTCGAGAGTTCCTTGGAGCGCTGCAGCGCGCTTCCAAGAGGTTCGGGAGCGTGGTGTCAGGCTGCGTTCGCGGAAAAACTCGCGCGGCCCGGGTCGCCCCGGGCCGCGCGGATCCAATCGGCTGCGTACGCGCTAGACCCTGCGCGTGCGGCCGCGACGCGATGAGAACAGCGAATCGAGATAGCTGCTGACCTCGCCGCGCACGATCTCCGGGATGATCTGGCGAACCCGCGCCTGCACTTCGGCGCGAACCTGATTGCCGATGTTGCCCCCGCCCTTGGCCACGCGAACCACCGCGCGACGCCCGCGGCGGGCGGCCACGCCCTTCTTCTTGCGCCACGAGTAGTAGGTCACGGGCGTGACGCCGAACTTCTTCTGCACCTGGATCGCCGTGAGCCCTTCCTTCTGGGCCGCGGCGAGGACGCTCGTACGCTGCGCTTCGGTATAGGCGGTACGCTTGCGACGCTTCTTGGCCATGCAATCCTCCTGATGTGATTTTCCGAGGACAACACTTACCCCGCTCGGCGTAATAAGCCATATCCACACTGACTGCGTCAACCGCGAACCCCCCAATCGGTGTCCTTCTTTTGCAATGTATGATTCGCCCCGCGAAACAGATCAAGAAACGAATACAAATTCCCGTATTCCCACCAACTCGAAATTCAGCGAGCCCTCGTTCGACAGTTCGCCCGCGATGGACCCGAGACACGCGGCAGCGGGCCGATGGACAATGGTGTCGCCCCCCGCGCACTCCGCGAGGCAGCGGCGCGAGCGATGGGCGCGGCCCGGCGGCTCGAGGCCTCGCGTGAGCCACGGACGGCGGAGCGAGGCCTCGCGCCAGTGAGGGCGAGCAGGATGCGAGCCCGAACGGCCGAGCCGCACCCATCGCTCGGGCCGCTGCCACGCCGCCAGTTGGGGGGTTTCGCTGCGAGCCAGTGCAACTCGGAGCCAACGGGCCTATCGGACCACGCAGGAGCCGCCTAGGAGCCTGTCCGAGTATTCGCAACGTCGGCGCGCATGATCCGAGATCCTGGGTGGTGCGCGTCGATCGTCGTTTCGGCCGGCCTGCGAAGGGATCCGCGACGCCCTCGGCGGCGGTCGACCTCGCCCCGGGCCACG
>JBGPFC010000037.1:0-34648 GCA_041483195.1 Candidatus Eiseniibacteriota bacterium
AGATCTGGGGGGTGGTCCCCGATGGCAATGGGGGCGCCTACCTCGGCTGGGGATCGAGTCACGGCGCGACCGCATTTGACGATGACGTGTATGCCGTGCGCTTCCTCCCCGACGGATCCCTCGCCCCCGGGTGGCCCGCGAGTGGGTTCCCGGTGGTGACCCTCCCTGATCAGCAGTTCCTCACCAGCGTCGCCGCGGATAGTGCGGGAGGTGTGCTGCTCGCGTGGTATGGCCATGTCGGCATCGGCGCAACCGTCGCCTTCGCGCAGCGGTTGCGTCCCAACGGCACGATCGCGCCCGGTTGGGGACTGAACGGAGCGCGGGTGAGTGATACCCCGGGGTTCCAGTTCTCCCCAATCATCGCACCCGATGGTGCGGGCGGTGCGTACGTGGTGCTCCAGGCGCAGACCAGCAACACCGGAAATCACGGCTTCGTGCAGCACCTCACCGCGACGGGAACGCTGGCAGCGGGCTGGCTAAGCTCAGGCTCGGCCCTCGTGAACCCGACTTCGGGATCATATCACCAGCAGGACATGGTCATTAGCGCGGACGCGAACGGCGGTGCAATCGTCGCGTGGAACAATTCCAAGAACGGAGACCAAGATCACATTTACGCCCAGCGCTATATCGGGAACGGCCCCACGCCGACGCTGGCCTCGCTCGTGAGCGCGGAGGCGTTCCCCGATCGCGTCGCGCTCACCTGGAGCGGCTCCGAGGGCGCGCTGCTGGACGCCACGATCTACCGCCGACCCGAGGGGGAGGTTTGGTCCGCGCTCGGCCGCGCCGCATTCGACGGCAGCGGTCGGCTCACGTTTGAAGATCGCACCGTCGCCGCCGGCGAGCGCTATTCGTACCGTCTCGGCTGGCTCGAGTCCGGCCTCGAGCAATTCACCACCGAGACCTGGGTCGATGTCCCCGCCGCACTCGCTCTCACGCTCGAGGGTGCGCTTCCCAATCCCGCCGTGGGCGCGCTCAACGTCGCGTTCACGCTGCCGCGATCGGGACGTGCCTCGCTCGAGCTGCTCGATATCGCGGGCCGTCAGCTCGCGCAACGCGAGGTGGGCGACCTCGGCGCGGGGCGGCACCTCGTACGCCTCAACGAGTCACGCCGCACGCCGCCGGGCGTGTACTGGCTCAAGCTCACGCAGTCGGAGCGCACGCTGGTCAAGCGCGCGGTCGTGATCCGGTAGCTCGCGCCCTCCCCGTCTCTCGCAGCGAAACGCTTCAGCCCGAGCCAGCTGCCGGTGAGCAGCTCCCACGCATCGGCTACCATGCGCGGCATGGCAAGAGTTCGATCCAGCGTGGCAAGCCCCACCGCGACTCCGGCACGCTCCGCCCCCGCATGGCCATGGCTCCTGCTCGCGCTCTTCATCGCGGCGTGGGCGTGGCGCTTCTTCTACCTCCGCCGTCTCGCGCACTCGCAGCTCGCGGGATCGCTCAACGCGGACTCGTTGTGCTACTGGGAGTGGTCAGCGTTCCTGCTGCGCGTCGGGCCGATGGGGCGCAACCCGTTCTACATGGGCCCGCTCTATCCCTACGTGCTCGCGTTGCTGCGCCTCGTGTTCAAAGACGCGATGGGCTCGGTGCTGCTGGTCCAGGCCACGTGGGGCGCTGCCGCGACGGTGCTGATCGCCGACGCGGCGCGGCGGCTCACGCGGCCGGCGGCGGGGCTCGCGATCGGGATGCTCGTCGCGGGCTACCAGATGGCGGTGTTCTTCGACGGCCTCGTGCTCATGGAATCGCTGCTGTTCTTCATCGAGTCGCTGCTGTTGTGGGTGGTCGTGCGGGAGTCATGGACCGCCCCGCGGCGCGCGGCGCTCGCGGGCGCGGGCGTGCTGATCGGGCTGCTGGCGCAGGGCCGGGCGACGGCGTCGGCGCTGCTGATCCCGCTCGCCCTGCTGATCTTCCAGGGCGCATCGGGCGCGCGGGACGCGGCGCGGCGCGTGGCGCTCGTGCTCGCGGTCTACGCCGCGGTGTGCGCGCCCGCCGCGATCCGCAACTACGCGGTGTCTGGCGAGTGGATCCCGTTCACGTACAACCTCGGCTTCAACCTGTTCGTCGGGAACAACCCCGAGGCGATCGGGAGCTACGTGGGCGTCGCCGCGGGCGATTACGCGCCGATTCAGCACCACGATCCGAACCAGGATGGCGGCATGGACGGCGACGGCCGCAGCTACCTGCGCGCGGTCACCGGGATCGCGTTCGGTCCCACCGCCAGCTCGCGATTCTGGGCGGAGCGCGCGACCACCTGGGCGCGCACGCATCCGATCGAGACCCTGCGGCTCGCGGCATTCAAGCTCGCGATGATGTGGAACCGGCGCGAGTACTCGCAGATCGAGGACATCGACGAGTTTCGCGTCGTGCTCGGCCCGATCGGCCTGCCGTTTGTCGGGCGCTTCGCGTTTCTGGGAGCGCTGGCGCTCGCGGGGCTCGTGTTCGCGTGGCGCGCGGGCGGGCGCGCGCGGTTCGCGATCGGCTACCTCGCGGTGATGACGCTCGCGATCGCGCCGTTCTTCGTGACCGATCGCTACCGCGTTCACCTGGTCCCGGCCGCCGCGCTGCTCGCCGCGTTCGCGATCGCGGAGGCGCTGCGCCTGATCCGCACGCGCACCCGCGCCGCGACGATCACGCTGGGTGCGGGGCTCGCGGTGGGCATCGCGGTCGTGAACCTGCCGCTCCCGAGCCTCGACACCGCGCGTCCGGCATGGGACATGGCCTGCGATCTCGGCGATCGCTGGCTGACCAGGTCGCGACCCGACCTCGCGATCCCCGAGTACGAGAAGGCGATCGACATCGAGCGCGCCGTGCGTTTGCGCGGGAGCCAGACTCCCGCCGGGAAGCAGGCGCACGCCGAACTCTACCTGCACTACGGGACCGCGCAGCTGTTGCTCGGGCGCGTGGACGCGAGCGTCGAGTCCTACGCGCGGGCCGAGCAGCTCGCGCCCGGCGCGGCCCCGGTCGCGGCGGCGCTGATGGAGGCCGACGCCGCGGCGGGCCGGTTCGATCGGGCGCGGGATCTGTGCGCGCGCATCGGCATGCCCGCGAGCGAGGCGGCCCTGGGCCTGATCCGCAAGGCCTCGGTCTCCGCGAGCGTGAACCAATTGCCCGCGGCGGAGCGCCTCCTGCTCGGGGCGATGGCGCTCGACAGCACGCAGACCATGGCGCGGCGCGCGCTGATTCGCCTCTACGTGCAGACACGCCGGTTCGACGAGGCGCGCGCGGCGCTGCGGCGCGCGCGCGCCGCGGGATACGGCGGGGGCGGCGCGTACGCATATGAGGCGCTGATCGCCGCTGCGCAGGGCGACGTGAAGCGGGCGAGGCGGGCGCTCGACCGCGTGGAGCCCGCCGCGCTCGCCGCCGATCCCGCGCTCGGCGAGATCGTCGAGTACGTGCGCGGCGTGATCCAGCTCGCGGGCGGGGGCGCGCGGTAGGCGCGCGCGCGTGCCGGCGCGGGCGGACGGCCCCGCGCGCCCGGCCCCGCGCCGATGCCCGCGCCCGTGCGCGTGAGTTAGTATCCCGCCATGGCTCAGAAGGTCACGAGCGTCACCATCAACCGCGCGCCGGTGCTTACGCTGTGGGCGGCGGTGGTCGCGGAGCGCCTCGGCTTCGCGCGCGGCGAGGCGCTCACGCTCGGCAAGTCGCTGGCGGGGCTCAACGCGCAGTCGAAGGGCCTTAACCTCGGCATCTTCACCCCGCGCGGCGCCGCCGACACCGCGAAGGCGAAACGCGCGATCAAGCCCGGCGAGACGCTGGTGGTGGACCTCATGAGCCGCGCGATCCCGGCGGCGCGCACCCCGGATGGGCTGCGCGCGCTGCACGACGGCAAGCCGATGACCGCGGAGAGCGTCGAGCGCTACCTCGCAGGCAAGTTCGAAACCTCGCTCGATGCGGTGCGCGAGGCGTTCGAGGCGCTGGCGGCCTCGCTCCCGCCCGGCGACCTGGCGGCGCGCGCGTTCTCGCTCTACGAGTCGTTCCGCCCCGAGATTCCCGCCGGCACGCGCGGCTGGGGCGCGAAGGGCGTGCTGGACCTCGAGCGGGTGCGGGCGCTCGGGGCGAAGCGGCGCGGGAAGTAGGCGGATTCGCGGTCGAGCGACGAGCGCGGCCGGCGCGATCGCCCGCTACGCCAGCATCGCCTCCACCTCGTCTGCCGCCGCGAATCCGGCGGCGATCGCGTTCTCGATCGCGGGCACGCCGTAGCGGTCCTGCTGCGCGAACGCGACGCGCCCGAGCGGCGCGGACAGCCGGTCGAGCGCGCCGCCCGCGAGCTGCCCCGGCTGCGCCAGCACCAGCGGATGGCCCCAGCGCGCGAGGTTAATGTCCACGATGTCGCGCTCCGCGAGCCCGAGCGCGTGGAGCCAGGGCTTGAGGTCGCGCCGGATCGCGTCGCGATGCCGCGGGTAGTCCTCGTCGGCGAGCAGCTCGGCGCGCCCACCATCGAACGGCAGCGCTCGATAGGCGGTGATCACCGAGTGGTCGCCCCTCGGCGATGCCACGAAGTCGGCGAGGATGAGATCGGTCCAGCTCGAGGCGTGCGGATCGAGCGGCTCGAGCCGGTAGGCGTCGTACCACGACGCGCCCGGCCTGCGCGCGAGCAGCACGTTCGCCACCAGGTAGGCTCGCCACTTCATGCCAGCTGCGATCGCCGCGCGGTCGTCCGGGAAATTCTCGACGACGCGCTTCGCGATGAAGCGCGGGATCGCGAGCACCGCGGCTCGCGCCGGATAACGCTCGACCTCCCCCCCGCGCACCGCGACCACCTCGACGCCGTCGTGACGCCGGATCACGGACGCCGCGAGCCGGCCGGTCGCGAACGAGGCGCCCACGCGCTCGAGATCCGCGACCAGCGCGTGCGCAACCCCGGCGTTGCCTCCGGGCAGCGCCAGGATGTCGCCGAACTCGGCGGTGAGGAAATTGAGCGCCGCATAGCTCGACACCTCGGACGCCGAGCCGCCGAACGACGACCAGCAGTAGTACTCGCAGAACATGCGCACCTGGGGCGGCGCATCGAGCGTTTCGAGCAGGCGGGTGAACGGCTCGCGATCCGCGCGCTCGAACTGCTCGCGCGTCCAGCCCCGGGTGCGCGGCGTCCATGGGATCTCGGGGTAGCGCGTCTCGAAGATCGCGCGCCACGCGTCGCGGATGCGTTTCGTGGCGGCGGCGTGCGGCGGGTCGGTCTCGCCGCTCCAGAAGTCGTCCATCATGCGGCCGCCGAACAGCGCCTCGCCCTTCGGCACCTTGACCGCGTGATCCATCACGCCGATCTCGCGATAGAGCGTCTCGAGCGCGTCACCGGGATTGGGCCTCGTGAGATAGGCCGCGCCGATCGAGTACTCGATGCCCGCCCACTTCGCGGACTTCGCGTTGCCGCCCGGCGCGCTCGCCTGCTCGAGCAGCATCACGCGGCGACCGCGCCTCGCGAGCGCACGCGCCGCGACCATGCCGCTGATGCCGGCGCCCACCACCACCACGTCCACGTTCGGCCGCTTCGCGCCGCCGGCGAGCGAGGGCAGCTCGCCGTCGCGCAGGTGGTGGCCGGCGGTGAAGTCGTCGCCCATCCAGCGGCCGGAGAACGGATTCTCGGGGAACGCGCCGGCGTCTCGCGTCCCGAATGCGCCGCTGTCGGCTACCGGCGAGCCACGGCTCCCGCGTGCGCCGCCCTCGCGCCGGCCACAGCCCAGCGACCACGCGGCGGCCTGCAGCGCCATGAGTCGGATGAAGTCGCGGCGATCCATCGGCGGCACTCTACACGGGGAGGAATCACACGGGTTGGGCGAAGAAGTGCGACGAACGAGCCATCCAGTGCACATGCGAGCATTGAAATAATTGGCTTCCTGATCTGCGCGGCATTATGTACTGTGTTCACGATATTTCGTGACTCACGTTATTTCGCAGCTAACCATCTAGAGACTCGCGCCATTTCATGAAAACTAGACAAGAACTGCTTGACGATGTCCTTCGGCTCGTCTGCGAGGCGGCAGACGCCGCCCTCGCCCGTGTCTGGCTGATGGGTCCTGGCGATTCATGCGCCACCTGCGCGATGCGCCCCGAGTGCCCGGACCAGAGCCGTTGCCTGCACCTGGCCGCGAGCGCGGGCGTCACCACCCGCACCGACGGGCAGTACCGGCGCTTCCCGCTCGGGGCGCGGCAAGTGGGGCAGGTCGCGATCACCCGCACCCCATTCGTCGAGCGCGATCGCGTCGCCGAGGTCGGCGTCGCGGATCGGGCGTGGCTCGCGGCCCACCGCATCGCGAGCTTCGCGGCATTCCCGATCGGAAATGCGGAGCGCTGCCTGGGCGTGCTCGCGGTGTTCTCGCGCCATCGCCTCGGCGACCACGAGCTGCGATTGCTCGCGGCGTCCGCGCAGCACGCCGCGATCGCGGTCTCCATCATGCGAGCCGTGGAAGAACGCGAGTCGCGGCGCGCAGGAGCGCCTCCGCCTGAGGCCGGCGCCGACGCCACCGGCGATCCCGGGGCGCAGGAGCCCGCGGGTCCGAGCGCGCAGGCCGGGCCGCATGCGGCCGGCGTCGCGCGCGCGGACGCCGCGCCGCCCGCTCTGCGCACGCTCGCCGAGATCGAGCGCGACGCGATCGCGGAGGTGCTGCGTCACACCGGCGGGCGCGTGAGCGGGCCGCGCGGCGCTGCGAAGATCCTAGGGCTCAAGCCCACCACGCTCGAGTCGCGCATGAAGAAGCTCGGCGTTCGAAAGCCCGCGCGCTGAGCGCGAACGTGCCGCGGACGCGAACGTGCGGGACACGGCGGCCGCATCGCGAGGCCGCCGTCCACGCCGTGTACGCCGGCGACGACGTCGTTTCCACCCGCTGAAATCGCGGCCAAACGCTTGACTCCTGAATCCGGCGCGGCCTAGATTGCGCGGCGCCCTGCTCCCGAAACGAGGAGGGAGGTGAGGGGAATGCAGCAGGGTCGGAAGCACGCAATGGGGTCGCTGGCCGTCGCCCTGATCGCGATCGGATGCTCGATCGCGGCGCCCGCGCTCGCCGCGCGTGCGATCGCTTCGAAACCGGCGATCGCCGCGAAGGCAGACGGCGCGCCGTCGGCGAAGGCGAAGAACACGCTTCGGCAGTGGACGGGCTACGTCACCGCGCTCGACAAGACCAGCATCACGGTCGAGAAGCGCGGCAAGAAACCCGCGACCAAGATGTTCACGCGGCACGCCGAGATGAGCACCGTCGGCGAGATCGAGAAGAGCGCTCACGTCACGGTGTACTACCGCGACGAAGGCGGACACGCGATCGCACATCGCGTGGTGGTGAAGAGCGAGACCGCGGCGAACGCCGGCGATCGCTGAGCAATGCCGGGCCGGGCGGGCCTCCGCGCCCGGCGCCGGGATCACGCGCGGGTTTCGGTCGGTGCCGGCCCCGCGAGTCACGCGCCTCCCCATTTTCGGTGGCAATCGCGCCGCGTGGCGTGCAAGGTGGCGCGGACCGCGACCATGCCACCCTCCCGACGATCGAAACCCCGCGACGAGACGCCCGCGCCCGCGCGCGACGGCCTGCCGTGGCTGGCGCTCGGGCTGCTTGCGGTGCTCGCGCTCACGCTGTTCACGCGCTGCTTCAGCATTCGTTTCGTGGGCGACGACTACATCCTCCTCGACGCCGCGAAGCGCCTGCCGTTCCTCGAGCTGCTGAGCGGCCGCGCGGGCATTCCGGGCTTCTATCGCCCGGTTTCGCGCGAACTCTACTTCTGGCTGTGGGGCCGCGTGCTCGATCTGCCTCCGGTCGGATATCACGTGGTGAACGCCGCGACCTGGGCGGCATCCGGCGCGTTGTTCTTCGCGTTCCTCCGCCGCTGGCTCGGCGCGCGGGTCGCGACTTTCGCGCTCGCGGCGCTGGTGCTGTTTCCGCCGGGCGGGGCGCTGCTCTCGTGGATCTCGTGCGCGCAGGACCTGATCGCGCTCTTCTGGTGCGCGGCGGCGCTGGTGCTCTACCAGCGCGGGCGGCACGCCGCGGCCGGCCTCGCGGCGGCGCTCGCCGCGCTCTCGAAGGAGACCGCCGTGCCGTTCGCGCTCGCGCTCGCGGCGTTCGAATGGGCGGCGACGCCGAGCGCGCCGCCGCGCGAGCGCCTCGCGCGCCTGCGCCCCGCGTTCGTGGGGCTCGCGGCGAGCCTGGTCGTCGCGGTTCTGGTGCGCGCGCTGTGGCCGGCGGGTCGCGCGATCGCGGTGTGGTCGCCTGCCGAGATCATGAACGCGTGGCGGCTGCCCGCCGATCTCGCATCCACCTTCGCGCCGCCCCACACGCCGGCCGGCATCGCCGCGGCGTGGCATGAGGTCCCGCTCGGCCTCGCGCTTCCGGCGCTGCTCGCGCTGCTCGTGCCATTCATCGCGCCGCGACCGGCCGCGGCCCGCGGGGCGCACCCGCCCGCCCGCGCCGCGATCGGGTTCGCGCTCGCCGTGATGCTGGTCGGCGCGCTTCCGGTCGCGGTGATCGTCGAGCGCTGGCGCGGCTACTACTTCTCGATCGCCGCGCTCGGCACGAGCCTGCTGCTCGGGCTCGTGCTCGCCCGCATGCGCCCGTGGCTCGCGGCGCCGCTGCTCGCGGCCGCAGCGCTCGTGAGCTACGGCTCGAACTCGGTCTACCGCCCGCTTCCGAACACGCGGGGCGCGGGTCGGCACGCTCACGCCAACTACGCGTTCTTCCGAGACGCAGCGGCCGTCACCGGCCAGATGCTCGCGACCCTCGAGCCCTATGGCGACTCGCTGCGCACGGCGCGGCGCGCGGTCGCGCTGGGCCTGCCGCCGGGCGTGCTCTACGACACGGTGATCGGCGCCGGGCTGCGCGTGGCGTGCCGCGACACCGCCGCGCGCGTGGTGCGCATCGAGGACTTTCGCGCGGCGGATGCCGTCGCGCCGCTCGCGTTGCTCGCGTTCGATCCGTCGCTGCTCGCCTTCGAGTTCCGGCGGGCGGGCGCGGCCGAACGCGTGACGCTCGGCGACTCGCTGCTCGCCCGCGGGCGCGCGACCGAGGCCCTCGCCTGCTACGCAGCTGCGAGCGCTCTGGGCGACACCTCGTCGGCGCTCAGGCGAAGGCTCGGGGCCGCGCTTGGTTCGCGGACCCCCGTTCGTTAATCTCCGGCCCGGTTCCTCTCTCTCACGCCGCACTTCCTCCCTGGAGCCCATTGTGCGCACTCAGGTCGTCGCGATGCTGTGCCTCACGCTCTCAGGCTTCACGGCCGCGAACGCCGCCGCCCCCGCGCGCCCCGAGCCGTTCCGGCTCGAGCACGCGCTCACGCTAAAGAGCTTTTCCGATCTCAACTGGTCGGCGGACGGAACGAAGCTCGCGTTCGTCGTCACCACCATGGACACCGCCGAGAACACGAGCAACCCGGACCTGTGGCTCGCCGATCTCGCGCGCGGCGAGACCCTCCGGCTCACGCGCCACCCCAAGGCCGACATCAGCCCCACGTTCTCGCCAGGCGGCGACACGCTCGCGTTCGTCGCGAACCGCGGCACCGGCGAAGACGCGAAGCCCGCGATCTGGATGATGTCGCTGCGCGGCGGCGAGCCGTGGGCGTTCGGCAGCTACGCGGAAGCGGTGGGCGAGGTGAAGTGGTCGCCCGATGGCCGCACCCTCGCGTACGTGATGACCGACACGCTGTCGCGGCAGATCCGCGAGTGGCGGAAGAAGAAGTGGGACCAGGTGGTCGAGGACGAGCGGCTCCAGTACCCGCACCTGTGGGTGGTGGACGTCGCGACCGGGCGCCAGCGCCGCCTCACGTCGGGCGATCGCTACATCTGGAACGTGCGATGGTCGCCCGATTCGCGGCTCATCGCGTTCATCGTGAGCCCCACCGGGAAGCCCGACGACTCGAACGAGCAGGATATCGGGATCGTCCCGGCCGAGGGCGGACCGGTGCGCACGCTGGGCGTGATCGGCGGCGCCTTCGCGTGGTCGCCGGACGGCAAGTCCATCGCGCTCGCGACCGGGCACGATCGCGACGTCTACGTTGGCAAGACCGATCTCTGGCGGGTGCCGGTCGCGGGCGGCGCGCCGCGCAATCTCACCGCGGGCTTCGACGAGGACGCGCAGATGCCGGCGTGGAATCCCTCCGGCGACACGCTCTACTTCCACGCGGATCGGGGCGTGAGCACGACGCTCGCCTCGGTCGCCGCGCGCGACACGGTGGTCACGCTCGGCGTCGACCGCGCGGGCACGGCGAGCACGCCCGCCATCGCCGCGAACGGCCGCGCGGCGTGGGTGCAATCACGCGCGACCGCGCCCTCCGAGATCTGGATCGCGGATCATGTCGGGCTGCCGGGCCGCGCGCTCACAGCTCTCAATACCGGCGTCGCGCGGCTCGCGCTCGGAACGACGCGCAGCGTGCGCTGGACCGGCACCGACGGCGTGCGGGTCGAGGGGGTGCTGCTGCGCCCGGCGGGCGCGCCGGAGCGCGCCGCGCTCAAGACGCTGGTGCTGCTCCACGGCGGCCCATACACCGAGCGCTGGACGCTCGGCTTCCAATCCACGGCGCAGTACTTCGCGGCCAACGGCTACCAGGTCTTCATGCCCAACTTCCGCTCGAGCGGCGGCTACGGCACGGCGTTCATGGTGCGCACGCGCAGCAACTGGGGCGGCCAGGACTGGCGCGACGTGACGAGCGGCCTCGACAGCCTGATCGCGCGCGGGCTGGTGGACGGCCGGCAGCTCGGCGTGTTCGGCCACTCGTACGGCGGTTACCTCTCGGCGTGGGCCATCACGCAGACCGACCGGTTCGAGGCGGCGTGCGTGAGCGCGGGCGCCGTGGATCTCGCGGCGCACTGGGGGCAGAGCGACATTCACAAGTACCGCGCGTACGACTTCGAGGGATTCCCGTGGGCCACCCCCGACCTGTGGGCGCGCTCCTCGCCGTCGAGCTACATCCTGCACGCGAAAACCCCGACGCTGGTCTTCAGCGGCGAGGACGATCGCCGCGTGCCATACCCGCAGGGCCAGATGCTCTATCAATCGCTGCTCGCGCTCAACGTGCCGACCGAGTTCGTGCACTACCCGCGCGAGCCTCACGGCTATCGCGAATACCACCACCAGGCCGACCGCCTCATGCGCGAGCTGGCCTGGTTCAACCGCTGGGTGCGCTGACATGGGACGTTTCCTTCGCCGGCTGTTCTTCCTGCTCGTGCTGATCGGTCTCGCCGCCTACGTGTGGCCGTCCGCCTATCGCTACGACCACATGACGGTGGACGGCGACGTGTATCCGGTGCGCATCCACCGCATCACCGGCCACGCCGACATCCTGATGCCGGAGCAGGGCTGGATCCCCTCCGAGCAGCCGTGGGATCAGAGTCAGGACGCCGCGCCCGGCGATGGCCGCACCTAGCGGGCGCATCGAGCGCGGCGGGCGGGCGGGGGGCGCGCGCGGTGAGCGCGGCGCGAGCGCAACGCCCGCCGCGACGCTCGCGGCCCTCGAGCGGCTGAAGCCCGAGTTCGGCGGCGGCGCGGCGGCACGCAAGCTCGCCGTGTTGCGCGCGCTCGAGCGCGCGCGCCTCGCATCCGCGCGCGAGGTGCTGCGCCTCCACGAGGCGCTCTGCTTCATGCGCGCCTATCCCGACGATCGGGCGGTGCTCGCCCGCATCGAGCGCATGCTGGCGCGCTTCGATCGCCGCGCCGACCTGCGGCGCCACGCCCGCGCGCTCGCGGACAGCGGCATCGCGGGCACCGAGATCCGATTTCGCTTCTTCGCCCCCACCGCGCGATGGCTCGCGCGCCGCTTCGGCGAGCGGCTGCGCATCGACTGGAAGGAGTTCGAGTACGCCGACCGCCTCGGCGAGCTGCTGCCGCTGCTCGCGCACTACAGCGAGCAGCCGGGGCTCGACGAGTACGAGTTCGAGGTGCGCGAGTGGGTGCAGCGCCTCAAGGGACCGGACGAGACCGATGCCGCGTTCCTGATCCGGCGCTTCGCGGCGCTCGGGATGGACGACTTCGCGCGCGAGATCCTCTACGACCAGCTCGATCCGCCGATGCGGCTGAGCGCGGGTGCGGGCGGCCCATCGCGCACCCACGCGAAGACGAAGGTGCGGCGCGTCGTCTATCAGCGCGCCCCGCTCTCGCGCGAGCGGCCGGTGATCGCGGAGGCGGTGAGGCAGCAGCCGCTCTCGGTGCGCGCCGTGGCGCCGCGCGAGGGCGCGCGGCTCATCGACATGGCGCGCGCCGCGATGGTGACGCGCAGCCGCGACCTCGACGTGTTCTCGTACGGCGATCCGCGCGACGTGCGGATGGTGGACTGCGGCGAGGGGCTCGCGTTCGCGATGATCGGCGCGATCCCCGAGCGCCGGCTGCTGCTCGAGTCGGTGTACGGCTTCCTCACGCTCAAGAACGGCGTGCCGATCGGCTACGTGCTCACCGGCGCGCTGTTCGGCTCGTGCGAGGTCGCGTACAACGTGTTCGAGACCTATCGCGGCGCCGAGGCCGGGCCGGTTTACGGCCGGGTGCTCGCGATGTGCCGCCACCTGTTCGGCGCCGACACGTTCATGGTGCCGCCCTATCAGATCGGGCACCACAACGCGGAGGCGATCGAGTCGGGCGCCTGGTGGTTCTATCAGAAGCTCGGCTTCCGCGCGCGCGAGCGCGCGGTGCTCGCGCTGATGCGCGAGGAGCTGAAGCGCATGAAGCGGGCGCCGGGCCACCGCAGCGACGCTGCGACGCTGCGGCGGCTCGCCGCCGCGCACATCTACTTTCAGGTCGGTCGCACGCGCGACGACGTGCTCGGGCTGTTGCCGCTGCCGCGCGTTGGGCTGCGCGTCACCGAGTACCTGGCGCGGCGCTTCGGCTCCGATCGCGAGCGCGGCGAGCGCGAGTGCGCCCGCGAGGCGGGCGCACTGCTCGGCGTGCGCTCGCTGCGCGCGTGGAGCACGGGCGAGCGCCTCGCGTGGAGGCGCTGGGCGCCGCTGGTGTGCGCGCTGCCCGGCGTCGCGCATTGGAGTACCGCCGCGCGCCGCGCGCTGGTGGCGGTGATCCGCGCGAAGGGCGGGCGGCGCGAGTCGGAGTTCGTGCTGCGGTTCGACGCGCACCCGGGGCTGAGGCGCGCGATCGTCGCGCTCGCGACGCGCGAGCAGGGCGCGATCGCGTAGCCCGCGATCCGATTCAGCTGGCCAGCATGCCGCTGTACCCGCGACCGCGGCCCCTGTAGAGTCCCGCCCATGCCGGTCTCAAGGGAGCAGGCCGCCGAGATCGCGCGCCGCCTCGGATGGCAGGGATCGCCAGACGCGCTTGCGGCGCGGCTTTCCCCTACCACCGAGTCCGCGCGCCCGATCCCGCCCGACATCCCTGCCGTGAAAGACTCGACCGCGGCGGGTCGCGACCAGCGCCTCGAGTTCCTGCGCTCGCGCGGAATCACCCTCCCGCACCTCGCAGGGAGCGAGCCCCAGGTCGACCCCGAAGAGTTCCGCGGCAACATCGAGCAATTCATCGGGATGACCCAGATTCCGACCGGGCTGATCGGTCCGCTGCGCATCAACGGTCTCAACGCCCACGGCGACTTCTACGTGCCGCTCGCGACCTCCGAGGGGGCGCTGGTCGCGAGCTACTCGCGCGGGGCGCGGCTCATCACGCGCTCGGGAGGCGCGTCGTGTCTCACCACCATCGCTCACGTGCAGCGCGCTCCGGGCTTCGTCTTCGGCTCGATCGCGGACGCCGGCCGCTTCGCGGCGTGGGCGAGCGGCGAGTTCGAGCGTTTCCGCGAGATGGCGGCGACTCGAACCCGGCACGGAAAGCTGATCGACTTTCACATTCACATGGAGACCCGCACCGTCTACCTGCTGTTCTCGTACGACACCGGCGATGCTTCTGGGCAGAACATGGTGACGCTCTGCACCGACGCGATCTGCCAGGACCTGGTCGCGCGGACTCCGGTCGCTCCGCGCCAGTGGTTCCTCGAGTCCAACCTGTCCGGCGACAAGAAGGCGACCGCGCTGAACTTCATGCACACCCGCGGCCGCAAGGTGATGGCCGAGGTCACGGTTCCCCGCGAGCTGGTCGAGCGCTACCTCCACACCACTCCCGAGCGGATGTGCGACTACTGGCGGATGAGCTTCATCGGCGGCGTGCAGAGCGGCTCGATCGGCGTGACCGGCCACTTCGCCAACGGCATCGCGGCGATGTACCTCGCGTGCGGCCAGGACGTGGCGTGCGTCAGCGAGGCCGCGGTCGGCACGAACCGGTTCGAGCTCACCGAGACCGGCGATCTCTACTGCGGCGTGGACCTGCCGAACCTGATCTCCGGCACGGTGGGCGGAGGCACGCGGCTTCCGACCGCCGCCGAGTGCCTGCGGCTCATCGGCTGCGAGGGAACCGGACACGCCGCGAAGTTCGCCGAGATCTGCGCGGCGGTGGTGCTGGGGGGCGAGCTGTCGATCGCCGGCGCGCTGAGCGCGGGTCATTTCGCGCGCGCCCACGAACATCTCGGACGACCGCCCGGCGCCTAGCATGTCCAACGGCCGCCGCGCAGGGCTCGCCGCGCGTTTCTGGGCCTACCAGCGCGAGCGGATTCCGTTCGCGGGGTTCGCGCCGCTGATCGCCGCCTTCACCTTCTCGTCGGCGGCCTATTCGCGCATGGCTCGCGGCGCCGAGGGATTCATTCCATGGACTCGGTTCGGGGTCGGCGTCTTCACCGCGCTGGTCTTCTTCTTCAGCCTGCGGGTGCTCGACGAGCACAAGGACGAGGACGTCGATCGGCGCTACCGGCCCGAGCTGCCGGTCCCGCGCGGGCTCATGACGCTGAGGGAATTGCGCGCGATCGGAAGCGTGGCGCTCCTCGCCGCGGTGGCCCTCAACGCCGTCATGTTGCCGGTGATGTTGATCCCCATGGCGGTGGTCGCGGTGTGGGCGTCGCTCATGACGCGGGAGTTCTTCGTTCGCGAATGGTTGCGCGCCCACCCGACCGCCTATCTGCTCACCCACATGGCGATCATGCCGCTGATCGACACCTATACCACCGGGCTCGACTGGCTGGCCGTCGGCCGTCACCTGCCCACGGGCCTCGTTTACTTCCTCGCCGTGACCTTCCTGAACGGGATGCTCGTCGAGATCGGGCGCAAGATTCGCTGGCCGGGAGCCGAGCGCGAAGGCGTCGACAGCTACACGCGCGCCTGGGGCTTGCGCGCGGCGCCCGTGGTGTGGCTGTTGCTGATGGCCGCCGCGGCGACCACCGCGGTGCTCGCGCTCCGGCACGTCGGGAGCGGCCCGCTCGAGATCACGATCATCGCTCTCGCGGGCGGGCTGGGCGCCGTCGCGGCGTTCCGCTTCATGCGCCGGCCGGATCTGGCCTCGCAGCTCGCGGTCGAGCGCGTCAGCCAGTTGTGGATGTTCTCGACCTATCTCGCGATGGGCACGGTTCCGTTCATCGTTCACCGGATCTGGCCGTGAGCGCGCGCGACTGGGTGTTCGTCCCGGGGCCGGGAGTCGCGCCGCCCCCGACCTCCGAGATCGGAGGCAAGGGGCACCACCTCGCCCGCCTGCTGACCATCGCGGAGCAGGCGTCTGGCGACCCCGCGAGCCCGGTCTTCCGCGTGCCGCGATTCATCGTGGTGACCGCCGGAGCGTTCGATCGCTGGGTCGCGGGCGGGCGGCCGTGGCCACGCTCCGAAGCGGATGCGGGGCGGCGGCGCGCCGAGGTGGCCGCCCTCGAGATTCCCGGCGAGCTGCGCGCCGCGATCCTCGAGACGCTGGCCGCGCAGCGCCTGTCCGACGCAACGGTCGCGGTGCGTTCCTCCGCGGCCTCCGAGGACGGCTCGGGCAGCTCCTTCGCCGGCCAGTTCGAGACCGTGCTCGGCGTGCGTGCGGCCGACGAGCGCGCGCTGATGGACGCGCTCCGCTCGGTATGGGCCTCCGCGTTTCTCGCGCGGGCCGCGGCGTATCGCGCCGAGCGGGACGCGACGGAGGGCGGCGTGCGCATGGCGGTCGTGATCCAGGAGCTGGTGAACCCCGATGTCTCGGGGGTGGCCTTCTCCGCCGACCCGGTCTCCGGCGATCGCGATACCGCGGTGGTGAGCGCCGTGTACGGCCTCGGCGAGGGATTGGTGAGCGGAGAGCTGGACGCCGACGCCTACCACGTGCGGTTCGGGCCACGCGCGATGCCGGAGGTCGCGGCCACCGTGGCGCACAAGGACCGCGCGCTTCGCGGCGCGCCGGGCGGGCGTCCGCGCTCCGAGGAGGTTCCGGCCCCGGTGCGCGACGTCGCGGCGCTGAGCGACGACGAGGCGCGCCGCGTGGCCGGATGCGTGCGATCGCTCGCCGGGATCCTGGGAGCGGCGCAGGACATCGAGTGGGCGCTGGTCTCCGGGGGCGAACGCCCGAGGGATCTCGTCGTGCTCCAGACGCGCCCGATCACGACGCTCGCGCCCCTGTCTCGCGCGGACACGGGCGCGACGCCGCCGCGCGGAGAGCGGCGGGTGTGGGACAACAGCAACATCATCGAGAGCTACGGCGGCGTCACCACGCCTCTCACTTTCAGCTTCGCGCGCCGCGTCTACGAAGACGTGTACCGCCAGTTCTGCCGGCTGATGGGCGTGACCGAGCCGTTGATCGAGAGCCACCAGCTGGTGTTCGCGAACATGCTCGCGCTGGTACGCGGCCGCGTTTACTACAACCTGCTCAACTGGTACCGCGCGCTGGCGCTGCTGCCGGGATTCGAGTTCAACCGCGGGTACATGGAGAAGATGATGGGGGTGAGCGAGGCCCTCGATGACCCGCCGCCGCCGCCCAGCGCCGGCAGCCGGCTGTTCGACCTCGCGCGCCTCGCGCGCATGGTGCTGCGCATGGTCCGCGAATCGTGGAAGCTGAAGACCGAGATCCCGGCGTTCCACGCGCGCGTCGATGCGACGCTCGCCCCGCTCACCGACGCCCACCTCGAATCGCGCTCCGAGGAAGAGCTGCTCGCCGTCTACCGCGGACTCGAGCACTCGCTCCTTCGCCACTGGCGTCCGCCGCTCGTCAACGATTTCTTCGCGATGATCTTCTTCGGCGTGCTGTGCCGGCTCATCGAGAAGTGGCTGCCGGGCGCGCCATCGACGCTCGCGAACGATCTGCTGTGCGGCGAGGGCGGGATCATCTCGACCGAGCCCGCCCGCCGCGTCATGGCGCTGGCGCGGCGCGTGGCGGAGACGCCGGCGCTCGCGCGCAGCTTCGAGGAGAACGCCGATCCGGTGGCATTGATGCGCCGCCTGGCGACCGCGCCCGAGCACGCCGACTTCTTCCGCGCCTTCCAGCAGTACGTCGAGCGGTTCGGGGATCGCTGCCTCGAGGAGCTCAAGCTCGAGACCGTCACGCTGCGCGAGGACCCGGCCTTCCTGATCGACATGATCCGATCCTACGCGGCGCGCGGAACCGTGGACCCCGAGGCGCAACGCGCGCGCGAGACGCGAATCCGCGCCGAGGCCGAGACGCTGGCGCGCTCGCGGCTCGGCGGTCTGCGGGGCGCCGTGTTCTTCTGGGTGGTCCGCGGGGCGCGCGGGCGCGTTCGCGATCGGGAGAACCTGCGCTTCGAGCGCACCCGCGTGTTCGGTGTCGTGCGGCGGGTGTTCCTCGCGCTCGGCGCCCGGATCGCGAAGCAGGGCCGGATCGACGCGCCACGCGACGTGTTCTTCCTGACCATCGACGAGCTGTTCGCGGACGCCGAGGGAACCGGCGCGACGCTGGAGCTGCGCAGGCTCGTGGACGTGAGGCGCGCCGAGTTCGAAGCGTTCGAGCGCGCTCCCGCGCCGCCCGATCGCTTCGTGACATGGGGGACGCCGGCGGTCGCGTTCGGCGCGGAGGGCGAAGGCGGCGGACCCGCGCACGCCGAGCCGTGTGGCGCGAGCCCGGGGCGCGAGCTGAGCGGCACGGGCTGTTGCCCGGGAGTGGTGAGAGAGCGCGTGCGCGTGGTGCGCGATCCGCGCGAGGCGCACGACGTGACCGGCCGCATCCTGGTCGCGGAGCGCACCGATCCGGGCTGGACGCTCCTTTTCCCGGCGGCGCGCGGGCTCCTCGTCCAGCGCGGGAGCCTGCTCAGTCACTCGGCGATCGTCGCGCGCGAGATGGGGCTGCCGTGCGTGGTGGGCGTGGCGGGACTGATGGACACCCTGCGTGACGGCGAGATGGTCGAGATGGACGGGGCAAGCGGTCGCATCGTGCGGCTCGAAGCGGGCGAGACGGCGGCCTGAGATGCCGGCGCCGGGATCGATCGAAGGGCGGGCGGCGTTCGACTTCATCCGCTACGCGAGCGTGTGGGAGGACGCCGACGTGTTGTGCGAGGCGCTGTCCGAGGTGGCGCGCGGCGGGCGGCTGCTCTCGATCGCCTCGGCCGGCGACAACGTCCTCGCCCTGCTGACGCTCGACCCCGCTCAAGTGGTGGCGGTGGACCTGAGCGCCGCGCAGCTCGCGTGCGTCGCGCTGCGGATCGCGGCGTTCGGCCGGCTCGATCACCCCGCGCTGCTCGAGTTCCTGGGCGTCCATGGCGAGGACGACGCGAGCGCTCCCGCGCGCCGCATCGAGACCTATCGTCTCCTGCGCGGCGCGCTTTCCTCCGAGAACATGGAATTCTGGGACGCGCGACCGGAGACGATCGCGAACGGCGTGATCCACGCCGGCAAGTTCGAGAGTTACTTTCACAGCTTCCGGCGCTGGGTGCTTCCGCTGGTCCACTCGCGCGCGACGGTCGAGGCGCTGCGCACGGCGCGCACCGCGGCCGATCGCGAGCGCTTCTACGAGCGGCGCTGGAACACGTGGCGCTGGCGCGCGCTGTTCCAGCTGTTCTTCAGCCGCGCGGTGATGGGCCGGCTCGGGCGCGATCCGGAGTTCTTCACCCACGTGGACGGCCCGGTGGCGACGCGCATCCTCGCGCGCACGCGTTACGCGTTCACGGCGCTGCCGACCGAGAGCAACCCGTATCTCGCCTACACCATGACCGGAAATTTTCGCGACGGCGCGCTGCCGCGATACCTGAGGCCCGAACACCACGCGGCGATCCGGTCGCGGCTCGGGCGCGTGCGGCTCGAGCGCGGCGGGGTCGAGGCGGCGCCCGGGCTGTTCGACGGCTTCAACCTGTCGGACGTCTTCGAATACATGAGCCCATCGGAGCACGAGCGCTGCTACGCCGCCCTGCTCGATCACGCCCGTCCCGGCGCGCGCATCGTGTACTGGAACATGCTCGCCCCGCGGTCGCGCCCGGAGAGCCTGGCCGCGCGCGCGCGGCCGCTCGATGCGCTGGCGGGCGAGCTGCACGCCCGCGACCGCGCATGGTTCTACCAGCGGCTCCACGTCGACGAGGTGATGCCATCATGATGGACGCCTCGCGGCTGCTGCCGGCGTGGGGAACTCCGGCCGGGGAGCTGGCGCGCGCGGCGCTCGTCGCCGCCGGATTTCTCGTGGTGCTCGCGGGGGCCGAGGCGTGGAAGCGCCTCGCGCGGCCCCCGGTCGAGTGGACGCGCAAGCTCGTCCACGTCTCGGGCGGCGTGGTGAGCGGAACGTTTCCCTGGATGTTCTCCACCCACTGGACGGTGCTGCTGCTCGGCGTCTCGACCTTCGGAATTCTCGCGCTCGGCAGGCGGCTCGGACTGCTCGGAAGCGTCACCGGGGTCCAGCGCCACTCGGTGGGCGAGCTCCTGTTTCCGGGCAGCGTCTACGTGCTGTTCCTGGTCGCGCGGCACCAGCCCGTGTTCTACCTGATCGCGCTGTCCGCGCTGGTATTCTCGGACACCGCGGCCGCGCTGCTCGGCACCGCCTACGGGCGGCACACCTACACCGTGGATTCCGATCGGAAGAGCCTGGAAGGCTCCGCGGCGTTCTTGCTCGTGACCTTCCTCGGCGTCCACCTGCTGCTGCTGCTCTGCACCGGGATCGAGCGCACCGCGAGCGTCCTGATCGCGGCTCAGATCGCGCTGCTCGTCACGGCGTTCGAGGCGATCAGCATGAGCGGGAACGACAACCTGATCGTGCCGCTGATGACCTACTACCTGCTCCTCAAGCTGACGCCCGCGCGCTGGGAGGGGATCGCCTTCCAGCTGATGGTTCAGCTCGGCCTGCTGCTCGGCATGATCCTGCTCTCGCGCCGCACGGGGTTCTTCACGCTCGCGGGCGCGATCGCGGCCCACCTGACCCTCTACGCAGCATTCAGCCTGGGCGGGCCGGGATGGACCGTCGCGCCCTTACTCGCGCTCGCGGGGTTCATCGCGTTCCAGAGGGCCTCGCCTCCGAGCGCCGACACCGCGGGTCCGCTCCACGAAGTGCGCCAGGTGTTCTACGTGAGCATCGTCTCGGTCCTGCTGTTGTTCTTCGACAACAGCTTCGCGACGCTGGTGAAGCCGGGGCACCCGCTCGGCTCTGGCCATCCGTTCTTCATCCCATTCGTCGCGTCCTTCGCTTCGATGCTCGCGATCGTCGGGTTCCGCGCGCTGCGCCGTCGCCGGGCGCGCGCGGCGTTCGCCGCGGCGCTCGCCGCGCCGGTCGCGTGGGCCACGGTGGCCCCGATCGCGCTGTGGGCGGGCCCGCCGGGATTCAGGCCGGCCGCGCTGGCGTTCACGGCGGCCACCTGCTTCGCGGGCTTCGCGCTCTACCTCGCGGGAAGCCGCCTGCTCCGGCTTCCGCCGGCCGGGGTGTGGGATCTCAGGCTGCAGGCGCTGTGCGTTGCGGTGGCGGCGGGCCTCGCGCTGCCGTTCACGATCTTCGTCGCGACGAGAATGGACTGAGGCGCACATGGAGATCGAGCGGTTCGTCTCGGAGGGCGCGACGCCGCCGGCGTTCGAGGCCGTGCGCGGGATCCCGGCGCTTCCGGTCGAGCCGCTGCCGCGAGGCGTGACGTGTCTCGTCGCCCGCGAAGGCGGTCGGCCGGTGGCGCGCCTGAGCCTTCATCTTCGCGAGAACCTGAACGGCGCCCCGGGACGATCGGGGCTGATCGGGCACTACGAGGCGTTCAATCGCGACGTTGGCGCCGCGTTGCTGGAGGAGGCGCGCCGGCAGCTCGCGGACCAGGGCGTGGCGCGCGTGATCGGTCCGATGAACGGCAGCACCTGGGCACGCTATCGGCTGGCGCTCCCCTCCGCGCCGGCCGATCCCGCCGGCGAGCCGCCGTTCTTCACGGCCGAGCCCAGCAACCCGTTCGACTATCCCGGGCACTTCGAGGCCGCCGGGTTCCGAATCGCGGCCCGCTACGAGAGCCGGATCGACGACCTCGCGGCGGACGCTCCCGATGCCGGCGAGGTGAGCGCGCGCGTGGCGGCGGGCGGCTTCTCGTTGCGGCCGCTCGACGTCGATCGCTTCGACGCAGAGCTCGCGACGCTCTTCGCGTTGAGCATCGAGTCGTTCTCCGAGAACCTCTACTACTCGCCGATCGACGAGGCCGCGTTCCGGGCCATGTATCAGCCCCTGCGCTCGCGCATGGATCCCGAGTTCGTGCTGATCGCGCTCGACGGCGCGGCGCGGCCGTGCGGCTACCTGTTCGCCTTCGCCGACCCGCTCGGCGTGCGCGATGGCCGTCCGGTGCGCCTGATCGCCAAGACCGTCGCGGTCTCGCCCCGGGCGCGCGGCCACGGCGTGGCGAACCACATGCACGACCGCATGCGCAGCGCCGCGCGCGACCGTGGGTGCCGCGATGTGATCCACGCGCTCATGCACGTCTCGAACGTCTCGACGATCATGTCGGCCCGCTACGACAGCCGGGTGTATCGTCGTTACGCGCTCTGGGAGTGGACGCCGTGACTCAAGTCGAGGCTTCGAGCCGGGCCGACGCCGTCATCAATCCCAACCTCGCCGCCCGCATGATCGCGCGCGCCGCACGGTATCCCGAGCGCGCCGCGATCGTCGAATATCGTTCCGGCCGCGTGCGGCGGCTGACGTTCGGCGCGCTGGCTCGCGACGTGGCCGCGGTGGCCGCCGGGCTCGAGGCCCGCGGTATCTCTCCAGGCGACGACGTGTTGCTCTTCGTTCCCATGTCGATCGAGCTCTACGTGGTGCTGCTCGCACTCTACCATCTCGGAGCATGCGCGGTGTTCGTGGATGCCTGGGCCGGCCGCACGCGGCTCGATCAAGCCGTTCGTGCCGCGCGCCCGCGCGCCTTCATCGGCTCTCCGCGCGCCCACCTGCTCCGGCTCGCGAGCCCCGCGATGCGGGCGATCCCGCGCGCGATCGTGGTCGGCGGCGCCTGGCCGCTCGCGCGGCTCGCACGAGGGGACCCCGCGAGGGCGGCCGCCCCGGTCTCTGTGGAATCGCCGGCGCTCGTCACGTTCACGACCGGCAGCACCGGGGCACCCAAGGCCGCGGTGCGAAGCCATGGCTTCCTGTGGGCCCAGCATCTGGCGCTTCAGGATCATCTGCGGCTCCGGGAGGATGACGTGGACCTTCCGACGCTTCCGGTGTTCGTGCTCAACAATCTCGCGGTCGGGTGCACGACGGTCATACCCGATTTCGATCCCCGTCACCCCGCGGACATCCGGCCCGCGGCGATCCATCGCCAGATGACCGCCGAGCGCGTGACCACGACCGGTGGCTCGCCGGCTTTCTACGAGAAGCTCGCGACGTGGTGCCGCGAGCGGCACCAGCGTCTCGAGGTTCGCGCGCTGTTCACCGGCGGTGCCCCGGTGCTGCCCCCGCTCGCGCGTCTGCTGACCGAGACCGTGACCGGCGAGGTGAACGTGGTGTACGGCAGCACCGAGGCGGAACCGATCTCCGGGATCGATGCGCGCGCGATGCTGGCCGGCATGGAACGAGGCGGCGATGGCTTGTGCGTGGGGTCGCCGGTCGATCGCATCCGCGTGCGCCTGATCCGCCCCTTCGACGCCCCGATCGCGCTCGGTCCCGAGGGATGGCGCGAGTGGGACGTGGCCGCCGGCGAGGTCGGGGAAATCGCGGTGAGCGGGGATCACGTGCTGAAGGGATATCTCGGCGACCCGGAGGCTGAGCGCGCGAACAAGATCCGCGACGGCGCGTGCGTGTGGCACCGCACCGGCGACGCCGGGCGGCTCGATGCCGAGGGGCGGCTGTGGCTCATGGGCCGCGTGAGCCGAAGGGTGCTGCGCGATGGCGCGACGTGGTGGGGGATCCCCGCCGAGATGCGCGCGCTCGGCGTCGAAGGCGTGCGACACGCGGCCTACCTCGGGCGCCCCGACGCGAAGCTCGGCCAGCGCGCGACGCTGTGCGTCGAGACCGGAGGCGATCGCATCGACCTCGCGCTGCGCGAGCGGCTGATCGCGGCGGTGGCGCCGCACCCGGTCGACGAGCTGCATGCCTTCGCCCATCTCCCCCGCGACCCGCGGCATCAGTCGAAGACCGATGCCGGCGCGCTGATTCACGCGCTCGAGCGAAGAGAGGGAAGCGATTGAGCACGAATCGGTGGAGCTTCGGCGTCGCGGCGCTCACCGCGACCATCACGCTCGTCGGCTGCGCGCGATCCTCGGGTCACTCGTCGTCCGGCGGCTCGGCGACCAGCGGCCCCGCGCTCCTCGCGCGAGGAAGCGCCGCCGACGCGTTCGCGCCAGATGACACCGTCCGGCGCGGGCCCTACCGCGGAAGTCGATTCGATACCAGGGAGCAGCGCAGCGTGCGCCTCCTCACACGCGAGGAGGTCGTCGCGCAGGGGCTCGCTCCGGCTCCTGGACGCATCGTGGTCGCCAACGTCCGCCATGCCGAACGCTACTGGATCGCCGAGATCGCGCCGGAGTCGGTCAGCGACGTGATCGTCCAGCTCGAGAACTTCCCCGCCGTGGTGCCGGCGGCACACTGCGAGCTTCGCTTCCGCTTCGCCCCCGGTGCGATGCCGCTCCTCACGAACCAGGCGCCCGCGGCGGGACGCGACAGCCTGCACCTCTCCGATCTCGTCTATTCGGTCGAGGCGGTGCCGGTCGTGGGGGGTGACTCATACGACCTGTGGCGTGGTCTGTGGGATCACTACGGCAATGCCTACCGCCTGTGCTCGCTCGACGACCGCTACGAGCGAATGGTGGTGCGCTCGGGGCATCACGTCGAGCAGCTCCGGCTCGAGCTCTCGGCGGATCAGCGGCGGCGAGTGCTCGAGGCGGCGCTCCGGCGCGGCGATCACGCCCAGATGCAGCTGATGTACAACACGCTCACGCGGAACTGCTCGACCGAGGCCTATCGCGCACTGGATGACGCCGTGCACTACGATGTGGGTCATTCGTTCCTCAAGTTCGTCGCGTCGCCGCTCGAGGCCCTTCCGACCCAGGCGAAGACCGTGCTCGGCGCCCGTGGCCTGCTCGGCGCCGGGAGCGAGCTTCCCGAACTCGCTCGCGAGCGCGGCGCGGCAGCGGGCGGGCGAACCGACACGTCCGGGGCCGCGCGCCCGCGGTGAGATCCGACCTTCACGAGGCCCCGATGCCGCGCCGGCCCTACCCGATCCTGGTGACGATCCTCGCGCTGACCGCGCTCTCCCTCGCGCCGGCAGGCGTCACGGCCGCCGCCGCGCCGGACACGCTGCTTGCCGGTCTGCTCGCGCGGGCCGGCGACCTCCAGTCCGCCCGCGGGTGGGCCGCCTCCGACAGCGTCGCCGCCCTCGCGTTCGATCGCGCGGAACAGCGCCATCCGCCGGATTCGACGGCGATGGCGCTCGCGCTCTTCTACCGCGGCAACTCGCGGTACTGGCGCGCCCTGTTCAGCGACACGGTGGGTACGACCTATCTCGCGCGCAGCATTCGCATTCAGCGGCGCCTCGCGCACCCGGACACCGGCCGCTGGGTCGCGACCGTGGATCTGTTCGGGCGCCTGCTCACCGACGGCGACCACCCGGACTCCGCGCTCGTCGTGCTCGCCACCGGGCGGGCGCTGTGCCGCCCGCCGGGCGCGGGCGCTGACTCGATGCTCGCCGCGCTCTGGATCACCACGGGGCGCGCCTATCGCCGCGCGGATCGCTACGACGAGGCGATCGCGGCGTACGACTCGGCGCGCATGCTGCGGGAGCGGCGCTTCGGACCCGAGCACGCTTCGGTGGCGGAAGCGCTGGCGGAGATCGGGGCGATCTACGGCCGCTCGAATCGGCTCGAAGCGGCGAGCGTCGCCCTCGAACGTGCGCTGGCGATCCTCGAGCGCACGCTGGGACCCGAGAGCGCCTCCCTCGCCGCCCCGCTCGCCGAGCTCGCCAACGTCCAGAATCATGCTGGCGAGATCGCGCGGTCGATCGAGACGCTGGAACGTGACATCGCGATCCTCTCCAAGGCGAACGGGCCGAATTCGCCGCGGATGATCCCGCCGCTCTACAACATCGGGCTCCGCCTGTTCGACTTCGGCGACTTCCCGGGGGCCTATGCGGCGTTCGCGCCGCTGGTGGCGCGCGCCGAGGCCAGCTTCGGCGCCGGCAATGGCCGCACCGAGAACATCCGATTCATGGCCGGGGCCAGCGCGATGATGATGGGCGACACGACCGCCGCCGCCCCGCACCTGACCCGCGCGCGGGCGGAGCTGGCGGGAAAGCCGCTCGACACGAACCACATCGCGAACCAGATCGAGCGCTTCTACTCCATGCTGCTCGAGCGTCGCGGCGATCTCGCCGGAGCGAGACGCGTGCTGGACGAGGGCCTGGCTCGCGAGCGTGCCACGGGTCAGCCGATCGAGGATGTTCTGATCCAGCTCCTCGACAGTCAGGCCTCGGTCGAGATGGCGAGCTTCGACACGCTCGGCCTCGATCGCACGCTGCAGGAAATGGAGACGCGCTTCGGGGACCCGTCGAAGGCGGAGGGAGTGTTCTACGCGGAGTATCTGCAGTCGCGGGCGCGGGCGGAGTGCTGGCGCGGGCGGGCCGAGCTCGCCTCGGTGGACGCGCTGCTCGGCGAGGAGATCGATCGCGAGCGGCTGCTGCGCAACGTGCGAGCGCTCCCCGACCAGCGAGCCCTTCAGCTCGCGAGTGAGCTGGGCGGTCCACTCGACCTGGTGCTATCGCTCTCGGGAGGCGGGGGCGAGCCGGCGATCGCCGCGGCGTGGGATCGCCTGGTGCGCTGGCGCGGCCTGGTGACTGCGGAGCTGGCGCGGCGCCGCGCGCCCCACGAGGCGAGCGCTGACACGGCGCTCGCTGGCGCGCATGCCCGCTGGGTGCGGATGGCTCGCCGCGCCGCACAGCTCGAGGTCGCGGAATCGGGCGGAGACCCGGGGTCGGCGCTCGCGCTCAGCCGCGCCGAGGCCGAAGCGGCGGAACGCCGCTACGCCGCGCTGGCCGCCGCGCGTGGCATCGCGCGCGACACGACGCCGGTGGATCTCCCGCGAATTCGCGCGGCACTCTCGCCCGATCAAGCGCTGGTCTCGTTGGTCACGGTCGCCGCGCGCACCGACACCGCCCGCTTCATCGGCTTCGTGACCCGCGGGCCGGGCGGAGCCCTGCATCGAGTCGATCTCGGTCCCGCACGCGAGCTGCTCGCACACCTCGCGGCCTGGCGCGCGGCACTCGAGGTTCCGCCCGCACGCGGGCACGAGCGCAAGGCGGAGCGCGACTGCCGGAGACTGGGCGCCGACGTGCGCGCGCGCACCTGGGACCGTCTCGCCCCGCTCACCGCCGGCGCGCGCGGCGTCGTGCTGGTCGCCGACGGCGCGCTGGCCGACCTGCCGTGGCAGGCGTTGCCGATCGGAGCGAATCGATACCTGGTGGAGGAGGGTCCCGAGCTCGAGAACCCGGGGGCCGAGCGCGAGCTGCTCGCGCAGCGCGCTCGCGCGGGTCGCGGCCTGCTCGCGATCGGCGATCCGGAGTTCGGCCGCGCGGAGGCGAGCACCGACACGGCGCGCTCGTTCGCGGCCGGCGACTGTCGCGGGGCGCCGGCGATCGCGCTCGCGCAACTGCCGGGAGCCCGCGCCGAAGTGGACGAGATCGCGCGCGAGTGGAACGCGGACCACCCGGGCGCCCCCGCCACGCTGCTCGTCGGCGCCGCGGGATCGGAGCGCGCGTTCAAGGCGGATGCGCCGGGACGCGAGGTGCTGCACATCGCGACCCATGGAATCCTGTGGGGCGATCGCTGCGCGCCGGTTTACGCGGGGCTGCGAGGCGTGGGCGGCATGGTTCCGCTCAAGCCCGCGACAAAGTCGAAGCGACCCGCATCGTCGCGACCGCCCCCCGCGAGCGCCGCGGCGCCATCGCCCGCCGCGCCTCCCGCCTCGCCGTGGAGCGGCCGGCGCGTGTGGCTGGCGCTGGCCGGCGCGAACCGCGCGCGTGCCGGCGCCGCCGATGAGAACGAGGGCCTGCTCACCGCCGACGAAGTGGTGACGCTCGACCTGTCGGACGTGGACTGGGTCGTGCTCTCGGCATGTCAATCGGGCGTCGGGCAACAGTGGCCGCTCGAGGGCTCGATCGGCATGCGACGCGCGTTCCAGCTGGCGGGGGCGCGCGCGGTGATCGCCAGCCAGTGGTCGATCGCGGACGAGGCGACGCGCGAGTGGATGCGCGCGCTCTACATGGCCCGGGCCGGCAGCGCCACCTCCGCTTCCGCCGCGATGCGCGAGGCCAGCCGCAGCGTGCTCGAGTCCCGCCGCCGCGATGGCCGCGATACCCACCCGTTCTACTGGGCCGCCTTCACCGCCACCGGGCGGTGAGCCGCGCCAGCGGTTATTCTGGGCCGCATGACCGAACCGCCCCGCGACCCCGCTCCCGCGAACGAGCCCGGCGCCGTCCCGCTGCTCGCGACGGTCGAGCTGCTGCGCCTCGCCAGGGCCGGCGATGATCGCGCGCGCGACCAGTTGCTCGCGCGCTACGCGCCGCGACTTCGCCGCTGGGCGAGTGGCCGGCTTCCCATGTACGCGCGCTCGCTGTTCGACACCGCCGACGTGGTGCAGGAAACGCTGCTGCGGGTGCTCCAGGGGTTCGACCGCATCGAGGTGCGGGGACCGGACGGCTTCCAGTTCTATGTGCGCCAGGCGGTGCTCAATCGTATTCGGGATGAGGTGCGCTGGGCGCGGAGGCGGCCGGGGCCTGGCGAGGTGCCGGAGTCGCTGCCCGACCCGGCTCCCTCGCCGATGGAACAGGCGATCGGCGCCGACGTCCTGGATCGATACGAGCGGGCGCTGGCCACGCTCGATGAGCAGGATCGTCAGTTGCTGCACCTTCGCATCGAACTGGACTTCGACTATCAGGAGATCGCGACCATGACCGGGCGGCCGAGCCGCGGGGCGGTGCGGATGGCGATTCAGCGGGCGCTGGGGCGGCTCGCGAGCGCGATGGGCCATGAGCGCTGAGCGCGACGCGGTGGATGCGCTGCTGGCCTCCATCTCGGATGGATCGCCCGTCGACTGGGAGGCCGCGAGGAAGGGCGCGACCCCGGCGGAGCGCGAACGGCTCGCGGCCATGCGCGAGATGGCGAACATCGCCGAGTTCAATCGCGGCCTGCAGCGCGGGGCGCACCCGCAGGAGGCGGGTCCAGCCGCATCCGCGCCCGAACGCTGGGGCGAGTTGCTGCTCCTCGAGCGCATCGGCTCCGGCGCTCGCGCCGATGTCTACCGCGCGTGGGATCCGGCACTGCGACGCGAGGTGGCGCTCAAGCTGATGCGCCCCGGAACCGACGACGCAGCCTTGCTCGATGAGGGCCGGGCCGCGGCCCGCGTGCGCCACCCGCACGTGGTCACGGTGCACGGCATCGACGAACACGACGGACGGGTGGGGCTGTGGATGGAACTCGTGCGCGGCGCCACCCTCGACCACGAGGTGCGCACCCGCGGGGCCTCGAGCGTCGCCGATGTGTCGCGCCTCGCGGCCGAGATCGGCGGGGCGCTGGCCGCGGTGCACGAGGCGGGACTGATTCATCGCGACGTGACCCCCGCCAACATCGTGCGCGATCGCGAGGGACGCTTCGTGCTCGCGGACTTCGGGCTCGGGCTGCGCGGCGACGATGCGGCGAAGCAGTTGCCGGGACTCTCGGGCACCCCGATGTACATGGCGCCGGAGCTGCTCGCGGGCGGCACCGCCAGCGAGCGCTCGGACCAGTACGCGCTCGGCATGGTGCTGTGGTTCGCGATCGCCGGGCGACATCCGTTCGAGGAGAAGTCGCTCGAGGCGCTGACCGAGGCCGTGAGGCGCGGTCCCACGCCGTCGGTGCGAACGATCCGCGCCGAGCTTCCGCCCGCGCTGGCGGCGGCGGTGGAGCGAGCGATCGCGCCCGCCCCCGAGGCGCGATACGCGAACGTGCGGTCGCTGGTCGCGGCGTTGGAGACCGCGCTTCGCGCCCGTCACGGGCGAACGGCGCTGATCGCCGGCGCGTTCGTCGGCGTGATGCTGGTCGCGGCGCTGCTTCGCCGGCCGGGGCACGCACCCGAGCGCGAGTCGGTTCCACCCCCGGCCCCCGCGACCGCGCAGGCCGGCACTTACTCCGTGGTCGCCACCATGCTTCGACAGGGAACCTCGGGGGCCTCGCCCATCTCGACCGGCGACCGCGTGAAACCCGGCGATCGTCTGTCGCTCGAGGTACGAGCGAGCTTGCCGGCGTGGGTGTACGTCCTGAACGAGGACGAACGCGGCGAGCGCTACCTGCTCTTCCCACAACCGCGTCTCGACGTTTCGAACCCGCTTCCCGCGGATTCGGCGCTCACCCTCCCCGGCCCGATCGGCGGCGTCGAGAACGCATGGTCCGTGACCAGCGCCGGCGGCCGAGAGCACTTCCTGCTGGTGGTGAGCCCGGAGCCGGTCGCCGAGATCGAAGCCGACCTCGCGCGGATTCCCGCGGCACGACCCGGGCGGCCGATCGTCTACGCGCCGATCGGCGAGGCGGCGATCGATCGCCTGCGCGGGGTCGGCGGCATGGTGCCGATGCCGAAACGGGCCCCGGCCGCACGAGCGAACGGGTTCGATTCCTTCCGCGCCCTGGCCGGCCGCGAGAGCGGCGTGCGCGGAATCTGGGTGCGCCAGATCGTGCTCGAGAACCCGGCGCGCTAGAGCCGGGGAACGAGCAGCTCTCCCCCACTCGACCCACCAGTCCACTGCCGTGCACTCGGGCCTCATGGGACGTATTGGAAAAGTGGGTGGGCAGGCAGGCGTCTCTCGCGACGCCTCCCGCCCGATGCCCACCGATCCGTTCCGGAGGCCGTCATGTCTCGTGTCTTCGCATCTTCATCGTCGCGGCGCGCGTGGCCGCTCGCCGTCCTGCTGCTGACTCTGTCTCTTCGGGCCGATTCGGCCCACGCCACCAGCAGCTACTGGCGTTCCGCGGTCAGCGGTTCAGCGAGCGTGGCCGGCAATTGGAATCCGGCGGTGATTCCCGGCGCGGCCGACCTCGCCGGCTTCACGCTCACCGGTCTTTACACCGCGAGCTGGGCCTCTCCCCAGGACACGCTTGGAACGCTGGACGTGAATACCGGTACGCCCGCGCTCAGCATCGCCGGCAATCTGGGGGTCCGGAACGCCGCGATCGTCGAGGATGGCGGCTTCCTGACGATTTCCTCGGGCCGCGTGCGCGCGAACCAGTGGCTCGTCGGTCACCTGGGATCAGGGCGCTTGATCGTCACCGGGGCCGGCTCGCAGGCCGTCTCGGTATCGTCCAACGCTCCCACCATGTTTGCCGAGACCACCTCCACCTCCGCGTCTGTCGCGATTGTGGGCGAGGGTCAGTTCATCTCGAACAGCTGGTATGAGCTGGGGCATCACGTTTTCAGCACCACCTGCAGCCTCCTGGTCGCGGGCGGCAACGTCATCACCCGGATCGGTTCCCGGCTCTCGACCCTGAGCAGCGCCGGCGGCGGCGACCGCGGCGGGCTGATCGTCGGTGTCAATGGCCCCGCGTACGTCGACATCTACAACGGCGGATTCGTGGATCTCAAGGGTCCGCTCGTCGTGGGCCGACGCGGAAACGCGACCATGCGCCTGTACAAGACGGGCGGCATTCTGGTCCCCGGCATGAACGTCGGGGGGAACACCTACATCGGATACGAGCCGAGCACGTTGCTCGCGCACCCCGGACTTCTCTCGCTGGAGGCCGGCCTCGTCCGGCTCGGCGGCGGAGTGCTGATCGGCGACCCCGATCACACGAGCGGCAACGCCGACCAGGGCACGCTACGTGTGCAGGGCAGCAGCGTGATCGTGGGCGGACCGATCCAGATGCCGCCCTCGCTCGCCGGAACCCTCGAGCTGCGAAGCGGCACGCTGCAGATGCTGAGCGGCCTCTCGGCGATCCAGCAATCGGTCCCGTTCGCGGTGTCGAGCAGCGTGGGCTCGCCGACGATGTGGCTCGAGCCCGGCGCGTTCGCGCTCGTCAAGCCCGCGAGCGGATCGACCATCGCGCTCGGCGTCGGCCGCGGCGGCGCGGGCCGCGTGCGGATCGCGGGCACCAACGCGCGGATGGACGCCGCCGGCGAAATCGCGATCGCTGATTCCGCCGGCGGAACCGGGATCGTCGAGGTGGACTCCTCCGGCGTGCTGAACGCGAGTTCCGGCCTCATCGAGGGAACCGGGGGATCGATCAGCATTCGGGGTGGCGGGCAGTTGAACGTGCCGACGACGTTGCTCGCCATGGGCACGATCCAGATGCACGACGGAATCTTCGACTGCCCGTGGGGCGTCCTCGGGCAGCCCGCGACGCTGACCGGCAGCGGCACGCTCGTCGGCAGGTGGGACAACCTGGGCAGCGTCGTGATCCCAGCTTCCGAGATCCTGTCCGTCTCGGGGACTTTCAATTCCGTGGTGGGAACGGTCTCGGGCGGAGGAACGCTCGAGATGACCCCGGGCAGCGTCCTGCAGGCCATCGGGACCAAGGAGGGGAGCATCGTGATGATGTCGAGCGAGCTCCGGCCCTATACAATTACGGACGCACCGCAGGCCGGCGCGCATCGCGCGCGGCCCAGCGCGAACGCGATCGAGGGAGTGCCGATCGCGCCGCCGGGACGCCTGCACGTGATCGACGACCTGAACATGATCGACGCGTGCATCACGACGGTGCGCATCGACTCGCAGGCTTCGGGACTGCGCGACACCCTCGAGGTCGGCGGCGAGGCGGCATTGTCGGGTGTGCTCAACCTGCTCACGATCTCGGGCTCGGAGCCGGTCGCGGGCGACACCATCACGATCATCGAGGCGGCCAGCGTCACCGGGGAGTTCTCGGGCGGGATCCGGCTCGACGGAGTCGATCCGGCCGGCGCCGTCACGCTCGAGTACACGCCGACCCGCGTGAGGGTGATCTTCTTGGGATCGGCGCTCGGCGTCGGTGACGACCCCCGGCTCCGGGAGACCGCGATGGCCCTCCGGCTCTGGGCGGTGCGCACCCCCGGCACCGCGGCGTTCACGCTGGAGCTGCCCGAGCGCGCGCGCGTCCTGCTCACGGTGTTCGACGTGAGCGGGCGCGAAGTCTCACGGCTCGCCGACGACGTGCTCGAATCCGGCCGTCATCGGTTTACGCTCCGGCCCGGACGACTCGCGAGCGGCGTGTATTTCGCGAGAGCGCAGATCGAGGCGCCGGGCGGCACGATCGTGAAGCGCACGCGCGTGGCGGTGCTGAGATAGGGGCATCCGCGCATTCGGCAGACCGTGACTTCCCGTCCCACCCGACGAGCAGACCGGCCTGCCAGTTTAGGCGTCGAAAACGAGTGTATGAGTTTTGTATCAGGAAACCCCGCATGCGCGATCACATTTGTGTCTTCCAACACAATCTCGAGTGCCTTAGAATTTGACTCGGCCGCGGCGGTGAGATCCCTCGCCCTCGAGTCTTAAGGTCGCTCAGTTGGCTCAAGGTCTGCACACTGGAGGTTGTAATGCGTACACGTCTGGTAGCTCTCGCGACCGTCGTCGGAATGCTGGTGGCCTCCTCATCGCAGGCTGGACACCATCTCTGGAAATTCACGGAGCTCTTCTCGAACGCCACCGGAACCGTGCAGTACGCCGAGCTGTTCTGTCCGGCCAACGGCGAAGCGGGCCTCGGGACCTTCACGGTGGTCTCGGGAACCAACACCTTCAACTTCGTGACGAATCTTCCCAGCAACACGACGCAGAACACCTGGGCCCTGCTCGCGACGTCCAATTTCGCGGGCCTGGCTGGGGGAGTGACTCCCGACTACATCATCCCCGCCAACTTCTTCCCCACCGGCGGCGGCCAGATCAAGTACGCCGGCACGATCGACATCTGGAACTTCGGCGCCTTGCCGATCGACGGGGTGAATGCCCTGCAGCGCGATGGCAGCTCGGCGCCCAACTCGCCGCACAACTTCGCGGGGCAGTCGGGCTCGGTCGACGCCAATACTCTGGTACCCATGCTCCCGACATGGGGAATCGTGCTGCTCATCGGGGCCGTGTTGATCGCGGGTAGCGGGCTGCTGCGCAAGCGTGGGGCGATGCCCGCCTAGCGCGTTCGTCGTGGTGGTGACTTTCGAGGAGCGGGGCGAGCCGGACACAGCGGCTCGCCCCGCTCGCCGTTTGGCTAGCGATGTGCGAAGAGCGAGAGGCTGAATCCGCGCTCGAGCATCCAGATCACCGCCAGCCACGCGATCACGACCGAGCCGGCGCCCATCACGAGGCGCGGATACCAGCTTCGACGGGACGACCCGTAGAGCAGGGGCAGCATCAGGGCCACCACCGCGAGCTGACCCAGCTCGACGCCCACGTTGAACGAAGCGAGCGCCAGCCCGCGCGCGTGGCGGGGAAGCATGAGATTGCTGAGCGCGCCCGCGAATCCGAGCCCGTGGACCAGGCCGAACGTCATCGCCATGACCCACGCCCGGCCGGGCAGGAACGGGCGCAGGTTGTTCCATGCCGCGGCGAAAACCGAGAACGCGATCCCCACCTCGACCCATTGCGCCCGCAGCGTCACGGCTCCGAAGAACGAGAGGCAGAGCGTGAGCGTGTGGGCCAGCGTGAACGCGGTCACGACCTTGGTCACCTCGCGAGCCGTGCGCCAGAATCCCGCCCGCGGCGACCAATCGACGCCCTTGCGCACCAGCGGCGCCGGCAGCAGGAGCGCCAGCAGGAAGAGCATGTGGTCGAAGCCGGTCCAGATGTGGTGGGTGCCCTCGCGGATGAACTCGGTGATCGTGGACAGGACGTGGAATTGGTGGACGTCGAACGCGACCGAGCGCAGCCCCGCGTCCAGGGCCCCGACGCTCGTGACCCGCGCGTCCTCCACGGAGAAGTAGGCGCGGTGCGTGGGGTCGAGATCGAACAGAAAATCGCAGTGGATGCCGAGCCGCTTGAACTCGGACGGACACGCCGCGACGAGATGGAACATGACCTGGCTCTGGAGGAGCTGCCACTCCATGGGCGCGGGCGTGAGCTCGAGGGGGCACGCGAGACTGTCGCCGGTCAGCGAAAGCCGGCCGGCCAGATACGCGCGCAGTTGCGACTCGCGATCGCGCACCTCGCGCCAGCCCGGCTCCCCGGCGACCGTCGGATCGAGCCCCAGCGCGCGGCGGGCATCGCGGAGCTGGATCTCCCACTCGCCTTCGATGTGGGCGCCGTCGATACGCAGCCGCAGCTGGCTCATCCCGATGCCGTGGGCGGCGGCCGTCCCGGGCATGAGGAGCGCCGCCGCGAGCAGGACCGCGGCGGCCGACCACGCCGAAAATCGGCTCATCGAGTGAAATCGCATCGGGGCACTGTGCCGCACGCGCCTCGAGCGTCGCAAGCTTTTCTCGCGACCCTGTAACGAGCAAGACTATCTGTCCGGTTCCGGGCAGAACCAGGTGACCGCTCCTTTCAACGGGGTGGCGGGGTGGTATCAGGGGTGCCGAGGAGGACCCCGAGATGCCGCTGGCCCCGACCGTCCAGGAGCGGATGATGA
>JBGPFC010000038.1:0-33584 GCA_041483195.1 Candidatus Eiseniibacteriota bacterium
GATCGTGCATGTCCCCTGATTTTATTTTCACCATGAAGGATCTCGGCAAGGTGGTCCCGCCCAAGCGCGAGATCCTCAAGGGCATCTGGCTGTCGTTCTTCTTCGGCGCCAAGATCGGCGTGCTGGGCGCGAACGGCGCGGGCAAGAGCTCGCTCCTGCGCGTCATGGCCGGCGAGGATCCCGATTTCGTCGGCGAGGCGTTTCCGGCGAAGAACATCAAGATCGGCTTCCTGCCGCAGGAGCCGCGGCTCGATCCATCGAAGAGCGTCCTCGGGAACATCGAAGAGGGCGTCGCGGCACAGAAGGCGCTGCTCGATCGCTTCAACGCGGTCAGCGCGATGTTCGCGGAGCCGATGGACGACGACGCGATGCAGAAGCTGCTCGACGAGCAGGGCAGGCTCCAGGATCAGATCGACGCGCAGAATCTGTGGGAGCTGGATCGCACGCTCGAGATCGCGATGGATGCGCTGCGCTGCCCGCCTCCGGAGGCCGATGTCACGACGATTTCCGGCGGCGAGCGGCGGCGTGTCGCGCTGTGCCGCCTGCTGCTCCAGCGACCCGATCTCCTGCTGCTCGACGAACCCACCAACCACCTCGACGCGGAGTCGGTGGCGTGGCTCGAGCGATTCCTCAAGGAGTATCCGGGCACGGTGGTCGCGGTCACGCACGATCGCTACTTTCTCGACAACGTCGCGGGCTGGATCCTCGAGCTCGACCGCGGCGCCGGGATTCCATGGGAAGGCAACTACACCTCGTGGCTCGAGCAGAAGCGGACGCGGCTGGCGCACGAAGAGAAGACCGAGAGCGCGCGCCAGCGCACGCTCGAGCGGGAGCTCGAGTGGGTGCGGATGGCCCCACGCGCCCGGCAGGCGAAGGGCAAGGCGAGGCTCGCGGCGTACGAGAAGATGCTCGCCGAGGAAGGCCGCGAGAAGCTCGAGCAGATCGAGATCTACATCCCGCCCGGTCCGCGCCTCGGAAACGTCGTGATCGAGGCCGATCGCCTGAAGAAGGGCTACGGCGACAACCTGCTCATCGACGGTCTCTCGTTCAAGCTCCCGCCGGCCGGGATCGTCGGCGTGATCGGGCCGAACGGGGCGGGCAAGACCACGCTGTTCCGCATGATCGTGGGGCAGGAGAAGCCGGACTCTGGCGCGCTGCGAATCGGCGAGACCGTGCGCATCGGCTACGTGGATCAGAGCCGCGACGCGCTCCCCCCCGACGCGAACGTCTGGGAGGCGATCAGCGACGGCAAGGACACGCTCGAGCTCGGCAGGCGCACGATGAACTCGCGATCCTACGTCGCCTCCTTCAATTTCAAGGGCGCCGATCAGCAGAAACGCGTCAAGGATCTCTCGGGCGGCGAGCGCAATCGCGTGCAGCTCGCGCGTATGCTCAAGACCGGCGCCAACGTGATGCTGCTCGACGAGCCCACCAACGATCTCGACGTCGACACCCTGCGCGCGCTGGAGGACGCGCTGCTCGATTTCGCGGGCTGCGCGGTCATCATCTCCCACGACCGCTGGTTCCTGGACCGCGTCGCCACCCACATGCTCGCGTTCGAAGACGAGGCGCAGGTGGTGTGGTTCGAGGGGAACTATGCGGACTACGAGAAGAATCGCCACGAGCGGCTCGGCGCGGACGCCGACACGCCCCACCGGCTGCGGTACAAGAAGCTGGTGCACGGATAGCCCGCATGACCGCGCCCGCGCCGCGTGAACGCTGGGCGGATGCGGACGCCTACGAACGCTACATCGGGCGGTGGAGCCGCGCGGTGGCGGCCGAGTTCGTCGCCTGGCTCGCGCTGCCACCGGACCGGCACTGGGTGGACGTGGGCTGCGGCAGCGGCGCGCTCTCCGCCACCCTGCTCGCGCGCTGCGGCGCGAGGCGGGTCACGGGCATCGATTATTCGCTGGCGTACGCGGCCGGAGCCCGCCGGTCGCTCGGGGACGCGGCGGCCCGCTTCGCGGCCGGCGACGCGCGGTCCCTTCCGTTCCGCGACGCGAGCTTCGACGCGGCGGTTTCGGGCCTCGTGCTGAACTTCGTACCGCGGCCCGATGCGATGCTCGCGGAGATGGCGCGGGCGACCCGCGACGGCGGCACCGTGGCGGCGTACGTCTGGGACTACGCGGACGGTACGCAGCTCCTTCGCCATTTCTGGGACGCGGCGGTCGCGCTGGATCCCGGAGCCCGCGATCTCGACGAGGCCCGGCGCTTTCCGATCTGCGGTCCCGAACCGCTCGCCGCGTGTTGCCGCGCGGCCGGCCTGCGCGACATCCGGGTGCGCGCGATCGACGTGCCGACCGTCTTCCGGGATTTCGACGACTACTGGTCGCCGTTCCTGATGGGCCAGGGCCCCGCGCCCGGCTACGTGAGCGGGCTCGACGAGGCGCGACGCACGGCGCTCCGCGACGCGATCCGCGCGCGGCTGCCCGTCGCTCCCGACGGGTCGATCGCCCTCGCCGCGCGGGCGTGGGCGGCGATGGGCCGCCGCTAGGGGGCCGAACCGTGCCCGCGCCCGCGTTTGACGGGTTTCGCGCGGGCCTCCTATCTTCTTCCCCGTGCCTCTAGTCCACATCGAGAGTCCACGCGCCGGGCAGCGGCGCCGCAGCGTCGTCTGTACGATTGGAGACGTTCCGGTCGGCGGGACGCACCCGATCGTGGTGCAGTCCATGACCAACACCGACACCCAGGACCCCGCCGCCACCGCGGCGCAGGTGCGATTGCTCGCCGAGGCGGGCTCGGAGCTGGTGCGGGTGACGGTGAACACGCGCGAGGCGGCCGCCGCGGTGCCCGAGATGGTGCGGCGCGTGCGCGATGCCGGAGTCGGCGCGCCGATCGTCGGGGACTTCCACTACAACGGGCACCTGCTGCTCACCGAGTACACGGCGTGCGCGGCGGCGCTCGACAAGTATCGCATCAACCCGGGCAACGTCGGGGTCGGCGAGCGTCACGACGAGAATTTCCGGCGCATGATCGAAGTCGCGATCGCGCACGGCAAGCCGGTCCGGATCGGCGTCAACTGGGGCTCGCTCGATCGCGCGCTCCTCACGCGGCTGATGGACGAGAACGCGAAGCGCGCGAACCCGGTCGCGGACCGTGAGGTGGTGCTCGAGGCGATGCGCGAGAGCGCGCTGCGTTCCGCCGAGCTCGCGGAGCGCTTCGGCCTCGCGCACGATCGCATCATTCTCTCGGCGAAGGTGAGCGACGTGCGCGACCTGATCGCGGTCTACCGCGCGCTCGCATCCGCCTGCGATTATCCGCTGCACCTGGGGCTCACCGAGGCCGGGCTCGGCACCAAGGGAATCGTCGCGACCACCGCGGCGCTCGCGGTCCTGCTGGTCGAGGGGATCGGCGATACCGTCCGTACCAGCCTCACTCCGGCGCCGGGCGGCGACCGGGCCGAGGAGGTGCGCGTCTGCCAGCAGGTGCTGCAGTCACTCGGCATCCGCCACTTCACCCCGCAGGTGAGCTCGTGCCCCGGCTGCGGCCGCACCACCAGCACCTACTTTCAGGAGCTGGCGACCGACGTCACCGCCCACATCCAGAGGCGCATGGCCGAGTGGCGCACGCGATACCCCGGCGTCGAGTCCCTGCGGGTCGCGGTGATGGGCTGCGTCGTGAACGGACCCGGCGAGAGCAAGCACGCCGACATCGGCATCTCGCTCCCCGGCACCGGTGAGAATCCGAGCGCGCCGGTGTTCGTGGACGGCAGGCTCGAGACGACGCTCAAGGGCGACGCGATCGCTGCGGACTTCGCGCGTCTGCTCGACGCGTACATCGAGCGTCGCTACGCCGCTTCCTGAGGAGCGCCGGCCCGCTCAGCGGATCAGCATCACGCTGCGCGTGAACGACTGCTGGCCGACTCGCAGCGACGCGAAGTAGATCCCCGCCGGAAGGCCCGCGGCCCGCAGCGGAGCGCTGTGGTCGCCGGGCGGCAGGTCGGCGTCCACGATGCTCTGCACCAGGTGTCCGGCCAGATCGTAGAGGCGCAGCCGCACGTGCGCGCCGGCCGGAAGCGTGAAGCGCAACGTGCTCTCGATCTGGAACGGATTGGGCCACGCCCCCTGGAACGCGATCGCCGCGCCCGGCTGCGTCACGGCCGTCGAGCCCGGCGCGACGCTCGGGGGCGGCGCGAGATCGGGCGCCGCGCCCAGCAGGCCGGGGCGATAGAGCCGCACGATCGCGTCGATCCGCCCGCTCTGGCCCGGCGTGAACTCCGATGGGGACGCGTCGATGCCGTAGTCCGTATGGAGCATTCCGAGGTAATGCCCCACCTCGTGGGCCAGCGTGTGGCCCAGGTCGTCGTTCGGAACGGAACCGCCCGGCAGCGAGCCGTAATGGATCACGACGCCGTGCATCGGATCGTCCTCGGGAAACGAGAACGGGAAGGTCGACCAGCCCAGCAGGTCGCGGCCCGGCAGGCAGGTGTACACGTTGAGACGATGCGTGGGATCGATGGCGAGCGCCTGCTTCGCTCGCTTCTCGTCGCCGGTGCCCGGCAGCAGCCTGAACCACGCCCGGCTCTCGGTGCGATCGATCGACGCCAGCGAGAAACGATAACCGGTCCCGAGAAAGTCGCGGTTGAGCTCGCGAACCTGCTCGTTGATCTGGTCGATGCCGACGTCGCCGAGATCGCCGGAGTGAATGACGTGGAAGGCGATCTGGATGGTTCCGCCCGGCGAGCGCGCGCCGGCCGGGCCGCGTGCGCGCCGCAGGCTCGCGTCCATGCGCTCGAGCTCGAGGGGCGTCGGTTCGGGCGTGCCGCAGGTGCGCGCCGCGACGGCGCCCGGCGCCTGCGCCTCCGGAGCCGCGGCGCCGGCGGTCGCGGTCGCGGCGACCGCACACACCAGCAGCGCGAGCGTACCCGCGATCAGGCGATGGAAGGGCGATGACATGGCTCGACTCGATGGGTTGGCCGGAGGCCCCGCGCGGAAGCGACGGTCCGCTCCCCGCCGGGACCAAGGCCGATGCATCGATTCTGACAGAGGACGGCGGGCGCATTCCAGCGCCAATTCGCCGGGCGGAGGGCGGCTTCCGGGGCCGATGTGGCGCTCAGCCCGCGGCGATCGCATCGAGCGCGCGCCGCGCGAGCGAGGTGAGCGAAGGATCCCGCGCGCCCATGATGAGCACGAGGTCGCCCTCGCGCGCCTCCCGCGCGAGCCGCGCGATCAGCCACTCGCGGCTCGGCGCGAACTCGGCTTGCGCCCCGCGGGCCGCGATGTCGGCGGCGATGTCGGCGGCGGAGAAGTCGCGCTGCGCCGTGCCTCCCGCGTAGAAGACCTCGAGCAGCCAGAGCCGGTCGTCCGGCGTGAGCGCGCCGGCGAAGGTCTCGACGAAATCGCGACGCAGGAACCGCGTGGGGCCGTATCCGTGCGGCTGGTAGACCGCGAGCACGCGCCGCGCGCGAGCGTGCGCGGCCGCTAGCGTCGCCGCGATCTTCGCCGGATTGTGGGCGAAGTCGTCGACCACCTCGACGCCGCGAGCGATTCCCACCGTCTGGAAGCGGCGCGCAACGCCGCCGAATTCCGCGAGCGGCGCCGCCATCGCATCGAGCGGAACCCCGAGTGCGCGGCAGGCGGCGATCGCGGCGAGCGCGTTCTCGACGTTGTGCCGGCCGGGCGCCGGAAGGGTGAAGCGCACGCCGTCGACCTCGAATCGGCTTCCCGCGGGGTCGAGCGCGACCGCGGTGCCCCGCACCGTCGCGCGCGGTCCGAGGCCGAACACGCTCGCCCCGTCCGCGAGCGGGACCAGGCGCTCGTCCTCCCCCACCACGAAGGCTTCGCGGGTGCGCGCGCGAAACGTCTCGAACATCGCCGCCACCTCGCTCATCTCCTTGTGGTCGCGCTGCAGGTTGAGCACGACCCCGATCGCCGGCGAATAGCGCACCAGCGAGCCGTCGCTCTCGTCGGCTTCGACGACCAGCAGATCGGAGTCTCCGGCCCACGCGTTGCCGAGCGCGCGCTCGCCCTTGAGCAAGAGCAGCTCGCCTCCGGTGATGATCGAAGGCCCGCGGCCCGCGCCGCGCAGGATCTCGAACGCCATCGCGGCGACCGTCGACTTGCCGCTGGTGCCGCTCACCGCGAGCGTGCGATGGATCGCGACGAAATGGGCGAGCAGCTCGGAGCGGTGCACAATGGGGAGGTCGCGCGCGTGCGCGGCCGCCACGTCCGGGACCTGCGACTCGACGGCGGTCGAGACCACCAGCGCTGCGCAGTCGCCGGAAAGGCCGCTGCCGTCCTGCGGGTGGATCGCGATGCCGAGCCGCTCCAGCACGGCCCGCTCCGGCGCACGCTCGCCGCGATCGAAGGCACGGTCGCTCCCGCTCGCGCGACCCCCGCGCATCGCCTGAAACTGGGCGAGCGCGCTCATCCCGCTCCCGCCGAGTCCCGCGTAGTGAAACCGGCCCTGGCCGAGCGGATCGGGCATCGGCGACTCTCCGCCCTCCAGCACCAGCACGCCGTCGCCTTCCCGCACGCGTTCGAACAGATCGATCACGTCCTGGTTCGCCATGCGGACGCATCCGTGCGAATCGGGGGAACCGAGCCGCGCCTCGTGATTGGTGCCGTGCACGTAGATGAAGCGCTCGAGCGAATCGAAGCCGGGCCCGCGATTCACGCCGGGCTCGAGGCCTTCGAGGGTGAGCACGCGGGTGAGGATGAGGTCATCCTCGCGCGGCTCGCCGCGCCACACCTTCCCGGTCGGCTCGCGGCTTTCGAACACCGCGCCGCGCGGCGCGCCCGCGCCGATGCGCGCGTGCACGCGATGCCAGCCGGGCGGCGTGCGCAGCGAGCCGGACGCCCCGCCGATTCCCGCGGCGGCCGTCGAAACCGGGTACTCCGCCATGACCCGCCCCCCGTCGATCCACGAGAGCCGCTGGCGCTCGACGTCCACCACCATCATTCGATCGGGAAGCGCGCGGAATGGCGCGCGCGGGCGTCCGAGTGCGGATCGCGCGAGACCGGGCGCACGCGAGTCATGCGCGGTGCGGGGGGACGAGTCCATGGCCGCGCACTCTGCCACAAGCCGGCGCGCCGCACGAGCCGCGAGCGCCCGCCGGCGCGTGAATCAGCTCGCCTCGGGACCGCCGGACCAGCCGAGCGCGAGCACGAGCCATCCCGCGATGAAACACGCGCCGCCGATCGGGGTGATCGCCCCGTAGCCACGGGTACCGGTCAGCGCCAGCGCATCGAGACTCCCCGCGAACAGGAGAATGCCGGCGACGAACAGCCAGCCCGAAGCGAGCAGCGCCCGTCGCGGCCGCTGCTCGAGCGCGATCGCGATGACGATCAACGCGATCGCATGGAACATCTGCCAGCGCACCGCGGTCTCGAGCACCGCGAGCCGGTCGGCGGGAAGCCGCGAACGGAGCGCGTGGGCGCCGAATGCGCCGGAGAGGACCGCGAGCATCGCGAACGCGGCTCCGAGCCTGGCGAAGATCATTCGCGGAGGATACGACCCACGGCCGCCCGACGCGAAGCCCCCGCGACTTACCACGTCACGGGGGCTCTCACAAGCTGGCTCCTCGGGTAGGATTCGAACCTACAACCCTCCGGTTAACAGCCGGATGCTCTACCATTGAGCTACCGAGGAAAAGAGGATGGGCGCCGCGGAGTGAACCGGCGGCGGGCGATGTCATCGGCAAGACAGGCGACGCAGTTTAGGAGCGTGCGCCGCCTGGGTCAAGCGAACCGCGCGCGGGCGCGCGCGATCGATGGTCCCCGCGAAGTCGTGAGGCTGCGGCCCCGAGCGTGACCGCCGTTCTCAACGACCCGTGGGCGCCGAGGGCTCTCCGTCCCCTTCGAGGAGCGGCAGGAACGCGCTGAAGCGCGTGCCGGTACCCGGCTCGCTCCAACACTCGATCCAGCCACCGTGCTCCTCGAGGATGTCCTTGACCACGGGAAGCCCGAGGCCCGTGCCCTGGCCCGAGTCCTTCGTCGTGAAGAACGGCTCGAAGATGCGGGCCATCACCTCCGAGGTCATGCCATGGCCCGTGTCGTGGACGGTGAGCTCCACGAGCTTCCGCTTGGGCGCCCCGGGCTGGGCGCTCCGCCGCGGAGATCTGCCGGGTACGCTTCGTGTCGCGAGCGTGAGGCGTCCGCCATCGGGCATCGCGTCGCGCGCGTTGATGCACAGATTGATCAGCATCTGGCCGAGGCGCGAGGCATCCGCCATCACGAGCGCCGGGGCGGCCTCCAGCCGGGTCTCGATCTCGACCCGCGGCCCGATGGTGGGCGTGAGAAATCGAATCGATTCCACCACCAGTGCGTTCAGATCGAGGGGGCGAAGATCGAGCGTCGGACGCCGGCTGAACAGCAGCAGCTGGCGCGTGAGCTCCGCCGCGCGCAGCGCCGCGCTCTCGCTGTCGCGCAGGCCCGGCACGATGGAATGATCGGCAGGCAGCTCCGCGAGCGACAGCGACAGGTTTCCCAGGATCACGGTGAGCAGGCTGCTCAAGTCGTGCGCGATTTCGCCCGACCGCTCGCTCACGAGATCGGCCTTCGATGGCCGCCGCGCTCCCACCGCCCGGCGCCGGCGTTCGCCGTTGACGGCGATGGAAACGAGCAGTCGGGAGAAATCCCCGCCCGCGTCTCGGACCGGCACCGCCTCGATCGTCCAGGACACCGGACGCAGTCCCACCCACTCGATCTCGACGTCGGAGTCGCGAACGCGCTCCCCGGCGGCGAGTGCGCGATTCACGAGCGCCTCCACCGCGCCTCCCGCGAAATCCGGAAAGTGCTCGGAGAGCCGGGTGCCGTCGAGGGGCCGCTCTCCCCGATAGGGCTCCAGCAGCCGCGCGTAGGCGCGGTTCCAGGCGAGCGACTCGAGCCCGGGCACCGCCACCAGCAGAACGCCGGTCTCGATGTGATCGAGCATTTCCTCGAACCGGCCGCACGTGGTGCGCAGCGCGAAGACTTGACCGATGAGGCCGCCGAGTTCCTGGGCATTCAACGCGCTCGCGCCGGATTCCGGGCCCGCTCCCTCTGGAGTCGAGCGATCCGCGGACAGGCTCTCGCCCTCCGGAGCCCGCAGGGTGTCCGCTGGAGACGAAGGCGTGCCTTCCCAATTACGCGTCATCGTGAGGTGCACCGATTGGCCGGGCTCGTTCGCGCAACAGTGATTGTTATGAAGCAAGACCATACCGCAAGCAGAATAGTTTTCCAGATATTTTTGCGACCAATCAGTTATTTGTCTTGAATTGGCTTCGCGCCGTGGAGGTCAGCGCGGCGGCGAGCGTGAGTTCGCGTGGCCGCTCCGCGTAGCCGGGATGGCTGCGCTGCGGCCGGTGTTCGAGATGCCAGCGCACGACCGACGGGAGGTAGCCGCTTATCGGGGAGGCCGCGGATCCGAGCTCGAGTGCCGAGCGCGCGGGGTCGAGCACCGACGACCATCGACCCGCGAACGGTGAACAGGCCGGCGAGAGTCCCGCGCGCCGCATCTCGTCCCACGACGCGGCGACGAAACGCGGCGACACGCCCGCCGCATGCGCGATCCGCTCGAGCAGTTCCCGAAGCGGCAGCGTCTCCCGTGGAGCGAGGTTGAGGACCGTGGACCGCGCCGGCTCATGCACCAGGCACACGAGCGCGCGGGCGAGATCGCCGGCATGAAGGTGCCCCATCGGCTGCTCGCCGCCCGCCGGCAGCAGGATCGCCCCCCCGTCGAGCATGCGTTCGAGATATGCCCACAGTCGCAGGGTCCCGTCGCCTTCGCCCTGAACGATCGGGAGTCTCAGGATGGTCGCGCGCACCGCGTGCGTTTCGAGCAGGGCGAGCGCCGCCGCCTCCGCGCGCCGCTTGCCGATGCCGTAGCGCCACTGGGCGTGATCGAACGTGCCCGGCGGCGGCTCCGGCATGAGGGGCCGGTCGCTGTCCGCCTCGCGATAGGGTGGCTTCGCGCCATCGGTCACGAGATACACCTGCCCGCTCGAGATCAGGATGTATCGCCCGAGCGCCGCGCGCGGCGCGCCGAACAGACACTCCACGTCGCCGGCATCCCAGGCGAGGAAATCCACGGTGAGGTCGAAGCGCCGGCCGTCGATGACGCGAGCGAGCGACTCGCGGTCGGCGCGATCGGCGGTGATGCGCTCGGCGCCGTCGGCCGGCCCGGTGCCGCGCGCGAGCACGCTCACCCGGTGCCCCGCCGCGAGCAGCGCACGCCGCGCGTGGCCGCCGAGGAATCCGGTGCCCCCGAGCAGCAGGATCGAGCGGGATGCGCTCACTGCGGAATCCGGCGCGGGACGGGGCGAGGCATGCTCGAAGCCTAGCGCCTCGGTCCCCCCTCGCGCGAACATCGCGCGCGACGCCCGAGCGGGGGCTGGTCGGGGTCAGGCGGCGCGGGGCTTCGGAGCGGTGCGCGCGGACCGGCAGGCGGTGCATGCCTCCTCGACCGTCGCACCCGCGGCGTCACGGTCGAAGAACCGCTCCGGCTCGACCCACTCCCCATCCTGGCCGCGGAGCTTTCCACAGCTGGAGCAACGCGCGGGGGGGCGGGCGCGCCGCTCGAGCTCGACGCGGGCGCTCTCGAGGTCGGCGTTGCTGAGCTCGAGCTCGCCGAGCTTCTGCCTGAGCTCCTGCGTGAGCAGCACGATGCGCAGCCCGGCCCGCACGCGGGCCATGAGCTCGCCGTGGTCGCAGGGCTTGACCAGATAGTCGTCTGCACCGGTCTCGAGCCCGAGCAATCGATCGCTGATCTCGCCCTTCGCGGTGAGCAGGATGAAGTAGGGTGCAGCCTCGCGCAGCCCGGTCTTCACCGACTGACACAGCTCGAGGCCGTCCACCTGCGGCATCATCCAGTCGGACACGACCAGGTCGGGCTCGGAGTCCACGATCGCCTTCATGCCGTCGCGGCCGTCCGCCGCCGTGAACACCTGATAGCCCTCGGCGCTGAGCCGCTTCACCAGCACCCGCTGGAAGAAGGGGTCGTCCTCGACGACCAGCACCCGGATGTCGCCGGTCGCCTTCACGCGGCAGCCTCCAGGAAATTGCGCACCTGCAGGACGAACGCCGCGTGGTCCACGATCGGCTTTGCGACGTAGTCGTCGGCGCCGCTCTCGGCGAGCAGGCGCTCGGCGTCGCCGCGCATGGCGTGCGCGGTCGCCAGCACCACCGGAACCCCGACCGTCTGCGGATCGGACTTGAGCCGCTGGCACAGCTCGACGCCATTGATCGGGCGGCCCTGCCAGTGCGAATTGGTGAGCGAGACGTCCATCAGCACCAGGCTCACTCCCCCTCCACGCAGCATGTGGAAGAGCTCGTCCGGGGACTCGGTCACCGTCACGCTCACGCCGCAACGCTTCTCGAGCAGCTTGCGGAACAGCGTCGCGTTGTGCGGGTCGTCCTCGACCACGATCACATGCGTCATGCCGCCCGCTCCATTCCACCGTCCGGCTCGCGCGTCGCGGCGGCCGCCTGTCCGTGCCGAACGGCTTCGGCCGCGACCTGCAGGTGCCAGTCGATGATGTGCGGAAGCAACTGGGGATTGTCGTGCACCGTCATCTTGGGAAGCACGTCGAGCACCAGGCCCTGCTCGAGCAGCCGGCGTTCCTCCTCGTTGCGGCCTTCCGGAAAGTTCGTGAGCACCAGCACCGGCATCTCCGACCCGATCCCGGTCAGCGTCATCTCGCGCAGCACGTCGTAGCCGCTCACCTCGGGCATCATGAGATCGAGCAGCAGGAGATCGAATCCACGCGGCTGCGTGCGGAGCGCGTGAAGGCACTCCTCGCCGTTCTGCGCGTGCTCGACGTAGAAGCGGCCTTCGGGAAGCACCTTCCGCACGTAAGCTGCGACCGACGGGTCGTCGTCGGCCATCAGGATGCGCACGGTCCGGCCTTCCACGGATCCGAGCAGTTCCTGAATCTTGGCGAGCAGCGCGCCGCCGTCGATCGGCTTCATGAGATGCTCGGGGCGCCGCGCGAATGCCGTCGACTTGAGCTTGTCGCGCAGCTCGTCGTCGAAGCCGGTTACGAAGATGAGCGGGATGTGGCGGGTCTGGGCATCCGACGTCATCCGCTCCGCGAGGTCCCACCCGGTGCGAAGCGCCGCTCCCTCGGGACAGGTCAGCGCGTAGTCGAGGACAACGATCGAGGGGCGCAGCCGCCGCGCGATCGCCCATCCGCCTTCGGCGTGCGCGGCCTGCACGGTGCGATATCCGTTCTGATGAAGGAGCGAGCTGAGATAGCGACGGAACGGGGCGTCGTCTTCGACGACCAACACCAGCGCGCCGCCGCTCGGGCCCTCGATGCGGTCCGTGGGGTGGTCGTCGGCCGGAGCGTGCTCTGCGCCCTCCGGCCAGGTGGGCAGCGAGAAGTACATGCGCGTGCCCTTCCCGAGCCCATCGCTCTGAGCGCCGATGATGCCGCCCATCAATTCGACCAGGCTGCGCGAGATCGCGAGCCCGAGACCGGTGCCGCCGTACTTGCGCGTGGTGCTGCCATCACCCTGCGTGAACTTCTCGAAGATGAGCTTCTGCCGGGTGGCATCGATCCCGATGCCGGTGTCGACGACTTCGAACATGAAGTGGCCGAGCTCGGGATGCGCCCCGGCGCGCACCGTGATCGTCCCGCTGGGCGTGAACTTGAGGCTGTTCCCCACCAGGTTGATCAGGATCTGCTTGATCTTGCCGAAATCGCCGCGCACCGTGAACGTGCGGCCCTCCGGCGGCCGGAAGGTGAGCGTGATGCCCTTCTGCGCCGCCTGAACGTGGGTCACCGTGTAGACCTCGTCGAACAGCGCGTGAACGTCCACGCGTTCGATGTCGAGCGTCAGCTTGCCGGCCTCGATCTTCGCGATGTCGAGCACGTCGTTGATGAGCCCGAGCAGATGGCGCGAACATTGGAGGGCCTGCTTCATGAAGTCCCGCTCTTCATCCTTCGAATCGCACAGCCCATCGAGCACCAGCTGGAGAAAACCAATCATGCCGTTCAGGGGGGTGCGCAGCTCGTGCGACGTGTTCGCGAGGAACTCGCTCTTGAGCCGCGACGCCTCCTCGAGCTGGGCGTTCACCTCTTCGAGGCGGCGATTGCTGATCTCGAGGCCGTCGGCGAAGGACCGGATGCGCTCCTCGGCCTGCACCCGCTCGCTGACGTCGCGAACGATCGCGGTGTAGAGCATGTCCACGTCTTCGCCCGCCCGGCCCAGCGAAAGCTCGACCGGCAGCACCGTGCCGTCCGCCCGGAAGGCCTCGGTGCGCGATACCGCGCCCGGAGCCGGGAGCAGGATTCCACCGGTCGCGGAGGGGGTGCCCCAGTGAAGAAACCGATGCAGCGGCTGCCCCTCGATCTCGGCGGCGGGCCGCCCGAACAGATTCTCGGCGGCGCGGTTCACGCTCACCATGCGCCCCTCGCGATCGAAGGTGAGGATCGCGTCGAATGCGGTGTCGAAGATCGCCTGCACGCGCGCGGCATGGCGGCGCGTGACCTCGGTCTCACGCTCGGCGAGTCCGCTCGCGTATTGTCGCCGCCAGAACCAGAACGCACCGAGCGCGAGCAGCAGCATCGCGAGATCCAGCGCGAGCAAGCCCACGATCGTGCCACGCATGCTCTCGGTCATCGCGGCCCGATCTACCTGGGTCACGAGACCCCAGCCGCGCTCGGGCAGGTAGCGGGTCACGGTCCACAGCGTGTGCTGGTTCGCGTCGGTGGCCTCGACGCTGGACTCCACGCCCTCGGCGGCGATGGCGGCCGGCCGCAGCAGCGGCGTATCCAGCGGGGCGCGCTGTCCGGCGTGCAGTCCCAGGCTCGCGGGCGGCGAGGTGAGACACACGATCTCCTGGCCGGCCCGGCGCACGAGGTAAGCGCCGGCGGTGGGACCGAATCCCGGCCAGCTCATGAGCAGCGGGAGCAGCACGTCCTCGACGCTCGCCTGAAACACCATCACGGCGGACGGGTGGCCGGGGGCGGCGCCCGGCACCGGGATCGCGAGCGCGAGCAGCTGCGGCGCTCCCCCCTCTGCGGAGACCGCTTCCATCACGCTCTGCCCGCTCGCCGCCGTGCGCGCGGCGAGGTCGCGACCGGTCTGGCCCCCGGCACCCGGATCGTCGCGGGTGGTGAGCACCTGCGACCCGTCGGACCTGAGCAAGTCGATCGCGTGGAACTGGAAGGCGGCCGCCGCGCGCTGGAGCTCGCGGCGCAATGCCGCGCTTTCGGCGGGCGAGAGGGTGCCGGCCGCCGCGTCGTACGCCCGGGTCTGGAGCGCGGCCTGTTCGGCGACGAATCGCGCCTGGTGCTCGAACTGCCACAGGAGGTCGCGGACCTCCTCGCGCTTCGCGTCGGTGTGGGCCGCCAGCTGGCCCCAGCGCTGCCGCACCAGGTGGGTGCGCGCGCTCTGGAGGATGCCGAAGTTGAGCAGGGTGACGCTGATCGCGGCGAGCGCGATCAGCCCGGCGGCGATGCGCCGCGACTCGTGCCGCGACTCCGCTCCCCGCGAGAAGAGAAAATGCGCAGCTTGACCCCCGCCCCGCGGGGAAGGGTTCGGGGTGGCCGTGGAATCCGGCCGCAGCAGGGCGGGTGGATCAAGGGGGGGCATAGGCGTGGGGGGCGGCGCCCGGAGGCGTCTCCCCCACCTGTCTATTCGGCCCGTAGCTGTGAAACTTGAGCGCGTTTAGCGCAGCTGGCGCGGCGCGCGCCGTATTATTTTTGCCAGTATCTGGGGCGCACGTTTCCAGGCAGGACGCGCTTGCGCAGGCGCAGGCTCGCGGGCGTCACCTCGAGCAGCTCGTCCTCTCGAATCCACTCGAGCGCCTGCTCCAGCGAGAGATTGCGCGCCGGGAGCAGGTGGACCCCTTCATCGGAGGTGGAGGCGCGCATGTTCGTGAGCTTCTTCTCCTTCACGATGTTCACGTCGATGTCTTCTTCCCGCGCGTTCTCCCCGACGATCATGCCTTCGTACACGCGGCGGCCGGGCTCGACGAACATCTCGCCCCGGTCCTGCACGTGCTCGATCGCGTAGGCCGTGGTCTTGCCGGACCGGTCGGACACCAGCGCCCCGGTGGTGCGGTGGGGGATCTCGCCCTGCCACGGCTCGTATCCGTCGAAGATGTGGTTCAGGAGGCCGGTGCCGCGCGTGTCGGTGAGGAACTGGCTGCGGAATCCGATCAGCCCGCGCGATGGAATGCGGAACTCGAGGCGGACGCGGCCGGTGCCGTGGTTCACCATGTTGGTCATCCGGCCCTTGCGGTTGCCGAGCTTCTGCGTGACGACGCCGACGTAAGCTTCGGGGCAGTCGATCACGAGCTTCTCCATCGGCTCCTGCTTCGTGCCGTCGACCAGGCGGACGATGACCTCGGGCTTGCTCGCCGCCAGCTCGTAGCCCTCACGTCTCATCATCTCGATCAGGATCGCCATCTGCAGCTCGCCGCGCCCCGAGACCTTGAAGATGTCGGGCGTGTCGCCGGCCTCGATGCGGATACCGACGTTGGTGAGGATCTCGCGATCGAGGCGCTCGCGGAGGTTGCGCGACGTGACGTACTTCCCCTCCAGGCCGGCGAACGGGGAATTGTTCACAGAGAACATCATGCTGACCGTCGGCTCGTCGATCACGACCCGCTCCAGCGGCCTCGGATCGTCGGGGTCGCCGATGGTCTCGCCGATGTTGACCTCCTCGAATCCCGCGAGCGCGACGATGTCTCCGGGCCCGGCCTCCATGACCTCGACGCGCTCCAGTCCCTCGAAGGCGTACAGGTTGGTGACCCGGGTGCGGGTGACGCTGCCGTCGAGCCGGCACAGCGCGACGTCCTGCCGCGCCCGGACGTGGCCGTTGAAGATGCGTCCGATCGCGAGCCGGCCCACGAAGTCCGAGTAGTCGAGATTGAGGATCAGCATCTGCAGCGGGCTCATGCGGTCGTAGCGGGGCGGGGGGATGGTGCGGATGATCTCCTCGAACAGCGGCAGCAGCGGCATGTTCTCGCCGTCCGGCGTGAGCCGGCAGACGCCGTCGCGCGCGATGGTGTAGAGCACCGGGAACTCGAGCTGGCTCTCGTGGGCGTCGAGGTCGATGAACAGGTCGTAGATCTCGTTCAGCACCTCCTGCGGGCGCGCGTCCTTGCGGTCGATCTTGTTGATGACCACGATCGGCGGCAGCGAGAGCTCGAGCGCCTTCTTCAGCACGAACCGGGTCTGCGGCAGCGGGCCCTCGCTCGCATCCACCAGCAGCAGCACGCCGTCCACCATCTTCAGCGTGCGCTCGACCTCGCCGCCGAAATCGGCGTGGCCCGGGGTGTCCACGATGTTGATCTTGTGCTTCCCGAATCGCACGGCGGTGTTCTTGGCGAGGATGGTGATGCCCTTCTCGCGCTCGAGGTCGTTCGAGTCCATGACCCGCTCGACGACCTCCTGGTTCGCGCGGAACACGCCGCTCTGCCAGAGCAGGGCGTCGACCAGCGTCGTCTTGCCGTGATCGACGTGGGCGATGATCGCGATATTGCGCAGGTCCTCGCGAGCGGCGCGCGCGCCGTCGGCAGGCACGGCGCCGGTGCTCGCGGCGGATGACGTCGTATCCAAGTGATCCCCCCTAATGATCCGAGGCCGCCGGATGCTCGCCGGCGTCCAGATTGTCGCGCAGCCGCGGCCAGTAGCCGGGGTGCACGGTGAGCGCGTCGTAGGAATAGACGGCGAGCGTCGAGAAGCCCAGCGCTCGTGCCCCTTTGATCTTGGCCGCGGCGTCCGCCGGCGGCGTGTTGTAGACCGCGATGCCCGGCACGACGCGGCCGTCGGTTCCGAAATCCGAGGCGAAGCCCTGCAGCTGGCGCATCACGGTCTGCACATCCGGCGCGTAACACATCGCGAACGCGCGGTCGATGAGGCCGTCGCGCAGCCACGCGCGCCAGGTCTGCGCATGATCGCGCGCGGCGCTCACGGTGTCTGCGAGCACGGCGGCGCTGATCGAGAAGCCCGCGCGGGATCCGACCGAGTCGCGCACCTCACGCACCACGGCGGTCACCTCCTCCGAGCGGAAAGCGCTCCACGCGGAGTCCACCCCCGGCCTCGCAGCCACCGAGACGCGATCGAAGCGCGCCGGATCGACCCCGCTGCGCAGCGCGAACTCGGCGCGGGTCGTCGGGTCGAACCCGGTGCCGGCACGGGGCTCGCGGATGTAATCGAGATGTATGCCGTCCACCGGATAACGCTCCACGATCTCCTTCGCCACCGAGCCCAGATACGCCCGTACCCCGGGATGGGCCGGAGACAGATACACGCCTTCCACCATCAGGCGCCTGCGCTCCCGCATCCCGAGCGCCGACATCCGCCGCCCGTCGCGCAGCCGCGCGATCCATTCCGGATGCGCGTTCATCACGTGGCGCGGATCGCGCGGGGGCCGCGGTCCGGACCACACCAGCAGGCAATTCATCCACGCGTGCACCTCGAGTCCCGCCGCGTGCGCGAGGGCGACGATCTCGCCGAGCGGATCGAAGTCCGAACGCGGCAGGGCCTCGGCCCGCGGCAGCAGGTCCGAGCGATAGTAGGCGTCGCCCCGTCCCACGACCTGCACCAGCAGGCCCCGCACTCCCATCGCCCGCGCGTCGCGCACCACTCCCCCGATCTGCGCCGAATCGAGCAGCGCGGTGCGCACCACCCACACGTATTCGAAGCGCCGGTGCCCGCGCGCCGCGACCCCGGCCGAGTCTGCCGCCGGCGCCCGGGCCGAGTCGGCGGGCGCGAGCCCGAACGCGGAATCCGGTGCGACCCCGGCCCGAGTCGCCGGCGGGAGAGCGGCGAGCGCCGCCAGCATCAACCCCAGCGCCCGGCCGGCGCGGCGCGCGCGGCCAGGAACCGCATGATCGCCTTCAGCGCGAACGCGGGCGGAAAGTGGCCTCCCGCCCGCGTCCCGTTCGTCCCGGCGTGGTGGGCGCGTCAGCCGGTCTTCACCCCGGTACGGGTGCGCTTCTTCGCCGGCGCCGCCACCGCGGCCTTCTCCTTCTTTCCGCGTTTCGGTTTCTCCGCCGCTGGCTCGCCTTCGGCGAGCACCTTGGACTTCTTCTTCGGAGCCCCGCCCTTGAGCGCGGCCTCCTTCGCCTCCGCCGCCGCGATGCGCGCCGCCCGCTCCTGCTCGCGCTGCACGGCGCTCTTCACCAGCTCGAGGTATGCGGTCTCGCCGGCGTCCCCCAGCCGGCGCCCGATGCGCAGGATGCGGGTGTATCCGCCGTTGCGTTCCGCGTACCAGGGCGCGATGGTCGTGAACAGCTTCTGCGTGATCTCGGGCTTCATCACGAAGCGCGCGACGTGCCGCCGCGCCGCGACATCGCCGCGCTTGGCGAACGTGATGAGGCGCTCGGCCAGCCGCCGCGCCTCCTTGGCCTTGGCCACCGTGGTCTCGATGCGCTCGTACTCGTAGAGCGCCGTGACCAGGTTGCGCAGCACCGCGCGCCGGTGCGAAGCGGTGCGGCTCAGTTTGCGATGGTCTTTGCGGTGTCGCATGGATCGCTTCCTCTCTCTCGCGGCGCCGGATCGCGCGCGTCCCCGTTCCTAGTGCTCCGCCTCGATCATGATCCGGGGCTCGCGATACCGGGTCACGTCCATCCCGAAATGGAGGCCCATCTCACCCAGGATGTCCTGGATCTCCTTGAGGGACTTGCGACCGAAGTTTCGGTACTTGAGCATCTCCGGCTCGCCCTTCTGCACCAGGTCGCCGATCGACTTGATCTCGGCGGCGCGCAGGCAATTGCTGGAGCGTACCGACAGCTCGAGCTCCTCGACGCTCTTGTCGAGCAGCTTCCGCACGCGGAGAATCTCCTCGTCGACCTCCTCCTCGACTTCCTCCTCGATCGGTTCCTCGAAGTGGATGAAGAGGTTGAAGTGGTCGCGGAGGATCTTGGCCGCCACCGCCACCGCGTCGGACGGCAGGATGCTGAGATCGGTCCACACTTCGAGCGTGAGCTTGTCGTAGTCGATGCGCTGGCCGAGACGCGTCGCTTCCACCTGGAAGTTCACGCGCGTGACCGGCGAGAACAGCGAGTCGATCGGGATCACCCCGATCGGCCGGTCGGTGGCCGAGTGCTGGTCGGCCGAGACGTATCCACGACCGCCGCCGATCTCGACTTCCATGCGGAGATCGCCGTCCCGATTGAGGGTCGCGATGTGGAGGTCCGGGTTCAGGATCTGAACCTCGGCGTCGACCTTGAGATCGCCCGCGCGCACCTCGCCCTTGCCGCGCATTTCGAATGTGCCCTTCTTCGGACCGTCACCGTGCAGCTTCAGGCGCACCTGCTTCAGGTTGAGGATGATCTCGGTGACGTCTTCGATGACGCCCGGAAGCGTCGAGAACTCGTGGAGCACGCCATCGATCCGCACCGCCGTGATGCCGGCGCCCTGGAGCGAGGAGAGCAGAACGCGCCGCAGCGCGTTGCCCAGCGTGATCCCGAATCCGCGCTCGAGCGGCTCGATCAGGAACTTGCCGTACCCTTCCGTGTTCGCGGGATCGGGAACGACCTGCTTCGGCATCGTGAGGTTCTTCCACTTCATCTTTCAGCCTCCCTCGTGGGTGGAGGTCGTTACTTCGAGTAAAGCTCGACGATGAGTTGCTCGTTGATCGGTACCGGAATCGACGCGCGGGTCGGAATGTTCAAGATGCGGCCGCTGATCTTGTCGGTGTTGAGATCCATCCATTCGGGAACGCCCTGTCCCTTGCGCGCCTCGAGCGAGGACTGCACCGAGATCAGCTTCTTGCTCTTCTCCCGCAACGACACCTCGTCGCCGGCCTTGACCAGCATCGAGGGAATATCCGCGGAGCGGCCATTGATCGTGATGTGTCCGTGCCGCACCAGCTGGCGCGCCGCGCTGCGCGATGACGCCAGGCCCAGTCGGAACACGACGTTGTCGAGCCGGCGCTCCAGCAGCTGGAGCAGCACCTCACCGGTGACGCCCTTCGACTCGGTCGCCTTGCTGAACGTGTGACGGAACTGCCGCTCGAGCAGGCCATAGATGCGCCGCGCCTTCTGCTTCTCGCGCAGCTGCTGGCCGTAGTTCGTTTCCTTGATCCGCCGGCTCTTGCCGTGCTCGCCGGGCGCGTAGCCCCGGCGCTCGAACGCGCACTTGTCCGTGAAGCAGCGTGCGCCCTTCAGGAACAGCTTCATGCCCTCGCGCCGGCAGAGCCGGCATCGCGCATCGTGATAGACCGCCATGAGTCGCGCTCTCCTAGACCCGGCGCCGCTTGGGCGGGCGGCAACCGTTGTGAGGAATCGGTGTCACGTCTTTGATGGCTGAGATCTCGAGCCCTGCCGCCTGCAGTGAGCGGATGGCCGCCTCTCGTCCCCCACCCGGGCCCTTGACCCAGACCTCGACACGCTTCATGCCCTGATTCAGCGCCTCGCGCGCGCTCGCCTCGGCCGCGACCTGCGCGGCGAACGGCGTGCTCTTGCGGGAGCCCTTGAAGCCCACCTTGCCGGCGCTCGCCCAGGTGATGACGTTGCCGTCCATGTCGGTGATGGTGACGATGGTGTTGTTGAAGCTCGCCTGCACGTGAGCCACTCCATTGGCGCTCACTTTGCGGTCGCGCTTCTTGACCTTCTTGACTTCCGCCACTCGAAACCTCCGTTCGGGCGCGCCCGCGGCCGCCCGTTCGCAGTCGGGTTACTTCTTGGGTGCCGGCTTCGCGGCCACCGGCGCCGCCTTCTTCATCACGCCCGCGGTCTTCTTCGGACCCTTGCGGGTACGTGCGTTGGTCTTCGTGCGCTGGCCGCGCACCGGCAGCCCGCGCCGATGCCGCAACCCGCGATAGGCCCCGATGTCCATCAGACGCTTGATGTTCATCGACATCTCGCTGCGGAGCGAGCCTTCCACCTTGTATTCGCGCTCGATGACGTTGCGCAGCTTGCCCGCGTCCTCGTCGCTCATGCTCTTCACCCGCACGTCCGGGTTGACCCCGGTCGTCGCGAGGATCTTCTTCGCGGTCGTGCGCCCGATTCCGTAGATGTACGTCAGCGCGACCTCGATCCGCTTCTCGGACGGCAAGTCGACACCCGCAATGCGTGCCACGGTGATCCTCCCTCGCTACTTCTGACGCTGTTTGTGCCGCGGATTGCGATCGCAGATCACGCGGATGACGCCCTTGCGACGCACCACCTTGCAGTGCTCGCAGATCTTCTTCACGGAAGTACGCACCTTCATGCGAAGCGCTCCTCTACTTGTAGCGGTAGACGATCCGGCCCCGGGTGAGATCGTACGGCGACAGCTCGACCGTCACCTTGTCTCCCGGCAGAATCTTGATGAAATGCATCCGCATCTTTCCCGAGATGTGGGCGAGGACCTTATGGCCGTTCTCCAGCTCAACGCGGAACATCGCGTTGGGGAGCGGCTCGACCACCGTGCCCTCGACCTGGATGCCCTCTTCTTTCGCCATTCGATCCCCTGGTCAATCCCCGTCTGGCCGCGAGAGGATCTCGGGCCCGTCCCGACCCACCGCCACCGTGTGCTCGAAATGAGCGCTCAGCGACCCGTCCCGCGTCACGACCGTCCACCCGTCGGGCTGCGTGACGACATCCGCCGTGCCGATGTTCACCATCGGCTCGATCGCGAGCACCTGCCCCACCATGAGCCGCGGTCCCCGGCCGGGCGCCCCGTAGTTCGGGACCTGGGGCTCCTCGTGCATCTCTCGTCCGATCCCGTGACCCACCAGTGCACGCACCACCGAATACCCCTCGCGCTCGACGTGCGACTGGATCGCGAACGAGATGTCGCCGACCCGATTGCCGGCCCGCGCCTGCTCGATTCCCTTCGCCAGCGATTCCCGCGCGACATCGAGCAGCCGCCGCGCCTCGTCGCTCACCGCGCCCACCGGCACCGTCACCGCCGAATCGCCGTAGAAACCGTCTTTCTCGACGCCCACGTCCAGTCCCACGATGTCGCCCTCTTCGAGGCGCCGCGCGCCGGGAATGCCGTGGACCACTTCCTCGTTCACCGCCTGGCAGATCGAGGCGGGGAACCCGCGATAACCTTTGAACGCCGGCCGTCCGCCGCTCTTCAGAATGAATTCCTCGGCGATCCGATCCAGCTCGGCCGTGGTCACCCCCGGTCGAACTTCGCGTTGAAGCAGCTGCAGCGTCTTCGCGACGAGTCGCGCCGCGCCGCGGATCGCCTCGATCTCCGTCTGGTCTCTCAGATAAACCACGCGCTCACCTTGCCGTTCCCGCGCATCCCAGCGCCTGCGTCAATCGCCCGTAGACCTCGTCGATGCCGCCGCCCGCCGGCACCTCGCCCAGCCGCCGGCCGGCGCGGTAGTAATCCACCAGCGGAGCGGTTTGCGTCCGGTAGACCTCGAGCCGCCGCCGCACGGTCGCTTCGGCGTCGTCGGCGCGCTGCACCAACTCCTCGGCGGGATGATCGTCGCAATGACGTCCGTCCCGAGGCGGAGCACTGATCAGATTGTAAGCCCGCTTGCACGCCGGGCACTCCCGGCGCGCCGTGAGCCGCTTCACCAGTTCCACTTCCGGCATGGCCAGCAACACCACGGCATCCAGCCTCTGCCCGCGTCCCGCGAGCACACCGTCCAGCGCGTCCGCCTGCGCGACCGTGCGCGGAAATCCGTCGAGCACGAAACCCGCGCCGGCGTCGGCCTCGGCGGTGCGATCCCGCACCAGCCCGATCATCACGTCGTCTCCGACCAGCAACCCCATGTCCATCTGCCGCCGGGCCTCGAGGCCGAGCGCCGTCCCGCGCGTGGCGGCCGCGCGGAGGATCTCGCCTGTCGAAATCAGCGCCCACCGGTGCTCGGCCGCGAGCCGCCGCCCCTGCGTGCCCTTGCCCACGCCCGGCGGTCCGAGCAGCACTACCCGCACGGCTACATTCTCTGCCGGCCGCGAATGCGGCCGCGCTTCACGAAGCCCTCGTAGTGTCGCATCAGCAGATGCGACTCGATCTGCTGCAGTGTATCGAGCGCCACTCCCACCACGATCAGCACGCTGGTGCCTCCGAAGCCCAGGAAGGGCATTCCGAAGGAGGCGATCAGCGCGTCCGGCAGCACCGCGATCAGCGCGAGGAAGACCGCGCCGGGCAGCGTGATGCGCGTGAGCACCCGATCGATGTACTCGGCGGTCTTGCGGCCCGGACGAATGCCGGGAACGAAGCCGCCGTACTTCCGCATGTTCTCGGCGAGGTCGTTGGGATTGAGCACGACCGCCGTGTAGAAGTACGTGAAGAAGATGATGATGACCGCGTAGACCACGTTGTAGAGCAGGCCGAGCGGATTGAACCACTGCGCGAGCGACGCGAGCGGATTGGTGGGCGGCACGAAGCCGGCCACCGTGGTCGGCAGGATCATGAGGCTCGACGCGAAGATGATGGGAATCACTCCCGCGCTGTTGACGCGGAGCGGGATATGCGTGTTCTGGCCGCCGAGCATGCGACGCCCGACGATCCGCTTCGCGTACTGCACCGGGATCTTGCGCGTCGCCTGCGTCATGATGATGACCGCGGCCACCACCCCGACCATCAGCGCCAGCGCGATCAGCACGACGAACAGCGAGAGCGTCCCCGCGCGGAAGCTGTCGTACGCGGCCAGCACCCGGTTCGGCACGCCGCCCAGGATGTTCACGAAGATGATGAGCGAGATCCCGTTGCCGATCCCGTGCTCGGTGATCTTCTCGCCCAGCCACATCACGAAGATGGTGCCGGTGGTCTGGGTGATGATGGTCGAGAGGCTGAAGAGCATGCCCGGGTGCGGCACCACGGTGAGGCCCTGCGAAGCGCCCATGTTCACGAGGAACACGCTGTACGCGAACGACTGGACGATCGAGATCAGCACCGTTCCGTAGCGCGTGACCTGCGTGAGCTTCTTCTGCCCTTCCTCGCCCTCCTTGCGCAGCTTCTCGAAATACGGGACCACGGCGCCGAGCAGCTGGATGATGATCGATGACGAGATGTACGGCATGATGCCGAGCGCGAAGATGGTCGCGCGCGAGAACGCGCCGCCCACGAACAGGTCGTACAGTCCGAACAGGGTGCCGCGCTGGCGCTCGAACGCGCTCGCGAGGGCGCGCGCGTTGACGCCCGGCGTCGGGACGTGCTCGCCCAGGCGGTACACGATGAACAGCGCCAGCGTGAACAGAATCCGGCGCCGCAGCTCTGGGACCTGGAACAGATTGCGGAATTTCTCGAACATGCGCGCTTAGCTCTCCACGACCGGCGTCTCGACCTTGCCACCCAGCGCTTCGATCGCCTTCCGCGCCGCGGCGCTCGCGGCGTCGACGCGCACCGTGAGCGCGACCTTGAGCTCGCCGCCGGCCAGCAGCTTGATCGGCCCGCGGGTGCTGACGATGCGCCGGGCCCTGAGCCAGGCGCGGTCCACGATCGAGCCGGCGGGCGCCGCCGCGAGCCGGCCGACGCTGACGACGTGATACTCGACGCGGTTGACGTTGTGGAATCCGCGCTTCGGCAGCCGGCGCTGGATCGGCATCTGGCCGCCTTCGAACCACGCCGGGATCTTGCCGCCGGCGCGCGCCTTCTTGCCCTTGTGGCCCTTGCCGGCCGTGCCGCCGAGGCCGCTCGCGCCGCCCTTGCCACGCCGCTTGGACGGACGGGTGGAGCCGGCCGCCGGACGAATGGTTCCAATTCGCATGCTTGGTTTCCTTACTTGCTCTCGTCCACCTGAACCAGGTGGCGGATTTTGAAGATCATGCCCCGGATCTGGGGCGTGTCGGTGTGTTCGACGACCTGGTGCATGCGACGAATGCCCAGCGCCCGCACCGTCGCCGCGTGATCGGCCTTGTGACCGCTCGCGCTCTTGGTCTGGCGGATTCGCAGCCTACGCGCCATGGGTCACCCGCCGCGGCCCGAACAGCTCCTCGAGCGTCATGCCGCGCATCGCCGCGACGTCGGAGGGCCGGCGCAGGCGCCGCAATCCGTCGACCGTGGCCTTGACCAGGTTGTGGGGATTGCGGCTCCCCAGGCACTTGGTCAGCACGTTCTGCACGCCGGCGACCTCGAGCACCGCGCGGACGCCCGAGCCGGCGATGACGCCGGTTCCGGCGGACGCCGGCTTGAGCAGCACCTCGCCCGCGCCGAACTTGCCGACGATCTCGTGCGGAATCGATCCGGAACGCGTGATCGGGACATTGAAGAAGTTCTTCTTCGCCGTATCGCCCGCCTTGCGGATCGCGTCGGCGACTTCGTTCGCCTTGCCGAGCCCCACGCCCACGCGTCCGTTCCGATCGCCGATCGCGACGATCGCGTTGAACGAGAAGCGGCGTCCGCCCTTCACGACCTTCGCGCAGCGATTGATCTGGATCACGCGCTCCGTGAACTCCGACTTCGGAGCTTCCGATCCACGCATCGAACGACCACCTTCGGAACCACGCACCGGATGACCTCCTAGAATTGCAGACCCGCGGCGCGGGCGCCGTCGGCGACGGCCTTGACCCGCCCGTGGTACAGATAACCGCCGCGATCGAAGCAGACCTGGGTGATGCCCTTTTCCTTCGCGCGCTCGGCGAGCAGCCGTCCGACCGCGGCGCCGAGCCCGATCTTGCGCGGGCCCTCGGCGGCAGGCGTCAGCTGCTCGCGGCTCGAAGCGGCCGCCAACGTGACGCCCCGGGCGTCGTCCACGATCTGCGCATAGATGTGCTTCGAGCTGCGGAACACCGAGAGCCGCGGCCGCGCCATGGTGCCCGCGACCTTCTTCCGGATCCGATAGCGCCGAATCTGGCGCCGCTCGTACTTGTTGTGCTGCCCGCTCATGACGCCGCCCCCGCTGCCTTCCCGGCCTTGCGACGGATGTACTCGCCTTCGTACTTGATGCCCTTGCCCTTGTACGGCTCGGGCGGGCGGAACCCGCGGATGTCCGCCGCGACCTGGCCGACCATGCCCTTGTCGGCCCCGCTGATGACCATGCGGGTGGGATTGTCGAGCTTGATCGTGATGCCCTGCGGCGGATCGAACGCGATCGGGTGCGAGAAGCCGAGCTGCAGCACCAGCTTCTTGCCGTCCATCTGCGCTCGATAGCCGGTGCCCACGATCTCCAGCGTCTTGCTGAAGCCCGTGGTGACGCCGAGCACCATGTTGTTGATCAGCGCGCGCATGGTGCCGAACGCCGGATTGCGCGTCTGCCGATCCGACGACACCTTCGCCTCGCCGTTCTCGATCGCGACCGATGTGCCCGTCAGGACGTGCACGCTGAGCTCGCCCTTCGGGCCCTTGACCCGCACGCGCTGGTCGCGCACTTCGACCGACACCCCCGCCGGGATCGGCACCGGCTTCTTTCCGACTCGCGACATGGGCGCCCCCTTACCAGAGCTGGCAGATGATTTCGCCGCCGAGGCCCGCTTCGCGGGCCTCGCGATCGGTCATCATCCCGCGCGAGGTGGAGAGAATGGTGGAACCGAGCCCGCCCATGACGCGCGGGATGCGGTCGTGGCGCACGTAACGCCTCCGGCCCGGCGTGCTGATGCGCTTGATGCCGCTGATCACGGGCTGGTCGTCGGTCGTGTACTTGAGGTAGAGCCGAAGCACGCCCTGCTTGCGGTCCTCGATCACCTTGAAGTTGTTGATGTAACGCTCCCGCAGCAGCACGCGTGCGATCTCGGTCTTCACGCGAGTGGCCGGCACGTCCACCTTGCGGTGCTTCGCGCGGATGGCGTTGCGCACCCCGGTAAGGAAATCCGCGATCGGATCACTGACGGACATCGAACCTCCATGAGACCAGCGTTCAGGCGATCGCCTGCGGCCTGGCCTCGTCTCTGTGTGTGCCCCCCCTCCGGGGGGCCGCGATCACCAGCTCGACTTGACGACGCCCGGGATCTGCCCGGTCAGCGCCAGGTCGCGGAAGCAGATCCGGCACAGACCGAAGTCCCGCAGGTAGGCGCGCGGGCGCCCGCAGCGATGGCAGCGGGTGTAGGCGCGCACCTTGAACTTCGGCGTCCGCTTCCACTTCTCGATGAGCGATTTCTTCGCCATTGTTTCTCCCGCTACCGCGGCCGGAAGGGCATCTGCATGAGCCTCAGCAGCTCGCGCCCCTCCTCGTCGGTGCTCGCGCTGGTCACGATCGTGACGTCCATGCCGCGAACCTTCCCCACCTTCTCGATATTGATCTCGGGAAAGATGATCTGCTCGGTGAGTCCCATCGTGTAGTTGCCGCGGCCGTCGAACGAGCGCGGGTTGAGTCCGCGAAAATCCCGGATGCGCGGCACCGCGACGTTCACCAGACGGTCGTAGAACTCGTACATGCGCGCGCCGCGCAGCGTCACCGCGCAGCCGATCGCGACGCCCTCGCGCAGTTTGAAATTCGAGATCGACTTCTTCGCGCGCCGCAGCGCCGGCTTCTGCCCCGCGATCTGCGCCAGCTCGTTCATCGCGATTTCCAGCTGCTTGGCGTCCTGGGTCGCGTCGCCCACTCCCATGTTCAGCACGATCTTCGTCATGCGCGGGGCCTGCATGGTGCTGCCGTACTTGAAGTGCTCAACGAGCGCCGGCCGCACCTTCTCTTCGTAGAAGCGCGCGAGGCGCGGCTTCTCGGCGGGCCCGCGCGGCCGCTCCTTCGCGAGCGTGACCGTCTGGCCGCCCGCGTCCTTCGGGCCCCGGCCGCCCTTCTCGGCGCGCGGGGCTTTCGCGGCCTTGGCGGCCTTCTCGGGAGCCTTGGCCGCCTTCTCGGGGGCGCCGGCGGCCTTGTCGGCCTTGTCGGCCTTGTTGGCCTTCTCGGCCTTCTCGGTCTTGTCGGGCGACGGTGCGCCCTTCGGCTTCTTCTCGTCTGCCATGCGGGTTCGTCTCCAGGGTCTTGAGCCCCGCCGTCCCCTCGACCCTGGTGCCTCGGGACGGCGGCGGACCTCAGTTTCTCGGTCCAACTCCTCGTGTTCGCGACTCTCGCTATTCGGGCTTCGCCAGCACCTCGCCGCTCACCTTGGACACCCGCTCGCGCGTGCCATCCGGCAGCGTGCGCACGCTCATGCGCGTGCCGCGTTCGTGGCGTGCGTCGTAGAGCAGGACGTTCGAGATGTGAACCGGCGCCTCCTTCTCGATGATCCCGCTATGCACGCCCGCCTTGCGGGCCTTGGTGTGGCGCTTCACGAAGTTCACCTTCTCGATGAGGACGCGCTGCTTCGCCTCGTCCACCGCCAGCACGCGGCCGACCTTGCCCTTGTCGTCGCCGGCGATGACCTGCACCGTGTCGCCCTTGCGGATCTTGATCGACATCAGATGACCTCCGGCGCGAGCGAGATGATCTTCATGAACGCCTTCTCGCGCAGCTCGCGCGCCACCGGGCCGAAGATGCGCGTACCGCGCGGCTCCTTGTCGTCGTTGATCAGCACCACCGCGTTCTCGTCGAAGCGGATGTACGAGCCGTCCTTGCGCCGGCCTTCCTTGACCGCCCGCACCACCACCGCCTTCGCGACGTCGCCCTTCTTCACGGCCGCGCCGGGGATCGCGTCCTTGATCGACACCACCACGATGTCGCCCAGACGCCCGTAGCGCTTGTGGTGCCCGCCCAGCACCTTGATGCACTGCGCGCGCTTCGCGCCCGAGTTGTCAGCGACCGTCACCATGGTTCGCAACTGGATCATGACGTCACTCCCGCGGCGCTACTTCGCGCGCTCGACAAATTCCACGAACCGCCAGCGCTTGTCCTTGGACAGCGGCCGGGTTTCCATGAAGCGAACGACGTCGCCGATGTGGCACTCGTTCTTCTCGTCATGCACCTTGAATTTCGCGCGGCGCCGCACGTAGCGGCCGTAGGTCGGATGCTTCACCAGGCGCTCGATGGAGACCACGATCGTCTTGTCCATCCGGTCGCTCACGACCTTGCCCACCCGCAGCTTCCTGCGATTTCGCGGTTCCAGCGTCGTCATGTGTCTCCACACCTCCCTACGAGCGCCGGGCCGGACGTGAACGCCGGTGGCGCGGACGCGCGCGTCACGCCTTCCCGGCGGCGCGCTCCTTTTCCGAAAGCACCGTGAGCAGCCGCGCGATCTCGCGCCGGCCCGCACGGATCTTGAGCGGGTTGTCGAGCTGCTTCATCGAGTTGCGGAAGCGAAGGTTGAACATCTCCTCGCGCAGCTCCGTGACCCGCAGCCGGATCTCGTCCAGCGTCTGCTCGCGCACGGCGGAAGCCTTGAGTCCGGGCACGTCACTCCCCTCCCAGCTGATGGCGTTCCACGAACCGCGTGCGAATCGGCAGCTTGGACGCGCCCAGCTTCATCGCGGCCTGGGCCAACGGCCGCGTAATGCCTTCGAGCTCGAACATCACGCGACCGGGCTTGATCACGGCGACCCAGAATTCGGGAGCGCCCTTGCCCTTGCCCATGCGCGTTTCGGCCGGCTTCTTCGTGACCGGCTTGTCCGGGAACACGCGGATCCACATTTTTCCGCCGCGCTTGATGCTGCGGGTGATCGCGACCCGCGCCGCCTCGATCTGGCGGTTCGTGATCCACGCCGGCTCGAGCGCCTGCAGCCCGTATTCGCCGAACACCACGCCGCCGCCGCGATACGCCTTGCCGCGCATGCGACCGCGCTGCTGCTTACGGTACTTGACTCGCTTCGGCATCAACATGGATAGAGGCTCCTACTTCGTGGTCGCCGCCGGGGCGCCGGGCTGCAACTTGTCGAGCACTTCGCCGTGGAACATCCAGACCTTGACACCGCAGGTGCCGTACGCCGTGTTCGCCGTCGCGCGCGCAAAATCGATGTCGGCGCGCAGCGTGTGAAGCGGCACGCGTCCTTCGCGGTAGGTTTCGTAGCGCGCCATCTCGGACCCGCCGAGGCGGCCAGAGGCCGCGACGCGGATCCCCTTCGCGCCCGCCCGCATGGAGGAGGCGATCGCCTTCTTCATCGCGCGGCGGAATGAGACGCGCTGCTCGAGCTGCTTCGCGATGTGCTCGGCGACCAGCTGGGCGTCGAGGTCGGCGCGCTTGATCTCCTCGATGTTGAGCTGCACGTGCTTGCCGGTGAGCTTCTTCATCTCCTCGGAGAGCTTGTCCACCTGCTCGCCCTTGCGGCCGATCACGAGGCCCGGGCGCGCGGTCCGGATGCCGATCGTCACGCGATCGCCCTTGCGCTCGATCGTGATCTTCGAGATCCCCGCCTGGTAGAGGCGCTTCTTGAGATACCGCTTGATGAGCAGGTCCTCGCGTAGCAGCTCCGCGAAATTGCGCTTGGCGAACCAGCGCGAATCCCAGGTCTTGACGATCCCGAGCCGCAGCCCGATGGGGTTGGTTTTCTGACCCATGTTATCGCGACTCCCTCGTCGCCACGGTCACCGACACGTGGCTCATGCGCTTCAAGAGCGGGGTGGCCCGGCCCTGGGCCCGCGGCAGCCAGCGCTTGAGCGTCGGCCCCGCACCCACCACGGCTTCCTTCACGAACAGGTCCTCGATACGCACCTTGCCCTCGTGGAGCGCGTTCGCCACCGCCGACTTCAGCACCTTCTGCACGATGCGGGCGCCGTTCTTCGGCGTGAACTGGAGCGTGTTCTGCGCCTGCTCCACGGTCTGACCGCGGATCAGGCCGAGCACCTGGTTGCACTTGCGCGGCGTGATGCGCACGTACCGCTGAATGGCTTTCGCTTCCATGTCAGGCTGGCTTTCCGGGCACCGGCACCTTCTCGGCGACGTGCTGTCCGTGGCCGCGGAACACGCGGGTCGGAACGAATTCGCCGAGCTTGTGGCCGACCATGTTTTCGGTCACGTAAATCGGGATGAACTTGTTGCCGTTGTGCACGGCCAGCGTGTGGCCGACGAAGTCGGGGAGGATGGTGCAGCGGCGCGCCCAGGTCTTCATCACGCGCTTCTCTCCGCTCCGGTTGAGCGTCTCGATCTTCTTCACGAGGGACTCGACGACGTAAGGTCCCTTCTTGATGGAACGCGCCATGAGATCCCCTCTCCCTACTTCTTCCGCCGGCGCACGATGAGCGAATCGCTCAGCTTGCGCTTGCGTGTCTTGAGACCCTTCGTGATCTTGCCCCACGGCGAGCACGGATGGCGCCCGCCCGAAGACTTGCCCTCGCCGCCGCCCATCGGGTGGTCGACCGGGTTCATCGCGACGCCGCGCACGCTCGGCGCGCGACCCAACCACCGCGACCGGCCCGCCTTGCCCAGCGACACGTTCTCGTGATCGATGTTGCCGACCTGGCCCACCACCGCGCGGCAGTTCACGTGGAACTTGCGCACCTCGCCGGACGGCAGGCGCAGCTGGGCGTAGTCGCCTTCCTTCGCCATCAGCTGGCAGAACGCGCCGGCCGAGCGCGCGATGCGCGATGCCCGGCCCGGGAACAGCTCGACGTTGTGGATGTTGGTGCCGAGCGGAATGCCCTTCAGCGGGAGGCAGTTGCCGGGCTTGATCTCGGCCTCCGCGCCCGACTGGAGCAGCTCGCCGACCTTGAGCCCGTCCGGCGCCACGATATAACGGCGCTCGCCGTCGACGTAGTTGAGCAGCGCGATGCGCGCCGAGCGGTTCGGATCGTACTCGATGCTCGCGACCCGCGCCGGAATGCCGTCCTTGTCGCGGCGGAAGTCGATGATGCGATAGCGGCGCTTGTGACCGCCGCTGATCCAGCGCATCGAGATGTGCCCGCGATTGTCGCGGCCGCCGGTCTTGTAGAGCCGCTCGGTGAGCGACTTGACGGGCCGGCTGCGCGTGAGCTCCGAGAAGTCCGGCATGACCGTATGCCGGAGCGTCGGCGTCACCGGACGAAATTTCTTGAGACCCATGGCTCCCTCGTTCTCAGATCTGCTCGAACAGCTCGATCTTCTGATCGGGCATGAGCGTCACGATCGCCTTTTTCCAGTCGCTGCGCCGTCCGGCGTAGCGTCCCTGCCGCTTGAGCTTGCCGCGGATCTGCATGGTGCGCACCCCGCGCACCTTCACCGAGAAGATGGTCTCGACCGCCTGCTTGATCTCGATGCGGTTGGCGTCGCGGGCCACCTGGAACGCGTACTGGTTCTGCTTCTCGCGCAGCACCGTGCCCTTCTCGGTGATGAGCGCCTTCTGCACGATCGAGCGCGGATCCTTCATCGGACGAAGACCTCCTTGACGCGATCGAGGCCCGAGGCGGTGATCAGTAGCGCCTCCGAGTCGAGCAGCTCGTACGGGTTGAGCTGGTGCGCGAGCGTCGTCTTCAGGTTGGGCAGATTGCGGCACGACTTCACGACGATCGGATCCGCCTCGCTCATCACCAGCAGCGTGCGCTTCGAAGCCAGCCCCAGCCGGTCGAGGACCTCGGCCATCGCGCGCGTCTTCGGGGCCTCGAACGCGAGCGCATCGAGCACGGTGATGGCGTTCTCGTTCGCCATCTGCGAGAGCGCGGAGGCGAGCGCCGCCCGGCGCTGCTTCTTCGGCAGCTCGGTGCGGTGGTCGTGCGGCTTCGGGCCGAACGCGCGGCCGCCGCCCGGCCACAACGGCGAGGTGTTGGAGCCCGCGCGCGCGCGCCCGGTGCCCTTCTGCTTCCACGGCTTGCGTCCGCCGCCCGAGACGTCGCCCCGCGACTTGACCTTGGCGGTGCCCTGGCGCTGATTGCCCAGATGGCGCTTCACGGACAGCCACAGCACATGCTCGAGCACGGGCTGAGCGAACAGCTCGTCCGGGAGCGCGGCCTGTCCCTTTTCGCTGCCGTCGACGCCGACGATCCTCGCGTTCATGGCTACTCTTCCTGCCGGTGGACGTACACCAGCCCGTTGGTGGGACCCGGCACCGCTCCGCGCACCAGCAGCACGTTCTGCTCGGCGTCCACCGCGACCACTTCCAGATTCTTGATGGTGAGGTTCACACCGCCCATCCGGCCCGGCAGCCGCTTGCCCTTGATGACGCGCGACGGATAGGCCGATGAGCCGATCGAGCCCGGCTGCTTACCCGCGGTGGGACCGTGCGAGGCGTGTCCGGCCGCGAAGCCGTGACGCTTGACGACGCCCGCGAAGCCGCGGCCCTTGGTGACGCCCTGCACGTCGACGCGCCGGCCCTTCTCGAAGATCGCGACCGTCAGGCTCTGGCCAAGCGTGTACCCGGACGGATCCGCGATGCGGAATTCGGCGAGGTGGCGCGCGGGGGGCAGGTTGCGCTTCTTGAACTGCCCGAGCACCGGGCGGCTGAAGCGCGACTCCTTGTTGCTTCCGAACCCGAGCTGCAGCGCGGCGTATCCGTTGCGCTCGCCGTTGCGCAGCTCGGTCACGGTGCAGGGGCCGGCCTCGATCACGGTGACCGGGATCGCCTCGCCCTTCTCGTCGAAGATCTGGGTCATCCCGACCTTCTTGCCGATGAGTCCAATCATGTCTTGATCTCGATGTCGACACCCGCGGGGATGTCGAGCTTCTCGAGAGCCTCCATCGTTTGCGCGGTCGAGCGCGTGATGTCGATCAGCCGCTTGTGAATGCGGATCTCGAACTGCTCGCGCGATTTCTTGTCGACGTGCGGGCTGCGGAGCACGGTGTAGACGGTCTTCTTGGTCGGGAGCGGCACCGGACCCGAGGTGACGGCTCCGGTGCGACGCGCCGTGCGCACGATCTCGGACGCCGACTGGTCCAGCGTCGCGTGATCGTAGGACTTCAACTTGATGCGGATCTTCTGAAGCATCGGTCCCGTCCCCGCCTTAGGCGATGATCTCGGCGACCACGCCGGCCCCGACCGTGCGGCCGCCTTCGCGAATCGCGAAGCGCAGCCCGCCTTCCATCGCGATCGGCGTGATCAA
>JBGPFC010000039.1:0-33069 GCA_041483195.1 Candidatus Eiseniibacteriota bacterium
CTTGAAGCGCCAGCCGGCCGTAACCCGATGAAAGCCACAGCCGGAGTTGGGACAGTAGGGCGGCCCGGCACCCACCACGCTCGGCGACATGTCCGAGCCCTACGCACGTTCCGTGCGCGACCCATTCTTCGCAGCACAACGTGACCCCTACCAGCGAAGGCTCAGACGGCCGGTCCCGACCAGCAGGCGCGCGGGCACTCCGTTGGCGAGCCCCAGCTCCGCGTAGTCCACCCCGAGGCCGATGCGCGTCGCGCGCCACAGGTGAACATCGGCGCCCGCACCCACGGTGGACGCGAACCCGTCGTCCTCCTTGCGGATGATGCTCTCCGGCGCTCCGGGAACTCGCGCGATCAGCTCCTGGGTGACGACGGCAACGCCCACCCCCGCCCGCAGGAAGACGCCGGCGTTCCATGGAAACCAGGTCAGGCGCGTGCTGAAGGTGTTGAGCGAGCGCGTGAGGCCGTCCTTCGATGCGTTCCAGCGCTGGCCGCCGAAGCCCATCGCGACGTGCGGCGTCGTGAAGTAGTCGAGGTTGTAGCGGATCGCCACGCCCTGCTTGCGATCGAGCGAGTCGCCCTTCATGTCGAGGTGGCCGACGCCCACGCCGAGACCGAAGGTCCATCCCTCGCGGACCGGGGAAGCGGGCGCGGCCGCGCGCGCGGGAAGCGCGACGGCGAGCGCCGCGAGCAGCAGGCACAGCTGGACGAGCACGAAACGCGGCATGCCGTTCTCCTTAGAGAAGTTCACGTGTTGGGGCCTGGCCGGGCGCCCGGGGCGCCGCGCGCGGAAGGGAAGACAAGGACCGCATCCGGCCAAACGCCCGCAGACGGTACCGGTTCCCGCCCGCCGCCTCAATCGCGAAGTGCGGGGCCATAATCCCCCGTCAATCGAGTCCGAGCGAGCTCGCGAGCGCGTGCGCCCACGCGCTGGATGGGTCGTCGTGCAGGTAAGCCCGCGCGATCGCGCGCGCCTCCTCGGCACGGCCCAGCAGTTCGAGCACCCGCGCGCGATCGTAGAGCGCGTCGAGGCGCGCGGGATCGCTCTCGCGCACCGCGATGAACTGCGCGAGCGCCTCGAGCCGCAGTCCGCGCTGGCGCAGCGGGTCGACCTCGGCCTCGGCGCGGAGCGCGAGCGCCACGCCGAGGCCGAGACGGGCCTCGCCGTAGTGAGGGCCGATCTCGAGCGCGGTGCGGTAATGGTCTTCGGCGTGGCCGAACATGCGGCGCGTGAGCTCGATGTGGCCGAGCGCCGCGATCAGACGGGGATCGAATCGCGCCCGCCGCCGCGCCCGCTCGATCGACGCCTGCGCGCTCTCCGCCGCCGTCGCGGCCCCCGCCGACAGTTCCCAGCCCGGGCGCGACTCCCCGGTGAGCGCCGATTCGAAGCGCAGCGTCCCGGTGGCCGGCGCGGCGCCGCGCCGCATCAGCGACCCGGCCAGGGCCGCGTCCGGATCGTCGGGCAGGCCGGTGACGATGCGCTTGGGGGCGAGCAGCGAGAGCGCGGCGGCCACCGCGAGCGCCACCATCAGGCCGCCGAACACGATCACCGAGACGAATCGCCACTGCATGCGACGCTCGAGGTCGCCGATCGCGATCGGCGGAGCGCTCGAAGCCGGGGCGGGGGTTCGTTCGGCGGGAGGCATCGGGACGGCATCGTAGAGGCGCCATTTCGCGGGCACAACCCGTTGCCGCGCTAAAGCCCGGCTGTTATGTTGCCGAAAACGCTGGGAGTGCGCCGCCGCTGAGGCACCCTTGTGCCCGCATGAGCGTCTCCACCCGGAGAGTCCACCTCGGCCATGTCCGTCGCCAGGTTCATCCAGGTTTCCGATCTGCACCTCGGTCGCCCGTTCGGCTGGCTCGCGCCCGAGCGCAGGGCGGAACGCCGCAGCGACCAGCGCCGTGCCCTGGACCGCGTGGTGCGCGAGGCCATCGAGCGCGGAGCGCACGCCATCCTGATTCCCGGCGATCTGTTCGACGTCGAGGGCGTGGATGCCGACACCATGGCGTTCGCCCTCAACGTGTTCAACGTCGCGGGATGTCCGCCGGTGTTCATCGCGCCGGGCAACCACGATCCGTGGTCGGACACGAGCCACACCTGGAGCCCGCGCCTGCTCAAGGCGCGCGGCTGGGCGTGGCCGGAGCACGTCCACGTGTTCACCTCCGCCGCCTGGCAGGCCGTGCGCCTGCCCGGTCTCTCCGCGGTGCGGGTGTGGGGACGCTGCTTCACATCGAGCGCGACCTCGAACGACCGGCCGCTCGCGGAAGGCTCCGTCATCATCGCGGACTCCGCCGACGCGCAGGGGCTCGAGATCGCGGTATTTCACGGCTCGCGCGAGAACCAGTGTCCTTCGTGGCAATCGATCACCGCGCCGTTCTCCGAGAAGGAAGTCGCGAACTCTCCGTTCAGCTACCACGCGGTGGGCCACTACCACGTGCCGTCGCGTATCGAGCTGAAGAGCACGACCCACGGCACCTCCACCACCGGACGGGGCGTGAGCGGCAGCGCTTCGGCCGGGGTGCGGCTCGCGTACGCGGGCTCGGCGGTCGCGTTGGACGTGACCGAGACCGGCAGTCATGGCGCGCTCGAAGTGCGCGTCGAGTACGGATTCCGCCAGCCGTTCATCGAGACCGAGCCCATCGAGCTGGACCGCCGCAAGGTGTACGACCTGCGCGCCGAGGTGAACGGCGCCTCCAGCGCGGAGCAGGTGGACCGTCGCGTCCAGCGCGCGCTCGACGAGGCCGGCGCCACCGATCGCGACGTCGTGACGGTGCGACTCGCGGGACGCCTGGTGCGCGGCGTGCGCTACGCCGGCCCCGGTCCCGAGCTGCGCGGGAAGATGTTCCATCTCCGGGTGGACCTGCGCGCGGTTCGCCCCGACTACGACCTGAACGCATACCGCGAGGGCACGGCCGGCACCACCGAGGAGCGCTTCGCGCGCACCCTGCTCACGCAGCTCGACGCCGAGAACGATCCCGAGAAGAAGGCGCTGATCGAGAGCGCGCTCTACTACGGGCTCGACGCCTTCAAGCTGCGCGACGTCACCCCCACCTACGAGGAGCTGGGCTCGTGAAGCTGCTGCGTCTCAGGACCGACAGCTTCGGCGGGCTCAAGGGCGAGTTCGCGTTCGACCCGGAGCGCCTCACGCTGATGGTCGACGAGAACGAGCGCGGCAAGTCCACGATGATCGCAGCGATCACCGCGGCGCTCTACGGTCTCGAGGACGATCGCCGCAGCCACCGCGTGGTGACGCCGGTCGATCGGTGGCGGCCCTGGGCGGGCGGCAGTTACCGGGTCGAGCTCGAGATCGAGCACGAGGGCGAGCGCCTCACCATCAAGCGCGATTTCGAGCGCGGCACGGTGCAGGTCTGGAGCGCGGGCGGCCAGGAGGTCACCGAGCGCTTCCGCTCCGGCAAGGACCAGTACCCGGTCGGCCAGACCCTGCTCGGCCTCAACGTCTGGGAATTCGAGAAGTGCGCGCTGGTGCGGCAGGGCGAGCTCGATCAGGTCGTGCCGCCCGACGAGAAGGGGCGCCGCAATTCGACGCTGCACGCGCGGCTCGAGAGCGCGGCCGACACGAAGGTGGGCGACACCAACGCCACCGAGGCGCTGCAGGTGCTCGAAGCCTCGGCGGCGAGCTACACCTGCAACGAGCTCGGCACCACGATGAAGGTCGAGACCGCGATCCAGCGGCTCGAGGCCAAGCGGGCCCTGCTCGACAGCGAGCTCAAGGCGCTCGAGCACGACCTGGCCGTGATCGCCGGCCCGCTCGAGGACCTGGCCCGGCTCGGCGACGAAGAGCAGCGCGCGCGGGAGTCCCTCGCGCGAGTGGACGTCGAGCGCCGTGAGTCGCTCGCCACCGACGTGCGCTCGAAGCTCGCGGAGGACGATCGGCACCGCTCCGAGCTCGAGACGCTGCGCGCCGAGGCCGCGGGACTGGCGGCCGCGTCCGATCTGCCATCGAACGCCGAGGCCGATCTGCGCGAGACCGTCACGCGGCTCGAGGAGGCGCAGCGCAATCTCGAGTCGCTCGAGTCGCGCCGCCACGAGGAGCAGGCGCGCGAGCGCGGCGGCCTGCAGGCCGAGATCGAAGGTCTCAGGGCGTACGCGTCGTGCGAGGCGGCGGACGCGGACCGCTGCATCGCGCTCGCCGGCGAGATCCGCCGCATCGCAGAGGAGGACAGCCGGCTCCGCACCGAGATCTTCGGGTTGCGGGACTCGCTCGCAGGTCAGGGCCACATGCCGGAGCGCATCCAGTCCCTCACCGCGCGCTTCCGCGGCATCGGCGACGAGTCGCAGCGGCTGCTGCGCGGCCAGACCGATCTCGCGCTCGTGTTCCAGACCGAGGTCGCGGACCTCGAGAAGGTGCGCACCGACAGCACCGAGACGCTGCGGGCGGTGGACGCGATGCGCAACTCGCGGCGCACGCCCGGCTGGGCGATGGTCGCGCTCGGGCTCGGCGCCGTGCTCGGCGGGGGCGTGCTCGGCGCGCTCACGCCCCAGTCGTCGCTGTGGGGGATGCTGGTCGCCGCCGGCGCCGTGCTGTTCGGAGTCGGCGCGACGCTGCTCGTCACCGGCGCCCGCGCCCGCGAGATGGATCGCGAGCACGCCCTGCGCCGGCTGAGCGACGCGCAGCGCAAGCTCAACCAGCTGCGGGCCCAGCGCGCCGAGAGCGAGGTCGCGCTCAACGAGATGTCACGCTCGATGGGATACCGCGACGCGGTGGAGCTGATCCGCGACTGGAACGAATACTCGCGGATGATCGAGCAGAGCTCTCCCCTGATGCGCGCGCAGGAATCGGTCTCGACGCTCGAAATCCAGCGCAAGGCCGCGCTGGACGAGGTGAAGGCGCTGCTCGAGCGCGTGGGTGGGGGATCGCCCGACCCCGCACACCTGGAGCGCGTCGCCGCGGGCATCCGCCACCTCACCGCGGTGCGCCAGCGCCTCGCCGAGATCGAGAAGAGCTGGTCGTGGATCGACGAGGAGAAGCGCGTGGCGGAGGCCTCCGCGACCGGCCTGCGCGAGCGCGCGGCCCGCATCCTCACGGCGGCGGGCATCACCTACGATCCCGCGCGCGGCTGGGCCAAGCACGTGGCGGACCTCTCCGCTCGCGCCCGCGGCCGCTCGCGTCACAGCGTGCTGGCCGAGGAGCTGATCCCGCAGGCTCAGAAGCGCGTGCTGGCCGACCACGCCCGCGCCGAGCTGCAGAGCCAGCTCGAGCTGCTGCTCTCGCAGAGCCCCGCCACCGCCGACGCGCCGCCGGTCGTCGCGCGCGCGCAGGCCGAGATCGAGGTCGAGACCCAGCGCCAGCGCGAGAAGCTCGAGTCGCTGCAGAAACAGCGCGAAGATCTGCGCGTCTCGGTCGAGGAAGGGTGGCGCCGCCACCACGCCGAGCACCCGCAGAAGCTCGCGGAGCTCGAGAGCATCGGGCACGCGCTCGAGCGCGCGCAGCGCTTCAAGCACTCGGTCGAGCTGGCGAGCGAGACGATCCGCAGCGTCTCGGTCGAGACCCATCGCCGCTGGGCCGACCACCTGAACGAGCGCGTGAGCGAGATCCTGCGCACCCTCGGCACCAGGGTCGAGCAGCTGCGCTTCGGCGAGGACCTCGACTTCTCGGTGCGCTTCGAGGACGGGCAGCAGGTGGCTCGCGGCCGCGCGATGCTCCAGCTCTCGAGCGGTGCGCGCGACCAGGTGCACTTCGCGGTGCGGCTCGCGATCAGCGAGTACCTGTCACGCGGCGCCACGCCGCTGCCGCTCCTGATCGACGACGCGTTCGCGACCAGCGACGACGAGCGCGCCCGGGCCGGGATGAACATGTTGCTCGAGCATCTCTCGAAGCGGCACCAGATCATCCTGCTCACCTGCCATCGCCAGCGTCATCAGACGTTCGCCTCGAAGGACGCCGAGCTCTACGGCGCCCGCTGCCACTGGCTCGAGGCGAAGACGCCGAGCGCCGTTCAGTAGACGCGGGCGCCCGCCCGCCGCCGCGCTCGATTCGGATTCGCGCCGCTCCCCCCGCGCGAGTAAACTGCCTCTCTTCACGTCCGATCCCACGAGGAGGAGCACGATGCGCGCACGAATATTGGCCCCGCTGTTCCTGATCGCGACACTCGCGCTCCGTCCCGCGCCCGCGCCGGCCGCAGACCCCGCGGAGCCCGCCGCCATCTCCGGCTTCCGCGTCACCGAGGCGGCGGCCGAACGCGCGCGCGAGGCGGCGATCGCCGCCGCGATCCGGCCCGACACGCTCCGCCGGCATCTGCGCATTCTCACCGAGGTGCCGCACGTCGCGGGCACGCCGGCGGATCGCGCGACCGCCGAGTACGTGCGCAACCGCCTCGCGGCCTACGGCTGGGACGCGAAGATCGAGGAGATCCCGATCTACATCAACTGGCCGACCGAATCGCGCCTCGAGATGGTGGAGCCCATGCGCCAGTCGCTCGCGACCCGCGAGAGCGGGCAGCCATGGGACAAGGACGCGTTCGACGGCGCGACCTTCGACGCGTTTCACGGATACGGCGCATCCGGCGACGTGACGGCGCCGGTGATCTACGCGAACTACGGCGACGTGGACGACCTGAAGAAGCTCGCGGAGCTGGGCATCGACGTGAAGGGCGCGATCGTGCTCACGCGCTACGGGAAGATCTTCCGCGGATTGAAGGTGCGCAACGCCGAGCGGGCGGGCGCGGCGGGCGTGATCATCTACAGCGATCCGGCCGACGACGGCTACGCGGCCGGCGATCCCTACCCGCGCGGGCAGGGGCGGCCGGAGGACGCGATCCAGCGCGGCAGCGTGCAATTTCTCTCGGAGGGTCCCGGGGATCCCACCACGCCGGGCTGGGCCTCCGCGGCCGGCGGCAAGCGCCTCAAGCCCTCCGAGGCGGTCGGCATCCCGAAGATCCCATCGCTCCCGATCTCGTGGGGCGAGGCGCGGAAGATCTTCGATGCGCTCGAAGGACCGCCCGCGCCGAAGGGCTGGCAGGGCGGGCTCCCGCTCACCTATCACGTCGGGCCGGGGCCGGCGAAGCTCCACCTCAAGACCGCGCACGATTACGCGGTGCGTCCGCTGTGGGACGTGATCGCGACGCTCAGGGGCCGCGAGGCGCCGGAGCAGACGGTGGTGTGCGGCAACCATCGCGACGCGTGGACCTACGGAGCGGTGGATCCGAACAGCGGCACCATCAGCATGCTCGAGATGGCACGGACCATCGGCGAGCAGGTGAAGCGCGGCTGGCATCCGCGCCGCACCGTCGTGCTGGCGTCGTGGGACGGCGAGGAGTACGGGCTGCTGGGATCGACCGAATGGGGCGAGGGCCGGGCGGCGGATCTCGAGAAGAACGCGGTCGCCTACGTCAACGTGGACGTCGCGGTGATCGGCAAGGACATCGCGGCGAGCGGATCGCACGCGCTGCGGGACGTGGTGGCAGAGGCCATGGCCGACGTTCGCGATCCCGGGCGCGGCGTGAGCCTCGCGAAGGCGTGGAGCGCGAAGGGCGAGCAGGATCAGCGCGCGGAATGGGCGCGCCTCAACCGCGAGCGCCGCTGGCGCGGCGAGAGCGCCCGCCCGTTCGAGATGAACATGACGCCGCTCGGCAGCGGCTCGGACTACACCGTGTTCGTGGATCATCTCGGCGTGCCGGGCCTGGATCTGCGCTTCGAGGGGCTGAACGGGATCTACCATTCGATGTACGACGATTTCGACTTCATGGACCGCGTGGTGGACCCCGGCTACGCGTACAACGCGGCGATGGTGGATCTGTGGTCGCGGGTGACGCTGCGGCTGGCCGAGGCCGAGGCGCTTCCGCTTCATTACTCGGACGCCGGGCAGTTCGTGCTCGACGAGATCCAGTCGCTCGACGATCGCGCCGACGACGCGAACGCCGCGCTCGCGGACAGCGTGAAGCTCAAGACCGATCTCGCGCCGCTGCGCGCCGCGGCCGCGAAGTTCCGCGACGAGGCGGCGGCGCTCGAATCGCGCACCAACGCCGCGCTCGCGGGCGGCGCGTGGCCCGGCGGCAGCGCCGCGGCGCTCAACGCCTCGCTGATCGCGGTCGAGCGCGGGTTTCTGGGGGCGGGGCTGCCCGGCCGTCCCTGGTTCAAGCACGAGATCTATGCGCCGGGTCTCAACACCGGATACGCCGGCACGCCGCTGCCGCGGCTCGCGCAGGCGGTGCTCGACAAGGACCCGAAGGGCTGGCGCGACGGCGTCGCGCCCATCCGCGAAGCGCTCGAGCGGGCGGCCGCGGCGATCGAGCGGGTGAAGTGACGCGGCGACCGCGGCCGTAGTCGCCGCGGCGGGAGGAGGCCGTACCGAAGTGCACGTTACGCATCGAGGGTTTGCGCCAATGACCACCCCGAACCGCGCCGATTTCGACATCGCCCCCGGCGAGACCTATCTCAACGGCGCCGCGATGGCGCCCATGCCACGCGCCGGGCGCCGCGCGGTCGACGAGGCCTACGTGCTGAAGGCGTCGCCGCACCGGGTGACGGTGGATCTCATGTTCAGCTACCACGACCGGGTTCGCGAGCGGCTCGGAACCGCGCTGGGCCTGGCCGCGAGCGAGTGGGGCGTCACGACCAGCACCACGTTCGGCATCACGCTGCTCGCGCAGGGCATCCGCTGGCGCGCGGGCGATCGCCTGCTGCTCGGGCCCGACGAGTTCCCGAGCAACGTGTACCCATGGCTCCCGCTCGAGGAGCGCGGCGTGACGCTCGACTTCATCGGGCGCAAGGGACACCCGCTCGCGCCCGACGATCTGGACCGCGCGCTCGATGCGGACGGTCGCGTGCGCGCGCTCACGGTGGCCGCCGTGCACTACCTCACGGGCAACCTGCATCCGCTCCCGGCGTTCGCCGAGCGGCTCCACGCGCGCGGGGCGCTGCTGGTGGTGGACGCCTCCCAGGCGGCGGGCGCGATCGCGCTCGACTGGAGCGCGACCGGCGCGGACGCGATCGTCACCAGCGGCTACAAGTGGCTGTTCGGCCCGTACGGCTGTGGCGCGATCTGGGTGCGGCCCGCGGTGCGCGAAACGCTGGTCGACGCGAACGGCAACTGGACGGCGTTCCAGTACGGCGCCGATCTCTCGCGCATCATGGACAGCTATCCGCCCCCCTCGCGCACGCCGCTCCCGCACGGCCGGCGTTTCGACGCGGGCGAGGCGGCCTCGTTCCTCAACGTCGCCGCGTTCGGCGCGGGGCTCGAGTACCTGACGTCGATCGGGGTGGCCGCCGTGGAGGCGCACCACCGCGCGCTCCAGGACCGCATCGTCGCCGCGCTCGACGGCCTGCCGCTCGCGCCGCGCACCGATCTCGCCGCGCCGCATCGCGCCCCGATGGTGATGGTCGAGGCCCGGGGCGGCATCGATCTCGAGCGGCTCTGCGCCGATCTCGCCGCGCGTCACGTCCACGTCTCGCTTCGCTCCGGCCGCATGCGGGTGTCGCCCGGCGCGTGGAACGACGAGTCCGACGTCGCGGTGTTCGCGGAGGCGGTCGCGCAGTCGGTGGGCGCGATCGGGAAGACGCGATGAGCGGGCCCGACCCGAACCCGCCGCCGCCGCGGCGGGATGTTTCGCCGCGGCACCGCGACGCGCCGCTCGAGATGGCGCCCGATCAGTTCCGCGCGCTCGGGCACCGCATGGTGGAGCGCGTCGCCGGGTACCTCGAGACCCTGCGCGGGCGTCCGGTCACTCCCGGGGAGACGCCGGCGCAGGTGCGCGCCGCGCTCGGAGGCGGCTCGCTGCCCGAGCGCGGCGCCGACCCTCAGGCGCTGCTCGATCGCGCGGCCGATCTGCTGATCGGGCACTCGCTCTACAACGGGCACCCGCGCTTCTTCGGTTACATCACGTCGTCCGCCGCGCCGATCGGCGCGCTCGGCGATCTGCTCGTCTCCGCGGTCAATCCCAACGTCGGCGGCTGGCAGCTCGCGCCGATCGCGAGCGAGATCGAGGTGCAGACGGTGCGCTGGATCGCGGAGCTGATCGGCTACCCGGCCACCTGCGGCGGACTGCTGGTCTCGGGCGGCAACGTCGCGAACTTCGTCGCGTTCGTCGCGGCGCGCCACGCGAAGGCGCCGTGGGACGTGCGCGCGCGCGGCATGATGGCGGGCGGGCAGGGGGCGCTGCGCGTGTACGCTTCGAAGGAGACCCACACCTGGATCCAGAAGGCGGCGGACCTGTTCGGCCTCGGCACCGAGAGCGTGCGCTGGATCGACACCACCGCCGATCTGCGCATGGACACCCGCGCGTTGCGTGCCGCGATCGCCGCGGATCGCGCGGCCGGCGACGTGCCGCTCGCGGTGGTGGGCACCGCCGGCAGCGTGAGCACGGGCGCGATCGATCCGCTGGCCGAGATCGCCACGATCTGCCGCGAGCAGGGGATCTGGTTCCACGTGGATGGCGCGTACGGCGGGATCGCGGCCGCGCTCCCCGAGGCGAGCGCCGATCTCAAGGCGTTGAGCGAGGCCGACTCGGTGGCGGTGGACCCGCACAAGTGGCTCTACGCGCCGCTCGAGGCGGGCTGCACGCTGGTGCGCGACGGGGCGCGGCTGCGCGACGCCTTCAGCTACATGCCGTCCTACTATCATTTCGGCGAGGAACAGGAAGAGCCGCCGGTCAACTTCTACGAATACGGCCTGCAGAACTCGCGCGGCTTTCGGGCGCTCAAGGTATGGCTCGGATTGCAGCACGCGGGACGCGAGGGCTGCGTGCGCTCGATCCGCGACGACATCGCGCTCGCGGCGGCGATGTATCGCGCGGTGGAGGCGCATCCCGAGCTCGAGGCGTTCACGCTGGGCCTGAGCATCGCCACCTTCCGCTACGTCCCGCCCGGTTTCGATCGGGCGGCGGCCGGAGCCGAGGAATATCTCGACACGCTCAACGAACGGCTGCTGACGCGGCTCAAGGACGGCGGCCGCGCGTTCCTGAGCAATGCGGTGGTGCGCGAGCGATTCCTGTTGCGCGCGTGCATCGTCAACTTCCGCACCACGCTCGATGACGTGCAGGCGGTGCCGGAGATCGTGGCCGAGATCGGGCGCGAGCTGGACCGCGAGCAGCGGCCCGCCTCGCTCGCGCGCGAGTAGTCGAACGCGCCCCGTGCCGGCGGCACGAGGCGCGTGAGGATTCGCCCGGGATGGCGCTTCGATCGCGCCGAGCCTAGACCTTCGGCCCGCCGGTGGAGTCGCCGTTTCGCGGCTTCACGATCCACGCCGAGATCAGCAACGCGAGACCGACCAGCGTCGGGATGAGACCGACCGCCCAGATGCGGCCGTTGTCGTCGGGGCGCAGCATCTCGAGAAACACCATGATTCCGATCCCCGCGAACGTGACGATCAGCCCGCCGATGATCAGCGACTGGTGCCGGTAGCGCGAATTGTACGGACGGCCGAGCATGTCGAACCCGTCGTCCAGGCCGGGGGCCGCCGGGAGCTTGGCGGGGTCGATGCCCCGCTCGATGGCGGCGATCCGCTCGCGCTGCGCCAGCTCGGCGAGCCGCTGGCGGCCGAGGGTCTTCACGATCCCGGCGATGATGCCGCCGGTGATCGCGATGATCGGAATCGAGAAGATGAGAAATGGGACCAGGGCGTCCGGGTCGAGGAACGTCATGGGCGTTGGCTCCTTTCGAATCGTGTGATGATGTGCGTGTCGTCGGCGGGGCGGGCGGCGCATCGAGCGTCGCGCTCCGTCCCGCGCCTTCACCTGCTCTGACCACGCCCGGCCGCCGCCGGGTTTCAGCGGATTCGGGGGCGAACCACGTGAAACCCGATGATGGGCTCTCCCGGTCCAAACGGGCGATGGAAGCCCTGGCCGCATCGCCCGGGCCGGGGGCCGAGGGGCGCGAAGAGGATGCCCTGCTGGCGCGGGCCCGGGCCGGGGATCAGGATGCGTATCGCGTGCTGGTGGACGCGCATCGCGACCGCGCCTACGCGCTCGCGCTGCGCATCCTCCGCTCGGCGGCGGACGCCGAGGAAGTCGCGCAGGACGCGTTCGTGCGGGCCTGGCTCGCGTTGCCGCGGTTTCGCGGCGACGCGCGTTTCTCGACGTGGCTCTACCGGATCGTCGCGCGCAGGGCGTTCGACCGCGCGGCGGTGCTCAAGAGCCGGCGCGCGCGCGAGACGGCGATCGACGAGGCGCAGCATCTCGCGACCGGGGAGAGCGGCGCGGAGGCCGCGTCGCGCGCCGCGATCGCGCTGCGGCTCGAGCGGTTGATGGACGAATTGTCTCCCGCCCAGCGCGCGGCGGTGACGCTGTACTACTACGAGGGGCGGTCGGTGGAGCAGGCGGCGGCGGTGCTCGGCATGCCGGAGAACACGGTGAAGACGCACTTGAGCCGCGCGCGCGCGACGCTGCGCGCCGCGTGGCTGCGCGAGGGCGGAACGTGACCAGCATGAACTGCGCGGCATTCGATCGCTGGCTCGACGAAGCCGGGAGCGAGCGGGAATCCGGCGCCGCACGGGACTCCGCCGCCGCTCGCGAGGCCGATGCCGCCCACGCGCACGCGGCGGGCTGCGCGCGCTGCGCCGCCGCGCTCGCAGCTTCGCACGCGATCGACGCGCTGCTCGGTGCGCCGGCCGTCGCGGCGCCGCCCGCATTCACCGACGCCGTGATGCGCCGCGTTGCCGCCGCGAGCCGGGCGAGGGCCGCGCGTCCCGCGCCGTGGATCGAATCGAGCGCGATGCCCCTCTGGGTGCGCGCCGCCGCCGAGCCTCCGGCCGTGTTCGCCGCGCTGCTCGCGGCGCTGGTCGCGTGGCGGGGAGACGCCCTGATGCGCGCGGCCGCGGTCGCGGGGGCCGCGGCCGGAGGAGCGTGGCGCGCCGCGCCGCACGCGATCGGGGCGTGGCTCGCCGGCGCGGCGCCGCGTGAAGCTTCGAGCGCGTTCTCCGATCCCGGCGTCCGGCTCGGCCTGATGATGGTGGCGGCGACGATGCTGTGTGTCGCCTCCGCGCCGCTCTACGGCTGGTTCGAGCGTTGGAGCGGAGCGCCCTCGCATGCCCGGCATTCGGCGCCCGGAACCCGCTCATTCCTTGAAGTTCGTTGACACGGCGGGGCCCCCCGCTCCATATACTGGCTCGACGTGCGTGCCACTTCCCAGCGCCCGCCCCACCGCGCGCCGGTATCGCGGTGGATACTCATCGCGGTCACGGCCGGGGCGCTGTCACAGGTCGCACATTCCACGATCCAACCTCGCGGAGGCCCAGGCCCCGGCGTTCAGCTCGCGGCTCCCGACATGACCCGGCACGACGCGCAAGGACGCACCGCGAACCATCTCGCCCACGAGAAGAGCCCGTACCTGCTCCAGCACATGTACAACCCGGTGGACTGGTACCCGTGGGGGGATGAGGCATTCGGGAAGGCGCGGCGCGAGAACAAGCCGATCTTCCTCTCGATCGGCTATTCGACCTGCCACTGGTGCCACGTCATGGAGCGCGAATCGTTCGAGGACGACTCGGTGGCCGCGCTGCTCAACCGGTACTTCGTCGCGATCAAGGTGGACCGCGAGGAGCGGCCCGACGTGGACCGGATCTACATGACCGCCATGCAGGCGATGGGCATGGGTGGCGGCTGGCCGCTCAACGTGTTCGTCACGCCCGATCTCAAACCCTTCTTCGGCGGCACCTATTTCCCCCCGCGCGGCGTGGGGGGGCGGCCCGGCCTGATGGAGATCCTGCCGCGCGTGCACGAGACCTGGCAGACGCAGCGCGAGCAGATCGCGGAGTCGGGCGAGCGCGTCATGCTGGCGCTGGCGGAGTCCAACGCGCCCGATGGCCCGGCCGCGAACCGCGCGCAGCTCTTCGACAGCACCTTCGCCACCTTCGAGCACAGCTTCGACGCCGAGCGGGGCGGGTTCGGCACGGCGCCCAAGTTTCCGTCGATCGTGAACCTGAACTACCTGCTGCGCTACTGGGCGCGTGATCCCGAGCATCGCGCGAACGCGAAGACGATGGCGCTCAAGCAGCTCGACGCGATGCGCGCGGGCGGCATTCACGATCATCTGGGCGGAGGGTTTCACCGCTACTCGACCGACCGTGAGTGGCTGGTGCCGCACTTCGAGAAGATGCTCTACGACCAGGCGCAGATCGCGTGGGCCTACCTCGAGGGCTACCAGGTCTCGCGCGACCCGCGCGACGCGGCGACCGCCCGCGACATCTTCGCGTACGTCGCGCGCGACATGACGTCGCCCGACGGCGCGTTCTACTCGGCCGAGGACGCGGACAGCGAGGGCGAGGAGGGACGCTTCTACGTGTGGACGCCCGCGCAGATCGAGGAGGTGCTGGGCAAGGAGGACGCCGCGCTGTTCGATGCGCGCTACGGCGTGACCGAGCGCGGCAACTTCGAGGACGGCGCCACCATCCTGAGCGAGGCGCGAAGCGTGGATGCGGTCGCGCGCGCGCACGAGATCGCGCCACGGGAGGCCGAGCGGCGCCTGTCCGACGCCCGCGCGAAGCTGCTGGCCGCGCGCGCACAACGGGTTCGGCCGCATCGCGACGACAAGGTGCTGGCGGCGTGGAACGGGCTCATGATCTCGGCCTGCGCGCGCGGCGCGCGCGTGCTCGACGATCCGTCGCTCGCGGCCCGCGCCGCCCGCGCCGCGGACTTCATCTGGGACCGCATGCGCGACCCCAGGACCGGCGAGCTGCATCGCCGCTATCGCGACGGCGAGGTCGCGGGGGCTGGCCAGCTCGACGACTACGCGTACGTCGCGCTCGGCTGCATCGATCTCTACGAGGAGACGCTCGATCCGAAGTGGCTGTCGCGCGCCGCCGATCTCACGCAGGCGCAGATCGCGCGCTTCTGGGACGAAGCGCATGGCGGTTTCTTCGAGAGTCCGGCGGGCGATCCGTCGATCGCGGTGCGCATGAAGGACTCGTTCGACGGCGCCGAGATGGCGGGCAATTCGATCGCCGCCTGGAACCTCCAGATGCTGGCCGTGCTGCTCGACCGCGGGGACTGGCGGGGGCGCGCCGGCCGCACGCTCGACTACTACGGGCGGCGGCTCGCGGGCAACGGTGCGGGGATGCCGCAGATGCTGGTCGCGTTCGACCTCGAGCGCGCGACGCCGCGCCATGTCGTGATCGCGGGCCGGCCGGATGCGCCAGACACCCGGGCGCTGATCGCAGAGTACAATCGCCGCTTCCTGCCGCACGACGCGCTGCTGTTCGCCGACGGCGGCGAAGGGCAGAAGCGTCTCGCCGCGCTGGTGCCGTTCGTGAGCGCGCTCACGGCGCAGGGCGGCAAGGCCACCGCCTACGTGTGCGTGAACTACGCATGCCGATTGCCCACCACCGACCCTCACGCGTTCGCCGCGCAGCTCGACGAGCCCGCCGCCGCCATGGAGAAGCCTCGATGAGACGCACGTGCCTCGCGCTGCTGGTCGCCCTGCTCGCCGTCCCCGCCGCCCACGCACAGCTCGGCGGCGGCCCGCCGCCCCCCGCCGCGCAATCGCTCGTGAAGGTCGCGGTCGCCGAGGTGCGCGTTCCCTCAGGCGGAACCGCGACCGCCACCGTACGCGTCACCATCCAGCCCACCTGGCACATCAACGCCAACCCCGCCTCCCCCGACTACATGGTCCCGACCGAGGTGACGATCGCGCCCGCCGGAGGCGTGAGCGGCGGCAAGCCCGAATACCCGCCCCCGATGTCCTTCAAGGTCGGCTTCGAAGAAAATCCCATCGCCGTCTACAACGGCACGATCGAAATCCGAGTCCCGCTAACGGTCGCCGCTGGCGCAGCAAGCGGCGCGCGCAAGCTGACGGGCTCGCTTCAATTTCAGTCGTGCAACGATCAGGTGTGCCTGACGCCCGTGACGGTGCGATTCGACGTGCCGGTCGTGGTGGTTGCGGGCGCTGCTGGCGCGGCGCCGGGTGGCGGCCCCCCGTCTGGCGACGCACTCCGATCACACGCCGCGCGGGATTCGAACGCGATCTCGGGAGGCTTGGCGTCGTCAGACGGGGGGCCGCCCCCCGGCGCCGTGCCCGGCACGCCGGACAACCCCCTGGCGCGCGCGTTGGATCGTGGGGGAGTGCTGGCGTTCGTGACCATCTTCCTCATCGGGCTCGCCTTGAACCTCACGCCTTGCGTGTACCCGATGCTCGGGGTGACGGTCTCGATCTTTGGGGCGCGGCGGGCGGCGCCGCCGGCTCAGGTGTTCGGGCTGGCGCTGCTGTACGTGATGGGCATGGCGATCATGTACAGCACGCTGGGCGTGATCGCGGCGCTCACCGGGGGATTGTTCGGGGCGCTGCTGCAGAGCCCGCTGGTGCTGATCGGGATCGGCGCGCTCATGCTGGGGCTCGCGCTCTCGATGTTCGGTCTCTACGAGATCCAGCCGCCGCCCTGGCTGCTCACCAAGCTCGGCGGCAGCGGCGCGACCAGCGCGGCGGGGGTGTTCTTCTCCGGGCTGGTCGTCGGCGTGTTCGCCGCGCCGTGCACCGGACCGCCGGTGGTCGCGTTGCTCGCGCTGGTGGGCGCGAAGGGCGATCCGTGGTTCGGCTTCGCCACGTTCTTCACGCTCTCGATGGGGCTCGGGCTGCCCTACCTCGTGCTCGGCACGTTCTCGAACCTGCTCCAGCGCCTGCCGCGCTCCGGCGAGTGGATGGTGTGGGTGAAGAAGGTGTTCGGCGTGATCCTGGTGGGCGTCGGATCGTTCTACGCGCTGCTCGCGCTCGCGCCGAAGTGGTCGGGATGGGTCGTCCCCGCCGCGCTGATCGTGGGCGGCGTGTACCTCGGGTTCCTCGAGAAGAGCGCGGCGAAGCGGCGCGGCTTCCAGCGTCTCAAGTGGCTTACCGGAGCCGCGGCCATCGCGGGCGGGCTGCTCATCGTGTTCGCGACGCCCTCGCGCGGGATCGCGTTCCGCGCGGGCAGCCCCGCGGATCTCGACGCCGCGATCCGGAGCGGGCGGCCGGTCATGGTGGATTTCTCGGCCGACTGGTGCGTGCCGTGCCACGAGCTCGATCGCAACACCTTCACCGACGCAGCGGTGATCGCGGCCGCCCGCGATTTTCACGCGTTCAAGGTGGACCTCACGCGCTACGACTCGCCGGAGTCGGAGGCGTGGCGGAAGCGTTACGTCATCGTCAGCGTGCCCACGGTGGTGTTCTTCGCGGCGGATGGCTCGGAGGTGCGCGCGGCGCGCGTGGAAGGATTCCTCGCGCCGCGGCACTTCGTCGAGCGACTGCGGCTCGTGACGCGCGGCGGCGAGCGCGCCGCGCGGGAGTAGCGGCGCATCGCTGCGCGATAATCGCACGCTCGAGCTATGAGCGACCCGCGCCCCGGCAAGAAACCGGCATCACGCGCCGCCGCGAGGCAATGACGCGCTTTGGCATCTATGCGCTGGTCAGGCGGCGCATCGCGTTCCGTCGATTGGCACCAAGCGGGTCAGCCCGCACGTGATCCGGCATACGACGGCTGTCCATCTGCTGCGCGCGGGCGCCGACATCGAGACCAGCCGTGCCTGGCTCGGGCACGTCTCCATCGACACCACCAACATCCATGCCGAGGTCGATCTCGCGATGAAAGCGAAGGCGCTGAGCGCGTGCGCCATCCCGGATTCGCCGCGGCGACCCTGGCATGGGCAACCGGGGCTCATGGCCTTTCTTCGGTCGCTATGAGGCCCCGCCCGCTCCGGTTGGTCGGCGTCCTGTATGCTGTCCACTTGTCGCTTGCTGAACTCCCGCCGCGCGCCGCGCGGCTTACGACCACCACGGAGGAGACAAGCCATGACTCGCTCGATCGCGATCGCATCGCTCATCGGCCTCGCTCTTCTGCTCGCCGGCCGTGCCCAAGCGGACCGGCTCGGCAAGGGCCGCTCGCTCGTGTTCGTCGGGATCGGCGGGCATCGCGGGCAGTTCGTCTATCCGGGAGCCCCGCCCCTCGGAACTGAAAGGGACGAGGTCGGAGGAGAGATCGCCTACTGCCGCTTCCTGAGCGCCGAGTGGACGCTCGGAGTCTCCGGGGGCTATCACGCTGGCCGGGAGAAGATCGATGAGAACGACCTCAACGGAACCCACTTTGCGACCGAAACATTCGAGACGCACTCGTTCACCGCGCGCATCGGAGGCGACCGGTACGCGTTCATTGACGACAACGTGGCCCTCTATGCAGGCCCGGGCATGATCTTCACACGCGGGCGGTACAAGGACAATCTGACAGTGATCCCGCCGACGGTGGGCGGCGGCACCAACCAGGGCCCCAACGCAACGGAAGTGGGGCTCAACGGGCGCATCGGGATGTACGCGCGGCTAGGGAAGGGCACTGCGCTCTTCGGCCACATTGGCCAGGTGCTATCCCGCACCTCGGGCAAGGATTCCGGCGGCAAGGTCTCGTGGTGGTCGAGCACGCCCGAGGGCGCAGTGGGCCTGGCGTTCGACTTCTGAACCGCCGCGGAGGTCGAAGTTGTGTCCCGCGACTGGAAAGCCGGTAACCCGGGCGCGCCAGACCTGCTACGCAACACGACTACGCCCGCAACATAACCGCGAGAAGTGTTCCGGCTGGCGATCGTCTCATCGGCCTGATCGCTGATTCTCGCTCAGGCGACCGGCGCGCATCCCGCGCGCACCCCTGTGCGATAATCGTCCGCTCGAGCCATGAGCGACCCGCGCCCCCGCACGAAATCGGCATCACGCGCCCCCGCGCCGGCGGGGCGCGCAGCAGCCGCGCCGCCGCGTCATGCCGCGCGCCGCGCCGCGCCCGCCGCGATCGCCGCGGCGCCGCAGCCCGCCGCCGAGCGCGCGGCGCTCGCGCTCTGGCTCGGCCTCATCGCGCTCGCGCTCGCACGCGCCGCGCTCGCGTTCGTCCCGAACATGTGGGGCTGGGGGCTCAACCTCCATCGCTTCCTCGCCGCGCCGGTCGCGTGGCTGCCCTGGGCGATCGCCGCGCTCGCGCTCGCGCCTCGCCTCGCCCGCGCGATCCAGCCGATCGCCGCGCGCGCGGGCGCCGCGATCGCGGGACGCGGCGCGCTCGCGCCGATCGCGTGCGCGATCGCCGCGGCGCTGCTGGTGTCGGCGATGCCGGATCAGGTGCGGTACGTCGGCGACTTCCTGATCCGGCAGGGCACGGTCGAGGAAGCGGTGAAGCCGGCGAACGTGTGGCCGCAGGCGCTGCCGCTCGACGTGTTCCTTCACTTCACGGTGCCGACGATCGCCGCGAACGGCGGGATCGTCGATGCGAACGGCGCCGCGCGGCTGATGGGCGCGCTCGAAGCCGCGGCGCTCGCCGCACTCGCGATCGCCTTCGCGCGAGCGCTCGCGCTCGAGGGCGGCGCCGCGCTCGCGGCCGCGTTCGTCGTGTTCTTCGGCGGAACGCTCGGCATGTTCACGGGCTACAGCAAGGCGTTCTCGGAACTCGTGGTGCTGGTCGCCGCGGGCGGCGTGTTCGGCCTGCGCGCGATTCGCAACGGTCGCGGGCTGCTCGCGCTCGGGTTCGCGGTGGCGGTGGCGCTCACGCTCCATCGCTCCGCGCTCGGGCTCCTGCCGGCTGCGCTCTTTGCGTGGGCGGCGTGGCTCCGCGCGCACGGCGGCGCGGCCGCGTGGCGCAAACCCGGCCCGCTCGCCGCGGTCGCGCTGCCCGCGATCGCGCTGGCTGTGATGGCGCCGCGCATCCTCCACATCCTGCTCCACGTGGATCCCGTCCACTTCGCGTCGCCCGAGGTCGCGGCGGCGGGCGGGCCGCTCCGGGCCGCGTTCGCGGGCACGCGCCCCGCCGACATGCTGAACCTGGTGCTCATGCTCTCGCCGATCGCGATCCTGATCCCCGCGCTGGCGCTCGCGCTGGGGCGCGGGCTGCCGCGCGCTCGCGAGGCGGTCTTCCTCGCGCTGCTGGCGCTGCCGTTCGTCGCGATGATGCCGGCGATTCATCCCGCGAACGGCATGTTCCGCGACTGGGACGACTTCGCGGCGACCGGCGAGGCGCTCGCGCTGCTCGCGGCGTGGCTCGTCGGCGAGTCGCTGCGCGCCGCGCCGCGCCGCGCGTGGATCGCGTCCGCGGTCGCGCTCGCGGTCGCCGCGCCGTCCGTTCAGTGGCTCGCGCATCACACCGACATCGCGCGCGGCATCGCGCGGGTCGAGGCGGCCATGCGCGAACCCCCGGCGCGCGCGGCGTCCGAGCGCGGCCGCGCGTGGGACTACCTCGGCACGCGCAGCTATCAGCTCGAGCGCTGGAGCGAGGCGGCGGACGATTTCAAGCGTGCGGCGGAGACGTCGCCCAGCCCGCGCATGCTCCAGCAGTGGGCGCTCGCCGCGACCATGGCGGGGCGATTGCGCGAGGCGCAGGACGCCTACCACCTGCAGCTCGCCAAGGAGCCGGGCAGCGCGAGCGGGTGGCTCGGGCTCGCGGCGGTGTCCTCCCGCATTCCGGATTTTCGGGAGTGCCGCAGGGCGCTGAACGAATTGCTGCGCATCGCGCCCGGCGATCCCGAGGCGACGCGTCAGCTGCAGGCGCTCGACGCCGAGGAGGCGCGGCGTGCGGCGGGCGGCACGGCGCCCGCGCGCGGCGCCCCCGGAAAATGATCGAGGCGCCCGTTGAGATCGGGCGCCTCGATCGAAGCGGCGGGGTCGAGTCCCGCGACTACTTCATGAAGTTCCAGCCGAACATGAGCTTCAGGTCCGGGATGTCGCCGGCGCCGAGTCGCAGCTCGGAGAAGAACTGGCTGCCGGTCTTGGTGGGAACCGCGGCGCCGACCAGGAAGTTGACGCCGGCTTGGGTATCGGAGCCGCCCCCGATGCGGTCATCGAATGAGAACCAGTTCACGCTGAGGCCGCCACCCGCGTAGGGCTTCCACGACGACCCCTGCACCGCGAAGTGGTACTGGAGGTCCGCGTTCAGCGCGATCAACGACATGTGATCGCCCAAGCCCACCTCGACGTTGGGGCTCAGAGAGAGATCGGGCGCGACCTCGCCGAGGCTCAGCTGCCCGCCGAACACGACCTGGTCGGGGTTGTTGCTGAGGCCGATGCGTGGCCCGAAGGTGTTCGCGATCCGGGTCGCGGCCAGGGCCGACACCGGAACGAGCGCGACGAGCGCGCACAGCACGAAGAGCTTCTTGATCATGGAGGCCTCCTGACGACCTGGGGAGCGGAGGTGTGACGAGGGCGAGAGTAGGCGCGCGACCTCGCAAGCGCAATGCCGTCGATGTGCGCTATCCTGCCGGCGCCTCTTTCCCGCGCAATTGACGACGATCGGAGGACTTCGATGACCGAGGGATGCTCTGGCAGAGCGCCGCGCGCCGCCCGTTCCGTGCAAATCGCACTCATCGCACTGTGCTCGCTCGCCGCGGTCGCGCGCGCCGAGATCACGCCAGAGGCCCGCGCCGCGCTCGATCGCTACGTCGCGGCGAGCGGGGGCCGCGCGTCGCTCGATGCGATCCACACCACGCACATGAAGCTCACGATCACCGCGTTCGGGCTGACCGGGCGCACCGATTCGTGGCTCGAATCACCGGATCACCGCGGGAGCGAGGTCGCGCTCGGCCCCTTCAAGCTGCTCGACGGCTACGACGGCACGACCGGGTGGCGAACCGATCCGAGCGGCAAGCTCATCGTGCTCGACGGCAAGGATCTCGAAGAGGCCAGTGGCAGCGCGTGGTTCGAGAACGATCGGTGGCTCGCGCCCGATCAGGGCGGCGGCAAGGTGACGCTCGCCGGCGTCGAGCGCGACTCGAACGGCACCTACACCGTGATCGAAGCCACGCCTCCCACGGGCCGCACGCGGCGCGTGTACCTCGATCAGAAGACCTGGCTGATCGCGCGCACCACGTCGAAGAACGACCAGATGACGGTGACCACGGTCTCGTCAGACTGGCGCGAGGTCGCCGGACGAAAGATCCCGTTCCGCACGCTCCAGCGGGTCGCGGGGATGTCGGCGAACGACGTGACGCTCACCGTCGACTCGGTGTGGGTGAACGAGCCGATCCCGGCGTCGCGCTTCGCCCCGCCCGGCCAGCAGGCGAGCGCCGCGACCTATCTGAAGACGCCGGGCGTGGCGCACGTTCCGTTCGAGTACAGCGCGCGGCACGTGTGGATCAAGGCCTCGGTCAACGGCGGGCCGCTCGCCGACTTCCTCTACGACACCGGCGCCAGCATCAGCGTGCTCGACAGCGCCTATGCCGCGCGCATCGGGCTCGTGAGCCAGGGACGCATCCAGGGCCAGGGCGCCGGCGCGACCGGGAGCGGCGCGTTCTCCGGGGTCAACACGCTGCGCGTGCAGAGCGCGGACGGCGACGGGATCGAATTGAAGGACCTGAAGGTCGCGGTGCTCAACCTGAACAGCGTGCTCGCGCCCTTCTTCTGGCGCGAGGCCGCCGGCGTGGTCGGCTTCGATTTCATCGGGCGCTTCGTGAACGAGATCGACTACGACCGCCGCGTGCTCACGTTCTACGATCCCGCGGCCTTCAAGTACGAGGGCAAGGGGACTTCCATTCCCATGACGCTCGCCGGCCACGCGCCGGCCGTGAAGTTCACGATCGACGGCACCTACAGCGGCGACTTCCGGCTCGACGTCGGCAGCGGCTCGACCGTGGATCTCCACGGACCGTTCGTGAAGCGGTACCGGATCGATTCCCTGCTGACGCCCACGCTCGAGGTGATGGGCGGCGGCTTCGGCGGCACCTTCACGAGCAGGCTGGGGCGCATGAAGTCGATGGCGATCGGGCCGTATTCGTGGAAGGGCCCGCTGGTCGCGCTCTCGGGCGCGGAGAGCGGCGCGCTCGCGAGCGAGGACTACGCTGGCAACGTCGGCAACCAGATCCTCGAGCGCTTCAAGCTCACGCTCGACTACGAGAAGCGCCTCTGCTACCTCGAGCCCGGCGCCCGGATCGCGAAGCCCGACGTGTTCTCGCGCAGCGGCCTCCAGCTCTCGAAGATCGACGGGGCGGTACGGGCCGCGCGCGTGATGCCGGGGTCGGCGGGAGAGAAGGCGGGGGTCCGCGACGGCGACGTCATCGTGAGCATCGCCGGCAAGCCGGCCGGCGCGTACACCGTCGACGAGGCCGACGCGCTGCTCGATCAGGGCGCGGCCGGGAGCAGGGTCAAGCTCGAGCTTAAGCGCGACGGGAAGAAGAAGAAGGCGACGGTGAAGCTGGCGGACGTGCTGTAACTCGCGACATCGTTCGAGACTCCAACGAGCCGTCCGCGAAAACTCGGGCGGCTCGTCTTCATGAGCCGGCGAGACCCGCGGACACGCCCCGGGCGCCCGCCGGGCGGGGCGGCGCGGCCCCAATAATCATCGTTCTGAGAATCCACTATCTCTGATAGCTTGCCGGCCCGTAGCGATCGGATGGAGCATCGTTTCAGCCACTCAGGAGGACCCATGCTCGAGCTCGATCTTCCGCCAAACCCCACCGCCGGCCAGATCAAGACGAAGCGCGACGCGCTCGATCGCGAGATCGCGCGCCAGGTCATGACCCTCCTCATCGTGCGCCCGCGCGTGAACGAAGACTTGAGCGCTTTCGCGAAGCGGGCGGACGACCGGACCGTGGGGAAACCGAACCGCGAAGTGATCTGGATCAAGGACGCGCGAATCTTCAGCCAGGGGCAGGAGGCCCAGCTGTTCGACTCGCACGACGACGCCTGCGCGGTGGTGCTCGAGCGGCGCAAGGATCAGCCGGTCGAGTGGCTGCCCAGCGACGCATCGCGCGACGAAATCGAGCAGGCGTTCTCGAAGGGAGGCGTGTAGCTATGAGCGCGCGCCCGCGTCATCCGTGGAACCTCGAGATCGCGGCGATGCTGGCGATCGGCGCAGCTTTCCTGTCACCGGCCGCGGGGGCCGCTGCAACGAAGCCCGCCGCGGCCGTGACCTACCGGGAATGGGGCGCGGATGGTCCATACCTCGGCGCGCCGCGCACCCTCACCACGCGCGGCAACGCGAGATTCGGAATCGATCAGTACAGCCGGCTGAGGATCGAGATCGACCGCGACACGCTGCGCCGGGCGCTCATCGAGGCGATCGGGGACAGCCTCTCGAATCCGCGCGCGAAGACGCTGCTGGTGCGGATCGCCCACCTGCGGGATGCGACCCTGGGGCTCGCCGATGCCGCGCGTTCCGCCGAGCGCTCCGCGAAGCTGTTCAGCCAGGCGCCGAGCCCGGCCGAGGTCGAGCTGATGAGCGTCGCGGTGGGGGAGAGCGAGTCGCGCGTGAGCGCGATTCTCGGAGCGCTGCGCGAAGCGCGCCGTGCGCGGCTCGCGGAAGCGGGCCGGGACGCGGCCGGGATCCGGCGCGAGCTCAACCAGACCATGGACCCGATCTACGACATCGAGAGCCCGGCCTATCGCTTCGGCTACGACTGGGGCGTCATCGCGAGCCTGCTGCAGCAGGAGCTGTCGGCGGCCGCCGGCGATCTCGATTCGCTGAAGGGCACCGGGCTCGTCGTCGAGATCCAGGCCCACGCGGTGCGGCCCGACGGCGAGGAGTTCGCGCTCGCGTTGCCGGGATACAACTCCGAGAAGACCGGACCGCTGCGCCCCGTGCAGCGGCATCATTTCGAGGCCGCCCCCGAAGAGAAGGACCTGTTCGCGAAGTACGAGCAGATGGCGAAGGACGTCGGCGACGCGCGGTCGGCGGGCGACGCGCTGCTGCGTGCGCTGCGTGCCGAGCTGCCCGCCCTCGATGCGGACTTTCGCGCGCTGGCCGATACCGTGCGCGCCACCCTTCGCGGCAGCGAGCAGCAAGTCCGCGACCTCGCCGCGTGGGGAGATGCCGCTCGGCTCAAGAAGTGGTTCACCGACCGGCGCGGCGACGCGGCCTCGGTTCCCGCCGTGACCGCGACGCTCGACTCGCTCGAGGGCATCGTTGGCGAGGCCGCCGCCGATCTGGCGGCGCTGCGTGCGATCGCCGACTTCGGGGCGAGCCTGGGCGCGAGCGCCCCGCCGGATGCGATCCCGCGGCTGGTCGACGCGCTCGCCAGGCTGCCGCTCGAATCCCTCGCCCGGGTGCTCGACCCCGCCGTCTGGAGACGGCGCGTGGAGCGCGCGAGCGCGGCGCTTCAACAGCTGCAGGCGGCGCCGCCGCAGCTCAAGGCGCGCATTCGCGCGGCGGATGGACCGGTGGCCGCCTACGAATCCGCGCGCGCCTCGCTCGAGAAGCTGGCCGCCGTGATCGGGTCGGCGCCCGCCCGCCTGCGTCCGTGGCTGGCATCGCTCGGCTTCGTGCCGCAGGCCGAGGCCGCATCTTCGCTATCGCTGCCCGCCGGCCAGAAGCGGCTCGCGATCGACGCCGAGATCAACACCGAGTTCAATCTGCGCACGGTCCGCCAGTCGATTCACGGCGACGAGACGGTGCGTGTGGACTACGCGTTCTTCCAGGGCGACCGGCCGATCGCCGGCGCGTTCGATGACGAATTCCTGCTCGGCGACTACGGCTGGACGTCGCACGTGGTCGCGGGGCTCACGTTCACGCAGCAGATCCGCGCGGGCGCCGACCTGTGGAGGCCCACGGCGAACATGAGCTGGGTCGCGCACCACCGGAGCTGGCCGAAGCACGGCGAGCAGGGCCTGTATCGACGGCCGGGACCGCTCGACTTCGGCGTGGGCGTGAGCTCGATGTCGCTCGACTACGATGCCGCGCAGAGCACCGAGCTCGGCCTCGCCTCCGTCTTCACCTGGTTCGAGGATCGTGCGCAGGTCGGCGTCGGCTACGATCTCCAGGCCAGGCACGATCCCTATTTCTGGTTCTTCTCACTCCGGCTGATCCAGGGGCCGGGCGGGATCGGCGGGCCGCCGAAGAAATGACGCGGCGGCCCGCCGCGCTACTTCTTCAGCGTCTTATCGAGAAACGCCGCGATCCTGCGGTACGCGTCGAACAGGTTCTCGCGGCGCGCGAAGCCGTGGCCCTCGTTCTCGTAGAGCAGGAACTCGCACCCGACGCCGCGCTTCGCGAGCGCGTCGTGCACCTGCTGGGACTCGCCGGGCGGGCAGCGCGGGTCGTGGCGCCCGGCGACCAGCATCAGCGGCGAGCGGATCCTGTCCACGGAGAAGATCGGCGAGCGGTCGCGCCACAGCGCGGCGTTCTTCTTCGGATCGCCCATGGTCGCGAGGTCGCCCTGCCGCAGCAGCGGGTCCTCGTGCTCGACCTCGGTGAACCAGTTCACGAACGGGAACATCGCGACCCCGGCGGCCCACACCGCGGGCGCCTTCGTCACCGCCGCCATCGTGAGGTAGCCGCCGTACGAGCCGCCGCCCACCGCGATCTTCTTCGCGTCGACGTAACCGGTCGACTTCAGGAACTCCGCGCCGGCCACGACGTCGGCCAGGTCGCCGCCGCCCATGTCCATCTGGTTCGCGGCCATGAACGACTTGCCGTAGCCGGTCGAGCCGCGATAATTCGGCTGGAGCACGATGTAGCCCTGGTTCGCGAAGAACTGCGCGGTGCGATCGAACCCATTCACCGACTGCGCGGCGGGTCCGCCGTGCGGCCACACCAGCGCCGGGTTCGAAGCGTCACGCTTCAGATTCCACGGCACGTAGAGGTAGGCCGAGATGGTGAAGCCGTCGCGCGACGGGTAGTGCACCAGCGCCGGCTGCACCATGTCGCGCGGGTCCACGCCGGCGACGAACGCCGAGGTGATGGCGCGCTCGCTCGGCCCGTCGAGGACGTACACGAAGAGATCGCCCGGCGAATCCGCGGCGCTGCGCCGGTAGAGGATGCGCGAGCCGTCGGGCGAATAGCAGCTGCGCCGCCCGGCGAGCGAGCAGAACCCGCCGCCGGTCGCGAGCGCCTCGCGCCGCCCGTTCGAGGGGTTGTACGCGAAGAGCCGGCCCTCGCCGTCCAGGTTGGCGCGATAGGTGAGCCAGCGGCCGTCGGGGCTGAAGTTGCCGGACTCCATCTCCCACTTCTCTTCGGTCACCCACTTCACGCTCGGCATCCCGGCCGGGACCGCGCGCGCGGGCGCGGGGGCTGGCTTGCCCGATGGCGTCTTCGGCAGCGGCCCGCGCAGCGAGAGCAGCGCGACGTTCTCGAAGCCGTTCTTCGCGTTGCTCGTGAGCAGTACCGATTCGCCGTCCGGCGAAACGTCGCTCGGGATCCAGCGCTGCTCGCCGGCGTGCGCGGTGAGGATGCGCTGCGCCCCGGTCGCGAGGTCGATCAGCACCGCGTCGGCGTCGCGCTCGTGCGCGTGAACGCGCGAGGTGAGCAGCGACTTGCCGCCCGGCACGAAGGCGACCGGCGAGAGCGAGTAGTCGGCCGGCGTCTGCTTCGTGAGCGGCCGCATCTTCTTCGCGGCCACGTCGTAGAGCGCGATCTCGTAGTTGGGCGCGTGCTCGAGCTTGATCGCCACCGCGATCCACTTCGAGTCCGGCGACCACAGCGGCTCTTCCTCGGCGATCGTGTCGGTCCGGGTCGCGTTGAACACCGCGCCGCCGTTCGGGCTCACCAGAAAGAGGTCCCACTGCTCGTCGGCCTCGTGATCGCTGGTGTACGCGATCCAGCGGCCGTCGGGCGACCACCCCGGGTTCGCCTGGCGCTCGTCGCTCACCGTGAGCTGGGTGGGCCAGCCGCCCCTGGCCGGCACGATCCAGAGATTGTTGCGGCCCGAGATGTTCGAGCCGAACACCACGCGCTCGCCATCGGGCGACCAGTCGGCGCCGCCGAAGGTGCGGGTCGCGAACAGCTGCTCGATGGTGTAGCGCGGCACGTCGGGGCGGATCCTGCTGTGGATCGAGTCGGCGGGCGCTGGCGTCGGAAGGGCGAGCATGGCGAGTGTCAATGCCGCGAGCGGCATGGGACCTCCGTTGGGGTGGCGTCGCGAACGGAAGACTTCTAGCACGCGCGATGAGCGCGCGCCACGGCGACTTGAGGTAGATTGCGCGCACGCCCGATGCCGTGCACCGGCGCCGGGCCACCGTCGAATCGAGACCGGACACTGGAACGGAGGGAGCATCCATGCGCAGAGACTTCGTTCGCCCGCTGGTCCTCGCCCTCGCCGCGCTCACGCTCGCGTCGATCGCGGCGGCCGCGCCGTCCACGCCGAGCGGGGCCGGCCGCACGTTCACGACTCACGGCCTCACGATCTGGTACGAGGTGCGCGGCGCGGGCGACGACATCCCGCTCGTGGTCGTGAACGGCGGACCGGGGTTCGACCACACCTACGAGCTGTGCTCCGACGTGTGGGACACGCTGGCACGGCGGCGGCCGGTCGTGCTGTACGACCAGCGCGGGAACGGCCGCTCGAGCGCCATCAAGCCGGGCCAGACCTGCACGCTCAAAGACCAGATCGCCGATCTCGACGCGCTGCGCGCGGCGCTGGGGCGCGAGCGGATCGACCTGCTCGGTCACTCGTGGGGCGGCTACCTGGTGATGGCGTATGCCGCGCGCCACCCCGAGCACATCTCGCACCTCATCATCTGCGATTCCGCGGCGCCCAAGTGGAGCGACACGGATTTCATCTTCAAGTACACGTACCCCGAGGTGGTCGAGCGGCAGGGCCGGCTCGACGCCTACGACGCGCTCGGCGACACCGCCGCCGCCCACGCCAGCATGCACGAGTACCTGGGGATGCTGTTCGTCTCGCCCGCGAAGCGCGACGAGTTCCTCTCGCATGAGCACGATTACCGCTTCACGCGCTCGGTCAACGAGGCGCTCGGCGCCGATCTCGCATCGAGCGATCTCACCGCCGCGCTGCCCGCGTTCTCCATGCCCACGCTGGTCCTGACCGGGCGCTACGACAGCAACGTCGCTCCGAGCACCGCGTGGAAGATCCACAAGGCGATCCCGAACTCGCGCTTCGTGGTTTTCGAGAAGAGCGGGCACCTTCCGTTCTTCGAGGAGCCGGAAGCTTTCATCGGCGCGGTCGAGCCGTTCCTGGACGGACGATGACGAGCGTGTGGGTTCGCGCGCGGCGCCGCGTCGCCGCGCCCCGCGCGGGTCAGCGCGCCCGCACGACTCTGCGGCTCGCCGTGCCCCAGGGCGTGACGAGGCGCGCGAAGTAGACGCCGGCCGGGGCCGTGATGCTCGAGTCGCTACGCCCGTCCCAGGTCGCGACGTGATCGCCGGCTTCGAGCCTGCCCGATTCGATCACGCGCACGCGCCGGCCCGCCACGTCGTAGAGCGCGAGCGTGACGCGCCCCGCCGCCGGCAGCGTGTAGCGCAGCGTCACGCCGCCGCCGCTCGGGTTCGGGGCCGGCCTCGCGAGCGCGAGTCGCGGCGCGGCGGGCGCGGATTCGACGCCGACCGTGGTGGAGCGTCGCGTCGCCCACCGCGTGGCGTTCATGAAGAAGATGCTGTCGCGCCCGCTGGCCTCGCCCCAGCCGTCGAAGATGCTGCTGTTGCCGGGCTGCGCGCTGCCGTCGTCGCATGGCGAGCTGTCGCCCGTGATCACGATCCGCCCGTTGCCGTACACCGAGCGCGCCGCCATCACGCCGGTGGTTCCGTGCGCGAGGCCGTTCATCCAGATCTCGCCCCTCACGTTCGGATTGATGCCGGGGTAGAGCGTCATGGTGGTGCCGTTGTGGAAGGAGATGCTGTCCGCCACGCCGATCGGCCCGTGAACGATGGAGTCGCCCGGCGCGGTCTCGACGTTGCCGGAGTTCTGCGAGATGTTGTTGTTCGCGTCGCCCGAGATGCCGCAGTGGATGCCCCAGCGCAGCTGTGCATCGAGCGCGTTCCAGATCTCTGGCGAATCCCAGGTGTCGCCGTTGCGGTCCGAGTTCCAGTGGTCCACCACCATCACCAGCCCGCCGCCGTCGCGCACGAAGTTGAAGATCGCGGTGGACTCCGCCGCGGAGAACAGCGTGTTGGGCTCGTCCACGATGAACACGTCGTAGTTCGAGAGGTCGTACGCGTTCCCGCCGTTGCCGTAGGTGATGCCGTAGGTCGGGGTGAGCGTGGCCACGGAGTAGCCGCGCTTCACGAGATCGATCCCCCACGATGAAGTCGCGCCCAGCCAGTAGGTCCGGGGCGTGGCCTGCGTGACGGTGCTCTGGTCGGGGACCGGCAGCGGCTGGTCGGTATCGATGATCCAGTCCGCGTTGCCGGCGGTCTCGGCGTGCGTGTTGTCGAAGAGCGCCCTGGGGCCGGCGGCCGCGGAAGACACCGCGAGGGCGAGGAGCAGGATGGCGAGCGGGAGGCGCACGATGTGGCCTTTCGGGATGCCGGATGGGCGCTTCGTGATGATCGAGACGAGCGGATCGCGGTGCGAGCGCCGCCAGGCCGGGGCCTAAGCCCGCGGCGCGAACAAGTCTATCGCGGCGGGGCCATCCACTCCACCCAGCTCTTCTCGAGCGCCTCGGGCTTCGACATGAGCTGGGCCGCGTTGGTGAGCGTCTCGCCGACGCTCTTGCCCGTGACGAAGCCCGATGCGATGTTGCCGAAGAAGCGATCGCCCTCGATTTCGGCGATGTAGCGCGCGAGCGCCAGCGACTCGTCGTCGAACAGATCGGCGCGCGCGACGGTTCCCGGTCCGTGCGGGCGCGACATGTCGAACAGCTCCGCGAGCGGCACGCGCCGGTCGAGCTGGCCGCGCATGGCGTCGATGCGGCGGGCCTGAACCGGCGGCGACTCACAGAGCGTGGCGATCGCTTCCTCGTACCAGTCGGGGAACTGATCGCTGAGCGCGTGCTGCGGCTCGGCGGTCGGCAACGGCAGCGTCAGGACCACCGAGCGCAACGCCTCCGCTCGCGCGGCGGCGCGGCCCGTGACGTCGGCGCCCGCGAGCTTCGCGCGAACCCACACCGAGAAGAACAGGTGCCCGGCGGCGTGGCCGAGCGAGGTGGGAAACTCGGAGACCGCGGCGGCCGAGGCGCCCGAGATCTTCGCGCGCTTCGCGGCGCTCGCGCCGACGGCGGCGTGTGCGCCGCCCTCGCCGGCCGCCAGGCCCGCGCCCGGCGGCGGCGCGATCCACGCGAGCGGCGCGAGGCCGTGCTCGCGCAGCGACGCGAAGTCGTAGCCCTTCATGCGTTCGGCCGAGTCGAACACCACCACCGCGATCCGCGGTGGCCGGTCGCCGACGTAACGATTGAATTGCGAAGCGGCGCGGCGCAGCTCCTGGGTCGCGGCCATGATCTCCTTCTCGCTCGTCGCGTACACGTCGAATTGCGGCGTGCTCGCGCGGCGCATCGAGTCGGGCGGCGCGGGCGCGGCGAGGGCGGGCCCCGCGGTGGCGAGGGCGAGAAACGCGAGGACGAATCCGGCCTGCCAATGGCTCCTTACCACGCGGATGACATGAATCGGGGTCAGGATCGGCACCAGCGCATCATGCCACAGCCTCGATGGCCCGTTGTCCCGGCGATGTCAGCGAGCGGGTCGGGGCTGGCTGCGGAGACAATTTTCCATGCGGGCCGAAGGACCTACACACTCCGGCCCGCCTCAGGGATCCTTATGGGAGCAAGATCATCTTCTTGCGATCGCGGAACGTGCCCGCGTCGATGCGATAGAAATACACTCCGGGTCCGGCGGCGGCCCCCGACGACGTCCGGTGATCCCACTCCACCGCGTGATAGCCCGGCGGGTAGTAGTGGTTCACCAGCACCTGAAGCCGCCGCCCCTGCACGTCGAAGACCTCGAGCCGCACCATCGCGCCGACCGGCAGATCGAAGCGGATCGTGGTTCGCGCCCGGAACGGGTTGGGCTGGTTCTGGCGCAGCGCGAACGCGACAGGGAGTGCGGGGAGCTCGACCCGCGCCGGCTCGGCACTCAGGCCATGACTCGAGTGCGGCGTGGCCTCCACCGCGAGAAAGAACTCGCGCGCGGTGCCCTCCGACTGCTGCGGCACTTCGAATCCCAGACTCACGGTGTCCGCCCCCGCCACGGTCAGGCTCACCGAGTCCGCCGCGGCGAGCGCTTCGCTCACGTCACCGCCGCGGCTCGAGGCCGCGCTGAGCAGCGTGGCGGTGTGGAGCCCGGCATTCTCCGACGAGCGCGCGAGGCTCCCCACGAATCGCAGCGTGCAATCGCCGAGCATGATGAGCCGCACGTGCGTGGTGCCGGATGGAAGCGCGCTTGCAAGCTCGTCCCAGTTGCGGCGTGGCATCGCGCGACCGGCCGACTGCCACTCTCCAGCTTCGGCCTGAGCCTCGATCTCGATTGCCGCCCCGCCGCTCGCAGCACTCCCACGAGCGGCATCGATCACCAGCACCGGATCGACCGGAGGTGAACCCTCCGGCACGGCGACAAGCGCGACCGTCAGCGTCTCGCCCGCCGCCGCGCCGTACTCGGCGCTGCCATCCATCATCGCAGTCAGGTCTGAAGCACCGGCGCCCCGGACCTGGGTCGCGATCGTGCGCTCGCCCAGTACGATGTTGCCGCCGACCGCGAACCCCCGCACCTGGGCCGAGTGGTCTACGACCAGCAGCCGCGCCGCATCGAGCGCGAGCGAGCGCGAGCCCGTCCCGCGCAGGCGCAGCGCGTAGGCATCGCCCTTGATGGCGGGACTCGACGCGAGCCGGCACAGATCGCTGGCCCGGGCGTTTGGGGCCGCCCCGTCGAGCAACGAGTTCTCGACGAACGAGCCCGCCTGCTGCTGCTCCATCGCCGAGAGCACGCCCGCGCGCCGCGCCTGCGAGCTGTCACCACCGTCGCCCCCTCCACCGACCAGGAAGTCGTCGCAGGACGTGTTGGGTCCCGCGAACGCCTGATTGCTCAGGGCCGCGTAGTGGTCATTGTCGTCGAGCGACTTGATCCGGAAGTACCAGTTGCTGCTGCCCGCGCCGGTCTTGGTGTAGGTCTCGGCTGATCCAGGATCGCCCGGCGCAGAGGTGGTGATATGCGTCGCCGAACTCCAGTTGCCATCGGTGATCGAGCTGTGCGAGTAGCGCAGGTCGTACGAGTTCACGCGACCGCTCACCGTCTGCGCCGAGTCATCCGCAGGTGCGGTCCAGGTGAGCAGGATGCCGCCCGCTCCGTCGGGGCAGGCGAGCAGATCGCTGATCGGCTCCGGGCGGGTCCCATCGCACTCGTCGACCGCCGAGGTCGAGACCACCTTGAGCCAGCGCGCGATCGAAGGCACATCGGTCCGGTCGGCGGAGCCGGTGAGGAACAGCAGGTAGTAGCCCGGGGGCGTCAAGTCGGCGGTCGAGGGCATTCGTACCAGCAGCCGCGACGGGTTGCTGGCCTTGACGATGTCCACCGGGACGAAGCGCTGGTCCTGATCGAACCCGTGGGTC
>JBGPFC010000040.1:0-31766 GCA_041483195.1 Candidatus Eiseniibacteriota bacterium
CGTGACAAAAGGAACGTCCGGCTCGAACACGATGGTCGCCGCGTCGTCCGAGAGGCTCAATGATCCGGTGTGCAATCCGCTGATCGAGCCCGTGACGGAGAGCGCGCCGGGCGTGAGCGTGCGCTCGTCGATGAGGCTGCCTTCGCGGATCACCACGTTGTTCCATGGAGAGACGCGCCGCGCCGCGGGCACCGGCGACAGATACTCGTAGCTGTCCCGGGACGGGGCGGCGTGCGACGTCCCGCACCATCCGGCCGCGAGCACGAGACCCACGCACGAAGCGATGATCGCGTCGCGCCACGGGCGCGACGGGAGAAGCGAGACAGATGGTTCACCATCATCGATGGGACGAAATGGAGAACACACCGCGGGGTGGACGCGGCCGCAATCGGGCATGGCAGTCGGCTCCGAGAAAATGGCCCCGGTCGGCTCCACAGGCACGGCCTGAACCAGCGCGGCGCCTCGAGGGGAGGGTCCCGGGCGACTTCGCGCGAGTGGAGCAAACCGACGTCAGGCGAGCGGGGGCACTCCCCGCGCCCTGATCGTTCACTAGAACTGCGCAAAAATTCTAGATGATACAAGGTGTAGCTCGTCCAGTACGAAATGACGAACGCGGCCTCGAAACATCCACCGCAACCTCGGCCCGATACGATCGTCCATGGCAATGCGTGGCGAGCCGGGATGTTCGTCACGTGTCACCGCGTTGTCAGGCCGGGGGCGTCGGCCTCGATCGCGCGGTACGTTGGACCGGGTAGTTGCAGTGCACGAGGAGTGTGACCCGCGCACGGCGGCCGGCCGCGGCGCTGCCGCCGCGACCGGCTCGCCGCAGGCGCGGGCGCATTCTTCATCGCGCGCTCCGGACCCTCGCGATCGCGCTGGAGATCTCTAAACATGATTATGTCGTTCGAAGAAAGCCACTCCTCGCGCCCGATTTCGCACCGGGCGGGCCTCGGCCTCGCCGCATGCGCCGCCGCCCTCTGGATCGTGGCCGCCCTGCTCCCGGCGGCGAGTCTTGCCGAGTCGAGTCCGAAGCTCCCGCCGCAGATCGGCGGCAAGTGGAAGCTGAACGTCCAGCAGAGCGAAACGCTGCAGCAGAAGATGCAGGAGATGCGCGGCTCGGGTGGCGGCGGCGGCGGCGGCGGCGGCGGCTGGCGCCGCGGCGGCGGCGGCGGCGGTGAAGGTGGCGGCGGGTTCGGCCGCGGCGGCGGAGGTGGCGGCGGCGGGTATGGTGGCGGCCGGGGCGGGATGCGCGGAGGCCGCGGGGGCGGCGGCGAGGGCGGGGCCCCTGACAGCGCGGGGAACGGTGCGCGCAATCCGGAGATGCGCGAACTCGCTCAGCCTCCGATGAACCTGCTCATCGAGCAGGCGGACAGCACGCTGGTATTGAGCGAACGCGGGCTCACGCTGCAGGTGCTGGTGATCGGCGACCTCGCGCTCACCGGGGCGTCGATCGATCCCGATGCGCCGCACGTGTCCGCGAAATGGAAGGGTGAGGATCTGATCGCGGAACGCACCACCTCACGCGGCGCCAAGTTCACGCAGACCTTCGAGCTCGGCAAGGACGGCAAGACGCTGATCGTGCGCACGAGGCGCGAGGGCCAGGGCGACCGGCCCGCGCTCGAGCTGAAGCGCGTATACGATCGCGACACGGCCGAAGGCGACTGATCCCGCGGGCGAGCGGGCGCGCGGCACGTCGCGCGCCCGCGACGCCTCGCGCCCCGGGTCAGCGCCCGCGCGCGAAGCGCGCGATCCGGAACAGCTCGAGATCGAATCGCGGCGTCACGCCGGTCAGCAGATCCGAGAGCGTCTCGCCCAGCGCGCTCGCGAACTTGAAGCCGTGACCCGAGCAGGGACTCGCGATCAGCACCTGCGGGTGCGCGGGATGCGCGTCCACGATGAAGTGCTGGTCGCGGGTGTTCGTGTAGAGACAGACCGCGGCCTCGCGCAATCGTCCCGCCGCATCGGGAACGTGGCGCGCGAGCGCCGCGCGCATGGTCTCGACCTCCGCGGCCGACACCTCGCGCCGCACCCGGTCGGGCTCGACGACCTCGCCCTCGTGGTGGCGGGCCGCCTTGATCCCATCGCCCAGGTCGGGAAACCCGTAGATGAATCGTCCCGGCTCGTCCTCCCAGATGTAGATCGGAAAACGATCGGGGGCGAAGCGCTCGGGATGCGCGGCGGCCTCGAACCAGAAGAGCGGCTGACGCGTCACGGTGAGCAGCGGCGCGAGATCGGGCGCGAGCGCGCCGAGCCACGCGCCCGCCGCGAGCAGCAGGCGCGAAGCTCGGGCCGTGCCCCGCGCGGTCGTCACCGCGACCCCCGCGCCGTCGTCGCGCCAGGCGAGGACGGGAGCGCCCAGCTCGATGTCCGCGCCGCGCGTGCGGGCGCGGTCGAGGTGGGCGGCGACGCACGCCTCCGGAAACAGCACCCCGGCGCGCGGCTCGCGCACCACGATCGCATCGTCCGGGACGTTCATCGCCGGATATTCCGCGCGGGCCCGTTCCGCGGATAACGTTTCGTGCGGCAGGCCGTGCGTCTCGGCGCTGCGCAGCGCGCCCGCGACCAGCGCCCCGCCGCGCGGACCGATCATGAGCCCGCCGGTCCTCAGCCACAGCGTGCGTCCGCTCTCGCGCTCGAGCTCGGCCCAGCGCTCGTACGCGCGCTGCACCAGCGGCACGTAGCGCGGATCTTCGAAGTACGCCTCGCGGATGATGCGGCTCCGGCCGTGCGAGGAGCCGAGGTCGTGCGGCGGCGCGAACCGGTCGATGCCCAGCACCCGCTTGCCGCGCGCCGCCAGCTCCGCGAGCGCCGCGCTGCCGATCGCGCCGAGCCCGGCGACGACGACGTCGTAGCCGCGGCTCACGTTGGATCCGGAAGGTCGGACGTCGGCGCGGCGGGGACTCCGCGCTCGTAAGCGCCCTGCATGAGCTGGCCGGAGTGAGCGTCCATCAGCGCATGGAGCAGCATCCCCGCGTAGAGCGTGCCGCTCACGACGTACACCGCGGCGAGGAAGGCGCCGACCGCGGCGGTGGTGAGCATGCCGCGCCAGCCCTGGTACGCGTGGCCGGCGCCGAAGATCAGCGCGGCGAGCGCAGCGGCCGGGATGAGGCCCAGCCAGTGCGCGAGGTACCAGATCATGTAGCCGCGATAGAGCAGCTCCTCGCACACCCCCGCGGTCACCGAGAGCGCGAAGAACAGCGACAGCTCGTCGCGCGAGTGAGGGAGCATCACCTCGAGCGCGCGCATCCGCTCGCGGAGCCGGGCGAGCGCCGCGTCGTCCCGCAGCGCGCCACCGCGCTGGCGCGCGATCACCGCGATCATGATCGCGGCGCCCGCCGCCACGCCGATCAGGCCCCAGGTGAGACGCGGAACCAGCCCGAGTGCGCTCCACTCCCGCCGCGTCGCGAGCCACAACGCGAGGGTGGCCGCGCTGAGCGACCACTGGACCACGATCGCCTGCCGGTAGACCGAGCGCCGCACCCGCGGGCGCTCGGCTTCGGCCGCGAGCCGCAGTCGCCGGAAGCCGAACGCGCTCGCGCGCAGCGGAAAGAGGACGGCCAGCACGATGAACAGGGTGTGATCGAGCAGGGTGGGCACGACGCCAGCATACATGACGGGCGGCGGATGCCGCCGCGCGGCGCCGTTGGGCTACCATGGCGCGATGCGCCGCCGCGACCTCGCCCCTTCGCACCCGACCCGGCCCGCGTCACGACCCGCCGCCGACCGGGCACCCGCGATCGCGGAGCCGCCCTCCCCTGCGCCGCCGCTGCTGATCGCGGCGCTCGCGCTGGGATTCGCGCTGCGCGTGGCGGCGAGCGCGATCCCGCCCGCCGGGCTCTGGGGCCTCGATACCCTGCGGCACCTTCCGCCGATCGCCGCGGTCGCGATCGTGCTGCTCGCCGCGGCCGGCTTCGCGCCCCCGCTCGCGCGCGCGATCGAGCGCCGGCTCGATGCGCTGGGCGCGGCGTGGGAGCGCGCGGGCGCGAGGGGCGACCTCGCGGTCGCGATCGCGGCCGGCCTCACGCTCTTCTTCATGCGCGACACGGTGCGCTTCACCGGCGACTTCGAGACGCGCCTGAGCCAGCTCGCGCAGGCTGCGCCGATGGCTGTCATCTTCCCGCAGGCCTCGCCGCTCGACCGGCTGGTGAACGTGGGCCTCACGCGCCTCGTGATGTCGCTCGGCGCGGAGCCCGAGATCGCGCTGCAGGCGACGGGCGCCCTGATGGGCGCGCTGTTCGCGATGGCGTCGCTCGCGCTGATCCGCGCGGCCGGCGCATCGCGCGCGATGCTTCCCGCAGCTGCGGCCGTCGTGCTCGGAGGGGGCTACATGCTGCACTTCGCGGGCTACGACAAGTTCGGCCCGCTGCTGGTCGGCATCGCGCTCGGATGCGCCGGCGCGGTGCGGCTCGCGCGCGACGGCCGCGGCGCGTGGCAACTGGGCGCGGGGAGCGCGATCTGCGTGCTGGCCCATCGCTCGGGATACGCGCTGCTCCCCGCGGCGGCGGTGGTGTTCGTCCGGGCGCTGCGCGGCGCGGGCGACCAGCGCGCGCGCCTGCATCTGTTCGCCGCCGCCGCGCTGGTCGCCGCCTCGGCGGCGGCGGTGCTCACGCAAGCCGTTCACCTGTTGCGAACGCTCGATCGTGCGACCCACCTCGCGGGCGCGACGGTTTCGGGAGGCGCCACGCCGCTCATCCACGCGCTGGACCTGGTCAACCTGCTCGGCTTCGTCGCGCCGCTGTGGCTCGCGGGCGCCGCAGCAGCCTGGCTCGTGCGCCCCGGCCCGACACCCGCACCCGCCCCCTCCCGCTTTTCGCTCGCGCCCGCCGCCTGGCTCGCGATCGGCGCGGAGCTCGCGCTGGTCGCCGTGATTCGCGGCCGGCAGGGCGCGGCGCGCGACTGGGACATGCACACCGGCGCCGGCCTGATCGTGACGCTGGCCTCGGCCGCCGCGCTGGTCGCGGCCTGGCGGCGGCACGGCGCGCGCGGCGCGCTCGCCCCCGCGCTCACCACCGCGCTCGCGTCGAGCCTCGCGCTCTGGGCGATCCACACCACGCCCGCGGCCGCGCTCTCGCGCATCGAGGACGCGCTCTCGCGGCGCGCGGCGTGGACCGACGCCACCTGGGCGCGGGCGCACGACTTCCTCGGGCTGCGAGCGCTGCGCGAGCACCGCACCACCGACGCGATCCGCGCGCTCTCGGCGGCGGTGCGGGTCGCTCCCAACCCGCGCTACCTGTTCGAGCTGGGTCTCGCCGAACTCGAGGCGGGCGACGACTCGCTCGCGCTGCGGGCGTTCGAGCGCGCGGTCGCTCGCAACCGGCGATTCCCGGACGCGTGGATGGGCCTCGCGATCGTGGCGTACGGCGCCGGCGACTACACGCGGGCGCTGGCCTGCGCCGACTCCGGGCTGAGCTATTCGCCAGGGCGCGCCGACATCCGGACCGTGCGCGACCGCGCGCTCGACGCGATCGCGGGCCGCGCGCGCGGGATATCGGGTAGCATCCGCGAATGAACGCTCGCAAGCGTGGCGGCCGGCCGCGATCCTCCGACGCGCCGCGCCCCGCTCCACCCTCCGCGCGGCGCGCGGCGGCCCTGACCTTCGCGCGCATCCCCGCGGCGCCGCCGCTCCTGCTCTGGGCGCTCGCGCTCGGCTTCCTGCTGCGCGCGGCCGCGAGCCTCACGCACGTGCACGGCGTGTGGGGACTCGACACGCTGCGGCCGTGGCCGCTCGCTCCCGCGCTCGCGGTGCTCGCGCTCGGCGCGCTGGGGTTCGTTCCGCCGCTCGCCCGGCTCATCGAGCGCGGGCTCGATGAGGTGGGAGCGCTCTGGGAACGCGGCGGGCTCGCGGTCGATCTCGCGGTCGCCGCCGGCGTCGCGCTGGCGCTCTACCGCCTGCGCGATCCCGTCATGTTCACCGGCGACTTCTCGACGCGCGTGAGCCAGCTGGTGCTGCACTCGCCGGTGGCGAAGGTGTTCCCGCAGGTCTCCCCGCTCGACCGCTGGATCAATATCGAGCTGACTCGCTGGCTGGTGGGCGCCCACCTCCTGGAGGTGACCCCCGCGCTCCATCTGGTGGGAGCGCTGGTCGGCTTCGGTTTCGTGCTGACGACGCTCGCGTTCGCGCGGGCGGCGGGTGCGGCGCGCGCGATGCTGCCCGCTGCCGCCGCGGTCCTATTGGGCGGCGCCTACCTGATCCACTTCTCGGGCTACGACAAGTTCGGCCCGCTGCTGCTCGGCATCGCGCTCGCGAGCCTCGGCGCGGTGCGCCTCGCCCGCACCGGGCGCGGCGCGCTCGTGCTGGGCTTTGGTGTGGCGGTGTGCGTGCTCTCGCACCGTTCGGGCTTCGCGCTCCTCCCCGCCGCCGCGCTGGCGCTGGTGCAGGCGTGGCGGCGCGCGGAGGATGCGCGCGCGCGCGCCGGCATCGGCGCGGCGGCGGCGATCATGCTCGCGCCGGCGATCGCCATCCTGCCGCGCGCGATTCACGTGCTCCAGAGCGTGGACCGGCTCCAGAACCTGCCGGGAGCGCCGCAGGGCGGCGGGCCGCCGCTCTACGGGATCCCGGACCTCGCGCTGCGAGCGACCGACGCGCTCAACCTGTTGTTCCTGATCGCCCCGCTCTGGCTCGCCGGCGTCGCGGCGGCGTGGCTCGCTCGAAGCGCTCCGCCGCCGCGCGAGGCGCGGCGCTTCCCGCTCGCGCCGGCCGCATCGCTCGCGCTCGGCGCCGAGCTGCTGCTGCTGCTCGTGGTTCGCGGCGCCCAGGGCGTGGCCCGCGACTGGGACATGCACGTCGCCCCGGCGTTGCTGGTCACGCTCGTCACAGCATACCTGCTGATCGTGGTGTGGCAGGGCATCGGCGCGGCGCGCGGGATCGCCCCGGCTTTCACCACCGCGATCGCCTGCGCGATCGCGCTCTGGGGCATTCACGTGAGCGAGCCGATCGGCATCGCGCGGGTCGGCGAGTTGCTCGCGAACCGGGCCGCATGGAGCGACGCGGCCTGGGCGCGCGCGCACGACTTCATGGGCGTGCGGGCGCTTCAACAGGCACGCCCGGTGGTCGCGATCGCGGAGCTGGAAGCCGCGATCAGCGCCGCGCCCAATCCTCGATTCTATTTCGAGCTGGGCATCGCACACCGCATGCTGGGACACGCCGCGGAAGCACGCACGAACATCGAGAAGGCCCACACGCTGGATCCGATGCTCTCCGATCCATGGGTGGGCTTCGCGCTGCTCGCCGTGGACGCCCGGGATTTCGCGGGCGCCGTGATCGATTGCGATTCGGCGCTCGCGATCTCGCCGCATCGTGGCGACGCGAAGCAGATTCGCGCCAGCGCGCTCAACGCGATGCAGCTGATGGCGCAGCCGAGCTCGCCTTTCCACTAGGCCGGGCGCGCTCAGGGCCAGGCGCCGCCCCGCCACAGCGTGGCCTTGCCGAAGCGCATGGCGATCGGACTGCTCAGGCTGTCCAGCCACGCGCCCGCGACCGGTCCGTCGCGCCCGCTGTGCCGGAAACGCACCCCCCACCACGCCACGCTCCCCGCGCGCACGCGAGCCCATTCATCGGCGCTCATGCGCCACGCGTCGGGAACGACCAGGATGCCGTCCGAGTAGTGAAATGTTTCGGCGCCCGGCAGGTCCAGCAACCGGCAGCGCTCCGGATCGCGCAGGTGGTAACGCATGAAGAGGAACGAGCGGGTCTCGGCGCACAGCACGAAGTCCTGGGCGCTGCCGCGCGCGCGTAGCACGGCGGCGGCGCGCTCGAGCGAGGCCGACTCGTCGAACGCTCCGCGCTTGACCCAGGCGCGGGCGCCGAGCAACACCAGCGCAGCTCCCGCGATCGTGGCGAGCGGCGCCGCCGGGATCGCGGCGATCCCGGCGCCCACCAGCAGCGTCCACAACGAAAGGCCGCAGAACATCTCGCGCATCACGAAGATGTGCGCGCCGGCGTGCGAGAGCGCGAACGGCACGGCGATCGGCACCAGCAGCGTGAACCAGAGAAAGCCCGCCGGCCGCCTCGGCCCGCGCGCGAGGAGCGGCAGCGCCGCCAGGATTCCGAGCACGGGGATCAGGTAGAACGAGTTGAGATTGAGCTTGCGGACCACGTCGAGCACGTCGCGCGCCGGCATGGGTGGCCCGGGACGGTCGCCCACCACCAGCCGCTGCAGCTGGCCGATCAGCGTCGAGAGCTCGGGCAGGTAGAGCGCGGCCACCGCCACCAGGCAGCCGAGCCAGATCGCGAGGCGGCGAGGCTCGCGCCGCAGCGCGACCGCGACCCACAACCACATCGCCGTGAGCGCGAACGCCGAGAACCAGAAGGCCCAGAGCGCGAGGGCGGAGCACATGACAAACGTCAGCGCGTCGCCGCGCCGGCCGCGCTCGCGCCAGCGCCACGCCGCGCCGGCGGAGAGCAGCAACAGCAGCCAGCACATCGCGTGAAACGTGACTTCCTGCGAGTAGTAGATGTGCGTGGGGCTGGAGGCGAGGAGCGCCGCGGCCCAGAGACCCGCGCGCGAGCCGAACATCTCGCGGCCCAGGGCTGCGACCGCGACGATCGTAGCGAGACCGAAGAGCATCGGCTCGGCCTTGAGCCAGAGCTGGCCCTCGCCCGGGATGCGCCACGCGCACAGCACCAGCGCGTGAAGCGGCTGATCCACGTCTTGCGCGAGCACGCGCATCAGCGCGGCGGGACCGAGACGCGCGAGGAACACGCCGTAGATCTCGTCGAACACGAGCGAATTGCGCAGCGCTTCGACGAGCCGCGGGAGAGCCGCCAGAACGACAATGCCGAGCGTGAGCCAGGCCGCGGACCTCCGGCCCGGAGCGCCACCCGGCGCGGATTGCGAACGGTTCCCTCCAGCGTGCATGGAAATTCGACGGCCGGAAACGTACCACGACCGGACCCGGCGGCGACAACCGCGGCCGGGTGCGCTAGACTGCGCCGCATTGCGACCCCGACCCCGGACTTCCGCGCGTTCAGTCAGGCGCGCTCCTTCGCGAACGCGGATCGCGGGCGCCGGCGCGCTGCTGGTCATCGCGTGCGCGGGATGCGCGACCCCCGCGGCACGGCCCATGTCTGACCCGGGCTCCGCTCCCGCGCAGCCGGTGCGCTTCCTCGCGCTCGGCGATTCCTACACCATCGGCGAGCAGGTGGCGCCCTCCGAGCGCTGGCCCGTTCAGCTCGCCTCGCTGCTCCGCCGGCGCCACCTGCAGGTCCTCGATCCCGAGATCATCGCGCGCACCGGCTGGACCACGGACGAGCTGAGCGCGGCCATCGCGCAGGCCCCGCCACGCGGGCCCTACCAGCTCGTCTCCCTGCTCATCGGAGTGAACGACCAGTTCCGGGGCCGCGACGTCGAGTCGTATCGCACGCGATTCGTCGACCTGCTGCGGGAGGCGATCGGTTTCGCGGGCGGAGATTCGCAGCGCGTGATCGTGCTCTCTATCCCGGACTGGAGCGTGACCCCCTACGCTGCGGATCGCGACCGGGTGCGGATCTCCGGCGAGATCGACCTGTTCAACGCGGTGAATCGCGCAGAGACCGCGCGCGCCGGCGCACGCTACGTCGACATCACGTCCCGCTCGCGCGACGTCGAGGAGGATTCGACACTCGTGGGCCTCGACGGCCTGCACCCGGTGGGCCGCATGTACGACAGCTGGGCCGCGGCCGCGCTGCCCGCGGCGCTCGCGGCGCTCGGGCTGGGCGGCCGCGCGCGGTGAGCGAGCAGCGGTGAGGCCGTGCCTCGCGCCGCCCCGGCGGGCCGCGTCGCGCGTTTCGTTTCAGGGAGGAATGACGCAATCATGAGAAGAATCGACCCGATCGCCTCGATCACCGTCGTCGCGCTCGCCGTCGCGCTCGCCGTCGCGCTCGCCGCGCCGGCCTCGCGCGCCGCTTCGAAGCCCGCGCCGGAGAGCGCGCCCCGGCCGGTGCGCGGCGCGGCCGCCGACAGCGGGATGCCACCACAGCTCGCGGAGGAGATCGGCAAGTACGCCGACCCCGGACCGCAACACGCCGACCTCGCGTACTTCGTCGGCCATTGGACCTCGACGACCCGGGTGTGGGCGGAGCCTGGCTCGAAGCCCGTCGAGTTTCCGGGAAGCGCCGAATACAGCCTGATTCTCGGCGGTCGCTTCCTGCAGCTCGACAGCCGCGCCACGGTCGGCGGGGTCGAGGGACATGGCCTCGGGCTCTACGGCTACGACCGTTTCAAGGAGAAATATTCCTTCTACTATCTGCACGACGCGGACACGCAGGCGCTGGTCGGGCTCGGCGATCGGGACTCGACCGGCACCGGGATCGCGTTCGAGGTCGCGATGGACATGCCCGCGAGCGGGGAGCACGCGAAGCCGATCCGCGCGGTGTTGCGGCGGCTCGGTCCCGACCGGCACGTGTTCCAGATGTTCGAGAAATATCTCGACGGCCGCGACTGGAAGGTGCTGGAGATCACGTTCGACCGCGTGAAGTAGCCCGCGGCAACGAAGGCAGCACGAAGCCCCACGGGAGGAGACCCGCGGGGCTTCGCTGCTTGCATCGTGTCGCGGCGCGTGACGGCGCCGCGTCAAGCTGACGTGTGGATCACGCCATGGGATCGACCGCCGCCCTTCTGCGGGTCACGAACCAGAGTCCCGCGCCGATCAGCGCGAGCACCAGACCCGCCATGCTCCACGGCCCGGCGCCGGGGATGACGTTGCAGTACTCGTCCCGCCCGTCGTTGTTCAGATCGCCGAGGCAGAGCGTGCCCGCTCCGTGATAGTTGCCGCCCAGCCCGTTGGCCTGGGTCGGCGTGGTGATGATGCAGGACCCATCGGGCAGGCAGGTCGCGCCCTCCTGGCCGTCGGGAGAGGGCTGCTGATACTGCGGCGGGATCACGCCGTGCGCGGCGAGCAGCGCCATCTCCTCGGTCATGGTCTTGCCGTGGCCGTGCGACGGGGTCTCGCAGGTGGCCCCGACGGCGCGGAACCCGGCTACGAAATTGCTGCTCGGCCCGATCGTGATCATCGGCGTGATCGGGTTCCGGTCGTTGTCGTAGAGAATCCCGCCTGGCGACGTCGCGATGAAGAACCCGGTGCCGAGCGAGCTGTACGTCCAGTGGCCGTTGGTCACCGCCGTCGAGAATTGAATCGGCAGGCCGGTGTCGAGGGTGCGCACGTTCAGCGGGAAGCCCACCTGGGTGAAGATGAGCTTCGGCTTGACCGGCAGCGTCGAGCTAAAGGTCCCGCCCTCCAGGTGGGTCTTGTTGACGGTCATGGTGCCCGGATCCTGAGGCACGCTCGAGAGCACGACCGCCACGTTCCACGCCTGCGGCGTGAGACCGCCGTTGTAAGTCACGGTGATCGGATTCACGCTCACCAGATTGAGCGCGATGATCTCGATCGGGACGGGGGCCGAGCTTCCGCAGCCGGGAAGCAGCGCCGGCGCATTCCGCCGAATCACCGTGTCGGTCGGACCGAGCGGTCCGCCGATCGGGGAGCCGATGAAATCGATTCGGCCGATGAACGGATCGGAGCCGGGCCCGAAGAAGTTGTTCGGGATCGGCAGGCCGCTGAAGTCCTGGTACGACGTGCCGAGCGGCGTGCTGAACAAGTCCACGCCGGGCGCCACGTCCTGGGCGGCGGCCGGAATTGCGGCGAGCATCGCGGATACGGCGAGCGCTGCCACGATCACGGCGCGAAGCGGCATCATGTGACGGGGGGCCTGATCACATCTGCTGCGCATGGGGTCTCCTCCCTGCGGCAATCGAGAGTCGCGGCGCCCTCCGGCGATCGAGGCACTCGATCCAGACGAATGACACTGGGCTCGGAGAACCGGGCGGCCGCCCCGCGTGTGGTCCGAATGATGGCTGCCTACAGGGCGAATGCTGCGGCGCTCCCGACGCCGCTCGGGAGAAACGGCAGCGTCGCGGTCGAGGGATCGGCTAACCCTCGCGGCAATGCTATTCCCGCCCGCGCGCGCTTGTCACCTGGAATCTGCGCCAGGCGCCGCGTCACACCGCGTCATGTGCGGCAGAATGCAGCAGTCGCGGATCCCGCCCCGAACGCGTTGAGGGGCGGGCGGTACGGGGTGCGCTCGGAGGGCTACGCCGCGGGGTGCTGCATTCCGCCGCAGCTTCGATCGGAGGCTGGCTCGGCCACGCCTCGCGTCGCGACGGCTCAAGCTGGTGCGGGCGCAGGCCTTCGACCACCGCGCGCATCGCCGCGCCGCGTGGCACGTCGCTTGATTAGCGATGACGTGGGGACGCGCCGGTGCGCGTCTCACGTAGCCGAACTCCCGGCGGAATCCCGCCGGCCGCGCAGCCTTCGACAGGGGGTTCTCACATGGCAACCCGGAACATGCTTCGGATCTGCGTCCTCACCGCCGCGCTGGTGGTCGCCTTCGTCGGGCCGCGGAACGCGTCCGCCGCCGCGCCGGCAAACTACAACGTCTCGGTCGCGGCGGTCGTGCCGAATGGGCTCGCCCCGAACGACCTGCACCTGATCTTCACGGGGACCGGCGGCACCATCAAGAACGAAGTGCTGGTCAGCCCCGCCGGCCAGATCCAGGTGAACAACGGCGATCAGGTCGACATCACCCTGAACGCGAAGGCCGCGGCGGGCGACACCATCAAGATCAAGTTCACATCGCAGCACCCCGAGGTGGCGTTCGACAGCGGCACCTGGACGAACGATAACAACCCGATCGGCACGGTCGACGCGCAGGCGGTGACCACGGTCGTGGTGCCCGGGGCCTCGTCCGCGACGCTGATCGCGCTCGCGGCGCTCATGCTGGGCGCCGGCGCGCTCGCGCTCCGTCGCCGCCGGGATCAGATGGCGTGATCCTCGAGCCCTGGTAGCGTCAGGGCCGCACGCGGGGCCGGCTCGATGTGAGCCGGCCCCGTCGTCATGCGTCGCGTGAGGGACCGGCCCACCGCGGGCACATTCCTCGCAGCACAACCTACTTGCTATACTCGTGCGCCGCGCCGGGATCGGTGGGCCGCCACGAAAGCTCCATCGCGCTCGGAAACGGTTCTCGCGGGAAGCCGCGCTTCCGCCCGCACGATGGAGTCCCGCATGAGGATCTACTTCGAGCTGATCGTCATGAAGATCCGCAGGAAGATCTTCATGCTCATGCCGAACGCCCTCCGCATCCGCATGCTGCGCTCGGATGGCGTGAAGATCGGCCGGGACTGCCTCGTGCACACGCCATACTTCTCCACAGAGCCCTACCTGATCCAGATCGGGGATCACGTTGCGATCTCCTCCGGCACCGAGTTCATCACCCACGACGCATCGGGCTGGCTCTTCCCGGATCACCCCGACCTGGGGCTGTTCGGGACCATCACGGTCGGCAACAACGTCTACTTCGGCGTGAAATGCATGATCCTTCCCGGCACGACCATCGGCTCGAATTGCGTCATCGGCGCGGGATCCCTGGTGCGGGGCGTGTTCCCCGACGACTCGGTCGTCATGGGGAACCCGGCCCGCGTCATCATGAAGACTCCGCTCCTGAAGCAGATGCTCGTGAACAGCAGGGGCCGGTTCGACACGCATCTGCTGAGCTCGAAGGAAAAGCGGCGGGTGCTCAGCCGCCATTTCGGCCTGGAATGATTCTCGAAGGGAGCGCTCGCGCTTGGACACGCTGAGGGAAGTGCACGACTACCTGCTGGCGGAGTTCAAGGTGAAGCAGGGCTCCATCGCGCCCACCGAGAACCTGTTGGGGCGCGGCATCATCGATTCCATGGGCCTGCTCAAGCTGGTCGGGTTCCTCGAGCAGCGCTACGGTTTCGAGACCACCGAGGAGGACATGCTCCCGGAGAACTTCGCGACCCTCGAGAAGATCCGGGACTTCGTCGAGCGGAAGCGCAAGCCCTGAGACCGGGCCCGAGCGGCGTCCGATCCGCCGCTCCGGTCGAATCGCCGACCCGCCCGCGGTCAATTTTGGAAGCCCTTGTCCGCGTCCCGCTCGGTCCGTAGAATTGTCGAACGGCCCCCTGCTCAACCTCGGAGGACAGGCGTGCGAACGCTGGTCGCGATGCTGCTGCTCTCACTGCTGGCCGCGGCGCCTGCCGGGGGCGCGGAGTTGCGGCTGCGCTGGGGAGCCTGCGGCGCGAACGGCGCGACCACACGCGGGTTCGCGTGTGACCGCAACGTCGGGGCCGACACGCTGGTGGCCTCCGTGGTCTCGGCCGGCGATATCATCACCACGCCCGGCATCGACGTGATGCTCGCCATCTTCACGCCGGTGAACCAGGGGCCGTTCCCCTCGTGGTGGATGATGACGGGGCCGGCCGACTGCCGGTGGACGACGCTCACCACCGAGCCGATGGTGCAGGCGGACGGCGGCTGCCAGCCGTTCTTCGAAAGCACCCAGAGCTTCTCGCCGAGCATCGTCCCGACCCCGTGGGACTTCGACCACGCGGGCGTGTGGACCTTGCGCATGCCGGTGCACATCCCCGGGTCAGCTCGCGAGTTCGTGCTCTGTCCGGCCGGCACGGAGTACGGCCTCGCGCGCTTCATCGTCGGTCACAACCTGACGACGGGGCCCGGCGCGTGCTCGGGGTGCGGTCAGCCGATGTCGATCACCTTCAGCGGGCTCTGGTTCCTGAACGAGGCCGGCACGCGCTATGGCTCGTTCCCCATCGGCCCGTCCGCCGCCTCCACGGTGACGTGGAACCCCTCACCCACGCCGGCGCACCCCACGACCTGGGGCGCCATCAAGTCGCTCTATCGGTGAGGCGCCCCCGCGGGGACGGACTTCTCTTCCAGCCCGCGACCCTGGAGAAGATCCGGGACTTCGTCGAGAGCAAGCGCAGGCCGTGGCCCTGGCTGGCACGGCCCAGGGTGCCCCGGCCTGGCGGCGTTTCAAGTCATCTCAGCAGCAGCACGCGGGCGCTCGCCTCAAAGTCCGACCCGGTCACGTGCACCATGTAGATCCCGGGCGCACTCACCCGGCCATCATCCGATCGGCCGTCCCATACCAGCGTAACCAAACCGTTGGCGGGAGCGACCAGGATGCGTCGGATGCGACGGCCCCTGACGTCGAAGATCTCGAGGGCCGCTGGTGTTTCCTGTGGGAGGCGCAACGTGAGTCGAACGCTACCCTCGAACGGATTGGGCCACGCGTCGATCTCGCTCGGGAGGCCTTCCGGGCTCCTGCTCCCGACGGCGGTATTCGGCTCGTGGGTCTCGGACGCGTCGATGACGGCCACGCCGCCGACGCCATAGTCGGAGGATGGGAAGGAAGGATCCAGATAGAAGTCGTCGTCCGTCGCGAGCGCGATGCTCGCCGCGGGGGAGTCGAAGTCGAAGCGCACGGCAAGGATGGAATCGCTTTGCAGCATCGGGAACAGCAGATCGAGTACCGGGTCGGAGAGAGGAACTTTGTATGAGGCCCCGAGCGGGTTTCCAGTCAGCAGCATGCCCCCGACGGGTACGTTGTCAGCGTAGATCGAAACCGACGAGGGGCCGCCATTCTCCATGGCGGTGGTGAACCGGAGGAACGGTTGCATCCGGCGATGAAGCGTCGGCTCGTCAGCCCAGGTGCCGCCCCCGGTGCGCGGAACCTCCTCCTTCCACAGGGCGAACAGCGTGGAATCTATCTCCACACCGACGGTCGCGGTGGGATAGGTAATCAGCCGGCCGTCGCCGGGGATGCCCGGCGTGTGACCCGGCAGGTAGGCCACGGTTAGCTCCTGGTACGTTCCGTGCGCGTCAATGAAGACGTAGGCCTTCTCCTCGCCGGGATGCTCCTGCAGCTGGGTGCTCATGGCATCCAGCGCGTCCTTGAGCCCCTGCTCCGTGGCGTTGCCGTCCACGTCGCCGGTGCCGGAATCCGTATCCCGGAGGTAGTTGATGTCGGCGTTGCCGTAGCCGGCCCCCTTCAATCCGTCAAAGACCGCCTGCGTGATCGCTTCTCCGAAGTCGGTGGGCTGCGAAAAAACAATGGCGTGGTTGGAGGTGGTTCCGCCGTGCACCGTCATGTCGTTGGCGGTGGCTCCCGACGAATCGTACCGCGGCTCTTGTTCGGGGTGATCATTCTTGTCCCTGGCCGCGGCGTGGAGATCCTTGTTGCTGGTGTTGGGAGCGTCCTTGAGCTTCTTCGCGTACTGCGCAGCATAGCCGTAGTAGTAGCGATCGCCCTGGTGAAGACCTGGGTTTCCATGATCAGGAATGTCCACGTCGCCGGTCGTACCGCCCTCGTTGGCGGGGTGGGTTGCGTCGGATGCCGTCGAGCACGACCAGTTTCCGCCCAAACCCTTGGTGGCGTCCTTGCAGCGGTCCACGAATTCCCCGGAAAAGCAGGAGTCGACAATGATCTCCAGGTCCTGGTAGTGGGGGCCCAGCTTCTCCTTGAGCATCTTGACGAACGCCGACGAACTGATCACCTTGCCGTCCGACGTCGCGAAGCCGCTCTGCTTTTCTTTCTTCTCGTCCTGAGCGCGCGCAACGCCTAAGCCGGCGATCACGGCGAGCAGGACGGCAGCAACGAGAATCAGCGGGCGAAGGAGCTCGATGCGAAACCGTGAAGCACTCCGGCCCGAGGAACAGGCCCCTGCCGAATCGCGAGACGTGATCATGGCGGCCTTCTTTCGGGGTTGGCGGGCGTCTCGCCTGGACGTTCCTCCGCGGCGCCCGAAGCGGCTGCGTTGGGAGGCTCCGTCCTCGCACGCTCGTCCGGATGCGGCGGCTCCAAGACTAGAGAGAAGGCTACGCTCGCCCCTATTGCCCCGACAACGGATTTATCGAACTCGCCAGACCTGGCCGATGGGCCACGACTCGCCGAGTGCCGCGCGGTGAGTCTTCGCGCGCTACCAGCTCCAGCCGAGCCCGAGCTCGAACGCGCGCGCGCTGCGTTCCATCGAGCCCTTGGCGAGATCGAGCAGACCATGGGCGTAGCGCCCGCGCAGTGACACGACGTGACCGGCGAGCGGCCGGTTGAGCCCGGCTCCCGCGGTGATCGCCAGGTCGAAGCGTTCGTAGAGGCCGGTCAGGTCGCGGTCGCCTCCGAGCGTGCCCACCTCCTCGAAGATGGCTGCCGCGGGCGCCGGATGGAAGCTGCGAATGGGATCCGGCGTCGTGGTGATGGAGGCGTCCTGCCGCGAGCGCATCCTCGCGTGCACGAGGTAGCGCGCCTCGGGTCCGGCCTCGATGACCAGCGGCCCCACCGCGCGGAACGAGGCGCGCAGCGGAAGCGCGATCCAGTGCCAGTCCATCCGCACGTTGCCGCGCATCACGGTCGTGGAGCCACCGCCGGTCACGGTGAGCGTGAGATCCTCATCCTCGTTGATTCGGACGTAGCGCAGTCCGGTGCCCAGCGACCAGCGGCCCACGAGCGGCCACTCCACGGTCGGCCCCACGGCCCACGCGATCCGCATCGGCGGGTCGTCGAGCAGATCGGGGGAATCGCCGCTGCCGCGGGTGAGCTTCCCCTCCAGCCCCGCGACCTCCACGCCGAGGCGCGCGGCCGCGGCACGAGCGGAGACCGGGACCTGCATCCACGCAGCGAACCCGAACGCGAACGCGAGCAGCACCACACGACGAGCATGAGCGCGAGTCATCGAACGCCCCGCTACTCCCCGACGATCTGCACCAGCTGCGGCGGCGAGACGCCCTGCTCCTGCGAGGCCTTCGCCACCTTCAATGGAATCAGCTTCGAGAACGCCTCATCGTATCGCCAGCGGCGCCACTCGCCATCGAGGCGCACGGTGATGTGCTCGCCCTCGATGCGCAGCGGCACGCCGCGCCGTGAGGCTTCGCGCGCGATGAACGGCGCCAGCTCCTTCGCCCACTCCTCCGGCGCGATCGCCGACAGCACGTTGCCGGAGTACTGCGCGGGATCGAGCCGCACCTGCGGATCGAACACGTACACGCGGCCCGCCGCCGCCCCCGACATGAAGAACTTCCCAGCGTAGGGCTTGGGCCGGAGCGCGATCTCGCCTCGCGCGTCGGGCTTGCGGAACCCCATCACCACGTGCAGCGAGTTCTCGCCGCCCGACATCAGGTACTCGAAAGCGTACTCGTTGGGCGTGCCGAAGTGGATGGACTTGAAGCCGGGCGCCTGGGTCTTGCCGTCGGCGAGGAACACCTTGTTCTGCCCGGCCGCCGCGAAGCGCGAGCCGGAGTCCCACAGGCTCACGGTGCCGCCGTGGGCCGCGTACATCGAGGTGTTGAGCACGTCCTGCAGCACGAACAGGTAGCCGGAGTCGGCCTTCATGCCGAGATGGCTCTGACCCTGGCCGTAGATGCGGATCTCAGCGCCCTCGAGCAGCGCGCCGATGAAGTCGCCGAACTCGCGGCCGAACAGCTCGATCGAGACTCCGTCGGCCGCGAGCCCGTCGGGCTTCGCGAGGTTGGTGCCGGCGTAGCGCGGGCCGCCGATGAAGTCGTAGCCGACGACGTTTCGCCAGCCGAGCCGCACCGCTTCCGAGAGGATGCGCGATGCTGAATCGAGCAGGAACGATTCGCCCCGGAATCCCGCGAAGTCGATCACCAGCACGTCGCGCTCCGCGTCGTTGGGCGGCGCGAGATCGTCGCGGGTCGCGAGCGTGAGGCGCGCGAAGCGCCACGCGCCGCGTTTCTGGCCGGCGAGCGCCTCGTCGATCCGCGCGACCTCGTCGAGCAGGCGGGTGATCCCGCCCTCCGGCGATCCGTCCGAGGCGCGGCCGCCGTCGGTCAGGTACTCGACGCTCGAGAGCGCCTTGCCGCCGAGGTCGGCGAACGCGACGCGCTTGCGCAGCTCGGCCAGCATTCGCAACGCCGCCGCCCGGTGCGATTCGCCGCGCCGCGCGAACGCGATCAGCGCCTGCTCGACCAGGTAGCGGTAGTCCTCGAAGCTCAGGGTGCGCAGCCGCTCGAGCGCGGCCTCGATCAGCTCGATCGCCGGCGCGGGCAGCGGCTCGTCCGGCCCGAGCCGCCGGCCCGCGCTCATCGCGCCCGCGCCATCGAGCGCGGTCGCCAGCCGGCCGAGGCGCTCGTCGACGAGCGCCTTCCACGCGGCATCCGCGCGCCGCACCGCCTGATCGAGCGGCAGCGCGAGATCGGCCTTGCGCCCAGCGCGATCCACCCTCACTTCCTCGCCGAAGCGATTGCGCAGGTCGATCGCGCCGCCGCCGGGCCGCGTGAACGCCTCGAACACGCCGCCGAAATCGTCGCGCCGCGGGTTGCCGCCGGGCCGCATGCTGAAGCGCAGGTCGGCGGCCGCATCCCCGAGCACGCCCTGGCGGTGCAGCACGCGCAGCATGCTGTCCGCGATCTTGGCCTCGCTCCCGTTCGCGACCGCGTGCACGCCGCCCGGCGCGGTGTCGCGGGTGACGATGATCTCGTGCGGGCGGAGGAACTTGATGTCCATGTTCTCGCGGAACCCCACCACGCGGCCCTCGGGCGACGGCCGCGACTCGACGATCGTGAACTTGTAGGGGCCGGTCGGCGTGAGCTGAACGTAGTTCGTCATCAGCAGCGCGAGCTTCGCGCGCCGCGGCTCGTCCATCGCAGCGAGGTCGAGCCCGGTGATGGGCGAGATGATCTGGCTCGCCTCCTCGGTGGTGAGCCCCAGCACGCGGCGCGTGAAGTCCACCAGGTAGGCCGCGTACTCGGTGTCGGTGAGCGCCTTGCGCTCGTACACCGAGTCGCCGTGGTACAGCTCGGCGCCCGGGCCCATCGATGGATCGGCGTGGACGAATCCGAACTCGTTCAGGAACGGCGAGGTCGAGTCCACGCCCACCTGCTCGCCGTTGTGCATGAGCAGCACGTTGTACGCCTTGAACGGATGCGCGCCCGCCGGGTTGCCGCGGCCCTCCGCATCGATCGCCGGCGAGTTGGTGGGGTAGCGATGGTGCATGCCCCACACGTGCGCGTGGAGCGCGGTGCTGGCGAGCGTGCGCCCGCCGAAGGCGACCTCCACCCCGCCCGCGGCCGCGCCCGGGTAGGACGCCCAGAAGCGGTCGAAGTCGAAGTACTCGGGGATGGTGTGCGTCCATCCCGACATCTTGATCGCCGCCAGGTCCTCGCCCATCGACACCACGAAGCCGCGGCGCTTCGCGGCGTACTTGCCGGGCCGCGCCGCGCGCCCGCCCTCGGGCGGCGGCGCGTGGGTGCGGTAGTAACGCGAGTCGAGCAGGTGCGCGAGCGCCGAGAAGTATTCCTCGCGCACGTCGGCGACGAACTCCGCGAGCCGGCCGGCGATCGGATCGCCCGCCTCCGGCGAATTCCGCAGCGCGACCTCCAGCACCGGGTCCGGCACGTCGCCGTACTTGGTGCGGCGCTGGAGCCAGTGCTCGCTCGCGATCAGCGTGCGGCCGTAGCGCTCGAGCACCTCGGGCTTCAGCTCGACGAAGAACGTGTAGAAGTCGCCAGGGTTCTCGCGGAGCGCGGCCCCGCGCCAGCCGTCGTCGCCGGCGTAGCGCGCGCGCACCGGCAGACGGAACGCGTCGAGCTGCTCGTGGACCGTTGCGGCCCCGACCTCGGCGCCCCGCGCGTCGAAGAAGCGGCAGCCCTCGAGGTGCGCGAGCATCTCGTGCATGCTCGCCACGCGGTCGGGGCCGATGGTGTTGAAAACGAGGCAGGTCTTCTCGCGCAACGGCGCCGGCGCGAAGCCGGCGAAGTCGATCCCCCCGCCGCGGTTGTTGCCGCCGTTGTACGAGAGCCGCGCCGCCTCCCAGATCGCCTCCACAGTGACCGGCTCGCTCACCGCCAGCGAGCCGACGCGGCACGAGTCGTGATCGGCCTCGAGGCGCGAGGCCGCTGGCTCGGGATGACGCGGCATCTCGAGCAGGTCGGTGCGTCCGCGCAGCTTTCTTATGTCGTCCAGCAGGCGCTCGGGCGCGACCACCACCCCCGCGCGGTCGAGCGCGCCGGTCTCGAGATTGAGCGCGTCCACCAGCACCGAGAGCTTCACCATGTTGAGCACCGTCCAGTTGCGGAAGCGGAGCTTCATGAGGTGGCGGTCGTTCTGCATGGTGAGCTCGGGCTTGGTGGTGATCCCGCCGCGCGGGCAATCGAGGTGGCAGTTCCCGCACTGATTGCATCCGAACGCCGCGGCCTTCCCGATGCTCGCCTCGACCAGCCCGTCCGCGCCGGCGATCAGCACCTTCAGCATGTCGAGCTCGCCCCGCAGCCCGCCCGACGCGAACAGCCGCGTTCCGCCGCCCGCGCCGAACGGCGCGCCGTTCAGGTCGCGGATCGGGTGCAGGCTGCCCGATCCGTCCAGGTCCACGCGCTCGCTCACCAGCGCGTGATGGGTGTGGAGGATGGTGCGGAAGATGTCGGGCCAGCCCACGTGCGATGAGTCGGCGTGATAGTTCCCCGACCCGCCGAGCCCCGAGTCCACCAGCAGGTAGTCCACCACGAAGTTCGACCACATGCCGGCCGCGACGTACTTCGTGTAGTTGGAGCCGGTGATCTTGATGCCGCAGTAGTTGTGGTAGAGCAGCCACAGCCACACCTCGGCCGGCATGTCCTCGATCGAGTAGATGTCGTGCTTGGGATCGGGCGAGAGCGCGTCGGTGCCGACCGGAATGTTTCGCGCCTTGCTCACCGTCGACGTCACCTTGGCGCCCGAGAGCCGCCCGCCCTTGCCGGGCTTCGCGCCCTGGTTGATCTTGATCTCGACGTCGCGCACCCTCCGCAGGTCGGCCGCGTGAATGCCGAAGTGTCCGCTCGCCGCCTGCAGGCTCTCCCATTTCATCTCGTCGCCGGCGAACCGCAGCGGCCCGCCCTCTCCCGACGACGTCATCGCGAGCCCGGCGTTGCCCTCGATGCGCGCCATCAGGAAGTCTTCGGACGCAGCGCCCAGCGAGATGCTGGCGTGGCTCACCGGCCCGCTCCAGATCGGCTCGCGGAATCCGAAGCCGGACAGCACCAGCCCGCCGCGCGGGTCGCGTCGCACCGTGACGCCGCCGTCGCGGGAGGCGCGCAGCACGGTGCGCCCGTTCCCGCCGTGCCCGCGAGCGAGCAGCTCGATGGCGAGCGACTCGTCGTCGCCGTCCTTCGCATCGAGCCACAGCGAGCCGCCGCCCGGGAGCGCGGCCTCGAGCGGATGGCCGGTCTGGAGCCTCACCTCGAATCCGCCGTGCGCGTCGGCCTCGAACGCCGCCAGCGAAGCGCCGCCCGGCGACGCAGCGATCGTCACGTGCGCGCCGGCGGGCGTCGCCCCGTGGCGCAGGAACCCGCGCGGCACGGCGAGCGAGACGTAATCGAGGAGCGCCGGATCGCGGCGCAGGCGCTCGAGCGACCACGCGAGCGAAGCACGCGACAGCCTGACCCTCACGCCGTCGAGCGAGAGCTCGCCCATGTCGCTCTCGATGAAGAAGTCCTCTTCGAGCGGCATCCGGCCCGCCGCCATGCGGTAGATCACGTCGAGGAAGTCGGCGTTCAGGTTGCGGTTCGAATTCTGAAGATGATAGTTCGCGCTCTCGTGCGCGATCACCTTCGCGGCGTGCACCAGCGGCAGATCGGGCTTCACCTCGGCCAGCAGCGCAGACGCCTTGAAGCGCTCGCGCACCCGCCGCGGCGCGGGCTCCGCCGCGACCCGGCGCGCGTTGAGCGCCGCGTTCTCGCGGCCGAACTCCGGCGTCGCGAGGCGGTCCACCTCGCGAATCCACTCCTCGGTCATGGTGATCGCCATGGTGTTGCCGGAGGTCTTCTGGATGTCGTCGATTCCCATGCACGAGAGGAAGTCGAGGATGCTGTGCTGCCAGCACGCGAGGGTGTTGAGCGCGAGGTCGCGCAGCGCAGCGGGATCGCGGCGCGCGAGGGATGCGATCAACGGCGCGGCGTCGGCGCCGTGGTAGGCGTCCACCAGCTCGGGCAGCAGCGCGATCCCGGCGAGGTGCGTCATCGCGCCGCCGTTCGCGCCCAGCAGCACCGATTCGTAGACGGTCGCGGCCGAGGCCTGGGTGTCGGTGTCGCCGCCCGCCGAGATGAGCTGGACGCGCGCGCGCAGGAAGCGCGCCTTGAGGAACCCGTCGATGCGCGGCGTCAGGCGGTAGGATTTCTCCGCCCCCGACTGGTAGTGGATCGCGGCCACGCCATCCAACCGCACCGAGGATTCGAGCGCGGCCCAGAACGCGGCGTCGCTCCCGGCCGCGTCCGCCTGGTAGCGGAGGAACACCGACAACAGGAGCTCGGGGTTGGCCTCGAGCGCGAGCGCCGCGTCGCGCGCGAGCGTTTCGCTCCACTCGAGCTCAGCGACCCGCGCGGCCCGCAGCGCGGCGCGCATCGCGTCCGAAGCCGCGCCGGCTCCCGCGAGCAATGCGGCGTCCGCCGGCGAGAGCCGCGGCATGATGTCGGCCGCGAACGGCTTCAGCGCCTCACGATGCTCGAGGTAGCGGGCGGCTTCGATCACCACCAGCGAGCGCACCCGCACGTCGTGAGCGGGATCGAACGACCCGATCGCCTCGAGCCACGCGCGCTCCATGGTGATGCCGTCGCCGAGCGGGAGCGGCCCCACCACCATCGGCAGGTCGAGGCGCACCGCGCGGATCGGGGTCTGGGTCCGCCCAGCCGCGGTGCGGAACAGCACGGCCGGGTGCTTGCGCACCAGGTCCCACGCCGTCGAGAATTCCTCCCGCAATCCGTCGTTCGCGGGATGCGTGATGGCGGCATGCGAGAAGTACGAGCGCCAGAACCCGTGGTGCCACGCCGCGCCCAGCGTGAGCGGCTCCTGCCGCCAGCGTTCCTTGATGACCTTGTCGATGTCGAACGAGGTGATCTCGAGCTGCGGGATCTGGCGCGACACGCGCGAGTAGCGGCTCAGGAACAGCCGCCCGCGTTGCCCGCGCCCGAGCTTCCAGAACTGGTCCTCCGCGATCTCGGCTCGCTTCAGCAGGAACGTGAGCGCCGCGCGCTTGCGCGGCCGCTCCGCGACGCGCGGGCTCTCGGGATCCACCACCAGCGTGAGCAGGTCCTCCCAGAGCGCGACCCGCTCGAGGAAGGCCCCGCCCTCGGCGCCGCCCTCCGCCCCGGCGCGCACACCCGCCTCCGCGCCGTTCTCCGCGCCGTCGATCATCTCGCGCGCCAGCCGCTCGAGGCCGATGCTCATCGCGCGGTCTCCCGCTCCAGCTCATCGAGCGCGACGAACCAGTCGCGCGTCGGCGCCTCGATCACGCGCAGCGTCTGCCCGCCGTTCAGCTCGTTCGCCGGGCACACCTCGACGCAGGTTCCGCAGCCGATGCAGCGCTCCTGCAACGTGGTGATCGAACGCGGATCCTCGCCATCGAACTCGCGGTTCGCGAAGGTCGGGCACACCGCGACGCACGCCCCGCAGTGGATGCAGGTGGCGGCCGGTCCGGCGTCGTTCTCGGCGCGCAGCAGCAGGTAGCGGGCGACGCCCGGCAGCGCCGCCGGCGCGCGCTTGAGGTAGGCGCCGGGCCGCACGTTCAGGAACTCCCGCGTGTAGCGCGGCGAGGCGCGCAGCGCCGCGAGCAGCGCGACGTGGCGCTCGCGGCGATCCGCGCGGGCCGCCGGCGCCGGTTCGGCCGCGTCGGCGGCGCGCTGCATGTGCTCGTAGAGCGGCAGGTGCGGGATCCCCGCCTGGCAGACCTCCTCGCAGTTGCCGCATCGCATGCACAGATCGAGCAGCGTGCGGCCGCTCTCGCCGATCGCCTCGCCGGCGTGATGGGCCTCGCCGAGATGGGTGAGCATCTGCGGCAGCCGGATCTTCGAATCGACGAAGACCGGGCACACGGTGTTGCACTCGCCGCAGTTCACGCAGTTGAGCGCGCGGGCGGAGGCGGCCTGCGGCGTGACGCCGTCCGCCGCCGGCGCGTGCGCGGCGCCGACCGGCTCTCCTCGGCCGCGCGCCGGGCCGGGGAAGATCGCGGCGATCGGGCGCGCGAGCCGCGCGAGCCAGGAGAGCGCCGCGCTCCCGTAGATCACGCGCATCGCGGTGACGCTCGGGACGAAGGTCGCGGTCAGCATCGCGCCCAACGCGCCGTGAAGCCGGAGGCCCAGCCGCACGCCGCGGTTCACGATCCCGGCGGGATCGAGCTTCGCCTTGAGTGCCCGCGTTGCCGCCGCGCGCTCGCGGCCCAGCTGGCGATCGGCCCATGCCGACTGCCAGCGGCCGAGGACGTAGGGCCGTCCGCCGTGCGCGTTCATCGCGAGATCCACCAGCGCCGGCGCGATCATGAGATCGATCGCGAACGCGCCGCTGCGGTGGTCGGTGAGATATCCCCCGATGACGAGCGCCTCGCCGTCCGCGAGGAAGTAGACCTCGGCATCGAGCGCGTTGCCCGCGCCGCGCGCCAGCGCCTCGGCCCGCGGCAGGAAGGTGCGCACCTGCGCGGCGGGCATGACGATCTCGGCGGCGAGCAGGCCGGGGCCGAGCCGCTTGGTCTGCTGGGGCTTGAAGCGCTCGGCCGCGAACCGCACGCTCTCCTCGCCGAGCAGCCGCGGCGCGCCGGGCGCCTCCTGCCAGACCGCCGCGAACGTGCGGGCTTCATCGAGACCGAGGAAATCCACGAACAGGTAGGCCGCGGCGTGTTCGCGGTCGGGCGCGGCCTCGGCGCCCAGCTCCGCCGGCCCGGCGATGCGCGTCCACGGCAGACGCGCCCCGCTCGAGAGCGCGCTCGGGCGTTCCTTCCAGGTTCGCGCGTCCTCGTCCCGCCACACGCGGCGCGTGTGGTGGAGGTGAGAGCCCGAGAACAGCTTCAGATTGGCGGGCCTCGGGAACCGCGAGCCCGCGCCGCTCAGGACCCAATCGGCCGCGTCGAGCGCGGCTTCGCGCGTCTCGAACGACATCAGGAACGCGCCGATCTCCCGCAGCGGCTCGACCCGCACCGCGAGGTGGAGCAGCACGCCGAACACGCCCTCGCTGCCCGCGAGGTCGCGCAGCGTGATGGGCGAGAGTCCGCGCGCGGTGAACCACGCGGCGGCTTCGGCGGGCGCGAGCGACTTGCGATGGCGGCCATCCGGCACGTCGAGCCGTCCGTCGTCGTGAAAGCGCAGGTGCTCGCCGTCGGGCAGCACCAGGTCGGCGGCGCGCACGCTGTCGAGCGCGCGACCGTTGCCGAACGCGTTCATGCCGATGCCGCCGGTCGCGAACCAGCCCGCGAGCGTGCCCCCGAGATTCGACGGGTAGACCCGAAGCGCGAGGCCGCGCTCCGCGAGGCGCTGATGCACGGTGCGCAGCCTCGCGCCGGCGCCCACCACGCACACGCCGTCGGCGGCGAGGATCTCGATCTCGTCGAGCCGCGAGAGATCGAGCGTGAGCCCGCCGTCGTTCGGCACCGATCCGCCCATCGCGGTCGACGCCGCGCCGCGCAGCGTGACGGGCACGCCGTAGGTGCGTCCCCAGCGCAGCGCCGTCACGACTTCGGCGCGATGCGCGGGCTGGAAGATCAGATCGGGGACCGCCCGCGTGAGGGTGCGCGTGAACAGGCGGCCGAGATAGACGTTCTGGTCGCGATCGGCCTCGCGGCGCAGCAGCGCGTCGGTCACGATGCGGGCGTCGCGCGTGTGCCCGCCGCCGTCGTCGCCGGCCTCCGCGCTCAGCACCGCGAGCAGCGAAGCGGCCAGCTCGAGCGTGCGACGCGGCGCCTCGCGCCCGGCGGGCGCGCGGCCGTCGTCGAAGAAGGTGTGGAGGTCCGGGATCGCGGTTCGCACGGCAGCGGCTCGCTGCTCGTGGGTCAGCGCCGTGAACGCATCCAGCGATTGACCGGCGACTCGCTCGAGGAAGGAGGGCTGGGTCATCCCGTTGTGGTTAGGGAAGGCTCACCCGCCCGGCGGACTCTCGGGATCGCCGCTCGCGGGGCTCGTGGCTCCGGCTTCCGGCGCAGCGGGATGGCCGGACACGCGGGGCCGCGAACGCGGCGGACTATAGCAGAGGGCTGCGGGGCGGTCACATGGACGGCGGCCGCGCCAGCGTGTGAAAATGTTGGTATCGTTGAACCAACATGACCGGGCTGGACCCGCGCCTCCGGAGTGGCGCATCGAGGGCATCCCATGATCCGAATCCCGCACCGTGGCCTCGCCGCCGCATCATGCGTGCTCGCGCTCGCGGCGCTCGCCTGCGGTTGTCGCGACAAGAAGCCGCTGATCATCGCGCCGCGCCCGCCGGCGGTGCCCACCCTCGGCAAGAGCTGGCCCAACGAGGACAAGCGCTGGTGGAAGTACGACCTGCTCGCGGTCAGCTGCAGCGACACGCTCCACTACTACGCCACCATTGGAGAAGTTCCGGCGCTGCCCTCCATGCCCGCGCTCTTCGCGCTGGTGAGCGGCCTCGCCCCCGGCGCGCAGGGCGGTCGCGACTCCGCGACCTATCAGCTCGAGTTCAACGCGTCCAAGTTCACGGGCTCCGGCGCGTACGGACAGTTCCTCACCGAGAGCCTGTTCGTGAGCCCCGCGCCATTCGCGATCGCGGGCGGGCCGTTCTCCGTCCTGCGCGCGGCGAACGCCTCGCGGGGCGCGCCTCGCGCGGAGCCCGGCATGCTGCTCGACGAGATCGCGCGTGCCCGGCCGGATCTCCGCGCCAGGATCGCGGCGCTCTCGGGCCGGCAGCCGCACGCCATGGCCGTCGGACCATCGATCCCGATGTTCCTCCACGGCGGCGTCTGGGAGAAGAACACCAACGCGATCGGAACCTTCAACGATCTCGACACGGTGCTGCGCTGGATATTCCTGACCTCGACCCTGTCCACCGGCAGCGAGTTCGAGGAGCAGGTCGCGCCGCTGCTCTCGCCGGACATCGTTCTCCACGGCCGCATCCTGGGCCAGCAGTCGGTGACCACGCCCGCCGGAACCTACGCGGACGCGCTGGTGTGCTTCTACGCCCTGGACTTCGGGATTTCCGACGCCACCGACATCAACGGCGATCCGCTGGGCCACTTCCGCTCGTTCGACTATGGCGTGGTGGCGTACGTGCAGGACGTTGGGCCGGTCTACGGCTACGAGCGTCACCTGGTCGAGATGGGAGCGCCGCTCTCGCACGGCTCGCTCGAGGAGACCTCGCGGTTGCGCGCGACCGGGCTGATCGTGACGCAGTAGGCCGGTGACGCGGCCCCGCGGCCGGCCGGGACCGGGGCGCTCTTTCGCGCGCCGCGCGCGCGATCTCCCTGGGGTCACCCTCTAAAGTATACCCGCGCCGTTGCCGATGGTACGGGGGTTGAGGCTTCTCCGCTGCGCATGGCCCCCCCTCGCGCACAACAGCATTCATTCAAGTGCAGTCTCGAGTGTCCACCGGGCCTGGAGTCCATCCGTGCCTGATCGCACGCCATCAGAAGCCACCCCCCGCGGCGGGAGCGCGGCCGCGCCCGCCGCATGGGTGGTCATGCTGGTCGGCGCCGGCGCGCTGATCGGATGGCAGCTGAACGTCGCGGCGCTCAAGAGCGTCCTCCCCGGGCTGGTCGCCATGAATCCCGCCACCGCGGTGGCGTTCGTCCTCGCCGGGATGTCGCTGATGTCGCTGCGCGACCCCGCGGCCCCGCTGCGGGTACGTCGCGCGGGGTACCTGCTCGCGGCGGCGGTGGCCGCGATCGGGCTCCTGCGACTCTGCGATCTCCTGCTCGGCTCGCGCGTGTGCCCGGACACGTACCTGTTCGCCTCCCAGCTCTCGAGCGCGCAGGGGTTGCCGCCCAACCGGATGGCCCCGAACACGGCGACCGGATTCATGCTCGTGGGGCTCGCGTTGATCACGCTCAACTGGGAGATTCGCCGCGGCCATCGCCCCTCGCAGGCGTTCGCGCTGCTCGCCGCGGGACTCTCGCTGCTCGCCGTTCTCGGCTACCTGCTCGACGTCCGCCAGCTGTACGGCGTGGGGTCGTTCATCCCGATGGCGCTCAACACCGCCATCCTGTTCCTGGTGTGTTCGGTCGGGGTGCTGTTCGCGCGTCCGGCGCGCGGGATCACGCGGGTGATCGTGGCGAGCGACGCGGGCGGCACCCTGGCGCGCCGCCTGCTGCCGTTCGCGCTCGTGACGCCCGTCGTCCTGGCGTGGTTGAGGATCTACGCCCAGCGCGCGGGGGTGCTCGCCTCCGAACCGGGCGTCTCGGTGATGGTGTTCCTCGGCATCGTGATCCTGACCGGCTTCATCTGGTGGAACGCGAGCCGACTGAGCCATGCGGACATCGAGCGCAGGGACGCGCTGGCGGAGCTTACGCGCGCCCACGACGATCTCGAGCTGCGGGTGAGCGAGCGCACGTCGCAGCTCGAAGACCTCAACCGGCGGATGCGCGGCGAGGTCGGCGAGCATGTCCAGACGGCGAACGCGTTGCGCGCCTCGGAGGCGCGCTATCGTCTGCTCTTCACCTCCAACCCGCACCCGATGTGGGTCTACGACCGCGTGACCCTGAGATTCATGGCGGTGAACGACGCGGCGATCAGGCTCTACGGCTATTCCATGGACGAGTTCAGGGACATGACGATCGAGGACATCCTGCCCGCGGAGCAGGTGCCGGCGCTGCTCCCGGAAATTAGAGGCTCCCGGCCGGCGCTCAATCGTTCCGGCGAATGGAAGCACCGGCGGAAGGACGGCACGGTGCTCGACGTCGAAGTGTCGTCCCACACGCTGGTGTTCGCGGACCGCGATGCGGCGCTGGTGCTGGCGCTCGACGTGACCAGTCGCAGGCAGCTCGAGGCGCAGCTGCGCCAGGCGCAGAAGATGGAAGCCGTCGGCCAGCTCGCGGGAGGCGTCGCCCATGATTTCAACAATCTGCTCACCGCGATCATGGGGTACGGACAGTTGATCCAGGTGAGACTCGCCCCGGACGACCCCGCGATCCACGACAGCGGCGAGATCCTGAAGGCCGCGGAGCGCGCGGCGTCGCTCACGCGGCAGCTGCTGGCCTTCAGCCGCCGGCAGCTGCTGGAACCGCGCGTGCTCGACCTGAACGCCGTGATCACCGGGTTGGACAAGATGCTGCGGCGGCTGATCGGCGAGGACATCGATCTGGTCACGGCGCCGACCTCCGAGCTCGGCATGGTTCGGGCCGATCCGGGCCAGATCGAGCAGGTGCTGATGAACCTGGTCGTCAACGCGCGCGACGCGATGCCCCACGGCGGACGGCTCACCATCGAGACCGCGAACGTCACGCTCGGCGAGGACTACGCCCGCGCGCACGTGGACGTGAAGCCCGGACGCCATGTCATGCTGGCGGTGAGCGACACCGGGGTCGGCATGAGCCCGGAGACGCGGGCGCGCATCTTCGAGCCGTTCTTCACGACGAAGGAAACGGGCAAGGGCACCGGGCTCGGCCTCTCGACCGTGCACGGAATTGTCCGGCAGAGCGAGGGGCACATCGAGGTCTACACCGAGCCGGGACATGGCACGACGTTCAAGATCTGCCTGCCCCGCGTGGAAGGCGCGGTGGAGCCGGCCGACGCGCGGCAGGACGCGCTGGAGCGCGTCGCGGGAACCGAGACCATCCTGGTGGTCGAGGACGAAGAGAGCATCCGCGGGGTGATCCGCGCGTCCCTGGAGGTCTACGGGTACCGAGTGCTCGAGGCCGCGGACGGAAGCGAGGGGATCACGATCTGCGAGCGTCGCGAGCAACGCATCGATCTGCTGATGGCCGACGTCGTGATGCCGCTGATGGGCGGGCCCGAGCTGGTGCGGCGCATCGGAATGGTCCGCCCGGATCTGCCGGTGCTGTTGATCTCGGGCTACACCGACCGGGCGCTCACCCACCAGGGCCTGCGGGAATCGGAGACCGCATTCCTCCAGAAACCCTTCACCCCCGAAGCGCTGGCGCGAAAGGTCCGCGAGATCCTCGACGCTCCGCTCCGGGACGCCGCCTGAGACCTGCGCGCCGGATGGCGCGCGGCGGCGATCGCGGCCCGGCTTACCGCGACATCAGGATTCCGGTCACCCGCACGAACGACATCACAACGCCGGCGCCGGTGAGCGCGAGCAGCACCAGCGCGAGCACCTGCGTCAGCGGCGTCTCGCGCTTCTCGTCGTCGAAGCGCATCGCCTGGGCGGTCAGCCACCCGCCCGCGAAGCCGCCCGCGTGCGCCCAGTTGTTCACGCCGCTCATGAAGAACCCGAACGCGAACATGATGATCGCCCATTGCCAGAGCTGGGCGGTGAGCATCGAGATCCCGCGCCGCCGCCCGTACACGAGCAGCGCGGCGAGCAGGCCGAAGATGCTGCCCGACGCGCCGATCGATGGCGCGCCGCTCGCGAAGTTCGAGAGCACGAAGCCGACGGCGCCCGCGACGCTGAAGATGATGAACGCGCGCGCCGGGCCGTACACCTCGGTGACCGGCGGGCCGAGATTCCGGATCCACATCACGTTGAAGAAGATGTGCAGCAGACCGCCGTGCAGGTAGATCGCGGTGAGCACGGTCCACCACCAGCCCTGTTGCCACGCGAGGCCGCCGGTCATTCCGAGCTGGTAGAGCGCGCGGCTGCCGGGCGAGAGGATCGACATGATGCCGGCCGGGTGAAGGATCGCCTCCGGCTGGAGCGCGAGCGCGATCACGTAGAGCACCACGCAGCTCATGACGATGATCGCAATCAGGTCGAGCCGACGCCCGAACAACCGCTGGATCACCGGCGCCCAGCCATACAGCCCCGGCCGCCAGGCCCCACAAAACGGGCACTTGTCCTCGCCCACCCCGATCAGCTTCCCGCAGGAGGGGCAGATCATGGAGCCCGACGTCTGTCGCATGCCGCGCAGCATACGGTACGAGCGTGCGATTCGGGAGCGGGGCAAGGCGCGGGACGTGCCCGGCCGACGGTTTACCTCTAGGAGGCCGGGCACGTCCCGCGCCTTGCCCCGCTCCCCGCCGACGGTTCGCCTCGTAGCGGCACGGGCGGGGCGCCGGGCGGGCGCTCCCGGCCGACGGTTTACCTCTAGGAGGCC
>JBGPFC010000041.1:0-29201 GCA_041483195.1 Candidatus Eiseniibacteriota bacterium
CAGATCGTCGAGATCGGCGGCACGGTGGGCGACATCGAGTCGCTGCCGTTCCTCGAGGCGGTGAGGCAGCTGCGACTCGAGCATCGCCGCGACACCCTGTTCGTCCACGTGACGCTGGTGCCCTTCATCAAGGCGGCGGGCGAGATGAAGACCAAGCCCACCCAGCACAGCGTGAAGGAGCTGCGCGAAATCGGCATCCAGCCCGACATCCTGCTGTGCCGCAGCGAAGCGCCGCTCACCAGCGACCTGCGCGAGAAGATCGCCCTGTTCTGCAACCTCCCGACCGAGGCGGTGGTGGGCGCCACCGACGTGGGCTCGATCTACGAGGTGCCGCAGGTGTTCCACGCGGGCGGGCTCGACGCGCTGGTGGTGCGCGAGCTGGGCATCGAGGCGGGTGACCCCGACCTGCGAGCCTGGAACGACTTCGTCGAGCGCGTCGAGCACCCGGATCGCAGCTGCGTGGTGGCGGTGGTCGGCAAGTACACGCACGTGCGCGACGCGTACAAGAGCATCATCGAGGCGTTCGTCCACGCGGGCGCCGCGAACCGCGCGCGGGTCCAGCTCCGCTGGATCGAAGGCGAAGAGGTCGAGAGCAAGGGCGCGGCGGCGTTGATGCAGGACGTGGACGGTGTGCTGGTGCCGGGCGGATTCGGCGAGCGCGGAATCGAGGGCAAGATCGCGGCGGTGCAGTTCGCGCGCGAAAAGAGCGTGCCCTACCTCGGCCTCTGCCTCGGCATGCAGGTCGCGACCATCGAGTTCGCGCGGCACGTGGTCGGCTGGGCCGACGCGAACTCGAGCGAGTTCGAGGTCACCAGCGAGCACAAGGTGATCGACCTGCTCGCCGATCAGGCGGGCGTCACCGAGAAGGGCGGCACCATGCGCCTCGGCTCCTACCGCTGCGCCCTGAAGGAGGGCAGCCTCGCGGCTCGCGCCTACGGCCGCACCGAGGTCGAGGAGCGCCACCGCCATCGCTACGAGTTCAACAACAAGTATGCGGCGCAGCTCCAGTCGCGCGGGCTGGTGCTCTCCGGCAAGTGCGTGGGCCGTGAGCTGGTCGAGATCATCGAGCTGCCCGACCATCCGTGGTTCCTCGCCGTGCAGTTCCATCCTGAGCTCAAGTCGCGCCCGCACGAGCCGCATCCGCTGTTCGTGGACTTCGTGCGGGCCGCGCTCGAGCGGCGTCGCGCCCGGCGCGGCGACGATCGCGCCCCGGTCGAAGCGCAGCACGAGGCCGGAGCGGCCGAGGGCGGCGTTCGGCCATCGCCGCACGGCGGGCGGGCGTGAAGCGCTTCGCGATCGGCGCCGCCGAGGCGGGCGGGCCGTCCCTGCTCGTGATCGCCGGGCCGTGCGTGATCGAGAACGCCGAGCTGTGCCTCCGGGTCGCCGCGCACCTGAAGGCCGCATGCGCCGCCCGCGGAATGCAGTACGTGTTCAAGGCGTCATACCGCAAGGCGAACCGTTCGAGCGCGCGCTCGTTCGAGGGACTGCCGTTCGAGGAAGCGCTCGAGGCGCTCGCGCAGGTGAGGCAGAAGCTCGCCGTTCCGGTGCTCACCGACGTGCACGACCCGAGCGAGATCGCGAGGGTCGCCGAGGTCGCGGACGCGCTCCAGATCCCGGCGTTCCTCTCGCGGCAGACCTCGCTGCTGGTCGCCGCGGCCCGGAGCGGCCGGGCGGTGAACGTCAAGAAGGGCCAGTTCCTGGCTCCCGACGACATGGCGCAGGTGGTCGAGAAGCTCGCCGGCGCGGGATGCGAACGCATCCTGCTCACCGAGCGCGGCACGACGTTCGGCTACCATGACCTGGTCGTGGACATGCGCGGCCTCGTCACGATGCGCGAGCTGGGCTGGCCGGTGGTTTACGACGCCACCCACAGCCTGCAGCGCCCGGGCGGGGTCGAGAGCGGCGGCGACCGGCGCTTCGCGTTCCCCCTGATGCGGGCGGCGGTCGCGTGCGGCGTGGACGGACTCTTCTTCGAGGCCCATCCCGATCCCGCGCACGCGAGGTCGGACGCCGCGACCCAGCTGCCGCTCGAGCGGGCGGAGGCGTTTCTCGACGAAGCGATGCGCATCCGCGACGCCACCGGCTCGCGCGCTCATGCCTGATTCCGCGGCGCGTCCCGCGCCGGTCACGGGCCCGGTCCGCATCCTGTTCCTCGACGTGGACGGGACGCTCACCGACGGCGTCATCGGCTTCACGCACGAGGGCGACCTGCGCCACTTCTGGGTGCGCGACGGCCTCGCGCTCGAATGGGCGCGCGATCTCGGCGTGCTGCCGGTGGTGATCTCGGGGCGCGCATCGCTCGCGGTCGCGGCGCGAATGGAGGACCTGAAGCTCGAGCACTACCTCGGGATCAAGGACAAGGTCGCGGTCGCCGAGAAGGTGCGCGCGCGCGAGGGGGTGCGCTGGGAGGAGTGCGCGATGGTGGGCGACGATCTCCCCGACGTGCCGCTCCTGAAGCGCGTCGGGTGGCCGATCGCGGTGGCCGACGCCTCGCCCGAGGTGCTGCCCTTCGCGCGAACCGTGACCGCGGAGCGCGCCGGGCGCGGCGCGGTGCGCGAGGTGGTGGAGATGGTGCTGCGCCACAACGGAACCTGGGATCGCGTGCTGCGGCGCTACGAGGTGATCGCGTGACGCGCACGGCGCAGGATCTGCTCTCGCTCGCGCGCGAGGTGGTCCGGATCGAGGCGGCGGCGGTCGCGGCGCTCGAGGAGCGCCTCGGCGACGAGTTCCTGCGCGCGGTCGAGCTGCTCGCGGCGTGCCGCGGCAAGGTGATCGTGTCGGGCGTCGGCAAGTCCGGGCTGGTCGCACACAAGCTCGCGGCCACCCTGACCAGCACCGGCACGCCATCGGTCTTCCTGCACCCCGCGGACGCCCTCCACGGCGACGCGGGGCTCTTCACTCCGGGCGACGCAGCGCTGTTCGTCTCGAAGAGCGGAGCCAGCGATGAACTGCTCGCGCTGATCCCCTATCTCGAGCGCCACGGCCTTCCGCTGGTGAGCATCGTCGCAACGCCGCGCTCTGCGCTGGCGTCGAAATCGCAGGCGACGCTCCTCACCGGGCCGGTGCGCGAGGCGTGCCCCATGGATCTCACGCCCACCACCAGCGTCACGCTGGCGCAGGTGATGGGCGATTGCCTCGCGGTGGCGCTGCTCGAGCGGCGCGGGTTCAGCCCCGAGGACTTCCGCTTCCTCCATCCGGGAGGGGTGATCGGACGCGCGGCCTCGCGTCGCGTCGAGGAGCTCATGCACGGCGGCGATGCGCTGCCGCGGGTCGCCGAGACCGCCAGCCTGCGCGAGGTCATGCTCGAGATCATGAACAAGCGCCTCGGGATCACCACGGTGGTCGACGCGGCCGGCGCGCTCGCGGGGGTGGTGAGCGACGGCGACTTCAAGCGCATCCTGATGCGTCACGCCGATCCGTGGCCGCTCACCGCCGCCGAGATCATGAATCGCGCGCCCAGCATCATCGCCGGGGACGCGCTGGTCGCGGCCGCGGTGCGCACCATGGAGGAACGGCCGGCCGGCCCGATTACCGCGCTGGTGGTGGTCGACGCGCAGCGCCGTCCGACCGGCGTGCTCCACCTCCACGACTGCATCCGCGGCGGGTGACGGCGCCCGCTCCGCGTTGAACGGCACGCGAGTTCCGGGCGGCGCGCCGCGGGTCGCGCTCTTCACCGTCGGCCACTCGACGCGCGCGCTCGCGGATCTGATCGAGCTGCTGCTCGCGAACGGAGTGCGCCGACTGGTGGACATCCGCACCCGCCCGCGCTCGGCGCGCCATCCGCATTTCAATCGCGAGGCGCTGCCCCCGCCGCTCGCCGGGCGCGGCCTCGCCTACACGCACATGGGAAGCCTCGGCGGCCTGCGCGTGCCGCGCGGCGACTCCACGAATCTCGCGTTGAGGGCCGATGGCTTCCGGGGGTTCGCGGACTACATGGAGACCGCGGCGTTCGAGGCCGCGCTCGATGAACTGGTCGCGCTCGCCGCGCGCACCCGGGTCGCGATCATGTGCGCAGAGGCGGACCCATCGCGCTGCCACCGCTCGCTGGTCGCGGACGCGCTGCTCGCACGCTGCGTCAACGCCGTGCACATCCTGGCGCCGGACATGACGCGCTCCCACACCCTCACGGCCGGCGCCCGGATCGAGAACGGACGCGTCTCCTACCCGCGCCCGCAACCGCGCCTGCCCGGAATCCCATGATGCCTCGAGGCGGGAGGGCGCCCGCCCGGGGGACGTCACCGGCATCCGCGTCCATTTCCCGTCGGGCGCGCGACTCCGTCGTCAAGACGCGGGCGACATCACCCGATAACAGGTTTGAATTGCAACATGCAGCGCCTCTGGCACACGGCGTGCTTGCGGGCGCCTGTACCCTTTGCTAGCGTGGGCCTCGACGCCATGGACCGGGTTCTCTCAGACGCACAGGCCACCCTACGCCGTCGCATCGGGACCGCGCCTCCCGCGCGACTGGCCGCGCTGGCGTGCCTGCTGGTGGCGCTCGCGGGCTGCGGAAGGCAGCGCGCGATGGGGCCGGCGGGGGCCACCGGGGAGCTGCCGGATCAGGAGGTTCGGGACTTCGCGCTCACCGAGACCGACCAGGGCAACCCGGAGTGGAAGCTGTATGCCCGTTACGCCGCGATCTACGACGCCCGCAACGTGATCATCGCCCGCGCGGTGCGCGTGGATTTCTACGACGCGCAGGGCAAGAAGACCTCGGAGCTCACCGCGCGCGAGGGCGAGATCGACCAGACCACCCGCAACATGATCGCGCGCGGCGACGTCGTGCTGCAGACCACCGAGGGCACGCGGATGTCCACCGATCAGCTCCAGTATCTGAACCAGAAGCAGAAGGTGATCTCCGACCGGCTGGTGCGGGTCGAGCGCGAGGGCGATGTCCTGACCGGCGTCGGCTTCGAGAGCGATCCCGAGCTCAAGCATTTCGAGTTCAAGCGCAAGGTGCAGGCGGTGGTGCGCACGCGCTCGGGCGGTCCGATCGCGCCGGAGAACACCCGGTGACCGCCCTCGGGCCGGCTCCGCAGGAGTCCGCCGGGCTCGGGGCCGAGGGATTGATGCGCTACTACGGGCGCTGGCGCGTCGTGAGCGACGTCTCGATCCGGGTGGGACGCGGCGAGGTGGTGGGGCTGCTGGGGCCGAACGGCGCGGGCAAGACGACCACCTTCTACATGATCGTGGGATTGCTGAGGCCGAACGGCGGCCGCATCGTGATCGACGGCCGCGACATCACAGACGAGCCGGTATACCTGCGGGCGCACATGGGCATCGGCTACCTGGCGCAGGAGCCCAGCATCTTCCGCCGGCTGAGCGTGCGCGACAACGTGCTCGCCGTGCTCGAGACCATGCGGCTCACGCGGGCGCAGCGCGAGGAACGGCTCCACACGCTGCTCTCGGATCTCAACCTCTCGCACCTCGCCGACCGGCAGTCGAGCAAGCTCTCGGGCGGCGAGCGGCGAAGGGTCGAGATCACCCGCGCGCTCGCGCGCGAGCCGAAGTACATGCTGCTCGACGAGCCCTTCGTGGGCATCGACCCGATCGCGGTCTCCGAGATTCAGGACATCGTGGCCCGGTTGCGCAACCGCGGGATCGGGGTGCTGATCACCGATCACAACGTGCGCGAGACGTTGCGCATCACCGACCGGGCGTACATCATGTACGAGGGACGCATCCTGCTGCAGGGAACGGCCGAGGAACTTGCGAACGACGCGCGGGCGCGCGAGATCTATCTGGGTGAGCGCTTCAGCCTCTAGCGAACCAGGGAACGCCGACCTATGGAAATGAAACATTCGCTGAACCTGACGATGCGGCCGGCGCTCATCATGACGCCCCGGCTGCAGCAGGCGCTCAAGCTGCTGCAGGTGCCGACCCTCGAGCTCCAGCAGATCCTCAAGCAGGAGATCATGCAGAACCCGCTGCTCGAGGAGGTGGACGAGGTCACCGACAGCGAGGATCTGGCGAAGGAGGACTCGCCGGAGGAGGCCGCCAACAAGGAGGCCGAAGACCCCGCCGAGGAAGATCCCATCGACTGGAACGACTACATGCAGGAGGGCGCGTTCGATCGCGCCTACGTCCCGCAGAGCGAAACCGCCGTGGAATTCCTCGAGAAGGTGCCGGTCACGCGCACCACGCTCGCCGAGAGCCTGCTCGAGCAGCTGCACTTCCTCACCCTGCCCCCCGACACGCTGCTGCTCGCGGAGTTCCTGGTGGGCTCGCTGGACGATCGCGGCTGGCTCGCGACGCCGCTCGAGGAGGTGGCCGCCTCCACCTCGCGCACCGTCGAGGAGTGCGAGAACGTGCTCAGGCTGATCCAGGCGCTGGAGCCGGTCGGCGTCGGCGCGCGTGACCTGCGCGAGTGCCTGCTCATCCAGCTCGACGTGCGCAACGAGAAGGACACGCTGTCGTGGCGCATCATCGATGGCCATTTCGACCACCTGGTGAACCGGCGATTCCCGGAGATCGCGCGCCAGCTCAAGTGCTCGGTCGAGGAGGTGCAGGCCGCGGCCGACGTGATCGCGACGCTCAATCCCCGCCCGGGGCTCCAGGTCTCGGCCGACGACCCGCGCTACGTCGTGCCCGACCTGCTGGTCGAGCGCGTCGACGAAGAGTACATCGTGCTGCTGAACGACCGTCACCTCCCGCGGCTGCGCATCTCGTCGGCCTACGAGGGCGTGCTGCGCGACAAGAAGAAGGCGGATTGCACCCCGGGCGAGGCGAAGACCCGCGAGTACATCCACAGCAAGCTGAACTCGGCGCGCTGGCTGATCCAGACCATCGAGCAGCGGCGGCGCACCATGATCAAGGTCATGACCTGCATCATCCGGGAGCAGCGCGACTTCTTCGACAAGGGCATCGCGTTCCTCCGTCCGCTCACCCTGCAGCAGGTCGCTCGCCAGATCGACATGCATGAATCCACCGTGAGCCGCGTCTGCAGCGCCAAGTACGTCCAGTGTCCGCGTGGGGTCTTCGAGCTGAAGTTCTTCTTCTCGAGCGGACTCGAGACCGAAGACGGGGAGGACGTCTCGGCGCGATCCGCCAAGGACACCATCCGGACTCTCATCGAGGAGGAGGACAAGCGGGAACCGCTTTCCGACCAGCGGATCGCGGAGCTGCTCCACGAGCGCGGCCTGCGCATCGCCCGCCGCACCGTGGCCAAGTACCGTGAACAACTGAGCATCCTGCCGGCGCGGTTTCGCCGGCGGGTCGCCTGACCATGCCCGCGGCGCCGCGGGCGGCCGCGCCGGAAGCGGCGCGGCGCACGGCCCGCGCGCCTCACGAGGTGGACGATGCAGATTCTCACGACCACACGTCACTGTGAGCTCGATCCCGAAGTGCGACTGTTCGCGCAGCAGCGCCTCGAAAAGCTCGGCAAGTTCGCGAACGACATCCACGAAGCGCATCTGGTGGTCACCGGCGAACGCTACCGGCACAGCGCGGAAATCAAGCTCCGGCTCAACCACCATGAGCTGGTGAGCCGCGAGGAATCGACCGAGGCGCGAGTCGCGATCGACCTCGCCGCCGATCGCATCGAGCAGCAGCTGCGGCGATTCAAGGAGAAGCGTGTCGACCGCAAACGCGGCGCGCGCGTCGAAGACGGCCGGGACCCTGGCGCGCCCGGCGGTGCTGACGAGACGGCCGAGGAGGATTAGGCGGGGTGCAGACGCTGAGCGCGGCACGTCTGTTCGAAGACCAGCGGCAGGAGCTGCAGCTCGAACAGCTCACGGAGTCCCTGGCCTCGCGGCGTGAGATCACGGTGAGCGACATCCATCGGCCCGGCATGGGCCTGATGGGGTTCGTCGAGAATTTCCTGCCGGAGCGCATCCAGATCCTCGCGCAGACCGAGTTGACCTATCTCGCGACCCTCACCGCGGGCGAGGTGCGGGCGGCGATCGACCGGCTGTTCCAGTTCTCGATGCCGCTGATCGTGGTGTGCAAGGGCCTCGAAGTGCCGCCCTATCTGATCGAGCGCGCGAACGGGGAACAGGTGCCGGTGCTCCGCACGCCCCAGAGCACCACGCCCTTCATTCACTCGCTGACGTCATACCTCGATCACATGTTCGCGCCGCAGATCACGGTGCACGCCTCGCTGGTCGACGTCTACGGCTGCGGGCTGCTGTTCACCGGGCGCAGCGCGATCGGCAAGTCCGAGACCGCCCTCGACCTGGTCGAGCGCGGCCATCGGCTGGTGGCCGACGACGTCGTGACCATCACGCGCCGCCACGGCGACGTGCTGATCGGCACCGGAAACCAGCTGCTCCGTCACCACATGGAGATTCGCGGGCTCGGCATCATCGACGTGCAGGCGATCTTCGGCATCCGCTCGATCCGGCTGCAGAAGCGCGTCGAGCTCGAGGTGAACCTCACCGAATGGTCGGACGACCACGAATACGAACGCGTCGGGCTCGACGAGCGCAAGACCCAGCTGCTGGGCGTCGAGATCCCGCTGGTGCAGGTCCCGATCACCCCCGGCAAGAACATCACCGTGATCGCGGAGGTCATCGCCTTGAACTACCTGGTGAAGGTGTACGGCGGCTACTCGCCGGCCGAGCGCCTGAACCAGCACCTCATCGAGCTCATGAAGCGCAAGAGCGCGGCGCGCGCGTGGGTGCGGGAGGACACCGAATGACCCGGGTCCCGGCGCTGCTGGTGATGCACGGGGACCTGTCCGCCGCGCTGCTCAGGGCGGCCGAGCAGATCGTCGGCACGATCGAAGGCATCGAGACGCTGTCCAACGTCGGGCTCTCCCGCGAGGCGCTCGAAGCCGAGATCGAGCGTCGCGTCGCGCGGTGGCCGGATGGGGGCCTGGTGCTGACCGATTTCTGGGGTGGCTCGTGCCACACCTGCGGGATCTCGGCCGCTCGCGGGCGCGCGGAAGTGGTGGTGGTCACCGGTCTCAACCTGCCCACGCTGCTCGATTTCCTCCACAACCGCGAGCAGACCGGTGTGGTCGAGCTGGCCGAGCGGCTGCAGAAGAAGGGGCAGGAGAGCATCCGCGTCCAGCGCGGCCGATCCGCATGAGCTGGCAGCTCCACCGCGTCGACGATCGCCTGATCCACGGCCAGGTCGTGATCGCGTACGGCCAGCGCCTGCACCCGCGGCGCATCTGGGTGGCCGACGAGGCATCGGCCGCGAACGCATGGGAGCGCGAGGTGCTGATCGCCGCGGCGCCCGACGTCGAAGTGCGGGTGGTGGGCATCGCCGAGGCCGCCGCCGCCTACGCGGGGGAGGAGGCGGCAGAGGGCGGCGCGTTCCTGCTGGTGCGCGACCTGTCGGCCGCGCTCGCGCTGGTCGAGGCTGGGGCCCGGGTTCCCGGCTTCAACCTGGGCGGGCTCCACTACGCTCCGGGCAAGTCCAAGGTCAACGAGTACGTCTACCTCGACGACCGCGACCTCGAGTCGGCGCGCGCCCTGATGGCACGCGGGGTGGCGCTCGAAGTGCAGGACGTTCCGGCCGCTCGTCCGCAACGGCTCGCCGCCCTCGTACCGCGGCTCGATCAGCCATGATCGAGAAGGCCGCGCGTCCCGCATGGGTCCCATGCGCGACGTGACCCTGGTTCTCATCGTTCACGATCACCAGCCGGTCGGCAACTTCGACGGGGTGTTCGCGCAGGCCTACGCCGATGCCTACGCGCCTTTCCTAGCGTTTCTCGAGACTCACCCCGCGATCCGCCTCGCGCTCCACACCAGCGGCCCGTTGCTGGAGTGGATCGGCGCGAACCGCGAGGAATACCTGCCGCGGCTGCGCGCACGGGTCGCGAGCGGGCAGATCGAACCGTGGGGCGGCGGGTGGTTCGAGCCGGTGCTGCCCGCGATTCCCGAGCACGACCGCCGCGGGCAGATCGCGATGATGGCGCGCTGGATCGAGACCGAGCTGGGCGCCGTGGCCCGCGGGCTCTGGCTCACCGAACGGGTATGGGAGCCGGGTCTCGCCTCGAGCCTTTCCGCCGCCGGGGTCGAATACACGGCGGTGGACGATGCGCATTTCGTGGCGGCGGGCTTCGATCGCGATGCGCTCTGGGGTTATTTCCAGACCGAGGATCAGGGCCTGCCGCTCAAGGTATTCCCGATCCATCGCGAGCTCCGATACCTCGTGCCCTTCGCCGAGCCGGAGCGCACCATCGATCTGCTGCGCCGGGTGAGCGAGGGCGGCGAGGGTCGCATCGCGGTGCTGGGCGACGACGGCGAGAAGTTCGGCGTGTGGCCCGGCACCCACGCGCTCTGCTACGAACGCGGCTGGCTCGATCGTTTCGGCGCGCTGCTGGCCGAGAACCCGTGGATCCGCATCGCGACGCCCTCCGAGGCGGTCGCCCGGCACGCACCGCTGGGACTCGCGTATCTGCCCTCCGCGTCGTATCACGAGATGCAGGAATGGGCGCTGCCGCCCGCGGCACAGGCGCGATACCACGAGGCCGCGCGGGTGCTCGCCGAGCGCTTCGGCGACGAGGCGCACGACCTGCTGCGCGGCGGTCACTGGCGCAATTTTCAGGCGCGCTACCCGGAGTCGAACCGGCTCCACAAGCGCGCGCTGCGCGCCTCGCACCGGCTGTGGGCGGGCCGCGAGGGCGGAGGTCCGGCGTGGCAGGAGGCGCGCACCGGGCTCTGGCGCGCGCAGTGCAACTGTCCGTACTGGCACGGCGTGTTCGGGGGCCTCTACCTGCCGCACCTGCGCGCCGCGGTCTACCAGGGACTGATCGCGGCGGAGGGCTTTCTCGCCCCCGCGACCGCGCGGGTCGAGCGCGGCGATCTCGATCTCGACGGGTTCGATGACGCGCTGCTCGAGACCCGGGAGTGGGCGGCGTGGACCTCGGCGCGCGGCGCGCGCCTGTGGGCCTTCGACGACCGCCGCGCGCTCTGCAATTACGGCGACACCCTGGCGCGGCGCCCCGAGTCCTACCACGCGGCGCTGAGCGAGGCGGTGGTGGGGGGCGGCGATGGCGAGAGCATTCATGGCGCGATGCGAGCCAAGGAGCACGGGCTCGACGCGCTCGCGGGGAAGGTCGACGCTCACGGCCGCGACTCGTTCGTGGACCGCTGGAGCGAGGCCGGCGTCGTCGCGGAGTGGGCCGAGACGCGGTTCGACGGCCGGGCGGCGGGCGAGGACGAGGTCGTGATGGGTGCGCCAGAGGCCGAGGGGCCGGCGCTCGAGAAGTGTTTCCGGGTCGGCCAGGACGGCGCGCTCGAGGTCGAGTACCGGCTCGGCAGCACGCGCGCGCGGCTCGGCAAGCTCACCGTCGAACTCAACCTGGGACTGCACGTGCCGCAGGCGGACGATCGCTTCGTCGAGATCGACGGCGCGCGCGCGACGCCCCCGCACTTCGGGGCCACCTCGCGTCACGAGTCCGTGAGCCGCACCGCGTTCGTCGACGCGTGGGCCGGGCGGCGCCTCGACGTGTGGACCGATCGCCGCGCCACCTTCGAGCGCGCGCCGATCGAGACCGTCTCGCAGTCCGAGAGCGGCGCGGAGCGGGTGTTCCAGGGCCTCGAGGCGCGATACACGTTCGCGGTCGCGCTGGAGCCATCGAAGGGCTGGCGGCTGCGCTTCAGGATCGCTCCGGGCCGGGCCGCGACGGCATGAGCCCCCGGGTCCTCGCCGTCTTCCTGCTCGGAGGGATCGCCGCGCTCGACGCCACGCCGGTCGCGCAGACCCTGCTCTCGCAGCCGCTGGTGACCGCGACCCTGCTGGGGCTCGTGTGGGGCGACCTCAAGCTCGCGCTCGAGGTGGGCATCGTGCTGCAGATACTCGCGGCGAGCACCATGCCGGTCGGCTCGCGCACGCCGGAGGATTACGCGATCGGCGGCGTGGTGGGCGCCGGCGTCGCGCTCGCGCTCGGTTCTCAATCGGAATTCGAGGTCGCGCACAACGCGGGCGCGCTGGTCGGCGTGCTCGCCGGCATGCTGACCGCGAAGCTGGGCGTGCCGCTGCTCAAGTGGCAGCGGCGGCGGAACGAGGGGCTGAGCCGCTGGTGCGAATCCGCGTTGCGCGCCGGGGATCAGGGCGCGCTGGCCGCGGCTCAGCGCGCCGCCGTGGCGCTCGCGTTCGCGGTCGGCGTCGCGGCCACGGCCACCTGCTTCGGGCTCGCGGTGCGCGGGCTGTCGGCTCTGGTCGCGCACGAGTCGATCCGCATGGCGCGCGCCTGGGCACTCGCGCAGCCGCTGTGGATCGGGCTCGGGCTGGCGCAGCTGCTGCACACCTTCGTGCAGCGGCGCCTCACCCGCGCGGCGCTGTTCGGCATCGCGCTGCTCGGGGGCTGGCTGGTGTTGATGGTGGGGACGCCATGAGCGGGCGCGTCCTCCGGAGCACGGACCTGTGGCGCATCGCCCTGCGCTCCTCGTTGCTGCAGGCGACCTGGAACTACGAGCGCCAGCAGGGCGTGGGATGGGCATACGCGCTCGAGCCCGCGCTGCAGCGGATCATCGTGGACCCGGCGGCGCGACGGGCGCGCCTCGCCGATCACACCGCGTACTTCAACACGCAGCCGACGATGGCGTCGCTGGCGCTGGGCGCGGTCGCCGCGCTCGAGGAGCAGCGGCTCGGCGGCGACCCGGCCGACGATCCCGCCCCGCGGGTGAAGGCGGTGCTGGGCTCGTCGCTCGCGGCGCTCGGAGACCGGTTGTTCTGGTTCACGCTGCGGCCGTTCGCGGCGTGCGCGGGGCTGCTGTGCGCCGTGAACGGAGGGTGGGCAGGTGCCCTCGCGCTCTGGACGTGTTACAACGTTGTGCACCTCGGCGTGCGCGGGGCCGGCGTGTGGTGGGGGTACCGCGAGGGGCCGCAGGTGCTGGGCGAGGCGTTGCGTCGCCGGCTCGAGCGGCTGGTGGGGGTGCTGGCCACGCTGGGTGCCGCGGCGATCGGCCTGATCGTGGCGATGCTGCTGGCGCCGGGCGGCGAACCGCGTCCGGTGGTCTTTCAGGCAACGCTCGCCGCGGGGCTCGCGCTGGGTTTGTTCGCCGCGCAGCGCGCGCGGCCGTCGCCCACCGAGTGGGCGCTGGGTTTCGGGGCGTTGTGCGTGATCGCGGGATGGATGCGGTGAACGGGCGCGACCCGGGAGAGGCGCGTTGAGCGAAACCGAACTCGTCATTCGCAATCAGCTCGGTCTCCACGCCCGGGCCTGCGCGCTGTTCGTGAAGACCGCCGCCCGATTCCAGTCGCAGATCCTGGTAAGCCGCGACGATCTCGAGGTGAACGGCAAGAGCATCATGGGGGTCATGATGCTCGCCGCCGAGGAGGGCAGCACCATCCGGGTGCGCGCCGATGGGCCGGACGAGCTGGCGGCGATCGTCGCGATCCGCGAGCTGGTCGTCGGCAAGTTCGGGGGCGAGCCGTGAAATTCACCGGCATCGCGGCGTCGCCGGGCATCGGGCTCGGGCCGATCGTTCGCTTCGAGCGCGAAGAGCTCACCGTGCGCGACACGCCGGTGGCCCCCGCCGACGTCGACGGCGAGATCGCCCGCTTCGGCGCGGCGTGCGAGGCTGCGCGCCGCGACATCGAGGGGATCCGCGTCGGGATCGCGGCCGAACTCGGGGAGCACGAGGCGCGCATCTACGACGCGCATCTCCTGATGCTCGACGACCCGGAGCTCATGCGCGCGGTGGAGGACGGCGTGCGCAGCGACCTCAAGAACGCAGCGTTCGTGTTCCGCGGCCACATGTCAGGGGTGGCCGCGCACCTCGAGAGCGTCAAGAACAACTACCTGAGCGAGCGGATCGCCGACGTGCTGGACATCGAGCGGCGCGTGCTGCGCCACCTGCTTCAGCGCGGCCCGCATGCGCTGCTCACGCTCGATCGCCCATCGGTGCTGGTCGCGCACGACCTCGGTCCGAGCGAGGTGGCGGTGCTCGATCGGGAGCGCGTGCTGGGCTTCGTGACCGAAGTCGGCGGCCGCACGTCGCACGGTGCGATCGTGGCGCGGGGCAGGGGCATCCCGGCGGTGGTGAGCGTGCGGGGCGTGATGGATCAGGTGAAGAACGGCGACATCGGCGCCGTGGACGGGTTCGAGGGGCGCGTCGAGATCAATCCGGACGAGGCGATCACCGCCGTCTATCGCACGCGCAGCGAGATGCTGCGCAACGAGGGGCAGGCGCTGCTCGAGTTTCGCCGCCTTCCGGCCGAGACGCTCGACGGGCGCGTGATCGAGCTGGCCGCGAACATCGAGCTGCCGGGCGACGTCGATCAGGTGCTGGCCGCCGGGGCGGACGGCGTCGGGCTCTACCGCACGGAGTTCTTCTATCTCGACCGGGCGGAGCTGCCGGGCGAGGAGGAGCAGTTCCGCGCCTACCGTGACGTCGCGGAGCGCATGAGCCCGCGCCCCGTGATCTTCCGCACCATGGATCTGGGGGGGGACAAGCTCGCGTCCTACCTGGGCACGACGCACGAGACCAATCCGTTCCTCGGCTGGCGCGGGATCCGGTTCGCGCTCCATCATCCCGAGGTGTTTCGCACCCAGCTGCGCGCGATCTTCCGCGCCAGCGCGCACGGACGCGTGCGCATGATGTTCCCGATGGTGTCGAGCCAGGACGAGCTCGCGCGGGCGAACCAGCTGTGCGCCGAAGTGCTCGCGGACCTCGCGCGCCAGGGGGTGCCGCACGATCCCGGGGTCGAGATCGGGATCATGATCGAGACGCCGAGCGCGGTGTGGATCGCGGACGTGCTGGCGCGCGACGCGCACTTCTTCTCGATCGGATCGAACGATCTGATCCAGTACACGCTGGCGATGGACCGCGACAACGAGCGCCTCGCGCACCTCTACGAGCCGCTCGAGCCCTCGGTCCTCCGGAGCATTCACCACACCATCGAAGCCGGGCATCGCGCCGGGCGCTGGGTCGGGATCTGCGGCGAGATGGCCGGGGATCCGCGCAACGCCGCGCTGCTGCTGGGGCTCGGCGTGGACGAGCTCAGCATGTCGTGCTTCGATCTTCCGCGCGTCAAGGCCGCGATCCGCAGCGTGCGCTTCGAGCGGGTCCAGGACGTCGCGCGCGAGGCCCTCGAGCAGCCGTCGGCCACTGCTGTGAAGGAGCTGCTGCGCGAGCGGCTGGAATTCATGCTGCCGAGCTTCCTGCTCGCCAAGCGGAGCCCGCTGTGAGCGCAGCGCTCGAGCCGCCGTTCGGCGTCCGCGACAGCGGAGACATGGCCGCGCGAATCGACGCCGTCCCGGAGCAGATCGAGGAGGCGCTGGCGCGGATCACGGGAGCGCCATGGCGGCTCCCCGCCCCGGCCCCGTCGCTGCTCGCGGTCGGAGCGATGGGCGGGTCCGCGATCGGCGCGGAGCTGGCCTCGATGGTGTACGCCGACCGCATGCCGAAGCCGCTGCTGATCGTGCGCGACTATCGCTGGCCGGCGTGCGTCACGCGGGATGCGCTGGCGCTGCTGTGCTCGTACTCGGGGGGCACCGAGGAGACGCTCTCGCTGTACGCCGAGGCGGCGAGGCTCAGGATCCCGCGCGTCGCGCTCTCCACCGGCGGGGCGCTCGCCGCGGCGTGCGCGCGCGATGGCGTGCATTGCGCGGGGCTGCCGGGCGGATCGCCGCCGCGCGCCGCGTTGTTCGCCGCGCTGGTGCCGCTGACCGCGCTGCTCCACACGCTGGAGTGGACCGACGACCCGGCGCCGGCCTGGCGCGACGCCGCGGCGCGGCTGCGCGCGCGTCGCGATGCGCTCGGGCCGCGGGTGCCCGAGGCGCGCAATCCGGCGAAGCAGATGGCCCGCGCGCTCGAGGGCCGGCTGGTGTTCGTGTATGCGGGTGCGGCCCGGATGGGAGCGGTGGCGACGCGCTGGAGGCAGCAGCTCAACGAAAATGCTAAGCTGCTCGGCCATTCGGCGCTCGTGCCCGAGCTCAACCACAACGAGATCGTGGGCTGGGAGCGGCCGGGCGACGTCCACCGCAGGGTATCGGTGGTCGTCCTGCGCGACGCCGAGGATGCGCCGGAGGTGGCGCGGCGACTCACGCTGACCGCCGAGTACGCGCTGCGGCAGGGAGCGGCGGTGCACGAGGTGCCGGCGGCCGAAGGCGGCCGCCTCGCGCGCGTCGCGGCGCAGGTGCAGTGGGGTGATTACGTGAGCCTTTATCTGGCGCTCCTGAGCGGCGCGGACCCGACGCCGATCGTGAGCATCGACGAGTTCAAGCGACGCCTCGCAGATTCCGGGGCGTGAGCGGATCCAGCGGGCCGGCCGCCAGGGGCGCCGGGCCCGAAGCCAGCCACACCAGACCACAGAACCCTTCCAGAGGAGCATTCATGGGCGCCCGTCATCTCTTCACGTCCGAGTCCGTGACCGAAGGTCATCCCGACAAGATCGCAGATCAGATTTCCGACTCCGTGCTCGACGCGCTCATCGCGCAGGACCCGATGAGCCGGGTCGCCTGCGAGGTGCTGGTGACCACCGGGCTCGCGGTGATCGCGGGCGAGATCTCGAGCAACGGCTACGTCGAGATCCCGAGCCTGGTGCGCCGCGTGATCGGCGAGATCGGTTACGACAGCGCGGAATACGGGTTCGACAGCCACACCTGCGCCGTGGTGACGACCATCGACGATCAGTCTGGCGACATCGCGATGGGGGTGGACAAGGGCGGCGCCGGGGACCAGGGGCTGATGTTCGGGTTCGCCTGCCGCGAGACTCCGCAGCTGATGCCGCTGCCGATCATGCTCGCCCACGCCATCACGCGCCGGCTCGCGAAGGTGCGCCGCAGCGGTCTCGTGCCCTACCTGCGGCCCGACGGCAAGTCGCAGGTCACGGTCGAGTACGACGACGGCCGCCCGGTGCGCGTCGACACGGTCGTGGTCTCGAGCCAGCACGCGGCCGGGATCAAGCACACCACGATCGAGCGCGACATCATCCGGAACGTGGTGATGCCGGTCGTCCCGAAACGCATGATCGATCGGAGCCGGCCGATCAAGTTCCACATCAATCCCACCGGCTCGTTCGTGAAGGGCGGCCCCATGGCCGACACGGGTCTCACCGGGCGCAAGATCATCGTGGACACCTACGGCGGCGTCGGGAGTCATGGAGGCGGCGCGTTTTCCGGCAAGGACCCGAGCAAGGTGGACCGCTCGGCCTCGTACGGCGCGCGGTACGTCGCGAAGAACCTGGTCGCGAGCGGGCTGTGCGATCGCTGCGAGGTGCAGATCGCGTACGCGATCGGGGTGCCGCAGCCGGTGAGCATCATGGTCGACACCAAGCGCACCGGAAGGGTGAGCGACGAGAAGCTGACCGCGCTGGTGCGGAAGCACTTCGATCTCACGCCCAAGGGACTCATCCAGCATCTTCGGCTGCGCCGTCCCATCTTCCGCGCGACCGCCGCCTACGGCCATTTCGGCCGCAACGAGCCGACGTTCACATGGGAGCGGACCGACAAGGCGAAGCTGCTCGCGAAGAGCGTTTGAGCGGGGAGATTCCACGGGGCCCGGCTGAGCGCATACCGCGTCGCGGGGCCACGAATCCGACGTCGCGAGTTTAGCAATATGAAATCATCCGCTACCGGCGCGCGCATTTTGACCGCGCCGGTGGCGGATTTCTGTCGCGTGCGAGCGCCGGGGCCGTGTACCATCGAAGCACCTCGCCGCCATCGTCGTGACGCTCATCGTGGAGGAGATTCATGAACCCGGATCGCGATCTCCCGCAGGCCCTCCTGCCGCGCCCGCTTCTCGTCGCGCTCGCCGCGCTCCTGAGCTTCGGGCTCGCCCGCTCCGCGACCGCCGCGCCAACGCTCGGCTTCCAGGAGGACTGGCCCGGAGTCTCAGTTCAGAACTGGGGCGGCGGAGCCACGTACTCGAACCCCGGAACCGGCGGCGTGGGAGGCGCGGGCGACGGCTATCTCATCATGTCCACCGCCGCTGCCGCCCAGCTGGGCACGGTGAGCCTCGATGTGCCCTACGCCGGGAACTGGACGGCGGCGGGCATCGCGCAGGTGAAGGTGTGGCTGAACGACATCGGCACCGCGAACCCGCTCGAGATTCACTTCTCGATCGGAAACGGCGGAAACTTCTGGCAGTACAATCCCGGGTTCGTTCCGCCGCACAACGCCTGGGCGCAGTTCACGGTGAACCTGAACGCATCGTCGTTCACGCAGATCACGGGTGTCGGCACGTTCGCCGCGGCGCTGGCGGCCGTGGACCGCGTGCATTTGCGTCACGACAAGCCGCCCTTCGTCCTCTCGCCCGATGTGATCCAGGGCGACGTCGGCATCGACCGGTTGCTGCTCACGAATCCGACCACGGCGGTGCAGCACACCACGTGGGGCCGTATCCAGGCGCTTTACCGCTGAGTCACGGCCGCCCCCCCCCGGCGCCGACCGTTGCGTTCGTTGAGCTCGGAATGCCGAGCCACCAGGGCTGACGCGTTTCATCAACGGCCGCGCGTTCGATTCGCCACCGGGGGACCCATGACCTTCCGTATTCGCTCCGTTTCGTCCGCCCTCGCATGCGGTTGTCTCATCGCGCTCGGGATGCTCGCGGCGCTCACCGTGCCCGCCCGCGCCAATCCGGTCCTCGGATTTCGCGAGCCATTCACCAGCACCACGACCAGCTGGACCGGGGGAACGATCTTCTCGAACCCCGGGACCGGGGGCCTATTCGGCTCGAACGACGGCTACCTGCTTCTGGAGAGCGGAACCCCCAGCCACTTCGGCACGGTCTCGTTCGGCCCCGAATACACGGGCGACTGGATCGCCGCGGGGATCACGCAAGTCCGCCTCTGGCTCGACGACGTGGGCGCCGCCGATCCATTCGAGATCCACTTCGCGATCGGCGACGGCGCCGCAAACTTCTGGATGTACAACGTGGGGTTCATTCCGCCCCCGCATGCCTGGGGGGAATTCGTGGTGGACCTCACGTCGGCCGCGAACTTCACCCAGATCCGCGGCCCCGGGAGCTTCGCGAGCGCGCTGCAGTCGGTGGACCGCATTCACATCCGCCACGACCAGGCGCCGTATCTTCCCATTCCGAATCCCCCGGATCCGATCGCGGGCGACCTCGGGATCGACCAGATCCTGCTCACCGACGGCCTGGTGGGCGTCGATCCGGCCCAGGCTCCGGCGGCCCGCGGGACCATCCAGCTCGCCCCGCCGTTTCCCAATCCGTCCCGGGGGCCGGTGACGCTCTCGCTGCGTGAGTCGGCGCCCGGGCCCTTCACCTTCGAGATCGTGGATGTCGCCGGGCGGAGCGTGCGGCGGTTCGTGCTTCCAGCGGCGGGCGGCGGGCCGCGCACCTGGATGTGGGACGGGCTCGACGATCGCGGGCGGCGCGTCGCGCCGGGCGTCTACCGCGCGCGCGCGTACTCGGAAGCGGGGGGCACGAGCCGTCCGCTCGTGCGCGTGAACTGACGCGGCGCGGCCGGTGAGGCGGCGCGCCGGCGCGGGGTCGCACGCGCGGCCGCCGCGGGCCGAATCCGGAATCGGATGAAGCTCCTCGTCCTCGGGGGCACGCGATTTCTCGGGCGTGCGATCGTCGACGCCGCGCTCGCGCGCGGCCACGCGGTGACGCTGTTCCATCGCGGGAAGACGCGCCCCGGGCTGTTTCCGGGCGTGGAGCGACTGATCGGCGACCGCGACGGTGGTCTCGGCGCGTTGCGCGGCCGCGACTGGGACGCGGTGGTCGACACCTCCGGCTTCGTTCCACGCGTGGTCGTGGAGGGGGTGCGCGTGCTCGCGGAGAGGATCGCGCACTACACCTTCGTCTCGAGCATCTCGGTGTACGCCGACCCGATGCCCGCCCTCGCGAACGAATCGGCCCCGCTGGCGAGCCTCGCCGACGAGACCGACGAGACCGTGAGCGGCGAGCATTACGGCGCGCTCAAGGCGCTCTGCGAGCGCGCGGTCGACACCGCGCTTCCCGGCCGGGCGCTCGTCGTGCGCCCGGGACTGATCGTCGGACCCCACGACTACACCGATCGGTTCGCATACTGGCCCCGGCGGATCGCGCGCGGGGGCGAGGTACTGGCGCCGGGCGTCCCGGCCGCGCCGGTTCAATTCGTGGACGTTCGCGACCTGGCCGCATGGATGACGACGATGTCGGAACGGCGCGCCTCAGGGACGTTCAACGCGACCGGCCCCGCGACGCCCCTCGCGTTCGGGCCGTTTCTCGACGCCTGCCGTGCGGCCTTGGGCGGCGATGCGCGCTTCACGTGGGTCGACGAGCGCTTCCTGCTCGACCGCGGGGTTCAGCCCTGGAGCGAGATGCCGCTCTGGGTGCCGGAGGCGAGCGCCGCGCACGCGCGCACCGATTGCGCCCGCGCGCTCGCGGCCGGACTCGAGTTTCGTTCCATCGACGCGACCGTTCGCGACACCCTCGCCTGGGACCGCGCGGAGCCGGCCGCGACCCGGCTGGCACCCTCGATACCGATGCCGGCCAGCATGAGCGCCGAACGCGAGCGGGAGCTGCTGGCGGCGTGGCGCGTGGCGCGCGCCGCGGGCTGACCCGCGGCGCGGCCCGCGAGTCAGCCGCGCAGTCCGCGCGGCCCCAGCACGCGATAGCGGCGCGCGGGCGCTTCCGCAGGGCTCCAGGGCGGACCGTGCAGCGGGTCGCGCACGCTGAGGAACGCGAATCGGCGCATCGCGCGGTCGGAGGAAAGCAGGTCACGCACGCCGTGCTCGCGCAGGATCGCGGCGGTCTCGAGCCCCGCGGGGATCGCGGGCTCGGTCCCGAGTCCGGACACCAGCTCGGACACGACCGCGCCATGGCGGGGGCCGGGGCCGATCACCCGCAACGACGGCGCGGAGCGCAGCGCCTCGATGAATCCCCAAGCATCGCCCGGCCCGAGCGGCCGCACGGTGGCGTGGGGGTGGGTCACCAGCCCGAGAAACGCGTGCACCACGCTCCACGGGATCGCCCACGGCGCCTCGCCGTTCGCGAGCTCCTCGAGCACGCGGCTCGCACGCGCGTGCTCCGGAACGGCGCGGTTCACGGCGCAGGCGAGGATGCCGGTGTCGATCGCGCGCATCGCGATCAGGCCCCGCCCCGCGGGCCCATCACGCCCCGGAACGTCTCGCGCTGCGACGGATCCGCGAGGAAGGGGCCGAGGTCGTAGGAAGGGAGCTTGACGCGCGACCTGCGGCCGGCCGCGAGCGCCTCGAGACCGAGCCGCAACGCGCGCTCGACGAGCTCGGTGAGGGTGCGGCGTTCGTCGTGTGCGCGGCGTCGCAGCTCCGACATCAGCCCCTCATCGAGAATCAGCGTCGTACGTTTCATATGTAAAAGCATATCTTATAACGCGACATTCGTCACGACGTGATTTTGTCCTTGAGCCGCGGCGCGCCCTGCTGCACAATCCTCCGCGTTCATTCGCCCCATCGTCCACGCGACTGGATCCCCCGATCACCCAAGGAGCGCCCATGGCTCGCACCTCATCCCGCCGTGGCAACGGAGCCGCGCCGAACGGCTCGACCGTGCCCGGACACGTCAAGGACCTCGGACTCGCCCGTGAAGGCCGCATGCGCATCGAGTGGTCGGAGCGCAACATGCCGGTGCTGCGCGCGATTCGCGCCCGGTTCAAGAAGGAGCGCCCGCTGCGCGGCGTGCGGGTCGCGGCCTGCCTGCACGTCACGACCGAGACCGCGAACCTCGCGCGCACGTTGAAGGAGGGAGGCGCCGAGGTCTACCTGTGCGGCTCGAATCCGCTCAGCACCCAGGACGATGTCGCCGCCGCGCTGGTCGCGCACTACGGGATCGCCACCTTCGCCATCAAGGGCGAAGACCACAAGACCTACTACTCGCACATCGTGTCGTGCATCGAGGCCCGGCCGCACGTCACCATGGACGACGGATGCGATCTGGTGACGGTCCTGCACACCAAGAAGCGCAACTACCTGCGCGGGGTGTTCGCCGGCACCGAAGAGACGTCGACCGGCGTCACGCGCCTGCGCGCGATGGCGGCCGGCCGGGTGCTGAAGTACCCGGTGATCGCGATCAACGATGCAGACACGAAGCACCTGTTCGACAACCGCTACGGCACCGGGCAGAGCACGCTCGACGGCGTGCTGCGCTGCACCAACATGCTGGTCGCGGGCTCCACGGTCGTGATCGCCGGTTACGGGTGGTGCGGGCGGGGCCTCGCCACGCGCGCCAAGGGCATGGGCGCCACCGTGCTGGTGACCGAGATCAACCCGCTGCGAGCGCTGGAAGCGCAGATGGACGGTTACCAGGTCGTCTCGATGGCGGTCGCGGCCCCCCGCGGGGATCTGTTCATCACGGTGACCGGCAACAAGTCGGTGCTGCGCCGCGAACACTTCGCCGCGATGAAGGACGGCGCGATCGTCGCGAACAGCGGCCACTTCAACGTCGAGATCGACATCCCGGCGCTCGAGCGGCTGTCGGGCAGCCGGCGCACCGTGCGCCCGTTCGTCGAAGAGTTCAGGCTCGCGGGAGGGCGCCGGATCTATCTGCTGGGCGAGGGGCGGCTCATCAACCTCGCGGCGGCCGAGGGACATCCGGCGATGGTGATGGACATGTCGTTCGCGAACCAGTCGCTGAGCGTCGAGCACCTGAAGAAGAAGGCGAAGTCGCTCAAGAAGGACGTCTACCTGGTGCCGCAGGCGATCGATCGCGAGGTGTCCCGCCTCAAGCTGAAGAGCATGGGCATCGAGATCGACACGCTGACCCAGGAGCAGGATCGATATCTGAGAGCGTGGAGCGAAGGCACCTGAGTCCGGGCGGCAGACTCACCGCGCGACGCCGCGCGGAAGCGAAGGGGGATCGGCCCCGGTTCGTGGTTGGAACCGGGGCCGCTTCGCGCCGGCCGCACGCGCCGGGATGCGCCGTCCCGCTCAGAACGACAGCGTGAGGCTGGGGGCCACGTACCAGCGCGGGTGATCGCGGCGGCGATCGTCGAGGAAGACGCCGCGCGTCGAATAGCCGCGATACCATTCGAGTCCGAGCACGGTTTCGTGCCGGGTCCAGCTTCCCCCGCGCGAGACGTCGCGCGAGCCGGGATCGAACAGCGAGAGTCCGACCAGCGCGTGCCAGGATCCGGCGTACGGCAGCTCACGGCCGCACGGGCAATTGGTCCAGAGCCGCGGAGTCCAAACCTCGCCGTCTCCGGATGGATTGTCGCAGGACGCGAAGTCGAACGGCCGCGCCAGCCTCACGTCGAACGCCGCGAACCAGGCGGTCGTGAGGACATCGGAGTGCATCCCGCGATTCACGGCACGTGCGAGCGCGCCGGGAGACACGTCGCCGCGATTGCCCGCCGAACGCAACTCGACGCCGGCTGAGGCTGCGGGAGAGCGGAAACGGCGCGGCTCGAGCCCGGTGATGCCCAGCTTGAGCTCGCCGCCCAGGTACACGCGCACCGTGCCGTCGCGGAGCGCGCGCGGAGAGCCCTCGAGCGATGCCACGGTCTCGAGGACCTCGTAGCTCAGCACCGCGCGCTTGATCGGCGGCCTCGGGCGCAGGCCGGTCGCCTCCACCAGGCCCCGCTGGTTGCGCCCGAACCCCCCGCGGCCCAGGTAGTCGTCGCTCACGTGCGAGCTGCGGTGAAGGATCGCGACGCGCGTGGTGAGGACCGGCGTCTGGAATCCGGCGATGCCACGAGCGGTGTCGCCGTCGCCCGTCCACAGCGCGTCGAGCGCCACTCCATAAGAGTAGTCCGCGACGTTGATGAACTGCGCATCGATGCGATCGAACCCGACGTCCACCTGGAGCGGCGCGGCCAGCTGATAGGCCCGCGCCGGCGTGCGCCACGTCCCGGCGTGGCTCCACGCGGGGCCGCGAAGCGTGCGACCGCCGGCGACGCCGAAGCTCACCCCGCGCACGTCCCGATCCACGCCCGCCACGCTCGTGGAATCCGAGACGTCGGTTCCGTAGCGGTAGTCCTGCTCGAACGACTGGAACCGCAACCGGGTGAGGCTCTCGAACGGGGCGGCCATGCGTGGCCTGAACAGCTCCAGGCCGGGGGCCGCCGCGGCCCGTGTGCCGCCCGACAGCACCGCCACCGCGACGGCGACCATCCGCGCACCAGCGAATCGCATTCGCAGTCTCTCCCCGGGCCCGACGCTCGCGCACGCGAATCCGGCGCGCCGCGCGCACTTTATATCAGAAGCGTCGCTTCGCGCTCCTCTGCTAGGCTGAGTGCCCATGTTCTCGCGCCGCGTGCCGCACGATCTCGAGCCGACGCCCTGGGCGGAGGCGCTCGCGGCGCGCCGCCTCGCGGGCGCGACGCTGCTGGATCTCACCGAGGCCAATCCCACCCGGGTCGGGCTCGGGGTGATGAGCGACGGCGAGCGCGCGGCGCTCGGCGGCGAGGACGCGGCCCGCTACGAGCCCGATCCGCGCGGCGGCGCCGAGGCCCGGCGGGCGGTCGCGCGCTACTACGCCTCGCGCGGACACGCGGTCGATCCGCACGACGTCGTGCTGGTGGCCGGCACCAGCGAGGCATACTCGCATCTGTTCCGGCTGCTCGCGGATCCCGGGGAGAGCATCGCCGCGCCCGCGCCCAGCTATCCGCTGTTCGAGCCGCTCGCGGCGCTCGAGGGCGTGCGGCTCGAGCGCTATCGCCTGGCGTGGGACGGCGCGTGGCACCTCGATCTGGATTCACTGGAACGCGCGCTCGATGCCGGCGCGCGCGGCGTGATCGTGGTGCAGCCCAACCACCCGACCGGTTCGTGCCTCGCGCCTCCGGAGATCGCCCGACTCGATGCGCTGTGCGCGGCGCGCGAGGTCGCGATCGTCTCGGACGAGGTGTTCGGCGACTTCCCGCGTCCCCCCGCGCGCGAGCCGCTTCCGAGCCTGGTGGGTTCGCGCCGCGCGCCGACCTTCGTGCTGAGCGGGCTCTCGAAGGTGTGCGGCATGCCGGGCCTCAAGCTGTCGTGGATCGTGGCATGCGGGCCCGACGCCGCGCGCGAGCGGCTGCGCGCCGGTCTCGAGTGGATCGCCGATCTCTTCCTCTCGGTGTCGAGCCCGGTGCAGGCGGCGCTGCCGCGGCTGCTCGAGGCGCGGCACGGGTTCCAGGCGCGGGTGCGCGAGCGGCTCGCGATCAATCTCGCGGCGCTCGATGCGCTCTCGGGCCGGCGGCCCGATCTCACCGCGCTGCCCGCTCAGGGCGGATGGATGGCGGTGCTGCCCGTGCCGACCACGCGATCGGAGGACGAGTGGGCGCTCGCGCTGCTCGAGCGCGACGTGGTGGTGCACCCCGGACACTTCTACGATTTCGAGAAACCGGCGTGCCTGGTGCTGAGCCTGATCGCGCTCCCGCGGACGTTCGCGGAGGCGCTCGCCCGCATCGAATCGCTCGCGCCCGAGCGCTAGCCCCCGCGCTGGTCCGGGCTTTTCCGCGGTTGGTGGCCGCCGCCTTGCGGCGCGCGCGCCGAATCGCGAGAGTCGCGGTCCCCCACGCCACCGCGCCGCCCTGGACCTGAGAGAGTGTCGATGATCCACGCACCACGATGCCACGCCCGCGGGTGGCCGCGCCGTCCGCCGCTCGCCCTCGCCGCCGTCCTGCTGCTCCTGCCCGCGTGCGGAGCCTACACGCGCAACGTGCCCCCGCACGTGCAGCTCGATTTCGAGAAGTACACGCTGAAGAACGGGCTCGAGGTCATCCTGCGGCGCGACCCGCGGCTCCCGATCGCGGCGGTCAACCTCTGGTATCACGTGGGGCCGGCGAACGAGAACGCGGGGCGCACCGGGTTCGCGCACCTGTTCGAGCACATGATGTTCCAGGGCTCCGGCCACGTGCCCGGCGACCGGTACTTCCCGATCCTCGAGGGGGCCGGAGCTTCCTTCATCAACGGGACGACGGATTTCGATCGCACTAATTACATGGAGGACGTGCCGGCCGGCGAGCTCGAGAAGGCGCTCTGGCTCGAGAGCGACCGCATGGGATTCCTGCTCGACCGGCTCGACGCGGGCATGCTCGCGAACCAGCAAGACGTGGTGCGCAACGAGCGGCGGCAGAGCGTCGAGAACGCGCCGTACGGGCTGGCCGAAGAGGCGATGGTCCACCGGCTGTTCCCGTCCGGGCATCCGTACCATGCGAACGTGATCGGCACCCACGCCGACGTCCAGGCCGCGCGGCTCGATGACGTCCGGGATTTCTTCCGGCGCTACTACTGTCCCAACAACGCGAGCCTCGCCGTCGTCGGCGACATCGACATCGCCGTCACGCGCGCCTGGATCGAGAAGTACTTCGGCGGCATTCCGCGCGGTCCCGATGTGCCGCCGCTGGCCGCCCGCACGCCTGCGCTCGAGGGCGCGCGGCGCCAGGTGGTGACCGATCGCGTCGAGCTGCCGCGCGTTTACATGGCGTGGCTCACCCCTTCCATGTTCCAACCGGGCGACGCCGAGGCGGTGGTGACCGCGCGGATCCTGGGCGAGGGCAAGACCGGCCGTCTCTACCGGAGCCTGGTCTACGACCGGAAGATCGCGCAGACCGTGAGCGTTTCGCAGCAGTCGCTGGCGCTCGCTTCCATCTTTCATGTGACGGTCACGGCGAAGCCCGGACACCGGGCGGAGGAACTCGAACAGGGCATCGAGCAGGAGCTCGCGCGGCTCGCCGCGCAGGGCCCGACCGGTCCCGAGCTCGCGGCCGCGAAGAACGGCATCTACTCGCAGATCGTCTCCAGCCTCGAGCACCTCGGCGGATTCGAGGGGGTCGCGAATCGCCTCAACCTCTACAACCAGTATCTGCACGATCCGGGATTTCTCGAGAAGGACCTCGCGCGCTTCTCGGCGGTCTCGGTGGAGGACGTCAGGCACTTCGCGAGCGAGCAGCTCGCGGCCGCCGGCCGCGTCGTGGTATTCGCGGTGCCGGGGGAGAAGCACATTCCTCCCGAGCCCTTGACGCCGCCCGCTCCCAGACTCACGCGGTCGCGCATCGTGTCGGCCGAGGCGTGGCGCGCGGCGATGCCCGGCCCGGCCCCGGGCGCGGCCGCCGCTCTGCCCGCCGCCCGCCGCTTCGACCTTCCGAACGGGCTGCCGGTCTACCTGGTCGAATCTCACGCGCTGCCGATCGTGGCCGCGCAACTCGTATTGCGTTGCGGCAGCGCGGCCGATCCGCAGCCGCAGCCCGGGCTCGCGGGCTTCGCGGTCTCGATGCTGGACGAGGGCGCGGGCCGGCGCGATGCGTTGACGCTCGCGCGCGACCTCGAGGCGATCGGCGCGTCCCTCGAGACCGCGACCACCACCGACGGCAGCACGGTATCGGTGCTCGCGCTGCGCGCGCAGGCCGACGTGGCCATGCAGATCATGGCGGACGTGGTGATGGCTCCCGCCTTCCCGGCCGACGAGGTCGACCGCGTGCGGAACGACCGGCTGACCTCGATCCGGCAGGAGAAGGACTCGCCATCCCGCACCGCGATCCGCGTGCTCACGCGCTGCCTGTTCGGACCGGATCATCCCTATGGTCACGTCGCGCTCGGCAACGAGGACGCGCTGCGCCGGATCCGGCGCGACGATCTCACCGGGTTCTACCGGCGCTGGTTCTCGCCCCGCGGCGCGGCGCTGGTGCTCGCGGGCGATCTCGACTCGACCGAGGCGACGGCCCTCGCGGCGCGCGCCTTCGGGACGTGGAGCGGCGCCAGCGCCGCCGCGTCGCGGCCGGGACCGGGCACGCGGATGCGCGCGAGGGTGGGCGTGGTCGACGCACCGGGAGCGCCGCAGACCGCCCTGCTCGTCGGCCAGCTGGGGGTGATGCGCTCCGATCCCGATTTCGAGCGCCTCGACGTCATGAACCGGGCGCTGGGGGGTCTGTTCTCGAGCCGCATCAACATGAACCTGCGCGAGCGGCACGGTTACTCCTACGGCGCGTTCTCGTTCCTTCCCGAGACCCGCGGAGTCGGGCCGCTGGTGGTGGGCTCGATGGTGCGCGCCGACGTCACCGGCGCGTCGCTGGTCGAGATCTTCCGCGAGGTGCGCCGCATGCGCGAGCGGCCGGTGGGAGATGACGAGCTGAGACTCGCGAGCCAGTCGATCGCGCGGTCGCTGCCCGCGATGTTCGAGACCGCAGAGCACACGGTGAGCTCGATCGGCTCGCTGTGGCTGCGTGACCTGCCGCCCGACTACTACGCGGGCCTGCCCGCGCGACTCGCCAGCATGTCGGCGGCCGACGTGTTCGCGGCCACCTCCCGGCACCTCGCCCCTGACAGCATGATCGTCATCGCGGTGGGGGATCGGAAGACGATCGAGCCCCAGCTCCAGAGGCTCGGCCTCGGGACGATCAGCGAGCGCACGTCGAACGGGACCGAATCGCCGCCACCTCGTTAGCCGCGGCGGATGGGGTGGGCCCGGTGCGGGAGCCGCGAAGTCCCGCTTGACCGCGGGGCCGCTCGTTCACATGCTGTTCAGCATGTCGGGCCTGACCCAGTCCTCCTGCGTGCCGTGCCGGGGCGGCGTCCCGCAGCTCACCGATGCGGAGATCGCCCCGCTCGCTGCAGAGATTCCGGAGTGGACGCTGCTCGAGCTCGATGGCGTCCGGAGCATCGAGCGCGCGTACCGCTTCAAGGACTTCCGCGACGCGATGCGATTCGCGGTCGCGGTCGGCGAGCTGGCCGAGCGCGAGCAGCACCACCCGGATCTGCACGTCGCGTGGGGACGGGTACGGGTGCAGACCTGGACCCACAAGATTCGCGGGCTCCATCGCAACGACTTCGTGCTGGCCGCGAAGGTGGACGCGCTCTACGGCGGAGGCTCCACGGCCTGACCCCCGGCTGCGCCGCGCGGCGGATGGGGCGGAACGCACGCCCCGCGGCGCGCGCTGAAACGCCGTCGCCCCGCTCGCGCGAGCGGGGGCGACGTGCTGAGGACCGCGACACGAATCGCGAATCAGTGAGCGGCCGCCTTCACCGCTTCGCCTTCGGCCCGCGAGGCGATGCGCATCTCGTAGAAGGAGCGGTACACGAACACCAGCGCGATCAGGAACAGCACGATGCCGATCGGCCGCGCGATCGCCTGGTTCGCGACCCCCATCTCGACCGCCAGCAACCCGAACAGCGTCGTGAACTTGATGATCGGGTTGAGCGCCACCGAGGACGTGTCTTTGTACGGATCGCCCACCGTGTCGCCGATCACGGTCGCGTCGTGGAGGGCGGTGCCCTTCTCGTGCAGCTCGACCTCGACCACCTTCTTGGCGTTGTCCCACGCGCCGCCCGCGTTCGCCATGTACACCGCCTGGAACAGGCCGACGACGGCGATCGAGACCAGGTAGGCGACGAAGAAGATGGGATCGAAGAACGCATAGGCCAGCGTCAGGCAGAAGATCACGATGAAGATGTTGAACATGCC